>CACYPF010000012.1 GCA_902776195.1 uncultured Prevotellaceae bacterium | reverse complement strand
TGAACGATTTCGCTCCTATCCAGAGCGGTATCATGACAACTGTACACGCTTACACTGGCGACCAGATGATTCTGGACGGTCCTCAGCGCAAGGGTGATGTTCAGCGTGCACGTGCCGGTGCTCAGAACATCGTTCCTAACTCTACTGGTGCTGCTAAGGCTATCGGTCTGGTTATCCCTGAGCTGAACGGTAAGCTGATCGGTGCTGCACAGCGCGTTCCAACTCCTACAGGTTCTACCACTATCCTGCACGCTGTTGTTAAGGGTGAGGTAACTGTTGAGGGTATCAACGCTGCTATGAAGGCTGCTACCAACGAGTCTTTCGGTTACACTGAGGAGAAGCTCGTTTCCAGCGATATCATCGGTATGAAGTTCGGTTCACTCTTCGACGCTAACCAGACCATGGTTTCTAAGATGGGTGACGGCAACTCTCTCGTACAGGTTGTTGCTTGGTATGACAACGAGAACTCTTACACTTCTCAGATGGTTCGTACTATCAAGTACCTCGCTGAGCTCAAATAAGAGAATGCTCAACTAAAATATTAGCCGTCCGATTTTGTCGGACGGCTTTTTTTATTTACCTTTGCAGTCATAGAAACTAAGAACTGATATTGTGGAAGTAATACAGAGTTTTACGATTGACCATACCCGTTTGAAACCGGGTATCTATATCTCAAGGGATGACAAACGGTTCCGTACCTTTGACCTGCGTATCACGGAGCCCAACAAGGAACCGGCGGTGGCTCCTGCTGCCATGCATAGTATCGAACACCTGATGGCGACATGGTTCCGTAACTCCTGCGTGAAGGACGATGTGGTGTATGTCGGACCGATGGGCTGTCTGACAGGTATGTATATCGTCATGACAGGTAAGTATAGTGCCCAGGACATGAGGAAACTGACTGTCGAGTGCTTGGAATGGATACTGACCCAGAGTGAGGTGCCTGCCACGACCCCAGAGACCTGTGGTAACTACCTGCTGCACGACCTGCCGATGTGTAAGTGGGAGTGTAAGAGGTATCTGGACCGTTTACAGAACGACTTCCATTGTGAGTATACACCGTTGCAGGTAACCCTTGATGACGGTAAGGTATTTGCTGACGCATAATATTGATGAAGGTGGGAAAGCAGATGATTACCATACTCGGTCCGACAGCAAGCGGCAAGACACCGCTGGCAGCTGCACTGGCGAAAGAGGTGGGGGGAGAGATTATCTCCGCCGACTCCCGTCAGGTATATCGTCGTATGGATATCGGAACAGGTAAGGATCTTGCCGACTATGATGGCGTACCCTATCATCTGATAGACATCTGTGAACCGGGAACGAAATACAACCTCTTCCAATACCAGCAGGACTTCTTTGATGCCTATCAGGATATCCTGAGCCGAGGAGCACAGCCTATCCTCTGTGGAGGTACAGGACTTTATATCGAAGCGGTATTGAAAGGCTACCATCTCTCGCCTGTACCGCAGAATCCAGTTCTTCGCCAACAGCTCGAAGGCAAGACGTTGGATGAGCTGACACAGATGCTGGTGGAGCTGAAAACAAAGAACAACTCGAACATGCATAACAAGACAGACGTGGATTCCTGTCAGCGTGCCATCCGTGCCATAGAGATAGAGACTTATAATCTGGAGCATCCCACTCCTCGCAGGGAGCTGCCTCCTGTCGACTCACTGATCATTGGTGTGAATATTGACAGGGAACAGCGTCGTGAGAAGATTACCCGACGGTTGAAGGCACGGTTGGAAGAAGGGATGGTGGAAGAGGTAAAAGCATTGCTCGAGAGTGGTATTCCCGCAGAGGACCTGATATACTATGGTCTGGAGTATAAGTTTGTCACGGAATACCTGATTGGTAAGACAACCTACGACGAGATGTTCCAACGTCTGGAGATAGCCATTCATCAGTTTGCCAAACGGCAGATGACCTGGTTCAGGGGGATGGAGCGCCGGGGGTTCAAGATACACTGGGTAGAGGCAATGCAGCCGATGGAAGAAAAAGTAAAGGAGATAATAGCACTATGGCAGTAGAAGAGACGAGATGGGGAATCTTGTATTGTCCCAAAGGACGATCAAGTAAGCAGCGGGAGAAAATACAGTCCGTATTAGACGAACGCCATGTTCAGTATGACTTTGTTCAGAGTGAGACGACAGACAGTGTGGAGCGGCTGATGTCCATGTTGATACATAATGGCTATAAGACCATCATCGTCATGGGTGGTGACTCAGCACTGAATGATGCCGTCAACTGCCTGATGAAAGAGGAGAAGCAGGTGCGTGACACTATTGCCCTGGGCGTGATCCCTAATGGAGTGATGAATGACTTTGCCCGCTATTGGGACTTTAAGGAGGGAAATATGGAACAAACCGTTGACTGGCTTATCAAACACCGTGTCCGTCCTGTTGACTTGGGGTGTATACGTTATACCAACAAGAAAGGTGAGTCCTGTCATCGTTATTTCCTGAATTGCGTTAATATAGGACTGATTGCTGACGTGATGAATATGCGTCGGCAGGCACGTTCGTTGTTAGGTTCTCGTACCTTGTCTTTTATTGCCTCCATATTCCTGATGATCTTCCATCGCATGGATTATAAGATGAATGTGAAAATCAACTCTGATGTCATCAACAGGAAGGTAATGACGATGTGCATTGGTAGCGGACCGGGGTACGGACAGACTCCTAATGCGGTGCCTTATAATGGATTGTTGGATGTCTCTGTCGTTTATCATGCAGGTATCTTGCAGGTCTTCGCAGGCTTGTGGTTGTTAGTAACCGGGCGGTTTCTGAACCATCACAGTGTGCATCCCTATCGTACCCGGGAGGTGAGGGTCGAAGAGGCGAAACATGCACTGGTCAGTATTGACGGCAGGTTGATGGGGACTCCTGTCGGAGCCTATCAGATTAGTGTGGAGCAAGAGGTGATTAATTTCCTGATACCGGATTAACCGTTCTTAGAGGTTTTGTGCAGCTTGTCTTCGTCAAGCAATTTGATGTTCTTTCCGTCAATGGCTATCAGACTTTCAGAGGCAAAAGCCGATAAGGTACGGATAGCGTTGCTTGTCGTCATGTTGGAAAGATTCGCAAGATCCTCACGGCTGAGACTGATGGACAGTGTCATGCCGTCTTCTTCTGTGCCATATTTGCTCTTCAGCCGAAGCAGCGCCTCTGCCAGTCTTCCACGAATGTGCTTCTGTGTAAGGTTGACAGTTTGTTCGTCAGCATGACCTAGCAAATTTGCCAGTTGCTTGATAAAGTATATGGCAACATCATTGTTCTCATGGATGATCTCCATGATGACAGACAGAGGAATCTTACAAACAGAAGCCGTCTCGAAAGCAGCGGCAGAAGTGCTGTACTGGTCACCGGCAAAACCAGCACGGTAACCGAAAAATCCCTCAGGTTTAGCCATTCGCACAATCTGGGGACGACCGCCAATACCTTCTTTGAATATCTTGACTTTTCCTTTTGCAAGACAGAAAAGAAACTCAGGTGTCTCATCTTCATGGTAAATGAACTCATTCTTCTTGAATCTCACCAGAGAGGCATGAGACATCAGGAATAGACGTTGCTGCTCCGTGAGAAGTTCCCACAGTTCTTTGATTGCCTGCCTGATTTGTTCCTTTTCTATTTCCTTTCCTGATATTACCATGAATAATGCAATCTCTCTTAAACGCTGCAAAAGTAATAAAAAAAGAATAAAATGACAATATTATTCGAGTTAATATTCTTCGACTCCTATAAAAATCAATACTTTTCACAAAAAATATCATTAATTATTTTGTCATCACGATGAAATTGTGTACTTTTGGAAATTGAATACAAATCTAAAACGAAAACCTTAAAATAGGAACTATGAGTTATTTGCGATTAGAAAAAGCTGTAATGACTAACCTGGAGGAGTCGCTCCGTCGTGAATTACTTCGAACAAACCGTTCTGGTGCCTATAGCAGTTCGACACTCGTTGACTGCAATACGCGTAAGTATCATGGTCTGCTCGTTGTTCCCGTACCAGAGCTCGATGATGAGAATCATGTTCTTTTGTCGTCTTTCGACTGTACGGTGATTCAGCACGGTGCTGAGTTCAATCTCGGACTTCATAAGTACCAGGGCAACAATTTCAGCCCGAAGGGTCATAAGTATATCCGTGAGTTTACTTGTGACGTAGTGCCTACCACCCTTTATCGTGTAGGCGGTGTGTTATTAAAACGAGAGACTATCTTCCAGGCTTATGAGGATCGAATCCTGATTCGTTATACCTTGGAAGATGCTCATTCTGCTACAACGTTGAGATTCCGTCCCTTCCTCGCCTTCCGTTCTGTAAGGCAGTTTACCCATGAGAACTCAACGGCATCCCGTGAGTATCATGAGGTGGATAACGGTATCAAGACTTGTATGTATGCCGGGTATCCTGACCTGTACATGCAGTTCAACAAGAAGAATGAGTTCGTGTTCCAGCCTGACTGGTATCGTGGCGTGGAGTATCCGAAAGAACAGGAGCGCGGATATGCCTCTAATGAGGATCTCTATGTTCCCGGTTATTTCGAGGTATCTATCAAGAAAGGTGAGAGCATTATCTTCGCAGCCTCTACCAAAGAGATTAAGAGCAGCAGTCTGAAGACTTTGTTCCAGAAGGAGATTGACGTACGTCAGCCCCGTGATAATTTCTATCATTGTCTGGTTGCTGCCGCCCACCAGTTCCATTTCCGTGATCGTCGCAGTGGCAGTTCTGCAGAAGAACTTGACGACAATGACGACCGCTATCTGTTAGCTGGTTATCCTTGGTTCAAGGCTCGTGCCCGTGATACGTTTATCGCCCTGCCTGGTCTGACGCTTGCTATTGGTGAACAGGATTACTTCGAGCATGTGATGAAGACGGCTGAGAAGGGACTTCGTGAGTTCATGGAGGACAAACCCCTCAGTGTGAAGATTTACGAGATCGAACATCCGGATGTTCCGCTGTGGGCTATTTGGGCTATTCAGCAGTATGCCAAGGATGCAGGAATAGAAAAGGGATATAAGATGTACGGCAAATTGGTTCGTGACATCGTAGATTATATTATTGATGGTGGTAACTCCAATATGCGTCTGGACGATAACGGCTTGCTGTATGCCAATGGTCGTGACAAGGCGATTACATGGATGAACTCCACCGCCAATGGTCATCCTGTAGTTCCGCGTTCAGGTTATATTGTTGAGTTCAATGCCCTGTGGTATAATGCTTTGAAATTCTGTGCCTCATTGGAGGAAGAGTTTGGTGACAAGAAATATGCCAAGAAACTGGAGGAGCGTGCAGAACTCTGCAAAGTGTCGTTTGTGGATACTTTCCTTAATGAGTATGGTTACCTGCTTGACTATGTGGATGGCAATATGATGGACTGGAGTGTACGTCCGAACATGATCTTTGCTGTCGCATTGGATTACTCTCCTTTGTCACAGGAGCAGAAGAAAGGCGTACTTGATATATGTACCCGTGAACTGCTGACCCCGAAAGGATTGCGTTCCCTCTCCCCGAAGAGCGGTGGGTATAACCCGATGTATGTCGGTCCGCAGACACAGCGTGACTATGCTTACCACCAGGGTACTGCATGGCCATGGCTTGGTGGATTCTATATGGAGGCCTGTCTGAAGATTTACAAGCGCACCCGTTTGAGTTTCGTAGAGCGTCAGATGGTAGGCTATGAGGATGAGATCAACTATCACGCACTGGGAACCATCAGTGAGTTGTTCGACGGTAACCCGCCATTCCACGGACGTGGTGCCATGGCATTTGCCATGAATGTCGCTGAGATTCTCCGTACGCTGAAACTGTTGGAGAAATATTCATATCAAAAGTAAAATAGGAGGAGAAGACTATGAAAGTATTAATGTTTGGATGGGAGTATCCTCCTCACGTATTCGGTGGACTCGCTACCGCGAACTATGGTATCTCTCAGGGTTTGCATGCCCAGGGTGATATGGATATCACATTATGTCTGCCAAAACCTTTTGGTGATGAAGACCGCACGGCTTGTAACATTGTAGCGATGAACGCTGTGCCTATTGCATGGCGTGATGTTAACTACGACTATGTCCGTGACCGTGTGGGTAACATCATGGACCCCGACTTGTATTTTAAGTTACGTGACCACATCTATGCCGACTTCAACTACATGCATGTCAATGATTTGGGAGCTATGGAGTTCGCCGGTGGCTATCCTGGTAACCTTCATGAGGAGATTAATAACTACTCTATCATCGCTGGTGTAGTAGCTCGTACATTTGATTTCGATATCATCCATGCTCATGACTGGTTGACCTATCCTGCCGGTATCCATGCCAAGCAGGTAAGTGGTAAGCCACTTTGCATCCACGTACATGCTACCGACTTTGACCGTTCCCGCGGTAAGGTGAACCCGACGGTCTACTCAATAGAGAAAAACGGTATGGACTGGGCGGACTGCATTATGTGTGTATCGGAACTGACTCGTCAGACCGTTATCCACCAGTACCATCAGGATCCACGTAAGTGCTTCACGGTGCATAATGCCGTATATCCGCTGCCCGAGGAGTATCAGGCTATCCCACGTCCTGACCATACGGGTAAGGACAAGGTGGTGACTTTCCTTGGTCGTATCACCATGCAGAAGGGACCGGAATACTTTGTTGAGGCTGCTAATATGGTGATTCGCCGTACCCGTAATGTACGTTTCTGTATGGCTGGTTCTGGTGATATGATGGATGCAATGATTCATCTGGCGGCTGAGCGTGGTATTGCTGACCGTTTCCACTTCCCAGGATTTATGCGAGGCAAGCAGGTCTATGAGTGTCTGAAAGATTCTGATGTCTATGTGATGCCTTCCGTTTCTGAGCCTTTCGGTATCTCACCGTTGGAGGCTATGCAATGCGGAACCCCCTCTATTATCTCGAAACAGTCTGGTTGTGCCGAGATTCTCCACAACTGTATCAAGGTTGACTATTGGGATATCCACGCACTTGCCGATGCCATCTATAGCATCTGTGCCAACGATTCTCTCTTCCAGTATCTCAAGGAGGAAGGTAAGAAAGAGGTTGACCAGATTACATGGGAGAAAGTTGGTGCATGGATTGCTACCCTTTATAAGAGAACCCTTGGTTGGGAACAGTGAATTTAATTGAAAATTGATAATTGAAAATTGATAATTATGAAAACAATTTGTTTATATTTCGAGATACATCAGATTATTCATCTGAAGCGTTATCGTTTCTTCGATATCGGTACCGATCATTATTACTATGATGATTATGAGAACGAGCGTAGTATCAGCGATATTGCCGAGCGCAGTTATATGCCGGCACTGAATACCATTGGCGATATGATTCGTGAAAATGGTAAGGACTTTAAGGTTGCCTTCTCTCTGTCGGGTGTGGGTATTGAGCAGTTGGAGATGCATGCTCCACAGGTATTGGAGAAATTACAGGAACTGAACAATACAGGATGTGTGGAGTTCCTCGCTGAGCCATACTCTCATGGTCTGTCCTCGCTTGCCAACGAGGAGTCCTTTGCCATGGATGTGAAGAAACAGTGTCAGAAGATAGAGGAGTATTTTGGAAAGAAACCAACTGTTCTCCGTAACTCTTCTCTTATTTATAGTGACGACATCGGCGGTCAGGTAGCAGCCATGGGCTTCAAGGGTATGCTGACCGAGGGAGCCAAGCATGTGCTGGGTTGGAAGTCACCTCATTATGTCTATAACTGTAATATAGCCCCCAATCTGAAATTATTGTTGCGTGACGTAGAGTTGTCAGATGACATCTCACTGCGTTTCAATAATTCCGACTGGGATGGTTATCCCTTGTTTGCTGATGCTTATATTGATCGCATTGCTCGTTTTCCAGAGGAGGAGCAGATCATCAATATCTTCATGGAGCTGTCGGCATTGGGTATCGCTCAGCCACTCAGCAGTAACATCCTTGATTTCCTGAAGGCTCTTCCTGCATGCGCTAAGGAAAAGGGCATCACTTTCTCTACACCTACAGAGATCTGTATGAAGGTGAAGAGTGTTGGTAACCTTGACGTGCCCGATACCTTGTCATGGGTTGACGAGGAGCGTGATGTTTCCTGCTGGTTGGGTAATGCTATGCAGCGTGAGGCTTTCAATAAACTCTATAGTGTTGCCGACCGTGTACGTATAGCCAATGAGCCACGTATCAATCAGGACTGGGACTATCTGCAGGCTTCCAACAACTTCCGTTTCATGACGACTAAAGCCTCTAATGTAGGATTGGATCGTGGTATCTATAGCGGACCGTTTGATGCTTTCACCAACTATATGAATATCCTTGGTGACTTCATCAACAGAGTCAATGCGCTCTACCCTGCAGAGATTGACAACGAGGAGTTGAATGCCCTGCTGACTACTATCCGTAACCAGGGTGATGAAATTGAGTATAAGGATGAGGAGATTACACGTCTGAGAGCCCGTCTTGCTAAGTATGAGGCTCCTGAGGAGGAGAAACCCGCCAAGAAGGCTCCAGCTAAGAAGCCTGCGGCAAAGAAAGCTCCAGCCAAAAAGGCTGCTCCTAAGAAGTAAATAGTTAAAAAGAAATCCTCTCCGAACTCTGGAGAGGATTTCTTTTTTTATTGGATATCAACCATGATTTTCCTTAAATCGTTGTCAGCACTTGACGAGCCTACCATCAGTTCGTACTTTCCTGGTACAACCCGCATGGTGTTGGTGGCTGTATCCCAACCCTCGAAGCGCTCGCGTGGGAAATCAATCTCCACTGTCTTGCTCTCACCAGCTTTCAGGTTGACACGCTGATAGGCACGCAGCGTCTTCAGCGGTCCTTCCGTATCAGCGGTATTCCGCATATAGACCTGAACGACTTCCGTGCCCTCCCGTTTGCCGGTATTCTTGACTCTCACGCGTACCTTATTATATATATACTGCGGCTCACCAATCTCAAACGTGGTGTAGCTTAGTCCATAGCCGAAGGGGTAGAGGGGCTCGCCTTTGAAATATCTGTAAGTGCGGTTCGTCATCCGATAGTCAAGGAAGTCGGGTAAGTCGTTAGTGCTCTTATAGAATGTTATGGGCAGTTTTCCACAAGGGTTATATGTTCCGAAAAGAACATCAGCCACAGCCTGTCCACCTTTCTCTCCACCGTACCATCCCTGTACGATTGCGTCGGCAATCTCGTCTTCTGGAGTCAATGCGATAGCAGAGCCAGAGCAGTTGACATAGATGATGCGCTTACCAGCTTTCTTGAGGTTGGCAAGCCACTCACGCTGTACCTGTGGCAGTTCGATACTGGTGCGGTCGCCGCCTTTGAAGCCATCCTCGCTGACCTTCATCTCCTCACCTTCCAAACGGGGCGAGATGCCTCCCACAAAGATGACAATATCAGCATCTTTTAATGGGGATTGTGGTGCTGTAAGGGGGGAGAGGGCTTCAGCAGAGTGATCGGTCATGTTGATGTCGAACTGCAGCATGGCATGTCCTGTATGTTGCACATAGACCAGTTGCAGGGGATAGCTTTTTCCTGCTTCTACCTTGTAGGTCAGATGAGCATCACGTACACCGTGTCCATTTGTCCGGTTGAGAAGTGTGTCACCGTTGAAGACAAGCATGGAGTAGTCATCATTGAGCATATCAAAGGTCACCTCACCATCCTGTTGCGGACGGAACACACCCTCGTAGCGGGCAGTGAAATGCTCCAGGTTCACACCGGGTGCAAAAGCGGTGTTGCCACCATTGTCCAGATGGAGAGGTTCCGTGAGACGGATGGCAATGGCAGGCAGTCCCTCCATTCGCTCATTATTCCAGTAGTTGGCTTGCAGTCCCGGACGCCCATCGTCGGTGAATACCTGGTTGAACATGCTCGTGGGCACTTCTTTTCTTGTCCAGGTGCATCCTTGTATGAATGGTACATTTGGCAGATACTGGCGGATACCCTGTAGGATTGTTATTGTCTGAGTAGGTTGCCCATTGTAGTTTCCCCACATCATGGTAGAGTCATTGGCATTAGGACCCATGACAACGAGTTTAGGGTTGCGAGTTGCGAGTTTAGGGTTTAGTGGCAGTATGCCGTTGTTCTTCAACAATACGATGCTTTGTTGAGCAGCTTCAAGGGCAATCTGCTTGTGTTCCTTGCTTGCCACGACACTCATAGGAATCTTGGTCCATTCCACCAGTTCGTCAGGGTCAAAGTCACCCAGCTCAAAACGTCCTATTAGCAGACGGCGCAGTGAGATGTCCAGTTGCTGCTCGGTGATCTTACCCGTTCTCACCGCTTCGGGTAACGACCGGTATACACTGCCACACTCCACGTCTGTTCCTGCAATGACAGCTTGTGCGGCAGCATCTTCCTCCGTCTTGACAAAATGATGGCGTCCCGGTTTGTAGAAATCATCGATGGCACCGCAGTCACTTGTCACGATGCCCTGAAATCCCCATTCGTCTCGCAGGATCCGGTGTAAGTAGCGAGTGTTGCCACAGCACGGTTCTCCGTCGATAGCTTGGTAAGCACACATAATCTCCTTGACGTTTCCTTCCTTTACCAATGCCTTAAAAGCGGGTAGATAAGTTTCCCAAAGGTCACGCTCAGGCAGTTGTTCAATATTGAACTCATGGCGGTTCCATTCCGGTCCGCTATGCACAGCGTAATGCTTAGCGCAAGCAAAGAGTTTCTTGTATTTTCTAGTGCTACTAGTACTACTAGCGCTTCTGGAAAACTCTTGTCCCTGCAGTCCATTCACCACAGCAAGTCCCATGCGAGTGGTGAGGTAGGGATCCTCACCATATGTCTCCTGTCCGCGTCCCCATCGTGGATCACGGAAGATATTAATATTCGGAGTCCAGAACGACAAACCTCTGTAGCGTCTGATGTCGTTCTTTTGTCGAGCCTCAGTGTTCTTGGCTCGTGCCTCATCACTGGCAGCAGTGAATGCCTGATATACTAAATAGTCATTGAAGGTGGCAGCCATACCCATTGTGATGGGGAATACTGTGGCGATGCCGTTTCGTCCGATTCCATGCAGTGCCTCACTCCACCAATGAAACTCAGGGATGCCCAGTCGGGGAATGGCTGGTGATACATCCATCATCAATTGCGTCTTCTCCTCTAACGTCAGTCGTCCTAATAAGTCTTCCGCACGCTCCTCAGCACTTAGTTGCGGATTCTGGTAAGGTAGCATCTGTGCACTTGCCATGACCGTTTGAAATCCTATCCATAGGATTGCCATCAGTTTATGTTTCATCATATAAGTATTATCTAGTACTTGCAAAGATAATACTTTTTTCTTTATATACAAACAAACGGGCAGACAATCTGCATGTCTGCCCGTTTGAGTTATAGCGTAGGGGATGAATTATTTCGTCTCTACTTGATTGTCTGACATGTTATGTAATTGGTATAGTGCCCATATAAGTATGAAGGCAGCAATAATAGTGAAAAAGGATATAAAATAAATAAGTCCCATAGTTTACCTCCTATTGTTATGTTTCAAAATTATAAATACAAATCCTACTAATGTTAATATAATAACAGATACAGCTCCCAGTCCAAATAGTATGTTGGGATTAACGCTCAGCCCATAATGCCTGCAAGAATAACACCTCCAAAGACTAACTTTGATAAATCCAGTGTGTAATCGCTGAATTTATCATATAAATCTCTCTTCGTATTACTATCTATTCTTATACGTTTCTTAGCCATTATGCTATATATTTTCTGCAAAGATACAATATAAATATAAATAAACAAAACTTTTCGGGGAAAACAAACGGGCAGACAATCTGCATGTCTGCCCGTTAGAGTTATAGAGTAGGGGATGGATTAAATTCAGTAATATACTTCTTGATTTGTGAGTTCAGTAAGGGTATGTCTTTGGTAATTACGTCCCAAAGCACATCAAAATTAATTCTGAAATAATCATGTACCAAGATGTGTCTCATTTTCTCAATGACAGCCCATGGAGTCATAGGATGCTTTTGTTTGAAATCATCTGTCAATTTATAAACGGCCTCTCCTATGATCTGTACGTTATAAATTGTGGCATGAAGGCGTAGTCTGTCATTCTTTAACTCTTCCTCGCTAATTCCATTAATATACTCTTCCACACAGGTAATTGCTGTGAGGATATGCTGTAATCGTGAAAAATCTCTTTCAGGCTCTCGCATATACTAATATTTTATCCTTGTTGACAGTCTTTTCAGCAAACGGAAGTATGTCACCTTCTATTACGAGGTCAACAGGGCGATTAAGTAATTGTTCTAATTCCAAACTCATGGCAAAGAATCTTAGTCCTAAGCGTGTTCCGGGGATGAGAGAAACAAGGATATCCACATCACTATCAAGCCTTTCCTCACCTCGGGAGAATGATCCAAATACCCATGCCTTCTCTACAGGTTGAGTCTTGAAATAATCACTTATTGTATTTTTTATCTTCGTATTCATTTCGTATTTTATTTGCAAAGATACAATATAAATATAAATAAACAAAACTTTTCGGGAAAAAACAAACGGGCAGACAATCTGCATGTCTGCCCGTTTAAGTTATAGCGTAGGGGATGGATTACTGAGCTGTATACCAGCGTGGGTCACCAGCTTCCTTATCCATAATCTTCGTGTCTGTGATGGTGAAATCACCATTAGCAGCATCCTTGAATGGATCTGCAGTTACCTCAGTACCATTACCACCGAAGGTGTCATTGTCGTAGAATGTGATAGTTGCATCAGCAGTGCTACCAGCGCTTAACAAGTTCACTGTGTTGAAGTAGAAGTTGTTCTTAAAGGTTGGAATCGCTGTGTTCTTCTGATTTGAGAAACCACGTTTGTAATTGGTGTTAGCTACCACATTGTTCGTCCAGTTGATGACGTTTCCGGCAAAACGAACATACAATAGACGATAGTTAGCACCTGCACTACCTACATTATACAGAGTATTGTGGTCAATATTTATAACAGGAGTAGCTGTTACAGAACCTGAAGCATCGTCCATACGGATAAAGTCACGACTTAAAGCACACTCATAGATAGTGTTGTTTGTCAGGTTGAATGTGTTGTATCCACCAGAACGGCTATCGAACAAGTCACCACCAGAACATACAATATTGTGGATGGTACACTTATCAATAGTGATGTTGTCGATTACAGCAGCTACATTGATATAGAAGAATCCCTTAGTGTAGTTCTTGATTTCTGCATTATGGATGTAAAGTTTTGCATAATTACCTGCATCCTTATAATTGAATGCTTGGTCACCTGAGCCATTCTCACCGTCCAAAGTGATGTTTGCTATCTCAAGGCTTGCGCCAGCAAAGATTTGGAAGTACACGCCCTTAATGGTAGCACCGTTATTGGTGTTAAGTACGATATCTTTCTCAATCTTAATTGATTTAACAGCCTCTTCCTTACCCATTGCAGCTGCATCAGTGAAGTCATAAACCATGTTTTCTGTCAACATGATAACCTCACCGGGCTCAGCAGCCTCAATAGCATCAAGCAGTTCTGTGCATGAAGTAGCAGGAGTGTAGTTAGGCAGGGTAGCAACCTTGATCTTACCACGCTGTTTCTCTCCGTTGTAGATGTAGAAGGTATAGGTACTTTCAACCTTTAAATCTTCAATAGTTGCCTCACCAGCAGCAATTTCGTCTGCTGTCAGAGTGTGCTCCTGAATCACCTCACTGCTCTTTTCAACTGTAATCTTTGTAACAGAAGTTCCAGCAGGCCATTTCAGAGTGACAGAAGTCTTAGTAATGTCTGTCGTCGGAACATCATAGAAAATCTGTTCTGTTCCAGTCTCAAAAGTAGTAGCTGCCCAATTAGACTCCATATTGTCACCAATAGCTTTCAGGCGTATAGAGTAAGTGGTCTCGCCTTCCAGAGTGCCAGCGGGCAGTGTCCACGTGCATTCTGACCTTGCAGCTTGGGTGTCACCTGTCTCAGGAACTGCTGTTATCTGGTATGCAGGGGTACCGCTGAACTCCATATTAGGATCATCAGCATAAATCTCTATCTGATAATTCTCAGCGGCAGAGATGGCAAACCAAGTCAGTTTTACTCCAGTGGTGCTCTGAACCTTAGCCTCCAGCGTTGTTGGGCTGAACAGACGGCTAAACTCCATACTGGTGATGGGATCGCCAGGGTCTGAGCAAGCGGTCATCCCTGATAGGGAAAGACCGATTGCAAAAGCCATTGTGATTTTATTGAATATCTTATTCATAGTTCTTATTATTAATTAGGTGAATTATTCGCCGTAACCGTAATCGTTAAAGAGCGTGTTGTTGCTGTTCTGTATGAAGTAACGCCATATAGGCCAGAACATATAGGTGTTAGGATCGCCAATATACAAGTTGTTAATCATATTGTTAATCTTCTTGTCATTATCACTTGTGGCATCACCTGTCAAGTTGAATAGACGAGAGTTATTGGCATACAAGTTCATTCCCTCCTCGTCAGTCTGACCTTTCTCCAATCCGTAGAGTGTATATCCGTCAGCGTCATCAGCGGCTGCATCCAAACCGTCGTTATAGTACACCTTCGTTGGATAATCAGCATATGCACCTGTACGATTAGCAAGTGCAATCATCTTCTGCTTGGTCTCAGCAAGTTTCTCTGTTAACTTACCCCAGCGCATCAAGTCAATCTTACGGATAGCCTCACCTGCAAACTCAAACTTGCGCTCATCCTCGATTAGGAGTTGGAAAGCACTCTGAGAAGAAGCGGCTGAAATCAAAGTGTTAGCTTTTGTAGAACCATAGGCACGGTTCATAACAGGAAGCAGATAATTCTTTGCCGTTGAAGGTCCACTAAGTTGGTTCTCTGCCTCGGCTGCCATCATGTAGATATCAGCAAGACGGATAACCTGCCAGTTGATACCATCGTCGTTGGTTGATGTAACGATACGGTTCATCCACTCGAAGCGGAGTTTACCGAAGCTCCAACCACCACCAGAACCACCAGAGATGACTTTCACGCCACCTTTCCACTGGTAGGGAAGACAGGTGATATTACGGCGAACATCGTCTTTGTCATAATCATACCAAAGAGTTGGTGCAGGACCATTAACACCACCCTTTGCTAATTTTGTCCATTGGTCAGCATCACCATGCTTGCCGCCCCATGTATAAAGAACACGTCCACGACCGTCAGAGAATGGAATTTCGTATATAGACTCCCTACCAGCAGTAACATCTTCTTGGCACAGAGAACGGAAATTTTCCTCGAAAGTACCAAATGTATGTTTTCCTGAGTTCAGGATACTGACACACTCGTCACGGGCAATCGTGTACATCTGCTGGCGCTCTGAGGCATCAGCGATGTTGTAGCGCAGCTCAGAGTTTGTATGGTCTCCTTCGGCAGTAGGCCACTGAGAATAACCAGCAAGGAACATGGCACAACGTGCGCGAAGTCCTTTTGCAAATGATTTGCTGGCACGTTCTACAGATGAGGTGTATTTATTCTCGTTAGGCCATCCCAGGCAGTCCTCAGCCTCCAGCAAGTCATCCATAACTTTCTTCAGGATAGTGACGCGGTCTGTCTTCTCTGCGTATGGAGAAGACATGTTACCTACAGGCTCGAAGCGGTAAGGAACATCACCCCATGCCTTTACTAGATCAAAATACATCATACCACGTAGGGTGAGTAACTCACCATATAGCTGACGCATGTTCTCATTATTTTCAATATTGCCATTAGCCTTGATTGCCTCAATACCTAAATTTGCACGCTCAATAGCTTCGTATAGTTTAGCATATACGTTATTATTTGTGTTCATATAGGTATTATCTACTTTTGCAGAGTACACAGCCAAAGAAGCTTCCTTGTCGGTAGAAGGATCTGCAACACCACCATAGTTGTTGAAAATCTCACAGTCGGTATTCGTTCCGAAATAGGGAATGAAACGACCACGATATGAATTTACGTGGGCAATAGCTTCATAGATACCCATAACCGCCGCATCAGCCATCTGCTCATTCATTTCAGAATAGAGGAATCCGGCTTCCAGTGATGATGGACTCTCTACGGTCAGAGGATCGCTACAAGAAACCATCATGCTTCCAGCGAGCATCACACCTAAAATATATTTATACTTGTTCATATTGTTCTCTTTTTTACGAATTAGAAATTCACATTCATACCAATCACAAACTGACGGCTCTTTGGATATGCAGAATAGTCTACACCAGGAGTCAAGTTGGTCTTACGAATAGAAGAAACCTCTGGGTCAGAACCGCTATAGTTGGTGATGCAGAATACATTGTAGCATGTAGCATAAATGCGAAGAGAGTTGATATACATTTTCTTAAGCAGTGACTTTGGCAGTGTGTAGCCGAGGGTCAGAGTGCCCAAACGGAAGAAGGATGCTTTCTCTACACCATAACTGGTCAGGACATACTTGGTGGTGTAAGGAGTCCACATGGATGTGTTGGCGTTAAGAGCGGCAAGTTCCTCTGCATTATTGTAGTCAAGCAACTCACCATCAGCATTGATGTATGTCCAACGCTTGCCAGCAGCCATCTCGTCTATCAGATTCCAGTAGGTTGTGGATTTACCAGTCTGAGTGAACTGAAGTTTATTGGCATTGTAAACATCATTACCGATACTCCAGTTGAAATTGGCAGCGAGGTCAAAGCCATATGCACGAGCATTGATGTTGAAACCACCGATGCACTTTGGATTAGTGTCACCAATAACCTGACGGTCAGCAACGGTAATCTTGCCAGTCTTCTCGTCTTTGGTCTCTTTGATCTTCATCATACCAGGCATTACAGTAGTGCCTAATACATCACTAGCGTCTGCTACACCTTCTTTCAGCACCCACTTGTTTTGAGCTTGAGAAGCTTCAATATCGAAGTCGCTCACTTCATAACGTCCGTCAGCTACATAACCGTAAATCTGTCCGATAGGCTCACCGACTTTAATCATGAAGTCCTTGTCAATTTCGGTAGAAGCCCATCCTGTAGCGATGTTGTCAATCTCATCAAGGTCACCCAGTGAGACAACCTTGTTCTTGTTGAAGGATACGTTAGCACCGATACTCAGTCCCCAGTCTTTCTTGTTAACGGCATTCCACGTAACAGATGCTTCAAAACCAGTATTCTTAGTCTCACCCATGTTGCGGTACTGAGTGGTATAACCAGTTCCTGCAACAGGGAAGGCTATCAGCAGGTCTTTCGTGTTGTTCCAGTAGAACTCGAACGATCCGTTTAACTTACCACCAAACATGACATAATCCAAACCGATGTTACGAGTGATAGTAGTCTCCCACTTTAGGTTCTTATTACTCATTGTACTGTTGCCGGAATCGTCTCTTACGGGAATCCAAACAGAAGAATAACCGTTAATCCATGAAGTGGCGATTGACTGGAATTCTGGAGTCAGTGAAGCCATGCCAGCAGGGATGTTGTTGTTACCAGCAGTACCGAAACTGAAGCGCAGTTTCAAGTCGTCGAGCCAGCTTTGAGTCTTCTCCATGAACTTCTCAGAAGATATACGCCAAGCAAGAGCTGCAGAGGGGAAGTAACCCCAACGTTTGCCGTCAGCGAACTTAGAGCTACCGTCTGCACGGAAAGTAAAGCTCAACAAATATTTGCTGTCAAAATTGTAGTTCAGACGACCGAACCAAGACAATAACACATCATTGGGGTAGAAGTAGTCAGTAATCTCGAATGGAGTACCCTGAGTCGTCAGGTTCCAGCAATCCTCTGCCGAGAAGTTTGTTGGGAAACCGTATACGGTATTTCTCAGCACCTCATTCTTTTGAATAACATATTCTTCACCGAACAGAGCATCCAAGTGGTGCTTACTGTCCTTACCGAAAATCTCCTTGAAGTCATATGTCAAGGTATTAGTGTTGCGGAGTTTAGAGCGATACTGCTTTGTCAGTGTAATACCAGGCTTGTTCTGGTCGTCACCTTTGGGCTCATTCTGAATCTTATAGGTAGAAAGACCATAGTATAACTTGTTGTCTCCACGATAGTAGTCATAACCAATCTCCGTCTTGAACTTCAAGTTCTTGTAAACTTCCCATGTGAAAGCTCCACCCAGATTCAACTGCATGCGCTCTTGTTTCTTATCATTATCTCTAATAGAAGTCAGAGGGCTAATGAAACTGTTTCCAGCACTCAGATCCTCATCGTCACCAGTCAGACCGGCTACGGGGATTGGTGTGTACTGTACTGCATAACGCAGACGCTTGTCGGTATTGTAGGAACTGCTCTGCTCATTGGCACCACCACCATTAATCTTTGTGCGAGAGAAGCGGGCAGTCAAATCTATTGACACTTTCTTATGAGGCTTGTGGTTCAGCTTGAAAGAGATGTTGTCACGTTTGAAACTAGACCCCTGCATGATAGCCTTGTCGTCAATATGAGCATAGCTGAAAGCATACTTCAACTTCTCTGCTCCACCCGTGATGCTCAAGTTGTGGTTAAAGGTGTGACCAATACGACCGTAAGCTTGATCCTGCCAATCATTAGTAGGAACATTGTTGTACATGTCGAGATCCTCAAAATTACCAAAATACTCATTGTACTTCTCGGGTTTTCCTCTCAACTGCCATAACTCATACTGCCAGGATGCATAGTCTCTTGCACTAAGCACATCGTACTTCTTTGCAATTTTCTTCCAGCTGTAGTAAACATTATAGCTGACATTGGTCTTGCCTTCCTTACCACCCTTAGTGGTTACCATGATAACACCATTAGCACCACGGCTACCATAGATAGCGGTAGAAGAAGCATCTTTCAGTACGGTGATGTCCTCAATGTCAGAAGGAGCAATATCACTAATGCTCTCAACAGGGAATCCGTCAACGATGTATAATGGCTCGTTTGACTGGGTGATAGAACCGCCACCACGAACGCGGATAGACACATCGGCATCTGGAGAACCTTCCGTTGTCGTTACCTGTACACCAGCCATCTTACCAGTCAGTGCTTCAGAGGCATTGGCAACAGGAACGGCTGCGATAGCGTCTGCTCCAACTGTGGCTACAGAACCAGTGATGTCTTTCTTCTTAACGGAACCGTAACCGATGACCACGAGCTCTTCGAGCTGGGTGTTGTCGTCTTGCAGTGTTACGTCAACACGGCTCTTACCTTTTACGTCAATCGTCTGGGGCTTCATACCAATGTATGAGATAACGATTGGTTTGTTTCCTGATACCTTCAATGTGAAGTTACCGTCAAAGTCGGTCACTGTTGCATTTTGGGTACCTTGTTCCTGAACAGTGGCTCCGATGACGGCCTCGCCCGTTGCATCCTTCACTGTACCAGTAACGTTCTGCGCTGACAAACTACCCACGATAAGTAGGAATGTAAGTGTAAGCGCAATTCGCATACTCTTAAATTTAACAGACATAAAATTAGTAGTTTTAAAATTAATAAAAATATTTTTATGATTCTGGATGCAAATTTACAAATAAATCTTAAAACTGCAAAAGAATCTTATTACTTTTTCCTGCAAACGTTTACGGAAAGGTGTTTTTTAACTAAAACAGCAGTGGCTGCTCTCCCCGTGTGGGAAAACAGCCACTGCTATAATATTATTAATAAGGTATGTACCTTATTTGATGATTACCTTATGACCATTGATGATGAAGACACCCTTGGAGGCATTCTTCACACGACGGCCCTGCAGGTCGTAAACCATTTGGTTGTTCCAGTCAATCTTCTCGTCAGCCTTCACCTTGCTGATGGCAGTGGCATCAGTCACGGCGCGTGCCTCACCGAATCCACCCATCGCATTGACGGTACGGATGGTGTAGACTACCTCACCATCGGCACGACGGGCACCGGCAGCCTCGGTGATGGTGTAAGAAGTTGTCTCGGTGATGCCCAGCAACTCGTCATTAGCGAAGATAGCATAGCCGGCAGCACCCTCTACGGCAGTCCATGTGATGGTGCCGTCCTTCAGCGTAGCATCCGTAGGAGCATCGAACTGAGCAGCGGCAGTAGCAGGAGTCCATGAAGTGAAGAACTTGTCAGGAGCATAGTTGGCAGCCTGTTCCGCTGTCAGGTAGAGCTCATCCTTCGTACCAGTTGTCTCACAGGTATTCACATTATGAGATTTAACTTCTGTGCCTTCTGCGTTCTTCGTGTTGAACTCATGGAATCGGATAGCATCTGCCTTGTTCATGCTTGTCCAGCCAGCAGCCGATGCATTGATCTTCATCGTGGTGTTTACGTAGGTTGCTGCAGGTGACTTCTGCCATGGACGACCAAGGTTGTATTTGTCCTTCTGGTTGTCCGTGCCATCGATAGTACAGCCAGAGAAGGCATAACCCTTTTCAGAAGCGTATGTGGCAGGAGCGGTGATGACATTAGCGGATGTCTTGCTCTGACTACGGTCAGCCACATAGAGGTCGCACTGGTTGAAGAGGATTGAGCCGCTACCGCAGATGAAGTCAACGGTACCCTCAATCTTACAGGTCTCGAAGTAACCGGTCATTCCTTCAGCACCGTTACTGTAATAGGTGTCCTGCAGACCTTTCAGGTAGACATTCTTCATGACGGTCTGGTTACCCTTGTCCTGGAAGCAGACACCACGCTCAGCACTCTTGGTGTCGTCACCAGTTCCATAGGGAGCGATACAGTCGAGGGTCAGATCCTGCAGGTAGGTATTGGTTGCCGTATTCAGCAGGGTAGCTGTGATGGCAATGCCTTCCTTTGCAGGACGGTTCTTGATAATCGTACCCTCCATCGACTCACCGATGATAGAGATATTGTTACGTCCGATAGTGGTCAGTGTCTTTTGACCGAGGTCGTAAGTACCTTTTGGAACATAGATGAATACTCTTTCCGTACCAGTCATACCATTGGCTGCGTCAATAGCGTCGATAAAGCTGCTGGCATCACCTTGCTTCACGTAGATCCACTGACCTGCCATGTCGTAGTTGGTCGTCGTAGTATTGAAAATCTTCACACTGTGGATATACATCTCTCCGCCTGCTTCCATTTCCAATGTCAATGTTCCAGCCACACCCTCGTAGTTGTAACTTACCAAAGCACCGTCAGTCTCACTCTTGGCAGCTAATGTCTCCAAGGTCTCACCAGCAGCATTCTTTACGAGAATATTGGTTCCTGAGCCATATTGGCAAAGTGCGACAGAGATGGTGGCTTTCTTACCAACGAGCAGCTCAATCTTGTCACCATTATAGAATGACCATCCGTGAGTGGTATCATGCCATTTTGCCTTTTCACTGATAACGTTGAATGCCTCATGGTCTTCTGCATAGAAGGTCTTGCTTCTCAGGTCAAACTCATATTTGCGGCTGTCGCTGGATACCTCGATTTCTGTCTCTACTGAATACAACTTGGTATCGCCAGTAATGACATCGTCAACGGAGTATTTCTCACCGACATAGTTGTTCTTGAACCAGCCACGTGCCTTGTAGCCCTCTGTGGCAGCCTTTACCTCATCGATATTCACTTCGAACTTACCGATCTTGGCATCCTTCTCCACTTTCTGTGTTCCAATCTCCTTACCTGCCAAATCATAATAGGTCAGGGTGAAGTCTGGCTTCTTGGCAACGGTCAGGATATAGTTGACAGTACCCTTTTCTGCAGTAACAGGGATGGTGACGACAGTCTTCTGGTCAGCACCCTCACCAGTGGTTGTGTATGTGACAGTGCCAATCTCACCATTGTCGGCATTGATGTCGGTCAAAGGATTACTCTCACTAATCATCTCAGCCGTCTTGCTGACCTCGATGGTTCCCTCATAGTTGCCTGCACTGTTCATCTCGAAGATATCTTCTGCGGCATAAGCCTCACCATTAGCCTTGAAGGATCCCAACAGCGGCTCGCCCGCCAAGTCAACATTACCGAAGATCTCGAGTTCAAACAAGAATGCATTCTGTGCGTCAGCAAGGTTGGTGAAGCGTAACTGGCAGTTCTTCTTGTTGATATTCTTGGTCACCTCACACCAGTTCTGTGGGTTAGCGGCATCACTTGAGACGACAACCCAGTCAGCATCGCCGTCACCCTTAGCCTCAACCTTCCAACCGCGGTTGCTACCGGTAGCACCATGGATGAAACGGATCTTGGTAATCTCAGCCAATGCACTGGTGGTGAAATAAGATCCACTTTTCTTCTCAGCCCGGACGGTCATGCGGGGCAGAGTGGTATAAGCGGAGAACTTCGTGTCTTCTGTAGCCATGACAGAGGTCTGGAACAGGGTGAATACCAAATCCTGCTTAGTGTACTTAGTGGTCTTTGTGATAGTAGTAGCGGGGTCACTGGGGGAAGCTTTCTCCCAGTCACTGAAGTCAGTCTTGTAGATAGACTTCTCGACGATGTTCTCAGACTTTGGAGCATATTGCGTCACAGAGATAGAGTTGATGTAGTTGTTGGATGCTGTAGCGACAACAGCAACATAACCCTGGGAGACATCTGTACTCTTTGCTTTATAAGTTGTGGTCTGGTTCTCTGCTTCTACGCCAGCTATGCTATAGTGGAAATAACCGGGATAACCTACTACAGTAACCTCGTCACCAACGTTCTTCACAGGTATCTGCATTTCCACACCGGTTCCGACATAGTAGCTGTTGTCGTTGTTCTTAATCTGACCACCATTGTATACAATCGTCATCTCAATACCCTCTACATCAGAAGCCATGGTGGTTGCCGTGTATGCTCCGCCCTCAGCCTTTGGAGCGAGGTTCGCACAGTTCTTGACGAAGTCCCAAGTGGCAGTCACATCAGTGGCAGGAGTATCACCACCTTCGTCTGCATTGTCATCCTCATTCTGAGTCACACTGATAGAAATAAGGTACTGTCCCTTGTTGACAACCTCTACATATCCTTGGGCGACATCAGCGGCAGTAGCAGTATACTTTGTTGTTGCCTCTGTAGCATCTACGCCAGCAATAGAATATGCAAAATAAGGAGAGGAGTATCCTACGACGGTCACCTCGTCCTTCTTACCCTGAACAGGTACTTTGAATACGACACCGTCACCAGTCTGGATACTGTTTCCATTATCTCTAATGGTCTTGCCATTTGCCTCAACAGTTAGTTTCAGACCATTGTTCTCAATCTGTGTAGAGTTTGAGGTACCTGAAATAGCTACTGCTGCAGCTACTACGTCTGCATCAGTGAAACTCCATGTAGCAGTGATAGGGAAGCTTACTTCGCCTTCGCCTTCGCCAGAGCCGCCTTCGTCACCAGAGGCAGGGGTCGTAATCACTATTTTGGTGATGAAAAGGTTTGTTCCCTGGTGTGAGCGTGTCATGGTGATAGTCTTGCTACCTGCAGCGTCAGTAGGAACCTCAAAAGTGCAGGTGTTGGGCTCTGTACCACGGTTGCTGTCCTCTGCGGAAGCGTCGGAGGCATCAATATTCACAAACTCTAAACCTGTGGAGCTGGCAACAATGCTTTCTCCTTTTTCAAACTTTGCCTTAAAACCAGATGTTTTGTCTACGGCATTCTTGTTTCTGTAAGCAGTAACTGATATTTTGTCGCCAGCACTAAGTGCTTTGTCCAATGTAATAGTTACAGTGTTAGTTGAGAAATCGGCTTTTCCATCCAATTTGATGGTAGTGTTATTGGCATTCCTCGCTCCGACTAATCCATCGGCAGAGCCAGCTGCAGTGCCGCCAGTCTCAGTCCCACTGTCCCACGAATAGATGGTCGTGCCCTCACCATCAGCACCCATCAATGCTCCTAATGCGGCTCCACCAAAGAGTATGGCGAAAGCGCTCAGAAGCGACATGCGTAAAAATTTGTACTTCATAAATGCTTATTTTTAGTTATTAATTGATTAAAATATGTCGTAGTAGCTTGTTTGTCTGCAAAGATACGCATAAAAATATAATAAGGTGAAAGTGGGTGGTTAAAAATCAACAAAAAGTCCGTAAACGTTTACGTGCTCCCTACATGTATTTTTTTAACCCTTGTTACCGTTGCCGCCTTGCAAGACTACTTGATAATCAGTTTGTTACAGGTGGCAAGGACGAAAAATCGATGTCACTCGTTGTCACCAACTGCCGTTTCTTTGGAGAGGGGTAAGAGGTGAGAGCAACGCAGGTAACCGTTGAGTATGCGAAACTTAAGCTAACTGGGAGTCCGGATAGCGGAAAACATCGGTTCCAACGGAGGAAACCGATGGGTTCCCATAAGGAAACCGATGGTTTCCACGTAGGAATCCACTGGTTGCCCTCAGCGAATACAACGATTACCAATAAGGAAACAAGCTAAAAGGTAAAAGAATAACGTGCAAACGACGGAATATCTATCAATCTGTCAGCCTATCTGTCAAGTTGCAACCGACTATAGCACAGTCGGTTGCAACTATTTCTGATAGATTGACACTTATTTTGCGAATTTTAAAATACAGGTAATATCCATTCTTATTCCTGGATGTATTTGCCCTCAGGAATACATTTTCGCTCGGAAGAATCTAAGTAAACTTAGTTCTCCGCTCACTTCTGAATGTATTTTTTACCTCCTTGGATGACCAGTCCCTTGTAGCTGCTGTCCACTTGTTGCCCTTTTATGTTGTAGCGTGGCATATCAGAACGCTGGTTGGTCTTGATGGTATTGATACCGTCAGAGGAAGTAAACTGCAGGGTGGGACCGGCACCATTGTCGGCATTGCTCACTACACTCTCCACCAGATTAGCGGCATAGGAGGTATAGGTATAGACATCCGTTGGTACGAAATAGTCGATATCTCCCGAACGCTCTTGCTTGTCTGCTGCATTCAGACAGTCCTTAATGGTGACGTTATAGTCGGTATAACCACTTGAAGTGGCATATTTCTTCCATGGAGTCTTCTTCGCCTTGTCACTGGTGAAGGCACATTTCTCGATGTAGACATTACTCTTATAGCCACCACCCACGCAGTAGTTGGCATTCTCACTGCTATAGAGGCAGTTGAGGGTATGCACCTTACCGAAACGGACACGGGGCATGCGCTCCTTACAACCATTGTCCCACCAGCAGTTGGCGAAGGTGACATTCAGCTTGCCTTGGTCACCCGTCTGCTTATCACCGTTGCCTATCAGGTTGGTGAAGCGGTGATCCTCAGAACTGCCACCGTAGCCTTTGCCACGGGCAGGAAGGAGGTAGCGGAAGCGGCACCAGGAGACACAGATGTTGTCAGCAGCGATACAGATGTCCAAATTGCCGTCGACACCATCCTGGAAGTCGCAGTGGTCGACCCAGACGTTGGTACTGCCTTGCAGATACAGGTTGTCGTTGCCATTGAAGTCGCAAGCTCCCGCACTTTTGAAGGTGATGTTGCGGATGGCGATGTTGTCGCACTCACGGACGAGCAGAATGCCCGTCTTCTTGATTTTCGCATTCTTGTCACTCTCGCTGGTGGGGATGTCCTCATTCATATTCTCAAACGTAGTACCGGGCAGTCCGATGATGGTCTTGTTCTTCACACCACGCATCTCGTATTGTCCGTCGAAGGTGATGGTCCCTTTGACGTAGATAATAGTCTTCGTCGTACTAAAAGCACTTAGTTGTGCTTTTAATTGTGAGAAGTTCTCCACGGTAACAGTCGTACCGCCCTCACCACCAGTCACACTGGCACCAAAGCCGACAGGTGCGTTCTTGTCATACTCTGACAGTTTGCTGGCATCAATGGTCTGCGCAATACAGGTGTTGACTGCCACCACTGCAAGGATTGCTAATAGATATTTCTTCATTTCCATTTATTTCTGTATATACTTCTTTCCGTTCTTAATCACGATACCTTTGTAGTTCTCGTCTACCCGCTGACCACGGAGGTTGTAGATATGTCCGTCGCCCTTGATGATGACTGGGGTGCTGATACCTGTGGCTTCCGTGATGGTACCTTTGATCATCACTTGTGCGAGACCCAGGTCCTTCTTTGTGACTGTTCCCTCCTTGATAAATCCTACGTTATAGAGGTAGATTTTCAGCGTACACGTTCCTTCAGTCTCTTTGGCAATACCTGTCAGTGGCAACTCATACAAGGTATAGTAATTGTATCCTTTTGTGGCATCGGCAGTATTGCGACTTGGTGAGGACTTCTCAAGGATTGTGCTCGTTCCTCCGGCATCCGTCCACTTGGCATCGATGGTACCATTATCCGTACCAAACTTGCAGGCATAGAAAGAGATGTCTGTTGCCTTGAACTTGTAACCACTTTTTGAGGTGATCGAAAAAGTGACGATGTCATTTTCAGATGGTGCGGTAATAGGGTTCTCGGCAGTGAACTTTCTAAAAGTAATGCCACCAGAATTGGATGTGTTGTTTTGGGACAGATTACTGCCCAGGTCAAATGTTGTCGTGGTGATTTCACTTGTCAGTGCACTGCTTACCTCCGCATTGGTATTTGAAGACATCGCCCATAAAATGCTCCCTTTGCTACCAGTGGTCTCACTGCCACTGCCGCTGTCACCGTAAGGGAGGGTAGCACCGGCACCATTCTGTACCGCATCAGGGACATCGTTTGTGGTTGCCACTGTATAAGAATAAGGTACAGTGACGGTAGTACCGAAGGAGGTCGGCTTTGTAACATTCTCTTTGATGATGTTATTGTCAGCCCATGTTACCGCAGTGGCATCATTGTTCTTGTAGCAGTTCCTCACTCCCGATGCGAAGTAGTTGCCCTCAATGAGGAACTCCGAGTTCTTGCGGGGGTTCATGCAGAGGCTGGCACCACTGCAGCTATAGTAGTTGTTCAGCATGTGGATCTTTCCTACACGTCCCAGCGGCATACGCTGATTACAACCAGGTGCCCACCAGTTGAAGGCGAAGGTGGTGTTCAGCTTGCCTGTTGTTTCACTGTCGCTACTGCCGATAAGGTTGGTGTTCTGGTGCATGTAGGAACGGTCGGTATAACGGAAGACACACCAGCTGACGGTGTTGAAGTCGGCAGCATTCGTGATGTCGAAGTTACCATCCATACCATCCATGAACTCGCAGTGGTCCACCCAGCAGTTCTTGGCACCAGTGCAGGAGATGAGGTCGTAACCACCCACGTCGATAGCACCGGGTCCCTTGAACGTTATGTTGCGGATGATGATATTCTGACAACTGCTCAAGGAGATACATCCCGACTTACGGTAGTTCTCACTATTGTCACTTGTCATCTCAATGATAATCTTGCGGGTATTATACTCCGCCTCTTCAGAGACAGACTGTCCGTTGGGAAGGGTTCCACCACCACCGCTGGTACTCATCTTAGAAACGCCGGCATCGTTAAGAGCCTTCTTAATCTCGTCCGTCACATACCATTTGGTGCTGATAATAGCATTATTGATGCCGATAATCGTCTTGCCAGAACCGGTGATTCCGATGTTGCTCGATACGATGAACTCACCATCTGCACCATCGAGGATAACGACATCATTGTTTTTGATGGCATTTTGGATGGTTCCCTTCATGTCCTGACCATTAGATTTCAGGGTGGTCACCTTACCAGTAAAGCTGTCTGGTATGGGGTAGGTATATACTCCTCCTCCAGTAATATTATAGGTGCTGCTGGCATCCGTACGGGATGAAACAGTACAGAAGCCGAAGGGCTTGTCCAGGTCGTACCCATCTGCCACGGCTGTCATTGACAGCAAAGTCGCTGTGAGTGTTAATAGATACTTTTTCATATTTCCTTTCCTTATTAGTTATTTCATGTTTTCCGTCGTATATCCCAACTTTTCCATCTCGAGGGAAGCCCAGATGAACGGACCGACACCCTTGGCATCGTTGTTGCGGATGGGTTCGCTGAGATAGTAAGCGTAGCTGCCGTCACGACGTTTGTTCTCCTTGACAGAGCCTTTGGGGTTGATCTTTTTCATGGCAGCTACTACCTCGTCGGTGGCAGCAGGACCAAGACCTGCCACCTCACAGCACTGGGTCAGCGAGATGGTCTTGTCAGGGTGTACCTTGATGAAGTTCTTGATGATACCCTTGTATGCCTTGAGACCGGCATCACGGTATTTCTCACTGACATACCCCATACGGTATGCCTTCAGAAGGGCATAGGTGAACATAGATGAACAGGTGGATTCCAGGTAATTGCCTTCCTTACCAGGACTGTCCATCACCTGGTACCATAGTCCGGTCTTCTTATCCTGCCATTTCAGGATGGCATCGAAGTCTTTTTGCAGCAGGTCGAGAACCTCCGAACGGCGGGCGTAGTCCTTGGGCAGTGCATCGAGTACCTCGATAAGTGCCATGGTATACCAGCCCTGGGCGCGTCCCCAACAGTGCTGTGAGAGTCCTGTCTCCTTGTCAGCCCAGAACGTCTTACGTGTCTCATCATAAGCATGACGGTTGAGTCCTGTCTTGGGGTCGAGCGTACGGTTATAGGTGATCTTCAACTGGTTGACAGCGTCATCATAGATAGCAGTAATGGGATTCTTTTTTACCTTCTTACCTTTTACCTTCTCAGTGATCGGAGCCGTCAGTGTGCGGAAGGGGAGTCCCATGAAGATACCGTCGAGCCATACCTGGTAGGCATAGATCGCCTTGTGCCAGTAAACCTTGTCGGCAATGGTGCGAGGCTGGTCCTGGAGTTGCTTCATCATGGTCTGCATGGCAAGCAGGTTCTTCGGCTCCGGCCAGTTCTGATACATACGGGTCACGAAATGTCCCGTACGGATATTGTCGAGGTTGTAGTCCAAAATGTTATAGCCCGTGATGTTACCTTGCTGGTCAATCATCTTGTCGGTATACATCTTGCAGTATTTCAGAATATCCTCACCGCCATAGCACAGGTAGGTGTCGAGCATGCTCTCCAGTTCGATACCCATGACATAGCTCCACTTAGGCTTCTTGGCGAAATCGAGCATGTAACTCTCAGGAACCCTTTTCATCTCGGAGTAGGTGAGCCATTCGGAATAGTGTTTGTAAGGCATCTCCTGCAGAACGAGGTTGCCGTTGACGATGAGGTTCTCGTAAGTGACATCCTGTGCCAGTCCTACCTGATGGACAGGCTTGTCGTATACCCCGTCAAACTGACAGTTGCGGACGGTGATGTTATTGACGGTATAGGCAAGTTTGGGGTCGTCATAACCGACAATCATCACACCATATCGTGACTTCTGGCAGGTGACATTCTCCATGGTGACATTGCGCACCGTGGGGTAGAAGCCACGGCAACAGATCTCACGGGGCTCATAGTCGGTGTTTATCTTCAGGACAGCTTCCTTGCATTGTCCGACAGTCACATTGCGCATATTGATGTTCTCGATGACACCGCCGCGGCAAGAGTTGGTCTTGATGCGGAGCACGCGGTCGAGGTTAGGAGAGTCCATTACACAGTCATGGGCATAGACATTCTTACAACCACCTGAGATCTCGGAACCGATAACGACACCACCGTGACCGTTCTGCATTTTGCAGTTGCGGATGATGATGTTCTTGGACGGTCTTCCGGCATAACGCCCCTGTCCACCCTCACGACCATCATTGTTACGGGCACTCTTGATGGCGATACAGTCGTCACCAGTGTTGAAGTAACAGTTCTCTATCAGCACACGATCACAGCTTTCGGGATCGCAGCCGTCACCATTGGGACCGTCATTGTTGATATGTACGCCACGGACAGTGATGTCCGTCGACAACAGGGGATGGATGACCCAGAATGGTGAGCGTAACAGGGTGACATCCTCAATGAGGATACCTTCACATTGGTTGAAGTTGATCATCTGCGGGCGCAGACCGTCCTTGGGACCAAAACGACGCTTGTCCATGTCGACACCATCTTCTGCCTGCTTCATCAGGAGAGGACGGCTGTGCTCGTTCCATTGGGTGACAGCCATTCCGTCTTTGTAACCGAAACGCTTATTGCCAACCCAGGGCCACCATGTGTCCTGCGAACCTCCTCCGTCGATGGTACCCTTGCCCGTGACGGCAATGTCTTTTGCCTGATAGGCATAGATGAGGGGGGAGACATTCCAGCAGTCAAGTCCTTCCCAGCGTGTCGGTACGATAGGATATAACTCTGGCTCAAAGGCAAACTCCAAGACAGCGCCTTCCTCAACGACCAGATTGACACCACTCTTGAGTTGGATGGCTCCAGTGAGGAAACGCTTTCCTGCGGGAACGACTACCCGACCGCCTCCTTTCTTGGAGCATTGGTCAATGGCTTTCTGTATGGACTTCTGGTTCTTGGATGCTATAGCATCAGGCTTGGCACCATACTTGGTGATGTCATACACTTTGTCCACGAACTGGGGGACACGGATACTCTGCTCTATCTGTTTGTACTGCTGCTCATCCCAGCCTTTGGCTTGTATGGAGAGAACTGTGATACACAGTACCAACAAAGTAAATAGTTTTTTCATATTTGTCGTTTTAGTAGTTTGCCGACAAAGGTACAAAAAAAGAGCGATAACTCGCTCTTATTTTACATTATTTATAAATATAATTATTGTTCAAGGGCATCGAACAATTTGTCCAATGCCTCGTCGGCACTCTTGCTCTCGCTGAGCAGAGTGACAAACTTGGAACCGATAATGGCACCGGCGGCATTTTGCTGAGCAGCCTCTAAGGTCTGCTTGTTGGAGATGCCGAAGCCGATCATGCGGGGATTACGCAGGTTCATGCCATTGATACGACGGAAATACTCTTGTTTTGCCTCGTCGAAACTCTTCTGCGCTCCTGTGATGGCAGCCGAGGATACCATATAGATGAAACCATCGGTATGCTCATCGATGAAGCGGATACGCTCTTCGGAAGTCTCTGGGGTGATGAGCATGATGACACGGATGTCGTAACGGTCGGCGACTGGTTTCACGATGTCCTGATAGTCTTTGAAAGGTAGGTCGGGGATGATGACACCACTCACACCGCTCTCCACACAACTCTGGCAAAAGGCTTCGATACCATACTGCATGATAGGGTTCAGGTAACCCATCAGGACGAGTGGAATGGATACTTCATCCTTGATGGTCTCCAGTTGTGAAAATAACTTACGAAGGGTCATGCCGTTCTTTAACGCTGTCGTTGCAGCATCCTGAATGACGGGACCGTCAGCCATTGGGTCGCTGAAGGGGATGCCAACCTCTATCATGGAGATGCCTCGTCGCTCTAATGTCTTGATGACATCGGCGGTTCCCTCAAGGGTAGGGCATCCAGCACAGAAATAGAGACTCAGTAGTTTCTTGTCTTTGTTCTCGGAGAACAGTTTGTTGATTTTATTCATAGTGTTTTTGTTAGATTATTCTAGATTGTTCTAGAAAGTCATTGATTAAATGGATATCTTTTAGGGCAGGTGCAGTCTCAAAGCGGGAGTTAAGGTCGATACCGGCTAACATGGGGTGCTGAAAGTTCTTGACTTTCTCCGCGTCATCGGGACCGATGCCTCCGCTAAGTATAAAGGGAGTGCCCCCATGGTAGGCTTTGAGTACCGACCAGTCGAACTGAGTGCCGTTACCGCCCACCAGTTTCGATTTCGTGTCGAAGAGGAAGTAGTCAACGATTCCCTCGTATTGTGCTGTTTGTGCCAAGTCCTCAGCGTCGGCGATGTTCAGCGCCTTGATGATGGCGGTGGCATGGTCACCGCGCAGGGGACAAAGGGAACGGAGACGCTGGATATAGTCGGGTGTCTCCTTGCCGTGTAGTTGGATGAGGTCGAGGGCATACTCTTTTGTCTTCTCTGCTACTTCTTCGATACTGGCATCGACGAAGACACCGACACGTTTCTGTCTGGTGGGTAGGTAGGAGGGTTTATCACTTACGTAACGACTTGATTTGGACCAAAAGATAAAACCCATCAGGTCGACAGCGAGTTCCTCCACCTTGCGGATGTTCTCAGGATCGCGCATCCCACATACTTTTATGAGTTTAGCGTTCATCGTTTAGAGTTTAGAGATGAAATCCTTTAATGCTTCACCCGGGGCAGAGGTCTTCATGAAAGTCTCGCCGATGAGAAAACCACGGAATCCTGCTATGCGGAGTGCCTTGACCGTATCGGGGTTAGAGATACCGCTCTCACTGACTTTGACACTGTCCTTAGGGAGTAGTTCTGCCAATCGGAAACTGTTTTGGATATCGGTGATGAATGTCCCGAGGTTACGGTTGTTAATGCCATACATGTCCGGTTCCAGTTCCGCATACTCCAGTTCTTCCTCGCTGTGCATTTCCAGCAAGACTTCCATCCCCAGTTCATGGGCTGTATGGAGTAATGCCTTGCATTCTTTCTTGGACAAGTCGGCAGCAATCAACAGGACTGCGGAAGCCCCACAGAGGCGTGCCTGAAAGAGTTGGTACTCGTCAATGATGAAGTTCTTGTAAAGAATGGGAATGTGTACCCCAGCATGTCTGGCGGTGCGGATAAAGTCGTCCTTCCCTCCGAAATACTGTTCGTCGGTGAGGATGGAGAGTGCAGCGGCACCATGCTCCTGGTAAGAGAGAGGAATCTCTTCTGCCTTACCTTCCTCCTTGATCCATCCTTTAGAGGGAGAGCGACGCTTGAACTCAGCGATGATTCCAGTCTCCGAAGCTGTCAGTGCCTTCGACATGGAAGGTACGCTGAAGTCAAGGAGAGGCTCTACACGTCGGTGTATCTCTTGTTCTGAGAGCTGTTGCTTGAAACGCTCTACCTCTATCCGCTTGTGAGCTACGATTTCTTGTAATATATCCATATTATTATAGGGACTATAGTGACTATAGGTACTATAGTTTACGAGTTAAGTTCCGCAAATTTCTTAAAGGTAGCTAATGCCTTGCCGCTGTCGATACTCTCACGGGCAATGTCGATACATTCCTCGATGGATTTCTGTCCTTTCTCCAGTACCTGAATACCAAAGGCGGCATTCGCAAGGACGATATTCTTCTGGGCAGGAAGGGCACGGTTCTCCAATACTGCATCGAAGATCGCGGCAGCCTCTTCCTCAGTGGCACCACCTACCAGTTCCTCAGGCTTTGCGATCTCAAACCCTAAGTCCTGTGGTTTGAAGATACGCTCATACTGGTTCGTTGTCACTTTGAAATCGCTGGTCAGGGAAATCTCGTCATAGCCGTCAATGCTATTAACGATACCATAGTCAATACCGATTTTCTGGTACACATTGTTATATAAACGCATCTGGTCGAGGTTTGCCACTCCTAACAACTGACATTTCGGCTGACTGGGATTCACCAGCGGACCTAACAGGTTGAAGATGGTAGGGAACTGTAATGCCTTACGGATAGGACCGACAAACTTCATCGCCTTGGCAAAGAGCTGGGCGTGAAGATAGACGATACCTGCCTCATTGAGACTACGGTTCAGCTTGTCGATATCATCCGTGAACTTGATACCATGATGCTGGATGACATTAGAGGCTCCCGACACGGAGGTCGCCGCATAGTTGCCATGTTTTGCCACCTTGTAGCCTGCTCCTGCGATGACGAAGCATGAAGTCGTAGAGATATTGAAAGTGTTCTTGCGGTCCCCGCCAGTTCCTACCACGTCAATATAGCGGTCAGCGTTGAGGATGGCAGGGACACCTGTCTCTAAGATGCCATCACGGAAACCGAGCAGTTCGTCAACGGTGACACCACGCATCTGCAATGCTGTCAGCAAGGCAGTGATCTGCTCATTGGGGAATTCACTGTGTGTGATTCCAATCAAGATGTTCTTCATCTCCTCACGAGAAAGTTCCTCGTGGTTGAGCATCCTGTTAAGGATGTCTTTCATTGTTTGTTCCATATATTTTGTTTTTATAATTATAGTTACTATAGTGACTATATATACTATAGTCTATAGAAAGAGCCAGTTCTGGAGCATCTTCTTGCCGTCAGGTGTGAGCACACTCTCTGGGTGGAACTGGATGCCACGGATATTGAATGTCTTGTGCTTGAGTGCCATGATCTGCCCTTCGTCACTCTCTGCCGTTATCTCAAGACAATCTGGGAAACCGTCTCTGCTGACCACCCATGAGTGATAACGCCCCATGGTGATGCGGCTGGGTAATCCGGAGAAAATGGCATCATTGCCGAACTGGGTTCCTTCAGTAGCCACACCATGATAGACCTCACTCAGGTTCTCTAATTTGCCACCGAAAGCCTCACCAATAGCTTGATGTCCCAGACAGATACCGAGGATGGGCTTCTTGCCTGCATAAGTCTTGATGACATCTAACAAGAGTCCTGCCTCGGAGGGAATGCCAGGTCCAGGCGACAGGATAATCTTACTAAAAGGCTCCAGTTGAGACAGTTCAAACTGGTCGTTTCTGAATACCGTGACCTCTGCACCAAGTTGCTTCACTAAATGGGCGAGATTATAGGTAAACGAGTCGTAATTGTCGATGATAACTATTTTAACCATATCTTACATCCTTTCTGCCATTAAAATTGCACGGCGCAAAGCACCAAGTTTATTGTTTACTTCTTGTAGCTCATATTCCTCATTGCTCTTTGCCACAATGCCACCACCAGCCTGAAACCAAAGCTCGCCATTGCGAGAGACGAAAGTACGGATAGTAATTGCTTGGTTGAGGTCTCCATTCAGTCCGATATAGCCTATACATCCGCCATAGGCTCCCCGGTTATGTGGCTCGTACTCACTGATAAGTTGCATGGCACGCACCTTTGGCGCACCGCTTAAAGTACCAGCAGGGAAGGTGTCGATAAATGCCTTGATAGGATCTGCTCCCTCATCCAGTTCTCCACTCACCCGGGAAACAAGATGGATGACGTGCGAGTAATATTGCAGGTCTTTGTAAAAATCCACCTTCACATCATGACAGTTACGGGAGAGGTCATTTCGTGCGAGGTCTACCAACATGACATGTTCTGCATTCTCTTTTGGGTCGTTGCGAAGGAACTCCGCCCCTTCATGATCCTTCTCCGCATCACCGGTGCGCTTGGTGGTGCCGGCTATCGGATCAATATAAGCTTTTCGGTTCTCAATGCGACAGTGTGTTTCTGGGGAGGAACCGAAGATGCGGAAACCACCGAAGTCAAAGTAGAAGAGATAGGGTGAGGGGTTGATGCTCCTTAGGGCGCGGTAGAGTTTGAAATCATCTCCCTCATATTTCTGGATAAAGCGACGGGAGAGAACAATCTGGAAAACATCACCACGCAGACAATGTTTAATGCCTTTACGGATATTTGCCTTATGCTCTTCATCTGTTATCGGGCTGCAGACATCTCCTACTGGATGAAAACCATAAGCCTGTACGTTCGTTTTATTCATTGCGCGGATAATCTCGGAGATGCCTGAACCATCCGAGTGTTCAGAAAGACAGATGATTGTCAACAAGTTGTTGAAATGATCGAAGACGATGATATCCTTATATAATATATAGAGCATATCAGGAGCATCGTTCTTCTCTTGCGTTTCGTCTTTGACGGCTATATTCTCAAAATAACGAACGGCATTGAATGATGTATAACCGTATAAGCCGCAGAATGTTGCGTAGTCTCCCTCTACATGGACTCGGTCGGTGAGCGCATGAATGGCATCTGCCGTGCCGTAGTTGGCGTTGATAGCGTGTTGCTCATGGCTGCCATCCGGAAAGTTGATGGTAGCCTCGCCATGCCCGATGGCAACAGAGGCAATGGGGTTGATACCGATAAAAGAGCGGGAATTGTCCTTGTCATGATAGTCAGAGCTCTCCATCAATGCACTTTGTGGGTAAATATCACGCAGTCGCATATATACACCAACGGGGGTATACAGGTCAGCAAGAATCGTCTTGCAGGTAGTGGTATAGTTAAAAGTTTCCATATTCTCCAGCCATTTCTTTATGAGATAAATAGGTCTCTACGTCTTTGTCGCCACGTCCGCTGACGGTCAGGACGACGATATCGTCTTTCTTGAAAGTCATCTTGCTTAGGGCAGCAATGGCATGGGCACTCTCCAAAGCAGGGATGATACCCTCCATGCGTGTCAGTTCATAGGCTGCTTTCACCGCCTCATCATCATTGATAGAATATACGGTGGCTCGATGTCGTGAGGCAAGATTCGCATGCATCGGACCAATGCCTGGGTAGTCCAAACCTGCAGAAATCGACTCCGCTTCGATGATTTGTCCGTCTGGTGTCTGCATGACGAGTGTCTTGGCACCATGTAAGATTCCGAGTCTTCCAGCATGGATGGTAGCTGCAGTATGCCCTGTGTCAGCTCCAAGTCCACCAGCTTCCGCAAGAACGATCCTTACACGTTCATCGTCAATATAATGATAGATGGTTCCTGCAGCATTACTGCCTCCACCGACACATGCCATCAGGATATCAGGATAGTCTCTCCCAATCTTTTCTTGCAATTGTTCCTTTATCTCTGCGGAGATAATGCTTTGCAGGCGTGCCACCATGTCAGGGTAGGGATGCGGTCCCACGGTACTTCCTATGATATAAAATGTGTCGGCAGGATGGCAGCACCAGTCACGTATCGCCTCGTTCGTGGCATCCTTCAAAGTCCAGTTACCTGTCTTGACTGGGCGTACCTCAGCTCCCAGCATCTTCATGCGCTCTACATTGACATGTTGGCGTTCAACGTCTAAAGCTCCTTGGTAAACGACGCATGGCATGTCCATCAAGGCACATACCGTAGCAGTCGCCACACCATGTTGCCCTGCTCCTGTCTCTGCGATGATTCTCTTCTTGCCCATTTTCTTGGCAAGCAGGATTTGTCCTATCGTGTTGTTGATCTTATGAGCACCTGTGTGGTTCAGGTCTTCCCTTTTCAGATAAAGCTGGCACCCATACTTCTCACTCATACGCTTTGCCAAGTAGAGTGGGGAAGGGCGTCCCACATAATCACGCAGGAGTTCCATATACTCTTTCTTGAAAGCTTCTGATTCTATGATAGGCAGGTATTCTTCTTGCAACTTTTGAACGGTAGCATAAAGAATCTCTGGAACATACGCTCCGCCGAATTCACCATAGAATCCTTTCTCGTCTACTAAAAATGATTTTTCCATATTTGTTTTGTTAAGTTCTTGCTGTCTGACGTTAAAAGGGCTCGTCGCGTTAACGACGAGCCCTTGTTATCTTTATGAACACATATACGGCATCGTACCCCGCGACTATTTCAATCTCGAGCTACGCCACCACCATGCATTCGCCATATTTGTCATATTATATTCGAAGTTTTTATGTTTACGTCTGCAAAAGTAGATATAATTCTTTTAATCTGCAAACTTTTTTGTTGTTTTTTTTACGATTTGAAATAAAAAGTGTAATTTTGCCGCCAAAGCGAAAAGAATCTGAGGATGGATATTCAACAATTCCTAAATGCGAATGATCATTTTGCCGCAGGTGCGGGATGTCGCATTATTGAGATAACAGAAGGTCGTGCCGTGGCTACTATGACAGTAACAAAGGGACACTTGAATGCAGGAGGTGTCTGTCAAGGAGGTGCACTCTTTACCTTGGCGGATTTGGCTCTTGCCGCAGTGATGAACAGTCGGGGGCAATTGACCTTTGGTATTCAGAATAATATTATGTATCTTTCCTCAGCTCGTGAAGGGGACCTTCTGACAGCAGAGGCAATAGAGGTCTTTAACCATCATAAGATTCCTGCTGTGGAGGTGCGGATTACCAATCAGCAAGGAAAACTATTGTGTCATGTTACAGGGATGGCTTACCGAAAACCAGAGTCTTTGAAATAGGATTATTAGGCGGAAATGTAAAAACTTAGTTAAAAATTTGCATTTCTGATGATTAAATACTATATTTGCCACCGATAAGTCATTGTTGGCAATTGCCTACTATCTTATCATTATATTATGAAGTGAGGTTGGTAGCGTCCTGCACCAACCTCTTTTCATAATATGTTTATAAGCGTTTATTAAACCTCCCAGCCAATGGCGGAAGCGCCAAGAACGGCTGCGGAAGCCCCGTCAAGTCCACTTACAAGGAACTGTGCTTTATTACGGAAAATAGGAAGAACGTGTTCATTGTATGCCTTCTTGATAGGTTCCATAATCAAATCACCGGCTTTTGCCATTCCTCCGAAGAAAATAAATGCCTCTGGAGAGGAGAATGCCGCAAAGTCAGCACATGCCTCACCAAGCATGTGTCCTGTGAACTCATAGATTTCCTTGGCAAGTTCATCACCCTTGCCTGCTGCAATGCTGACATCAAGTGAGGTGATGTCGGCAGGGTTCATCTCACGAAGTATTGAAGGACGGTCTGTCTTTTCCAACAGCTCCCGTGCAGTGCGAGCGACACCAGTAGCGGAGCAATAGGCTTCCAGACAGCCAGTACGTCCGCAACCGCAGGTGCGACCTTCTGCGCCACGTACCATGGTGACATGTCCTAACTCACCGGCAAAGCCGTCGTGTCCATACAGCAATTGTCCGTTAACCACGATACCAGAGCCTACGCCAGTACCAAGGGTGATAACAATAAAGTTCTTCATACCACGAGCAACACCGTATACCATCTCGCCGATAGCAGCAGCGTTAGCGTCATTTGTCAGTGCGACGGGAATACCCAGCTGGTCACTGAACAATTTTGCCAATGGTACGATACCATTGTGAGCCCAAGGAAGGTTTGGGGCAAACTCAATAGTGCCATTATAGTAGTTCCCGTTAGGAGCGCCAATACCCATCGCCTTGATCTTGTCGGTACCGCCAACTTGCTCTATGATAGGCTGTAGTGCTTCTACTGATGCCTTGACATAGTCTTCAACTTTCTCAAAGCCGCCTGTTTTGATAGCTGTTGTAGCCTTGATGTCGCCACGAGCGTCAACAATACCGAAGACGGAATTGGTTCCTCCTAAGTCTAAGCCGATAACATACGGCTTGATTCCTTGTTGTTCGTTCATAATTAATATATGTTTTAAGTTATAGAATATTTAGCTTATGATTTTGCAAAGGTACGAAAGAAATTAGAGAAATCGAAAAATATACCGATTAAAAAATATAAAAACTAATAAATCTGTGCGTTCTGTTGTTATTTTTTCGTATCTTTGCATCCGATATGCCATTACATATACCTATTAATATATTAGATTTCATCTTCAAGGGCATGCTGATTGGTATGATAGCCTCAGCCCCAATGGGTCCTGTTGGCATCCTTTGTGTGCAGCGAACGTTGAACAAAGGGCGCTGGTATGGATTTGCTACAGGTCTGGGCGCGGCTATCAGTGATATCATCTATGCTGGAATCGCGGGATTTGGTATGTCGTTTGTGATGGACTTTATCACTAATGACCAGAATCGGTTCTACTTACAAATCGTTGGTAGTGTAATGCTTCTGTGCTTTGGACTTTTTACTTATTACACAGATCCTACTAAGAAGATGCACCAGTCTGGGCAACAAAAAGGCTCCCTATGGTATAACACGTGGACGGCATTCCTTGTGACATTCTCCAATCCTCTCATCGTTTTCCTTTTCTTGGCAATGTACGCTCAGTTCGCATTTGTCTTGCCAAACCATCCTTTTGAGATGTTGGTAGGTTTTATGAGTATTGTAGGAGGTGCATTGCTTTGGTGGTGGGGGCTGACATGGCTGGTGGACAAAATACGGGCGAAGTTTGATGATTTTGGTATTCGCCTGATCAATCAGATTATCGGTGTTGCGGTGATTATTGGTTCTATTATTATGTTATTGGGAACGACAACAAACCTGTTGAGATTTTAGAAATGTTAATAGCGCAAGAGTTAAGAAGAAAGAATATAGCGGAATATCTGCTTTATATGTGGCAGGTGGAGGACACTATCCGTGCCTTTGGTTGTTCTTTGAGTCGTATCCGCCGTGAATATATTGACCGGTTTGACTATACTGACGAGCAGAAAGAGGATGAGGCCGATTGGTTTGGGAATCTGATACGTATGATGAATGAAGAGGGTTGTAGGGAAAAGGGACATATCCAAATTAATAAAGTAGTTCTTCAGCAGTTGGAGGAGTTGCATGTCCAGTTGTTGGGAAGTTCTAAGTTTCCTTTCTATAACTCTGAATATTATAAGGTTCTGCCATATATCGTGGAGTTGCGTAATCATGGTGCCAATAAGGAAGAGAATGAGATAGAGACTTGTTTTAATTCCTTATATGGGGTCATGATGCTGCGTCTTCAGAAAAAGGAGGTCTCATTGGAGACTCAGCACGCCATCAAAGAGATATCCACTTTTATAGGTATGTTAAATGATTATTATTTGAAAGATAAGCAAGAACCGTTAGAATTCGAGTAAGATGAATATATTGATAACAGGCTGTAATGGTCAGTTGGGTAATGAGATGCAGTTGCTGGAGAAGGATAATCCCCAGCATCAGTGGTTTAATACCGATGTGCAGGAATTAGACATCACTGACGTGGATGCTATCAGGTCGTTCGTTCAAGAGCATCAGATAGATGGTGTCGTCAATTGTGCTGCTTATACAGCAGTCGATAAGGCAGAGGAAAATGAAGAGCTATGTACCAAACTGAATGCGGAGGCTCCTGCTTATCTTGCTTCTGCGGTGGGTAGCCGTGGAGGGTGGATGATTCAGATATCCACCGATTACGTTTTTGATGGTACCAGTCACATTCCTTACGTCGAGGATGACGAGACATGTCCCAATAGTGTCTATGGTCGTACAAAACTGGTTGGAGAACTGAATGTGCAGAAACTTTGCGAGCAGTCAATGATCATCCGTACCGCATGGCTCTATAGTGCTTTTGGCAATAACTTCGTGAAGACGATGATCCGGTTGGGAAAGGAACGTCCGGAACTGGGTGTCATCTTCGACCAGATAGGAACACCCACCTATGCCCGTGACTTGGCTGTGGCTATTATGACCGCTATTAATAAAGGTATTGTACCAGGTTTGTATCATTTCTCTAATGAGGGTGTCATCTCATGGTATGATTTTGCCAAGGCGATTCATCGTATCGCTGGTATTACTACCTGTCATGTGAAGCCTTTGCATACAGCGGAGTATCCGACACCAGCCCGCCGCCCCCATTATTCTGTATTGGATAAGACAAAGATCAAAAAGGTATATGGTATTGAGATTCCTTATTGGGAAGATAGTTTAAAAGATTGTATAGAGAAATTATGAATCAAGAGATAGAAAGAAGACGGACGTTTGCGATTATATCGCACCCAGATGCAGGTAAGACCACACTGACGGAGAAATTCCTTTTGTTTGGTGGACAGATACAGGTTGCGGGTGCTGTCAAGAACAACAAGATTAAGAAAACGGCGACCTCCGACTGGATGGATATAGAGAAACAACGTGGTATCTCTGTGTCTACCTCGGTGATGGAGTTCGACTACACTCCTGACGGTTCCAATATAGAGTATAAGGTGAATATTCTGGATACCCCAGGTCACCAAGACTTTGCCGAGGATACTTATCGGACACTGACTGCTGTGGATTCTGCTATTATCGTGGTGGATGGCGCAAAAGGTGTGGAGACACAGACACGTAAGCTGATGTCTGTCTGCCGGATGCGTAACACTCCTGTTATTATCTTCATTAACAAGATGGACCGTGAAGGTCGTGACCCGTTCGATTTGTTGGACGAGTTAGAGCAGGAACTGGAGATTAAGGTACGTCCCTTGTCATGGCCTATCAACCAAGGTGCGAAATTTAAGGGCGTTTATAATATCTATGAGCAGAAACTGGATTTGTTTACTCCTGACAAGCAACGGGTAACAGAGAAGGTGGAAGTGGATGTCAACAGTTCTGTCCTTGACGAGCGGGTAGGAGAGCAGGATGCCGCTAAACTGCGTGAGGACTTGGAACTGGTGGATGGTGTCTATCCTGAGTTTGAGGTGGAGACGTATCGTTCTGCCGAAGTGGCTCCTGTCTTTTTTGGTTCTGCTTTGAATAACTTTGGTGTGCAGGAACTGCTGAACTGTTTTGTGGAGATTGCTCCCAGTCCTCGCGATACCAAAGCGGAGGAGCGTATGGTGAAGCCAGAGGAACCGAAGTTCACAGGTTTTATCTTTAAGATTACTGCCAATATCGACCCCAATCACCGTTCTTGTATCGCCTTCTGTAAGGTATGTAGCGGAAAGTTCCAGCGCAACCAACCCTATCTGCATGTGCGTCAGGGTAAGACATTGCGTTTCTCAAGTCCTACCCAGTTTATGGCTCAGCGTAAGTCTACTATTGATGAGGCTTGGCCTGGAGATATCGTGGGATTGCCAGACAATGGTATCTTTAAGATTGGTGACACCCTGACGGAGGGGGAGCAGTTGCATTTCCGTGGCTTACCCTCGTTCTCCCCAGAGCTCTTCAAGTATATAGAGAATGACGACCCGATGAAGTCTAAACAACTCCAGAAGGGTATCGACCAGTTGATGGACGAGGGTGTCGCCCAGTTGTTTGTCAACCAGTTCAATGGTCGCAAGATTATCGGTACTGTCGGACAGTTGCAGTTTGAGGTCATCCAATATCGTTTAGAGAACGAGTATAATGCCAAGTGTCGTTGGGAACCCGTCCATCTCTATAAGGCTTGCTGGATAGAGAGTGACGATGCCGCTGAGTTGGAAAACTTCAAGAAACGTAAGTACCAGTATATGGCGAAAGACAAGGAGGGACGTGATGTATTCCTTGCCGACTCCGGTTATGTGCTCTCTATGGCTCAGGAAGACTTCAAACACATTAAGTTCCATTTTACCAGTGAGTTCTGATGACAAGAGAAGAAGATATTAAGAATGCGGTCGAGGTACTGCGAAAGGGTGGGGTGATACTCTATCCTACGGATACGGTATGGGGCATTGGTTGTGATGCCACTAATGAGGAAGCTGTAAAACGGGTGTATGAGATCAAACAGCGTGATGACTCAAAGGCATTGATTTGCCTGGTCGACTCCGATGCTCGTTTGCAACGTTATGTCAGAAATGTTCCTGACGTGGCATGGCAACTCATAGATAGCTTAAAAGACGGTGATGCCAAACCAACGACCTTGATTCTCGACGGTGCTATCAATCTGGCTCCGAATCTGATCGCGGAGGATGGCAGTATTGGAATGCGCATCACTCAGGAGGCTTTCTCAAAAGAATTGTGTTATCGTTTCCAGAAAGCATTGGTATCCACTTCGGCGAATATCAGTGGGGAACCTGCTGCCCAGAATTATTGTGATATTGATCCTCGTATTGTTGAGGCGGTCGACTATGTATGTTGGAGCCGCCGTCAGGAGCATAAACCTCATAAACCATCCAGTATCATTCGTCTGAAAGAGAATGGTGAGGTAACTATTATCAGAAAGTAATGAGTCGTCAACCAGAGGATACTGCAAGAGCTACATGGGTGCAGAGGCTGCACGAATGGCGGGTGGAGCATGTAAGTGACAAAATGTTCTTACTGGTCCTTGCCTTTTTTGTGGGCTTGTTTGCTGCTGTGGCGGCATTTGTGTTGCATGGGATGATTAACCAGATTGTCGCTCTGTTGACAGGGCAGTTTACCGCAACAAGTTATAACTGGCTGTATCTGGTCTATCCTGTGATAGGTATCTATCTTACCTCTCTCTTTGTTCGTCATATCGTCAAAGATAATATTTCTCATGGTATTACCCGTATTCTGTATGCTATCTCATCGAATAAGTCAAGACTGAAGGCACATAATACATGGTCGAGTGTGATAGCCTCCGCCATCACCATCGGGTTCGGTGGCTCTGTGGGTGCCGAGGCACCTATTGTCTTGACGGGTTCTGCCATTGGCTCGAATTTAGGACAGCTGTTCAAGTTGGATAGTAAGACACTGATGACATTGGTAGGATGCGGTGCTGCCGGTGCCATTGCCGGCATTTTTAAGGCACCGATAGCAGGACTGGTATTCACCTTGGAGGTCTTGATGATCGATCTGACCATGGCATCGTTGTTGCCGATATTGGTGTCTTGTGTCACAGCGACCTGTTTTACCTATATTTTCAGTGGTAATGCAGTGCTGTTCTCCTTTCATCTTGACTCAGACTGGACGGTTCAGCGTGTTCCAGCCACCATCTTGTTAGGTGTCAGTTGTGGTCTGGTGAGTCTTTATTTCATCCGGACGATGAATGCTTGTGAGGATATGTTCGCCCGCTTTAAGGACAAACCCTATGTGCGCCTGGTTATTGGTGGTGCCATTTTGAGTACCTTGATTTTCCTCTTCCCTTCATTATACGGAGAAGGTTATCATGCCATTAACCTCCTGTTGAATGGTAAGACAGAGGCAGACTGGAACCAGATACTGGACAACTCTCTGTTCTATGGTCATCATGAATACCTGATAGGTTATCTTGCTTTGGTACTTTTTACAAAGGTTTTTGCCACCAGTGCGACTAATGGAGGAGGCGGCTGCGGCGGTACGTTTGCGCCCTCTTTGTTTATCGGCTGTTTTACCGGTTTCTTGTTCTCCCGTTTGTGGAACATGAATCAGATAGGTGTCTATGTTCCTGAGAAGAATTTCGCTTTACTGGGAATGGCAGGAGTGATGTCTGGCGTGATGCATGCTCCATTGACTGGTATCTTCCTCATCGCGGAGATAACGAGTGGTTATAATCTTTTTGTACCTTTGATGATCGTGTCGGTATTCGCCTATCTGACGATTATCATCTTTGAACCTCATAGTATCTATGGCATGCGACTGGCGCGACAGGGTAAACTCATTACCCATCATACCGACCATGCCGTGCTGACATTGATGAGTCTGGACTCAGTGATTGACCGTGACTACCAGGGGGTTGACCCAGACATGGAGTTAGGACAGATGGTTCATAAGATCAGTCGTTCCCGTCACAGTGTCCTGCCTGTGGTAGATGCCGCTGGCAGTCTGTTGGGAGAGATTAATATCGTTAGGATACGTCATGTCATGTTCCGTACGGAGTTGTATCATCATTTTAAGGCAAGTCAGTTGATGACGGCTCCTGCCGCAGTGCTGGATGATGGTACTTCGATGACGGAGGTGATGAAAACCTTTGAGCGGACGCAGGCAGACTGGCTTCCTGTGTTGGATGAGGACCGCCATCTGAAAGGGTATATCTCCCGTAAGCGAATGTACAGCGCCTATCGTAAGATGGTGCATGATTTTAGTCAAGACTAAGGATTTTGTTGTATGAAGAAAGAAGATCTGCGAATTGTATTTATGGGAACCCCTGAGTTTGCCGTGGAGACACTGAAGGCTCTGGTGGAGAATGGTTATCATGTAGTGGCGGTGGTGACACAGCCAGACAAGCCCGTAGGGCGGCATGGCTCGGTGCTACAGCCTTCAGCCGTAAAGCAATATGCTTTGGAGAAAGGACTCCCAGTCTTACAACCAGAGAAGATGAAAGACCCGGTATTTGTGGAGCAGTTGCGCTCTTATCAGGCAAACCTGCAGGTGGTCGTAGCTTTCCGTATGCTGCCGGAAGTCGTGTGGGCTATGCCAGAATACGGAACTTTCAATGTCCATGCCGCCTTGTTACCACAATATCGTGGGGCGGCACCCATCAACTGGGCAGTCATTAATGGCGAGACACGGACAGGTGTGACTACGTTCTTCCTTGATCATGACATCGATACGGGTCGTGTCATCATGCAACTGCCTTTCGATATTCCTGACGATGCTGATGTGGAATACGTCTATGATGGGCTGATGCACTTGGGCGCAGACATCTGCCTGCAAACCTTAGAACGTATTATCACCGCTGACGGTCATCCGGAAACGGTGGCACAAGACGATTCTTCACTTCATCCTGCTCCTAAAATCTTCAAGGAGACTTGTGAGATTGATTGGTCGAAGACCGCTAAGCAGGTATATGACTTCATTCGAGGACTTAGTCCCTATCCTGGGGCATGGACGACCTTGGTCGCCCCTGATGGGAAAGAAACTGTTCTTAAGATCTTTAAGACAAGAAAGACCGGAAAGCCTACAACCGCAGGGAAGGGTAGTATAACAGTAGAAGGTAAGTCGCTGTTGGTTGCTGCCAGCAATGAATGGCTCGCCATTGAAGAACTGCAACTTGCAGGAAAAAAACGGATGGCGACGCATGACTTCCTCAATGGGATGAAAGACATGGAGTCGTATAGTATAAAATAAATATTGTTAATAGTAAAATAAAACAACTTAGCTGAACGTTTCAAGAGTAGGAACATTTAAATATATTGCCTATGCAAATTTCTACTCAAGAAAACTTAATTCAGCCTCGTGAGTCAACCATCTTGTTTATCAAGCAACTGGCTCGTATGTACAGAACTGTTAGACAACCAGACAATACCTACATGGTGCAAGGTCTGAATTAAAGAAAGAAAAATGACGAAAGTATCTCCTTCATTGCTTGCTGCCGATTTCCTGCATCTCGACAAAGACATTGAAATGATTAACCGGAGTGAAGCCGACTGGCTTCATCTGGATGTGATGGATGGCGTGTTTGTGCCTAACATCTCGTTTGGTTTTCCTGTATTAGAGGCAGTCGCCTCGTTGTGTAAGAAACCTCTGGACGTACATTATATGATTGTGCATCCCGAGCAGTATATCCAACAGACGGCAAAGTTAGGTGCGATGATGATGAATGTGCATTATGAGGCATGTGGTCATTTGCACCGTACCGTTCAGGAAATCCATGATGCAGGGATGAAGGCTGGTGTGACGCTGAATCCGGCAACACCAGTCGGTATGTTGGAGGATATCCTCGGTGATGTCGATATGGTATTGCTCATGAGTGTCAACCCAGGTTTTGGCGGACAGAAGTTTATAGAGAATACCATTCAGAAAGTCCAGCGACTGCGTCGGATGATAGATGAGGGTGGCTATCATACCTTGATAGAGGTAGATGGTGGTGTACAGGCGGAGACTGCTCCTCGCTTAGTAAAGGCAGGGGTCGACGTATTGGTCAGTGGAAGCTATGTGTTTAAGGCTCCCAATCCTGAGCAAGTTATCAAAGGACTGCGAAGTCTTTAAATATCCAAGTCAAGAAACATTTGATGCTGTTTTGCCATGCGCCGCATGTTGATGAGGGCATAACGCATCCGTCCCAAAGAGGTGTTGATGCTCACTCCTGTGAGTTCTGCGATCTCCTTGAAGGATAGCTCTTGATAGTAACGCATATATACCACTTCTCTTTGGGTTGCAGGAAGTGTGTCCATCAAGTGTCGTACGTCATCCATGATTTGAGTGTTGACATACTCGCTCTCTCTGCTTCCTTCCGTCAATGTGTCATTACTCAGATGACTGAGGTCGTTGTCAACGTTAGGCTCTATGATGTGTTCGCTCTTGGTACGGCGGAACTTGTCGATGATGACATTATGGGCAATACGTGTCAGCCAGAAAGAGAACTTCCCTGAGTCTGCGTATTTCCCTTCTTGCAACTTCGTGATAGCCTTGATGAAAGTGTCTTGGAATATATCATTCGCTATGTCCTGGTCGCGGACAACGAACAGAATATAATTAAACAACTTCTGCTGGTTTCTTGCTAATAACTCATCAAAAGCCTTGTTGTCTCCCGCCGTATAGAGAAGGGCAAGCTCCTCGTCTGTGCGGTTTGCATATGTCTTCATACTTTAACGTTTTAATATTGAAGTAGAAGTTTGTTCGATAGGCAATCTGTTTAAGTTATTAACTGTTATTTGTGTGCAAAAGTAAGTAAATAAATTCTTTCTACCAAAAAAAATAGTAAAAAAGTGACATAAAGGAAGGTAAAAAGCTCAAAGAGCAGCCTTTTCGCTGCCCTTTGACTTATTTTGCTAACTGTAACAAGTATTTGCCGTAATCGTTCTTTGCCATCGGTTCGGCAATTGCCCGTAACTGCTCTTTGGTAATCCATCCCCGCTTGAAAGCGATTTCCTCCAGACAGGCGACCTTGAGGCCTTGCCGTTTCTCTATCACCTCGATGAAAGTGGAAGCCTCGGACAGGGAGTCGTGTGTTCCAGTGTCAAGCCATGCGAACCCACGTTGCAGGGTCTGTACTTTCAGGTTCTTCTGTCTCAGGTATTCCTGGTTGACTGTAGTGATTTCCAATTCACCGCGAGCACTGGGTTTGATGTTCTTGGCAATCTCTACCACGCTGTTGGGGTAGAAATAGAGACCTACCACTGCATAGTTGGACTTGGGGTTGGCAGGTTTCTCCTCAATGCTCAGACAGTTTCCTTCTGCATCAAATTCTGCCACGCCATAGCGCTCAGGGTCATTCACGTAATAGCCGAAAACAGTTGCCTGTCCGTATTTCTCTGCATTCTCCACACTCTGTTTGAGTAATCCCGTGAATCCACTGCCATAGAAAATGTTGTCGCCCAATACTAAGCAGGCACAGTCCTTACCAATGAATTGCTCACCGATGATGAATGCTTGAGCCAGTCCGTCAGGAGAAGGTTGCTCCGCATACTCAAAACGCACACCGAGTTCAGAGCCGTCACCCAGCAGTCGCTTGAACCCTGGTAAGTCATAGGGGGTGGAGATGATCAGAATCTCACGGATACCTGCCAGCATCAAGGCAGAGATGGGGTAGTAGATCATCGGCTTGTCGAAGATGGGAATCAGTTGTTTGCTGATTCCTTTGGTGATAGGGTAGAGACGTGTGCCGCTGCCTCCCGCTAATACAATTCCTTTCATAATAATCCTGTTTTATTTGATTTTGATGGCAAAGTTATAAAATATTTATGAATTATGAACTATGAATTATGAATTATTTAGTACCTTTGCACCGTTAAATTCAATTTATTATGGGATTTTTTTCAAAACTGTTCGGTCGTAAAGACGACGAAGGACAACAGAAAGCGGGAGGCATGGAGGATTTCATGACCCTTATCCGTGTATATTTTCAGGCTGTGATGGCGTCTGACCTGGGTATTACCAATATGGCAGCGTTGCCTGACTTGCGTGTGTTTAAGGCAACCTTGCATGTACCGACTCAGAACAATAAGTTGGGCTTGGCGGAGAAATCGCGCTGCAAAAAGATGCTCAAGGAAATCTATGGTATGAGTGATGACTTCACCAAAGAGATAGACCAGAGCATCCGTAAGCGTTGTAAGAAGCCGCAGGATATCCAGACCTATATGATCCAGTTCTCAGCTTTCTCACAGGACTTACTGATGTTGACAGGTAACCTGATGAAGTTCAAGTTACGCCTGCCGGGTTTCTTGAAGAAAGCGCTGTATACGATGACGGAGAAGACCGTCAATGACATCTTCCATAAGAATGACTTCTCTGATGCCGGTGTGATGAAGACCGTCGTTGCCATCCGTCAATACGACCAGAAACTGGGCTTCTCCCAGCAGTGGGTAACAGATTTCGTTTACAAGGTAGTGATGCTCGCTAAGAAGGAAAAACGCCCTGCTGATACCGAAACGAAATAAAAAAACGTTAAATCTTTACTTAAAGGAAGGTGGATACCCAAAAATATACTACCTTTGTAAAATAAAGTGAGGAAATTATGACGCCTAATGAGAAAACAATCACTGCGTTCGAGACACGCCTGAGGCAGATGATTCTCCGTTTTCAAGAGCTGAAGAGGGAGAACGAGGAGCTTTATGCGATGGTTGAGAAGAACGAGCAGGACATTAAACTGCTGCAGGAGAAGTTGGAACAGAGGCAGAATGACTATAACTCTCTTAAAATGGCTAAGATGATCGAGATTACCGATGGTGACCTGGACGGTGCCAAGGAACGGTTGTCGAAGCTCATACGGGATGTCAATAAGTGCATTGCAATCCTAAGTGACGAAGAACAATAGGGAAAACAAGCAACATGGCAGAAGACAAACTACATATCAGGCTGCATGTCTACGATGAGGAAATCGAAGTCACCGTCAAGCGTGAGGACGAGGAGTACTATCGTTCGGCAGCCAAACTCATCACCGACCGCTATAATGCCTATGCACAAGCCTATAAAGGTCGGAAGAGTGAGCACATCATCTCGTTAATGACGCTGGTTGATATAGCGTTGTTATACCAGAAGGAGCGCTCACACAATGATACTGCCCCCTATGATAATGTTCTTACCCGCCTCACCAAAGAGATTGAGGATGCCTTGGGTTCGTCGCGTTGATGATATGAGAACATTAACTCAATATATAATATAATTTATGATTATTGTCATTATTACAGCCGTGGTCTCTCTCATTTTGGGAGGATTGTGCGGATTTTTGATTTTCCGTTATGTCATTACCGGGAAATATAACGAAATGGTAAAGGCTGCCAAGAAAGAGGCAGAAGTGATTAAGGAGAAAAAGCTGTTGGAAGTCAAGGAGAAATTCCTCAACAAGAAGAGCGAGCTGGAGAAGGAGGTGCAGCAGCGCAACCAGCATATCCAGCAGAACGAGAACCGCTTGAAACAGCGTGAGATCTCCCTCAACCAGCGTCAGGAGGAACTGGGTCGCCGTAAGAACGACTTGGACAACCAGCAGACACGTATCGACAACGAGAAGAAACTCCTTGCCCTCAAGAATGAGGAGTTGGAGAAGATGCAGCTGCAGGAGCGCACCAAACTGGAGGAACTCTCCGGACTGAGTGCCGAGGAGGCGAAGGCTCGTCTGGTGGAGGCGATGAAGGATGAGGCTAAGACGGATGCCGCCAGCTATATCAATGAGATTATGGACGAGGCGAAGCTCAATGCCAATGCACAGGCTAAGAAGATTGTCATCCAGACCATCCAGCGTGTTGCCACGGAGACTGCCATCGAGAACTCTGTCAGCGTCTTCCATATCGACAATGATGACGTGAAAGGCCGTATCATCGGTCGTGAGGGTCGTAACATCCGTGCATTGGAGGCTGCCTGTGGTGTCGAGATTGTGGTGGACGATACTCCTGAGGCTATCGTCATCTCTGCTTTCGACCCCATCCGTCGTGAGACCTGTCGTCTTGCCCTCCACCAGTTGGTGAGCGACGGCCGTATCCATCCTGCCCGTATTGAGGAGGTCGTTGCCAAGGTGAAGAAACAGTTGGAGAATGAGGTCATTGAGACGGGTAAGCGTACCGCCATCGACCTGGGTATCCATGGCTTGCACCCGGAACTGATCCGTATCATCGGTAAGATGAAATACCGTTCCTCTTATGGTCAGAACCTGTTGCAGCATGCCCGTGAGACCGCTAACCTCTGTGCTGTCATGGCTGCTGAGCTGGGACTGAACCCGAAGAAGGCAAAGCGTGCCGGACTGTTGCATGATATCGGTAAGGTGCCCGATGAGGACACAGATGATCCACACGCTATCTATGGTGCCAAGATTGCAGAGAAGTACAAGGAGAAGCCCGATATCTGCAATGCCATTGGTGCTCACCATGACGAGATGGAGATGCAGACACTGCTGGCTCCTATCGTACAGATCTGTGATGCCATCAGCGGTGCCCGTCCCGGTGCCCGCCGTGAGATTGTCGAGGCTTATATCAAGCGTCTGAACGACTTGGAGGCTATCGCCATGAGCTATCCTGGTGTCACCAAGACATACGCCATCCAGGCTGGTCGTGAGTTACGTGTCATCGTCGGTGCCGACAAGATGGACGATGCTGAGACGGAGGCACTCAGCGGTGAGATAGCCACGAAGATACAGAACGAGATGACGTACCCCGGACAGGTGAAGATCACTGTCATACGTGAGACGCGTTCCGTTGCTTATGCGAAATAAAACCAAAAGGCTTGGAGAAATCCAAGCCTTTTTCAATTCTTTTAGTCGCTTCACTTTGTAAAAGCGTCTCACTTCAATTTTAGTGTTTAGTTAATTGATTGACAAAGTGATAAGTTCAGTTCTTGTCTGTTGGCTTCTTGAACCGACCGGTCCAGTCCTCTATGAATGAGAGTAAGATATAGGTGGCGAGTCCGATGATAATACCGTCGGTGATACTGCCCGTGATAGGCATGAGCAGGATACAGAGAAAGGCGGGCATAGCCTCCTTGGGACGTGAGATGCTGATATGGCGCATGGAGCCAAATAGGTGGAAACCTGCCACAACCAGTACTGGGGCGGTGGCAACGGCGGGGATGGCAAGGAATAGCGGTGCGAAGAACAGACTCAGGGTGAAGCAGAGTGCAACGACAAGGGCTGTGAGTCCCGTATGTCCGCCTTCGGCAACGCCGGTGGCACTCTCCACGTAAGTGGTCACGGTACTGGTGCCCAGACAGGCTCCGCCCACGGTGCCGAGGGCATCGCTGAGCATGATACGTTGCATGTGGGGTATCCGACCGTTCTTACGGATGCTGCCCGATGTTGCCATTACGCCGACAATTGTACCGAGACTGTCGAAGATGTCGAAGAAGAGCATCGTCAGCACACATACCCAGAGGTCAGGCGAGAGCAAGTCGTTCCATGAGAACTGGCAGAACAGCGGGGCAGGTGAGTCGGGTAGTGAGAACAGCCTGTCGGGCAATGTCGTCACGCCTAAAGGAATGCCCACCAACGTGACGATAACGATGCTGAGCAAAAGTCCTCCCCGAAACCGCATGATAGCGAATGCTCCCGTGAGCACCAGACCCAACAGGAAGAGCAGCGAGGAGGGACTGGTCAGGGTGTTGATATGATTGAAGATGGTTCCCGTGGCAAGCAGTCCGCTATTCTTCATACCTATCATAGCGATAAAGAAACCGATGCCTGCGGCGATGGCATATTTCAGCGAGACTGGCACCATGTCGAAGATGACATGTCGCAAGTTGCTTACGCAAAGAAGAACAAAGAGTATACCCTCAATGAGCACGGCGGTGAGGGCAAACTGCCACGAATAGCCCATTGAGAGGCAGACGGTCTCGATGAAGAACACGTTGAGCGAAAGTCCTGGCGCCTGACCAAAAGGCTTGCGTGCCACAAATGCCATGAGCAGTGTGCCGACTATGGTTGCAAGGGCGGTGGCGGTGAATACCGTGTCAATAGGAAATCCGACCTTTGCCAGCGGACTGAACATGGCGGGCAGCAGTGCCAGGATATATGACATGGTGGCGAAGGTAGTGAGACCAGCCAGCACTTCGGTCTTGAGATTGTCGCGCAGTGGTGAGAAACCGACGAGGGATAAAAAGATTCTCTTCATTTACGATTTACCTATTAGCTATTTACGATTTAAATGATATGGGAATGATGAAGTCGAACTTGGAGCCTCCCGTATAGTCGGCATCGAGGGTGAGCGTTCCTCCAAGGCGTTCGGCGATCATGCGTGCTACAGAGAGTCCGAGACCGGTGCCCTGTGCAAAACTGTCCAGTTTGGCAAAGCGCTCAAAGATAAACTCGCGCTTGTCGGCAGGAATACCCGGTCCTGTGTCGGCAACAGAGAAATGTAGCTTGTCGTCTTCTTGGGTCAGCGTGAGCGTGATGCTGCCCAGATGAGTGAACTTGGCGGCATTGTCAAGCAGACGTGCGAGGACAGTCTGTATCATGTGCGGATAGGTGCTGACCTCCATATCGTCGGGCACCTGGCAATGGTTCTCAAGGGCTACATCAGCCACTACCGACGGGCTGACGGCTTCTAAGGCTTGTGCCACAATCAGGGCAGGATAATAGTTCTTTGCCGGTGGCAACTCGCTGCTGCTCTCCAGATCGGAAATCTGGATGAGGTCGTCGAGGATATTGGTCAGATGAAGCGTACTGTCCTGGATGCGCTGGCTGATTTCAAGTCGCTCGTCGTCAGGCAGTTCGATGTCTGGCATGGCAAGCACCTGGGTGAAGCCACTGATGTGGTTGAGCGGGGTGCGTATCTCGTGTGTCATACTCTGGATGAAGGCTGTCTTCGCCTTCGATGCCGCCTCGGCACGGTCACGCTCGATGGCAAGTTGCTTGTTCTGTGCTACTACCACGTTGCGCTCTCGCTGCAATTGCCTGTTCTTGATTTCCAGCTGGCGGCTCCAGCGACTGTTATAGACCAGGAAGACGAGAATGGCACAGATACCCATGATCATGGCGATACTGCCTGTGGTGAAGCGCGAACGTTGTTCGAGCTGAGCATTAGCAGCCTGCAACTCGTTGACGGCAAACTGTTTGTTCAGATGGTTCAACCGGTCGTGCTGGTCGATGGCGGTGAGTGAGTCTTTCAACTCATCGAGCCGGTGATACGTTTTCAGGGCATCCTCAAAACGCCCTGCCTTCTCCAGGACTCTGGCATACTCCTCAAGGGCAAGAGTTACATTGCTGCTATCAGTGCTTTTTCTGGCTAATTCTAACAGATGGGCACTGTGCCGCAGGGCTTCTCCAATACGTCCTTGTTCCCTTGCCAGTTGACTGCGTTGCTGTGCGATAGCGATGAGGTTAAGGACACTGTTGCCTGCAGTGCCCTCATAATATGCTGCAGAGTCGATGGCAGCCTCCGCCTGTTGATAGTTACCTGTCTCCAGCAGATAGTTTGCACGAGACGAATGGAAAGAGTAATGGAAATCGGCGTAAGCTGCGGCATCCGAGTCATTAGGGATGACGGGATGGCGGTCTATTTCTTTCTGCCATGCCTTCAATGTACTGTCCACAGCCGCATAGTGTTTCATCTTCAGCTGTTCTTCGCAGAGCGTATTATAGCAGTAGAACAGTTCACCCGGTGTAGCCCCTTTGGGGAAGTATCCAATGGCCTTTTTCAAATGTACCTCTGCTTCTTTGTGGTTATTGGCATGGGCATAGCCTACCCCCAGTGTCTTATACGATAAGAACAGACCATAATTCTCCTTGCGCTTCTCGGCTTCCTCCTGCATGCGGTGGGCTTCGTCCGTTGCCTTGTCGAACTGGTTGTCCCAAACGTAAGCCTCTGCCAGTACTGCCCAGATATTGTAATACCACTGGCGCTGGTTATGCTCGGCACAGACTGCCATGCTCCATGCCGCAAACTTTTCGAGCGAGTCGGTCTCGTCATTATTATAATAGTTAAGGGCATGCTTCACGAGTGCAAAGCAGGAGTCGTTCCAGTTGACGGAGTCGCCTGACGTGTCTGCCTTGCTGCCGGTTCCGTGTTGGCATGAGAGCAACAGCGGACCAGCCAGCGCTATAATGAGCGCAGCGAAGAAGAATATGCGTTTTTGTGTCATAACGGTCGGTCGGATGGTTAGACTGCAAAGTTATAACAATTTCTTGATATTTGCAAGAGAATCTTGGAAAATTTGCGCAAAAACCGCTTGAGAATCATGGGGTCGGTTCTATTGATCATTCAGTGATCCACTACATGAGAAAACGGGTTCTGTTTCAGGCTAAGACATACCCCCTAAGGAATAGTCTCTAATAGGGTAAAGGAATATCTCCCGTACACCACGGGAGATATTGGAATGAGCTATGGGAGATATTAGAGTGAGGCATAGGAGATATCGGAGTAAATCTTTTATTTCATAGGACAAAATATTTCACTAGAAAATGGATCATTTAGACCCCAGTTTCTTCAGCTTTCTTTATCGACGAAGTCACTTGCCAAAGTTAGTATAATCAGTCTCCCCACCATTTTCCTCTGTTTGGAAATGAATGTTAGATTCAACACGTTTTGGAGCGAAAATAGTATCTGGTCTATGATTAACACACCAATTACCATCTTTATTATACAGGAAAACCGCTTTATATATATAATCTGACCACGAATCATTGATGATATAATAATCTTCGTCAAAAGTTTCTGCTCCAGATTGATATAATATACATATCTCATTATTTAATTTTAGAGTAGAACTATTAATATAAATGCGTGATTTTTTAATATCAATACATTGATATTTGTCAATCTTCTTTAGCATGCCTTGATAATATGGTCCTAAAATATATCCAGAGGGATATTTCTCTATAGAAAAGCGTTCTTTCCATGAATCTATTAGTAAAAACTGGTCATAATCGGGATGATCTTTTACATATTCCTTTATAGCCAATATGACGGCTTTGCCATCTTCAGTAGATATGCTGTTCTCGCTTGTTCTACATCCTGTTATTAAGGTTATTAACAGAAAAACCAATTTTTTCATTTTCAAAATTTTTGTTTTTTAAGCCAAGGATATATTTTATATACTCCATTTAATAGACCAGTTCTGGAAATTTGGGGGAGCTCCTTTTGTATATTTGGAAACAAGTTTTTGTCATTGTATATTAATTAATACTGTGCAAAGGTATTTCTTTTATTTCATAGGACAAAATATTTCACTAGAAAATGGATCATTCAGTCCCCAGCTTTCTTATGGATTCAGTCCCCAGTTCTCCTATGAGATTCTATAGCTTTCCCATTGTCAAGTATGTATTGCCGATATGCTTCTGCAGCAAGTCTAAACACTGTATGCTTATTGAAGTATCTTTCATCTTTTTGGACAAACTCAGCAGCAGTAAACCAAACTAAAGGGATACCATCTTTTTCTTTTTCTGGGACGAATTGAGTCTCAAAATCAGATACTCCACATTGTACAAGCATTCTGACTTTTGTTGTTAGGTCGTGCTGATGTTTAGCTTCTTCATTAGCAGCAATGCGTTCTCTTAAGCATAAATTATTTATAAATCGTGGTTCGGTTAGTCGCACTGCGTCCTTAAACGATTCGATAGAATTATCATCATCGCTGTGCCACCAAAAATACTCAGAAAATGCGCCAATACTACGATATTTATTCAATTCCTCTTCTGAGAACAATTGCCAAGATCGCAAATAGGCATCTCTAATTCCTTCATATAATAATGCATAAGTCAGAGATAGTCCCATATAATAATTACAATCAAATGCATTTTCATACAAGTTACTTGTATCTATACCTATACAAACATAAATTTTCTCATCAATTTTCTTTGCAAATAAACCACTAGCAGGAGAGATTGTGTCCTTAAAATATGTATATCCCATTTCCTTCTCAAAGAATGGAATAAGCTTCTTAAACAACTGCTTTCTTGTTACTTTCATATTTGTAATAAATTTTTTTCAGTAGCAAAGGTACGAATTTTATTGCATTATACAATATTCCCATGTATCATTTCTTTTGGGGACCTATGTATGTGGGCGATTCTGGCAACCATTTCGGATCATTAGGGTCATAAAAGACTTTTTGGGGTTTAAGGAAATTTTGGGGGGACTCTCAATGATCCACTTACAGATGTTTGTATTTGAGACATTAGTATCTTTGTTTTAAGTTTTTATACTGCAAAGGTATAAAATTAGTTACAATTTGCAAACACTTTTACAACTTTTTATGAAAAGGAAAGCACGTAAAGTGGTGACGGTGACGGTTACATTTTATTCGCATTTTGGGATTCTCATTTTTGGAAAACTGTAACCGTCACCGTCACCGTTTTTATTGTGCACGTTTTCGTACACGTTTGGGGCAGGAACTTTTGACATCGCATGTTAAATGTTGTACCTTATGCATTGTCAACGGAAGGAAGTCGGTTACCGACTGAAGGATGCTCAGTTACCGACTGATTCCAGCGACAGTGCGCACAACCAATTAACCCAATAGGAAATTGGGGGACTCAATGATCCATTTTTCGTATTCATAAACTTGGATAATATCCCCAGTGAAATTTGGGGACAGTTCTCAATGATTCATAGGTTACCGACAACTTAGTTCCTGTCGCACTGTATGCGTAGTTAATCATCCTTCCATCCTGATAGGTATTCGCCTAAAATGCCTTGAATGATGGATTATCAACCTTGCGTATAGCCATACACTCCATCTCTACCAGCCAGCCGGAACGGCAGACGGGAGCATGGACGATGACATAGGGCTTGCCATGGAACCGTGTCTCATACATCTTGTGTACCAGCTGATAGTCAGAGGTGTCACGCAGATAGACCACCATATAGCACACGTCGTCGTAGGTGCATTCCGCCTCGGCAAGAAGGGTCTCCACATTCTCCCACATACGCTCCGTCTGCTTGACGATGTTCTTGGGATATTTGATCTCGCCCTTGTTGTTGATACTTGCCGTACCGGAGATAAACACATGGCGGCGGTCCTGATAGTCAACACGGGTGCCACGCTCGAAACTCACCCCGTAGTCGCTGGTGCGGTTGAGGTGGGTGGGGGCATAGAGGTAGTGTATCTGCTCCTGCTCGATGCCTGCGATGGCATAGTTGTCCATCTGCGACAGCACGTTAGGGTCAGCCTGTCTGCCACCGATACCCGTAGAGGCGATGAAGTGTGTGTTGACGGTGAGTCCCTGTGTGAAGAAGAACTGGTTACGGGCACGGACGACCCCCCCGTAGTTAAGGTCCACGTCATTGACGAAGAACCAGGTGCGGATGCAGTTGTCCTTCAGGGTACAGCCCTCCTCCAGCAGTTGCATGTTATACTCGTTGAAGAGCAGACGTGTCTGGTATTCGGAATTGGCGGCAAGGTTATGGGCACTGCCGTTCCACAGGTGCTTGAAGCCATTGTGCTCAACGGCATAGAGACCGCCATGGGTGACAGATGTCCTGACACCTGTCATGAAATAAACCCACAAGGCAATCTTCGTACCGTCAAGGGGAGCCTGCTGGATGATGCTCTTGGCACAGTCTGTCATGTCGGCGACAATCACCTCGTCCTGCTGGTTGGCGGCATCACTGAGGAAATAGCGTTTGAAAACAGCCTGTGCACCAGGCAGCTTCTCCTCTACCAGTGAGTTATAGGCATTGAGTACCGCTTCTAACTGGTTGGCGAAAGGAAGTCCTGGTTCACTGACGTGAATCATTGCATGAAATTCCTTTACTTCTGTCCCGTTGTCAAACTGATATATCTCAGCGTATGCTTTCTCGAATGTTATAGTATGGGTGCTATTTTCCATTGTTTTTTTATTTGCGTGCAAAGGTAATGAAAAACATGCACAGAACCAAAGAAAAACTTCTTTTTATGCATAGCTGTGCATGCCACCTAGGAAATAATTCACACCAAAGTAGGTCATAAGGATGGTCAGGAAGGCAAGTGTCATATACAGATGGTACAGGGTAGGCTTGCGGAGGAAAGGCAAGGACTGCTCATGGACACCTACGGCATAGATCATAAAGGTGATGAGTGCCCATGTCTCCTTCGGGTCCCAGTTCCAGTAGGTGCCCCATGACACATTCGCCCAGATGGCACCGATGAAGATGCCGAAGCCCAGACAGGTGAGGGCAGGGAAGAGGAAGAGCTGCGACAGCAGTTTCAACTCCTCTGCCTGCCGGCGCATGATGAATGCGGTGATGCCACAGATACAGGTCAGTGACAGCAGTGCGAACGACATCATGATGATGCTGACATGGATGGTCAGCAGGGGGGAGTTGAGGACGGGCATCAGATGACTGATCTGCGGGTCCATCTGTGAGATATGGCTCACCAGTAGGAAGAAGCCCGACAACAGGAAACCGAAGGTGAGCATGATAGGGAACCAGCTGCACACGATGAGTGACAGCAGCATGATGCTCCAGGCAAGGAAGAGCATGGTCTCGTAACCGTTCGACATGGGGATGGTCCCTGTGATGATCCATCGCAGGGCAAGAGCGTACGACAGGGCGAGGAATGCCAGCAACAGGAAACCCCGCTGCCACCAGAACGTGGGGCGCATCTTGTTGAATATCAGCAAGAGGAACGAGAGGATACCCATGGTGAGACATGCCATGAAGAGGATGGTGGCAAACGCCACCTTATTATATATACGCTCAGCCTTGACCTGTGTGTCAGTAGGCAGGGAGGAGGCTCCGAAAGTCTTCTGGTAGTCCTGCATCTTGTCGAGGAAGGCATTGGCACGCTGGTAGTTGCCTGCCTGTATCTCTCCGTTGAGGAGGGTGAACACGTCACGGATGTATTTCCGGTGTTCCTCGTCCATCTGCTCAGGGAGGTTGTCAGTGGGGGCATACCAGGTGATAGTACCTTTGTCCTGATAGGGCAGGAGTTTCAAGGGCGTTCCCTTGTGCAAGTCCATGATGAGCATGAGTTTCTCGTCCATCTTTGCCACCTGTTTGTGGAAACTCTCCTGTTGCTGTCCTTGGTAGAACTCCTGGACGTAAGGACCGAGGATATAGCCGTTCTTGCCGAAGAAATAGTTCATGCTGGCATAGTCGGGGATGCCGAGGCGACCTTTCAGTTCTCCGCCCTTCACCTTGATGACCGGCTCTTCTGCCCAGTCGTCGTGGAAGAAGACAAAACCGGTGAGTACCTGTTCGGCAGAATATTCCCCATACGAGCGCTTGCCATAGAGTTTCTTGGTGAAGTCGATGGCGTAGGTCTGTACCGGACATACCCGGTCGTTATATACCATGAAGAGTTGTCCGAACTTCTCGGCAGTCTCTTTCGGCAGTACACGGGGAGCGGCGTGAAGAGGTGAGATGGAAGAGGTAAGATGGAAGAGTGCCAGCAGCATCATTCCCCGTTTCAGGAGCGGGGAGCGCAGCAGTCGCCGGTAAGTGCCGTGAGGGTCAAAGAGCATCCAGATGAGGGAGATGAAGAGAAGGGCATAGCCCAGATAGGTAACGGGGATGCCCCAGGGGTCACTGTTCATAGCAAGGATACTGCCTTGCATGTCCTCGTCGAAACTGCTCTGATAGAGACGTACGGAATGGAAGGAAGCGATATTATTCATGGAGATCCTCTCCTGCTTCTGTTCCTTGCCGTCATCCATCGTGATGGTAGAGACATAGTCGGCAGCGGCACTCGTCCCCTCATGATACTCCACCTCGAAGCGGTCGAGCCTTACTGAGAAGGGCAGGGGGTGCAGTTGCATGTCCTCCGTCATATAACGGTCAGTAGACTGACCGGTGCGCAGGTAGACAATTCCCTTCTCGGCGGTGAGATGCGTCAGCATGGCACCGAGTAGGATGACGACAAACGACAGATGGAGGGTGACGGCAAAGGCACGGCGTACCCGCTGTCTGATAAAATAGCCGACGGCAAAGGCGGTGAGGACAGCCCAAAGGGCAGAGAACCACCAGGAACCGTAGATATGCTCAGAGACATAGGAGGTACCTTGGTATTTCTCAACAATCGTGGCGACAGCCATGACGGCTATCACCACGATATAGAATGCTATGACAGTTTTCTTCATATTGTGCAAAGATACACATTATCTGCCATTCAGGCAAGAAAACAGTGTATTAAATAGATTCAATGAACTTCACGACAGCGTCACGGTCTGCTTTCGGTAAGTTATAGAACTGTACGGCGGAGCTGTAGGCATCCGACTGCTTGGAGTAGGCATGCCACATAATCGCCTCGATGACGGTACGGGCACGGCAGTCATGCAGACGGTCGTCAGCACCCGTCAATTGACGGGACAAACCACGTCCCCAGAGTGGGGTGGTGCGGCACCAGCCTGTACGGATGTCGTTCTCCATGAAGAGACGGTGCTGTACCATGTCGGTATAAGGCCATATCTTCTGGTAAGGATATTTGGGCAGCATCTCACTGGCATCCTTGCCGATACTCTGCGCATAAGCCTTGATGCTGGCATCCACCCACATATTGTCGGCACCTGTTGTCCAGGAAGGACGGTGACACTGGGCGCATCCCATCTGTGTGAACAGCGTCTTACCACGCTGCACGTCCTTGTCGTCGAGGTTACGGGCGGCAGGAACGGCAAGTCCGCGGTGCCATACCATGAACTGGTAGTACTGCTTGTCGGACATCTCCTCCTCACCACCATAGTACTCGTCGTTCAGCAGGTACTTCTCGAAGGTGTCTTTGTAGGCTATGCTGGGAGTATTCAGCACCTCATAGACACGAGCCCTGATGCCCTCGTCGGTACCGTCGGCATAGTACGGGTGCAGGATGCTCAGCGGAGAGGCACCATGCTCCTTGATATAGGCGATGACCTCAGCGTCCTCACTCTGAGCCTGAGCCCATGCTGTCGTGCTGTAGAGCCAGTGACGGTCGGAGCGTGTCACATTGGTGATGTTCCAGATAGCGTTGGCACCGGCACCATCCTGCAGTGAGCCGCGGGTCATGGCATAGGTGAACTTCTTCACGATACCCTTGCCGCCATTATGGCTTTTGGTGTCATTATAGCCAGCACCATAGTAAGCAGAGGCTGCGAAGTCATTGGCAGCCTTGTCCCACATAGCAGGGTTCAGGTCTACGTAAGGAGCCTCCTTGCGATACTGCTCACGCATGTCATCATCGCTGATGGCATCAATAAGTCCAGTGCCATAGACACCAATGGTAGACTCCAGGCGTACCTCGTAGTTGGTAGGTACGGGATTGGTGTTGAAGGCGGTGGCAGGGATGGTCACCTCAGGATAGATCAAAGCATATTTCTCACCGTCAGGGAAGGTCATGGACAGACCACTTGGCATCTTGGTCACGTCTTTCCACTCAATCTTGATCTGACTCTCGTCGATAGGAGCCTTGAAGGGAGACATCGCCTGTGTCTGAGGCATACCAGTTACCTCAGAGATATAAGGGGAGTTGCTGGTGGTGTAGCGTACCCCATCCTCGGTATATGCCTCTGTGGGGTGATAGACAACCAGCAGGTAACCGTTGCCGATGGTGTTGGCGCGATATTCGGTCTGGCGCTTGCCGTGACCGTAACTGGGGTGGCAGGCAATACAGCCGTTGCGGACCCATGCGGGACCGAGTCCCTTACGGGGTGCCACGTCGAAGGTGTAGAGATGCTCGAAGAAGTCCTCACCCGTGTTGAAGTCTTCCTCCATGGCTTCAGCGGCAGGAGTGATGGCTGAGTAGCTTGCCTTCTCCGTCGTTCCCAACTGACCGCCAGGATACCATTCCTCGGCGGTAAACACGTCGTTTGCCTTACCAAAGGCGCTCTCCTCTGGTGTCAGTTCACCGATTCCGCTTGGAGTGTTGTCATCAGAGCATGCCGCCAGTGAGAGGACAGCAAGTCCGAGCATCACTTTTGATAGGTTTTTCAATTTCATCATATTACTTATTTTAAAGGTTATTATTTTAACGGCTGAAGCGTCTCACCTTTTTAGGGTGAGGCGCTTAGCACTAAATAGTCTATGTCTGTCTATTTATTCCCAGTCATTATCATCTTCGAAATTAATATTCCAGATGGTGCAGCAATACTTTACGAAAGGAGAGGGCATATTGCTGATTGCCTCGATAGCGCGCACATAGGTGCTCTCTAAGTCCTGGTTGACACTCTCTTGTTTCACACTGGCAAAGAAAGTGTGGAAACTGTATTTGTTGGCTGTCTTATCGGTAGATCCCAACCAGATATTACGGATTGAGCGGATGTTGTCACGGAAGTCAGCAATAGAGTTATAGCTGTAAGGTGACTCCACGTATGACACGTCACCGGCAGAGAAGGGATTGGCAATCTTTGCGGTACCTACCTCATTGGCAATACCTACACAGCTGCCCTCGTCGTCAGAGAGTACCTGGGCAATCGCTGCCTTCAGTGATTTGAAAGTGCTCTTGCTGTTAACACCAGCGCCTACCAGATTCTCACCATAGCTCAGTCCGTTCTCTGTGGTATAGTCAAGACCGGCAGCCTTTACGACAGACACACGGCTGGCATTTGCCGTTGTCTCTCCCTCCCATGCTACCTGTAACTGGAAGCAACGCTGCTTCAACAGGGTGCAGATGGTCTGGGCGTATGTCAGTTCTTGCTCACCTTTAATCTTCTCGAAGCCCTTATAGGTGTCAGTTCCTTGGAACTCTGCGACCTTACGGGGCTGACCGTCACGGAAGAGGATGAACTCCATAGCATGGAAACCGAGGATGGTGGCATCGTTCAGCATCTCTTCACTCATGCCATTGTTGAAGTAGCTCAACAGCAAAGAACGGTTCAGAGGCCATGAGTCGATGGTCGGGTCGATATCGAAGTCTGAGGCGGCACCCATCAGGAATGCCTCAGAACGCTCCCAATGAAGACGGGCAGCCTTGAAGTCCTCACATGCCTTGTTAATCTGGGACTGTGTGATGGTGCTGACGGTGAGACCCTTCAGTGTCTTTTCCAAGTCCTCTACATTGTCAGCGAGATCGGTATAAGTTGGTACGATTACATTGTCAACTAAGTTGTCGAGTACCAGATACAGATAAGACTCTTGAACGTCTGTGAGCTTAGAAGCCGTAATGACAGCGTTGGCAGCTGTCAGCTCATCAACGAGATCAGTGCAACCTTCAATGGCGGCATTACCAAAAGATTTATCATTGTAACCTGTTGTATTGTCGGCATAAGAATCTTTGTCAACAATAGGAGATGTTGTCACGATATTGAACTCGGTATTATCGCCACCATCTTCTTTGCCACCATTTTTGTTGTCATCATCACCGCAAGCAGTGAAGGTCATTGCACCCATCAGGGCTGCGAAAGAGAAAATTAAGTACTTTTTCATTTTTGTTTGTGATTTATGTTTACATTGTTTTTTGTTTCAATTCATCTAATTGCTGTTGCAGTTGGTTGATGCGCTCATTGAGCTTCTGTACGTCATACTGCTCCTGTTGGGCAAGTTTCTTATGACCAAGGTCAAAGAATCCCTCGTAAGCAACACCCAGATTAAGGGACGGCTCGTCATTATAGATACTCTTGAGGAAACGGTGAGAGTATTCAGCCTTCACCACTACCTGTTTGAGTGGATGGTAGTTGAGACCGAAGGCAAGACGCTTCACCTCCGTATAACCATACTCTGTGTCCTTTGTCTTGCTGGCATAAGGGTTGTATTGCTCATAACGTCCGAAAATATACATCTTCTGGTTGTGCTTACGGGTATAGTGAATCTGTGAGAAGATGTCGTAACCAGCTTCAATACCGATGGCATAAGCATTCTTGCTGACAAAGGCAGAGTGCTTGTATGGTGACTTGGAGTTCAGACGGTTATAGACATACTTCAACTGCTCGGCATCACCGAGATAACCATAGTCTGCCTGTCCGCGGACAATCCAGTTGTGGGCATTATAGGTGAAGTCGATAGAGCCGATGGCTACCACTCCCTTGTATTCGTTATCCACGCCATTGGCATTACGGGGATAGCTGTTGCCGATGCTGTGTCCATAGTAGCCGCTCAGACCGATACGCAGTCCGGGAATGGAGTAGTTATCCATACGCAGGGCGATACCGTATTTGTTGGCAATATCAAACTCCAACGGTGATTTATGACCTTTGTGAATCCAACCGGTATTCGTGAAGTGGTCGGCATTCAGACCGGCAAGGAACTGTGCCTCATAGCGGAAGTCTTTGTAACGTCCCCAGAAAGAGATACCTGTCTGGTGCCATGTGGAAGGGAGAATGGTGTTCTCACCCTCCGGGCGGTAGACCGTGAAGAAATTGAGGGGCTCATGATGGGCATTGTTCAGACCGACAGGTACGACGATGTGTCCAGCACGGATGTTTGCCCATTTGGCGAAAGACTTCTGAATCCAGAACTGCTCCAGCTCAACCTCTCCGCCTTTCTCCGTCTCCTGTTCCCATTCTCCGCCTTCTTCGTCCTCTTTCTCGTAGGCGATACCATTACCGCCATGCTCGAACTCAATCTCGGTACCGAATGTCCACCCTTTACCGAAGTCGTAGCCTAAGGCGATGGTGAAATGGGGAATGTCGAAACGACCGTGGCTGGGGTCATCCTTATGTGCCTCAGGCTGGCTGTAGCGACTGACATGGTCACTATAGAAATTACGGGAAAAGGCTATTTCACCATAGCCACCGATACTAAGACGGTCCCAAAAAGTTCGCTGTGAAAGACTGTCATTTTTGTTCTCTTGCGCACTGGCTGCAAAACAGGTGGCAAGACATACGAGTGTCAATAAAACTTTCTTCATCATATTTGGTTTATCCTTATTTCTTTTTCCGCTGCAAAGGTAGATTGTTTTACGCTTTCCTACAATACCTAAAAATGATGAATTTGTTTATAACTATTGCATGAGTCCCGTAAATTCACTACTTTTGCACCGTCAATATATAATAAGGTATATAAGAGGTATGAAAAATCTGAAGATGTACGAGCCTGAAGATAAGATGATTACGCTTATCAAGGATAACTATAATCTTTTGCAGGCACTGGGTAGTTTCGGCATTAACCTGGGATTTGGCGACAAGACCGTTTGGGAGACCTGTGAGATGAATCATGTGGATACCTATACCTTCCTTGCTGTCGTCAACTTCACCATGAATGGCTCAACAAGCAAGGTGGATGACGATCAGATTGATGTTCGTACCCTGCTCCATTACCTGGATGCCAGCCATGCCTATTTCCTCGATTATCAACTGCCGTCTATCAGGAGGCAGTTGGCGGAGAGCTTCGATGAGAATGACTCCCTGGGGCATCTAATCCTGAAATTCTACGACGGCTATGCCCGTGAGATACAGCGTCACATGAAATACGAGGAGAAGACCTTATTCCCTTATGTGATAGCATTATTGGAGGGGCGTACGGTGAATGATTATAATGTAGAGACGTTTTCCAAGCATCATGAGTCAACGGACAGGGCTTTGCGTGAGTTGAAACTGATGATTATCAAATATTTGCCTTCTGACCCTCATAGTAATAATAAATTGACGGCAACTCTCTATGATATTTATAATAATGAGGAATGGCTGATGCAGCATGCAGAGGTGGAAGACAATATATTCGTGCCTGCAGTCCGCCGTTTGGAACAACAACAGAAGCAGAATACGGTGACGAGGAATATCTCTACCATGGTATTCAAGAGCGGACAGGATAACAGTGAGGCACTGTCAGATCGTGAAAGGGATGTGATTATTGCTTTGGTACAGGGTATGTCCAACAAGGAAATTGCTGATCATCTGTGTATCTCTACTAATACCGTTATCACACATAGACGTAATATCGCCCGTAAACTGCAGATTCACTCTCCGGCAGGTCTGACGATTTATGCGATTGTCAACGGACTTGTTGACATCTCTTCGGTAAAACTGTAATAACTATATCTTATTGATGTCTACGTATCCGTGCATCACTGCATAGATAGTAAGTGCGGATACGCTTTTCATGCCCAGTTTGTCCATGATATTCTTGCGATGGGTAATAACCGTGGCGAGTCCGATATTCAACTTATCAGCTATCTCTTTGTTAATATACCCCTGGACGATAAGTGACATTACCTCTATCTCACGGTCGGATAGGATTTTCTGTTGTAAGACCTTTGGCATAGGTGGAAGGTTCTTCCCACCGCCATGGGCATGCTGGGCAAGCATCAGAAGCTGACGAATAAGCTGTGGCTCTGGTTGATTAATACAGAGACTGTGAAACCCTGACAGTCGTGCAGTATCTTCCAGCTGTAAAGTCAGTACTATGGTCTTACGCTGTCTTTCTTGGAAGAATTGTCTCTCCTGTAAGACAATGTCCATTGCCACAAAATAGTGAACATACCTATCTGGTTGGTTAGCTTCCAGTTCTGCGAAGGAGCCAAACGTCTCAACTGTCATGATAGGCATAACATTCTGTAGAATCTGTTTCAGACCTAATGTTGCCAGTGTGTTGCTGTCAACAATGGCGAGTAACGGTCTTCCTTGTGGCATAGGGATGTGTTCCATTTCTTCTGTGACTTACTGCTTATTCATGAAAGACAGTTTGGATGCCTGCTCCAAAATTATTTGTGCCATGTCATTGTTATGTTCTGAGGCACCATTGATGATGTCGAACATCCATCGGAGTCCCAGCTTGCCTCCATCATTCTTTAGGATGTATACGATACAGATGTTCTGAATTCCGATATTGGAGGAGAGAATGTCAATGTCTGTAGCCCCTAACTGGAAGAGTGCCAGTTGATAGGCATCATCAGAATTCTCTTTAATTAATCGCTCGATATCACCTAATGTGTTCATGCCCATTTCACGTAACAGGTGAAGATAGGACATGGGGGTAGCCGGAAGTAGCTCCGCCTGTGTAATAGCGGCAATCTGCTTGTTCAATTTGTCGAATGGCTGCATGTCCATATAGGAGCGGAAGGTGTCACCATCGAGTGGTATTTCTTCCAATTTGCCATCCTTCACAAGACTCTCAATACGTCTGCGGTAGTCACTGATGTCTGTACGGATACGGCTAAACTCGTTGTCTGCCAGTTCCAGCATGCCGGCAAGGCGGCTGAGGTTACGATGATATTCTATAGGTATCTCTATGTCGTTCTTGTAGCCGATGTCATGTTGGATAGCAGACCATACATGTTGAAGTGCCGTGCGCATCTGTAATTCAAACGGGATGTCGTTTAGCTCAGGGAACTTCTCGTTGTAATACAATGTTTTGGGCAGCTTGCAGATGTAATGTAGTGAGTTGTAACCGAAACTGTCGTATTGATGCATCTTGCGCTTGTCAATGGAGTTTGACCAGTCGATATCGAACAATGTCTCTGCCATCGACGCGATACGGTCCACGTCTTCATTATAAAATGTAATGATACGAGCACCGATGATATCAGTGATGTTATAAATAGAATGATATTTAGAACCTTTCCGTTGTAGTTTCCCTGCTAAAGACTTTTCCGTCTTTATGCGGGACTCCATGGAGTTCAGTTCAATACCAGATTTCTTGACCAACTCACCAAGTTTCTCCATTACCACCTGCTGAAGAAGACGGTATTTCGGAATAAGATCCCGATAGTCTTCTAACAGCATGGTGCAATGAATATCCAGTCCGTATTCCGTCATATCCTATTTAATCTCAAAGAGATTATAGAATCCAGTCATCATAAAGACTTTCTTTATCTCGTCATTGATATTTTTAATAATGACCTTACCGCCTTTTGCCGCTGTCTCTTTTCGGAGACTTAAGAAAAGACGAAGACCAGAACTGCTGATATATTCCAAATTGGTGCAATCCAGAATAATCTCTTTATCTGCCTGCTCCATTAGGGGCTGCATGTCTTTAGTTGCTTGAACAGCAGCGGGCGTATCAAGACGACCACTAAACTCGGCAGTATAACCGCCATTCATTTCTTTAATTTCGATAGTCATATTCTTAAATATTTATTGATTTTTAATGTCGAATAAGGTGTTGAAGCCAGTCATTTGAAACACCTTCTGAATTTCTTTATTGATATTCTGTATAGTTACTTTACTGCCTACTGCAGCAGCGTTCTTACGGATGTCCAATAATATACGCAGACCAGAACTGCTAATATACTCTAAATTTGTGCAGTCAATGATGATGTCATGACCTGTGCAATCTTTTAGAGGAGATAGGTCTTTCGCAGTTTGCTCAGAAGCAACGGTATCCAGTCGTCCTTCTAATGTGGCAATGTATTTGCCGTTTTCTTCACGGAATGTAGTCTTCATAAGCTAAATTATTTAAATGTTTTTTAGTTCAATGGATATAAGATATTTACGATGAGCAGATTTGCTGCCAATAGGATGACGTGCATCAGTAATCCGACTTTCATGAAATCAGTAAACTTGAAACCGCCAGGACCGTAGATAAGCATGTGGGTGTTCGAACCGATAGGGGATGCAAAACTCGTCGTGACAGCGATCATCAGGGAAATGACGAAAGGTGTTGGGTCACATCCCAAGGCAATGGCTTCTTGGTAAACGATAGGAAAGAAGATACCGCAAGAACCAACATCACTGACGAACTCACTGACCAGGGAGGCAAGGATACACATCACTGCCATGATGATGATCGGGTTGTGTCCACAGATTTGTAATACTTCATTGGCTGCAACATGGGCAACCCCCGTCTTGGTAATGGCGGTACTGAATACAACAGTAGCACCAAGGATGAGTAGGAGATCCCACTCGATGTATTTTGTTACGTTCTGGGCACGGCAACACTTGAAGATGAGCATGGCACCAGCTGCAAGCATGGTTGATGCCATCAAGGGCATGACATGTAGTAGAGAAAGGATGAACATGCCAATGAGAATGACCGATGAAATAATGGTCCTCTTGTCTAACTGTGGAACGAAATGGGAGTCAAAGAATGTCAGACTGCCTTTGGTGATCGCATCCAGTTGGCGGTCATCCTTGGGCGGACATTCCAGAAGGAGTGTATCACCAGCCTCCAACACTACCTCACGTGGTTGCGTATCCACACGTTTTCCCTGACGTGCTACTGCCACTAAGATGATATCCGTGCTATGCTCAAAATCATTGTCACTCATTCGAGAGCCAATGAGGTTACTTCCAAAGCCGATATAGGCTGTCCGCATCTTACGATTGTTGTCTATCTCACTGATGTTGTATACGTGATGATCTGCTGCCACCAATCCATGCGTACGCTTCAATTCAAGGATTTCGTTGATTTGTCCGGAATAAATCAAACGGTCACCCCCTAAGATAAACTCGTCTTTGGGGACTGGTGTGATGATTTCTTTGTCAAATCGTACAATCTCAATAAGAGAACCTCCACGGACATGGCGTAGGCCAGCCTCGTCAGCAGTCAGTCCAACAGCTTGATTCTCTGTTGGTACAAGGAGTTCTACTGTATAGTCGCTGGTGGATTCAAATGATGCTTCTGGGGAGTCGCGGTGTGGAATCATTTCCCGGAAGATAATGATAAGGACGATTCCTACAATGGTGCAGAAAAGTCCGGGAAAGAAAGGGGCGAAGAGTCCTAAGGTATTTCCGGTAAGATCTGCATACAGACCTGAGATGACCAGATTTGAAGAGTTGCCGATCAGTGTGCAGGAACCTCCCAGTGTGGCTGCATAACTCAAGGGCATTAACAGTCGTGAGGGCTTGGCTTCCAGTTTACGTGCCCATAATTTCACGACTTCCACAAACAGTGCGACCACATTAACAGAATTCAGAAAAGCACTTAGTGTGGCGATGGGAACCATTAGTTTGACTATAGCCTGTTTGTAATTGGCAGGTGTTCCCAGCATGTGTTTTGTCAGCCAATAGAGTACACCAGTCTGCATGAGACCTGCCATGACGACAAAGAAGGCAGCATGTACCACGACAGGCTCACTACCGAATCCTGCCATACCTTCTGCCTCAGTCACAATGCCAGTCACTAAGAGAATTGTAAGTGCTCCAAGAAAGGCAACGACGGCAGGGACACGGGTACGTGCCATCACGATGAAAATGCTCAACACCGTGAAGATGGTTATCCATGCCTGGATGCTTAATCCAAAGAATACGATATTCTCCATTGCCTATTCTTTGTTCAGCTCAAGTTCTTAATAAGAGTGAGTACGTTATGATCATTAACACGTTCGTAATGGACGGTGTCCATGATTTGCCGGACAAGAAAAATACCCAATCCACCGATAGGACGCTCTTCGGCACTAAGTGTGATGTCTGCATCTTTCATTTGTGTAGGGTCGAAGGGTATGCCAGTATCTGTAATGACAAATTTCAATTGTTGAGGGGTATATATGGCGTCAATGTCCACAAAACCTGTTCCCCCGGCGTAGGCATAAAGTACCACGTTGGTAGCTGCTTCCTCCAAAGCAAGGTTGAGACTGGCAATCAGTGCCATGTCAACACCAGCTTCTTCACAGACTGTATCAACGAATTCTGGAAGTTTGGTAAGCTCATCCACTTCGTTCTTAATCGTAAGCCGACGCTTCTTTGCGTTTTCGTCCTGTTGACTTCTCATGAGACATTTATTCTATAAATAACCCTGCAAAGATACAAAAAAAAATGGCAATCCATCATAAGATTGCCTTTTTTTTTGAAATAGTTGGGTTATGATAGGAATCCAAGCAATGCGCCAGCTGCTACCGCAGACCCGATAACACCTGCGACATTAGGTCCCATGGCATGCATCAGCAGGAAGTTGTGGCGGTCGTATTCCAGTCCAAGGTTGTTGGAGATACGTGCCGCCATAGGTACAGCACTCACACCGGCATTACCAATCAGTGGGTTGAGTTTCTTGTCTTGCGGCAAGAAGAGATTCATTACTTTGACAAACAACACACCACTCATTGTGGCGATGATGAAGGCACCGGCACCAATCATGAAAATATAAATGGTGTTGATGGTCAGGAATTCGGATGCCTGTGTAGAGCAGCCTACAGTCAGTCCTAACAGCATGACCACGATGTCGTTCAGTGCGGCCCCTGCTGTCTTTGCGAGACGGGTGGTCTTGCCAGACTCCTTCAACAGGTTACCAAAGAAGAGCATACCCAGCAAGGGCAAGCCAGATGGAACAATAAAGGTTGTCAGTAACAAACCGATGATCGGGAACAAGATACGCTCCGTCTGTGACACCTGACGAGCGGGCTTCATCTTGATGACACGCTCTTTCTTGGTCGTTAGCAGACGCATCAATGGTGGCTGAATCAGAGGTACTAATGCCATATAGCTATAGGCGCATACGGCAATGGCTCCCATCAGGTTGGGGGAGAGCTTACTTGACAGGAAGATAGCGGTAGGACCGTCAGCACCACCGATGATTGCGATACCTGCTGCTTGGTTAGGCTCGAATCCTAAAGCAAGGGCAAACATATATGCTCCGAAAATACCGAACTGGGCAGCGGCTCCAATAAGCATCAGTTTCGGATTAGCGAGAAGGGCAGAGAAGTCCGTCATCGCTCCGATTCCTAAGAATATCAATGGGGGATACCATCCTTGACGTACGCCCTGATAGAATATGTTCAGTACAGAGTTGTCCTCATACAGACCGATCTCCAGTCCGGCATCCGCACGGAAGGGAATGTTGCCGAGGATAATACCCAGACCGATGGGGACCAAAAGTAGCGGCTCAAAGTCTTTCTTGATGGCAAGCCAGATAAAGAGCGCGCCAACTGCTATCATGATGAGGTTTCCTGCCGTTGCATTGGCAAAGCCCGTGTAGGTCAGGAACTCATTGAAGTTTTCTACGATAAATTGCCACATAGTTAATTCTTAATTTTCAATTCTCATTTCTCAATTAACCTATGGTAAGCAGAACGGCACCTTCCATGACTGAATCGCCTTGATTGACAGTGATAGATGTGACGGTACCGGCATACTCTGCCTCGATATTGTTCTGCATTTTCATCGCTTCAAGTACGATAACGGTATCACCGACGGCTACGGTGTCGCCTACCTTGACATTGATACTGGTGATAGTACCGGGGAGTGGCGCCTTTTGGGCGTTACCGGCACCTGCGGCAGCAGGTTGTGCAGGAGCAGCAGGAGCGGCGGCAGCAACAGGAGCGGCACTAGGTTTGGGTGCCTCAACCTTGGGCTTTACGATGGTGGGGTGCTTGGCAGCATTGATAGGCTGCTGCAGTTCTACCTCAAATGGAATGCCGTTCACATTTACTTTGGCGATGTTGCCTTCTACTTCCTCAATCTCTACTTCGTAGTCAACACCTTGTACTTTATATTGATACTTACTCATATCTCTTAACTTTAAACTTTAAACATTACTTTAACTCTGGTCCAGTAGGAATCTTCGGCGCCTGATGAGAGGTCGGCATGACAGGATCATGGAAATGAGTCATCTGTGCATACTCGTCGTCCCAGCCTGTGTCGCGGTGCTTGATGGTTATCACTCCGCTTTCCACGTCATGGACGTTGTCGCGGTACTGCTGCAGAGCCATACCGATGACGGCGAGGTATACCTCACGGTCGATACCCTTGGTCTTCAGACCTTCCTGTAGAATGACACCCGTCTTATGACCTACCTCCATCGTCATCTCTACAGTCTTGGTGATAGGCTTGATAGGTTGGGTGTTGATAACCTTTTTAGCCATCTCCTGATGACGCATGAACATTCCGAAGAGGGAGAAGAAGATCCATAATAATGCAAGGCAAAGGAATACGATACCCATTGCCATGATTGCCATGGCGATACCATGCGGGTCCTCACGTTTGAATTTCTCTATCTTCGACTCACTGACGGTTGTCATGTTCTGAATACCCAGTGTCACGCGGTCATGAGACTTAACTTCCCAATCAGCGGGAGTGCCATTGTTGGCAATACGGGCAAACGACTGGTCAGCTTGCAGGACAGGGACAGTCACAGAGTCAATTAACTGGGTGGCATTGCCATTGTAAAGGGCAATCCACGTTGGTTTAGAAGGGTCTACCTTAACAGCGAGATGCAGTGCGCCTTTGGCGGGCTGGCTGTTCAGTTGGAAAACGATAAGCTGGCGACCGCTCAAGTTAGTACGTGCATCACCATTAGGGATGATGCTCATCCGCTTGACGCGTTCCGGCACGCTCATTGACTTGTCTAGTACGGAACGGTCAGTAGTCAGGTACATGCCACGGATGTTGTATGTAGAATGCGAGATATTGGCTATCTCCACCCATGCATGTCGTGTTCCGTATTCATCAATCAGGCTCGACTGGTTGTCGGTCATTACCTCATTCAGTTTGATGCTGGCATCCATTTGTGCATGCATCGGGAGGCAAACGGCAGCGAGTAGGCCTAATAGGAATGAGATTTGTTTCATTTTTGTTTTGTGTATTATATTTTCTAGATTTTTCTAGATTATTCTAGAACGTTCTAGAGCGTTCTAGATGATAAACTAGCCGCAGAAGAACAGCACTACAATCTGTGCCGTGAAGATGCGGAGGAACATGGATAGCGGGTATACTGTGGAGTAGCCAATAGCAGGAGCCTCCTTGGAGCATACCGAGTTGGCATAGGCAAGTGCGGGGGGATCCGTATAGGTACCTGCTATCATACCCATGATCGTGAAGTAATTGAAGTTATACCGGATACGGGCTATAGGTCCTACAATAAGAATAGGAATGACGGTAATCAGGAAACCAGTCAGTACATACAAAAGTCCGTCACCTTCCACCACTGTCTCAAAGAAGTTGGCACCCGCCTTGATTCCCACGCTGGCAAGGAACAGCACCAGTCCTATCTCTCGCAGCATCATATTTGCGGAGGTTGTCGTATAGGTTACCAAGTGGATCTTATAACCGTAACGCCCAATGAGGATAGCAATGATCAACGGACCGCCTGCGATACCCAGTCGCAAAGGAACAGGCATACCGGGGATGGCGACTGGCAGGGAGCCGAAGATGATACCTAAGATGATGCCGACAAAGATGGTGGCGATATTAGGCGCATTCAGACGACGGATGGAGTTACCCATCTTGTTTGCTACACGGTCGACGGCATCCTCTGGACCTACTACCATGATCTTGTCACCCACCTGCATCGGGAGGGACGCTGAGGCGAAGAGGTCTAATCCATGACGGGTGATACGGGTGACATTAACACCGTGTACACTGGAGAAATGCATGGAGGCAAGGGTCTTGCCATTGACACTGGGGTTGGTAATCAGGATACGCTTGGATACCAGCGGCTGGTCAGACTGTTCGAAGTCGATGTCGAGCTTAGGTCCGATGAATGCCATGATGGCTTCCTGGTCAGCCTCGGCACAGACGATCAGCATCTGATCACCCAAGTGGAAGACAGTGTCACGGTTAGGGATACATAACTCTCCGTTATGGACAAGGCGTGACACTACGAAGTCACGGTTCAGGAAGTCGTGGACCTGCAAAAGAGTCTTTCCCTCCAGGTATTTGTTGGTCACCTCCAAGTGCATCTTATAGGGCTTCTTGTTGGCTTTGGTCTCATCCATGGCAACCAATTCTTCCTCTTCCTTCTCCAACTTAACTTTACAGATATACCTTATTAATATAGTAGCACCGATGATGCCTAACACACCAAGGGGATAGGCACAAGCGTATGCTGATGCTATCTGTGGGGCACCATTGGGGAATACAGCCTGTAACGCCTCGTTGGCAGCACCAAGTCCCGGGGTGTTGGTGACAGCACCATACAGCGTACCTACCATCATGGGCAGGTTGATAGGGTTGGACGTGTCGAAAAAGATGAAGTAACAGGCGAACATCACCAGTATGTTCAGCAGGATACCGGTGGTCGCAAGAGCATTGAGCTTGATGCCCGCCTTTCCGAAACTCTCGAAGAAACCCGGACCGACCTGCATACCAATCATGAATACAAACAAGATAAGTCCGAAGTCCTGAATAAATGTCAGAATAGGCAGTGGTGCGGTGAACCCGAAGTGTCCTGCCACAATACCGGCAAACAGTACAAATGTTACTCCCAAGGAGATACCCCAGAACTTAATTTTGCCCAAATAAACACCGACTGCAATGACTATTGCATATAGTAAAGCTATATGCGCAACAGAGTCAGTAGTCGTAAATAAATCTTTTAACCATTGCAAGGATTCCATAGCATGTATTTCTGAAAAACGGTTGCAAAGGTACAAAGAAATTGCGCAATATCCGCAAGTTTGTGCAACTATTTTTCATAAATATGAAAATATTATTAAATTCTTCGGGAATTGAGAAATTATTGCTACCTTTGTGGGCTGTTATTGGCAACCTGCCATGTTTACAGAGCGGTGAACTTAAAACAACTTATATAATATATACACAATTATGGCAAACAAAGAGAAACTCTTCACCGAGTTCCAGGCACCAACCACCCAGGAGTGGCTGGACAAGATAGAAGTGGACCTGAAAGGTGCTGACTTCCAGAAGCGGCTCGTGTGGAGAACCAATGAAGGCTTTAACGTACAGCCTTTCTATCGCCGAGAGGATTTGGCGAACCTGAAAACACCTGATGCCCTGCCCGGCGAGTTCCCATTTGTCCGTGGTAACAAGAAGGACTCCAATGAGTGGTATGTGCGTCAGAACATCAAAGTGGATGACCCTGTTGAGGCAAACAAGAAGGCACTCGACATCCTGAACAAGGGTATCGACTCCATCGGTTTCCGCTTCGGTGGTGACATGGTGAGCGAAGAGTTCATCGAGACCCTGCTCAAGGATATCCGTTTGGATATCGTGGAGGTCAGCTACCGCACCTGTCCCCGTCATGCCGTCGAGCTTGCAGGGATCCTTGTGAAGTATTTCGAGAAGATGGGTTATGACAAGGAGAAGATTGTGGGTGGTGTCGGTTTCGACCCCATCGACAAGATGTTGCAGAAAGGTAAGGATACCACACCGATGCTTGCCAACCTGCCTAAGATTGTGGAGACCCTGAAGGACTATCCCAACCTGCGCTGTGTGATGGTACATTCCGATACCCTCAACAATGCCGGTGCTTATATCGTTCAGGAGTTGGGCTATGCATTGGCATGGGGTAATGAGTACCTCCAGGAGTTGGTAGATGCCGGCATCGATGTTGATACCGCTGCCAAGAGCATCAAGTTCTATATGGGTATCTCCGAGAACTACTTCATGGAGATTGCCAAGTTCCGTGCCGCCCGTCTGTTGTGGGCTCAGATCGTGAAGCAGTATGAGCCGAAGTGCGACTGTGCATGCAAGATGATTATCAATGCCTCTACGTCTACGTATAACCAGACCCTGTTTGACTCTTACGTCAACCTGCTCCGTTCTCAGACGGAGGCGATGAGTGCTGCCCTGGGTGGTGTTCACTCCATGGTGGTTACTCCATTCGACGCTCCTTACGAGAAGGCAACAGACTTCAGTGAGCGTATCGCCCGTAACCAGCAGTTGCTGATCAAGGAGGAGAGCCATTTTGACCGTATCGTTGACCCGTCTGCCGGTTCTTATTATATCGAGCACCTCACCGATGCCCTTGCACAGGAGGCTTGGAAGATCTTCCTGAAGATAGAGGATGAGGGCGGTTTCCTGGAGGCTGTCAAGAAAGGCATCGTACAGGATGACATCAATGCTACCAATGTGAAGCGTCATGGTGATGCTGCCAAACGTAAGGAGTTCATCCTCGGTACCAACCAGTTCCCGAACTTCACTGAGAAGAGTGAGGGCAAGCGTGCACTCAGTGCCGCTGCCGGTTGCTGCCATGGTGGTAACTGTGAGACTCCTTTCAAGAAACTGGAGACTACCCGTCTGGCTGCCGACTTTGAAGACCTCCGCATCCATACGGAGGAAACGAAGGTTCCCACTGCGTTTATGCTGACCATCGGTAACCTCGCCATGCGTCAGGCTCGTGCCCAGTTCTCTTGCAACTTCCTTGCCTGTGCCGGCTATAAGGTGATTGACAACCTTGGCTTCAAGACGGTAGAGGAGGGTGTTGATGCTGCCTTGGAGGCTAATGCCGACATCGTGGTCATCTGCTCTTCCGATGACGAGTATGCGGAGTATGCCATCCCTGCCTTCAAATACTTGAATGGTCGTGCGATGTTCGTCGTAGCCGGTGCTCCAGCTTGCATGGAGGACCTGAAGGCTGCCGGTATCGAGAACTTCGTCCATGTGAAGTGTAACGTGCTGGAGACTTTGAAAGAATATAATCAGAAACTTGGAATCTAATATAGGAGGATTGAATGATGCGTAAACAATTTAAAGATATCGATATTTATGCTGGCATTCATGCTCAAGATGGTGCCAAGTGGATCAAGGACAACAATATTGTGGCTGACTGGAAGACACCAGAGCACATTGAGGTTCGTCCAGTATATACTAAGGAGGACTTGGAGGATATGGAGCACCTCGACTTCACGGCAGGTATCCCTCCCTATCTCCGTGGTCCGTACTCGATGATGTATCCGTTCCGTCCGTGGACCATCCGTCAGTATGCCGGATTCTCTACCGCTGAGGAGTCGAATGCGTTCTATCGCCGTAACCTCGCCTCTGGTCAGAAGGGACTTTCCGTTGCCTTCGACCTGCCTACACACCGTGGCTACGACCCCGACAACGCACGTGTCGTTGGTGATGTGGGTAAGGCTGGTGTAAGTATCTGTAACGAGGAGAATATGAAGGTGCTGTTCTCGGGTATCCCCTTGAACAAGATGTCTGTCTCCATGACGATGAACGGTGCGGTGCTGCCTATCCTTGCCTTCTATATCGTGGCAGGTCTGGAGCAGGGCGCACAACTCGAGGAGATGGCTGGTACCATCCAGAACGATATCCTCAAGGAGTTCATGGTGCGTAACACCTATATCTATCCCCCCGCATTCTCGATGAAGATCATCGCTGATATCTTCGAGTATACCTCACAGAAGATGCCTAAGTTCAACAGCATCTCTATCTCTGGTTACCACATGCAGGAGGCTGGTGCTACCGCTGACATCGAACTTGCCTATACCCTTGCCGATGGTATGGACTATCTGCGTACGGGTGTTAATGCAGGTATCGACGTGGATGCCTTCGCACCTCGTCTGTCCTTCTTCTGGGCTATCGGTATGAACCACTTCATGGAAATTGCCAAGATGCGTGCCGGTCGTCTGTTGTGGGCGAAGATTGTGAAGTCATTCGGTGCCAAGAACCCGAAGTCTCTCGCACTGCGTACCCACTCCCAGACTTCTGGTTGGTCGCTCACTGAGCAGGATCCTTTCAATAACGTAGGTCGTACCTGTATCGAGGCAATGGCTGCCGTACTGGGTCACACCCAGTCGCTGCACACCAATGCCCTTGATGAGGCTATCGCACTGCCAACCGACTTCTCGGCGCGTATCGCACGTAATACCCAGATCTATATCCAGAACGAGACCAAGGTCTGCAAACAGATTGACCCATGGGCTGGTTCCTACTATGTGGAGACACTCACCAACGAGCTCGTTCATAAGGCTTGGGAGCACATCCAGGAGATTGAGAAACTGGGTGGTATGGCAAAGGCTATCGAGACCGGTCTGCCTAAGATGCGTATCGAGGAGGCTGCAGCCCGTACCCAGGCTCGCATCGACTCTGGTGTACAGACCATCGTAGGTACTAACAAGTATCGTCTGGAGCATGAGGATCCTATCGACATCCTCGAAGTCGACAATACTGCTGTGCGCAAACAGCAGGAGGAGAGCCTTGCCCAGGTTCGTGCTACTCGTGACGAGGCGGCTTGTCAGGCAGCCCTCAAGGCTATCACGGAGTGTGTCCGTGACTTCCTTGGTGAGATTTCAGATGCCTGCGAGGAGATCGTAGGTCGTTATAAAGCAGTAATCAGAACAATTTCAGGCGTGTATAGTTCAGAATCAAAGAACGACAGCGACTTCGAGTTGGCTTGCAAGCTGACCGACGAGTTCGCGAAGAAGGAAGGTCGCCGTCCCCGTATCTTCATTGCCAAGATGGGTCAGGACGGTCACGACCGTGGTGCTAAGGTCGTTGCCACCGGTTATGCTGACTGTGGCTTCGACGTGGATATGGGACCGTTGTTCCAGACTCCTGCCGAGGCTGCCCGTGAGGCTGTCGAGAATGACGTGCATGTAGTCGGTGCCTCTTCGTTGGCTGCCGGTCATAAGACGCTCATCCCGCAGCTCATCGAGGAGTTGAAGAAGCTCGGTCGTGAGGATATCATGGTCATTGCCGGTGGTGTCATCCCCGCTCAGGATTACGACTTCCTCTACAAGGCTGGTGTTGCCGCCATCTTCGGTCCTGGTACCAGCGTGGCAAAGGCAGCCGTTGAGATGATGAAGATTCTGCTTGACGAGGAGTAAGAAATTACATCTTATAAATACAACGAAGAGGATGTGCCCTGCGACAATGACACATCCTCTTCGTTTTGAAAGAATCTCTTTTATTTCATTCCCAGGTTCTGCATAATGAAGCCGTAGATGTCAGCCTGCTCCTCTAAGATTTTGGCGAGAGGCTTGCCACCACCATGTCCCGCTTTCGTGTCGATGCGGATGAGGGTGGGGTTGGGACCAGCGTTACACTCCTGCAGGGTAGCGGCGAACTTGAACGAGTGGGCTGGTACTACCCGGTCGTCATGGTCGGCAGTAGTGACGAGGGTGGCAGGGTAGGAGGTACCCTTTTTCAGATTATGGAGTGGGGAATAGCCCTTGAGGTATTCGAACATCTCCTTGGAGTCCTCACTGGTACCATAGTCAGGAGCCCAGTTCCACCCAATCGTGAACTTATGATAGCGCAGCATGTCCATCACACCTACCTGTGGGATGGCAACCCGGAAGAGGTCGGGACGCTGTGTCATACAGGCGCCAACGAGCAGTCCACCATTCGAGCCACCCACGATGGCAATCTTGTCTTTAGAGGTATACCCCTCGTTGATGAGCCATTCGGCAGCTCCGATGAAGTCGTCAAAGACATTCTGCTTGTTCATCTTCGTTCCAGCCTGGTGCCACTCCTCCCCATACTCACCGCCACCGCGGAGGGTGACCTGCGCATAGATGCCGCCCTGTTCCAAGAAAGGAATGCGGTTTGCAGAGAAAGAGGGAACCAATGAGATGTTGAAGCCACCGTAGCCGTACAGATATACTGGTCTCTTACTTCTTACCTTTTCCTTCTTACCTTTTTTATACGTCAGGAACATAGGGATGCGGGTGCCGTCCTTGCTCTGGAAGGACACCTGTTCCGATACGTAGTCATTGGTGTTGAATTTCACCTTCGGCTGGGCATAGAGAGTGCTCTTGCCCGTCGCCATGTCATAGCGGTAGACGGTGCCGGGGACGGTGAATGACGTGAAGGTATAGAAGCATTCCGGTTCCTTCTCGTCACCCGTGAATCCCACACTACCCACGGAAGGGAGTGTTATCTCCCGGATTTGTTTGCCGTCAATACCATAGAGGTATGCATGGTCGCTGGCATCTTGACTATAAGTGAGAAGCAGCTGGCGGTTGATGACATCCACATTATTCAGTACGTTCTGCTGTTCACCGATCAGCTCCTGCCAGTCGCCGACACCCGGTTTACGGATATCTGCCGTCATGATGCGGTTCTTGGGAGCCCCATAGTTAGTGATGAGGTAAATCTTGTCACCATCTGTATGGAAAGGTGTATAGCGATACTCCATGTCTGCTGTCATCTGGATGAACTGACTATCGGGTTTGCGGAGGTCACGGACATACAGCATGTTACCGGCGCCCGCACCATCCTCATAGAGGAACATCATCGTCTCCTCATCGTTGGTGGAACACGTATAGAAGCGTTTCGGGTAGGCAGCGTTCTGATAGAACAACACGTCCTCAGACTGTGGTGTCCCTATCTTATGATAGTAAATCTTATGTCCCTCGTTGACATTCGAGAACTCCTTGCCTTTTGTCGGAGCGTCGTATGCCGAATAATAGAAACCGTCGCCCTGCCATGCTGCCCCCGAGAACTTCGCCCATTCGATATGGTCATTGGTGAGCTGTCCTGTCTTCAGGTCGATGACGAAAAACTCCTGCCAGTCGGAACCCGAGCGGGAGATGGAATAGGCAGCATATTTCCCGTTGTTTGAGAAATAGACTCCCTTGAGTGCCACCGTACCATCCGTGCTGAGTGTGTTAGGGTCGAGGAACACCCGTGGCTCACCCCCCAACTCGTCCATGACATACATCACGTACTGGTTCTGCAAACCATTGTTCTTATAAAAGTACCATTTCCCATGCCGTTTGCGAGGAGCCGTGATCTTCTCGTAGTTCGACAGCTCAGTGAGTCGCTTGAGCAGTTTCTGCCGGAAAGGAATCTTCGAGAGATAAGCATTGGTGACCTTGTTCTCTGCCTCCACCCATGCTGCTGTCTGCTGACTGGTGTCATTCTCCAGCCAGCGGTAGGGGTCGGCGACCGCTGTTCCGAAATACTGGTCTACGGTACCGTCTTTCTGTGTCTTCGGATACTGCAGACTTTGCGCATGTGCTGTAGTGGCTGTTATTGTTGCCATGATAGCGATGAATTTTCTCATACCTTATTATATATATATTAATGAACTCATGATATAGTCGCTGATGAACAGTCCTTTGCGGGTCAGCGAAAGGTGGTCGTCGTCGATGCGGAGCTCTCCGTTGTCAATAAACCGCTGTGCCTCCTTCAGACAGTAGCGGCGGTGCTTCGGTGAGAGCGTGGTAAGATCGAGCCCCTCACGGGTTCGCAAAGCGACGGTGATGCGGTCGTTATAGTGTGTGTCGTCGTCAAGTGTTTCCGACTCGAAAAGACGTTCCCCTCGTTCCATTGCCTCCATATACTGTCGGATGTCGCTGATATTCCAACTACGGCATTTGCCATCGTACGAATGGGCGGCAGCACCCAGCCCGATGTAGGGGATGTCCTGCCAGTAGCTGCTGTTATGGCGGGAGCGGAATCCCGGTTTGGCAAAGTTTGATATCTCGTAATGCTCATAGCCTGCCGCCTCCAACTTGTCAATGAGCCGTTCGTACATCGCCCGCTCCAGTTCCTCCGAGCCATTTCTCATTTCTAATTTGACTTCCCCTTCGGTCGTCGACCGTTGGTTCTCATTTCTCATTTGGTAGAAAAGGGGTGTGCCCTTTTCTACCGTAAGGCAGTAGGCGGAGATATGCTCTACGTCGAGGGCGAGGGCGGCATTGATGTCGCGCTCCCAATCGGAGAGCGTTTCGCCCGGGAAACCATACATCAGGTCGATGCTGATGTTGTGGATGCCGGCAGAACGGAGATGGTGGACGGCTTCCTTCACCTGACCAGAGGTGTGGCGGCGGTGGAGGAAACGCAGTCGTTGGTCGTCGAAGCTCTGGGCACCCATGGAGACACGGTTGATGCCGAGCTGCGATAACATCGCAGCATACGTCGGGGTGATGTCGTCGGGGTTTGCCTCGATGGTCGCCTCGGGGGCTGACGAGGGCAGGGCAGTGAGTAACTGCTGCAGTTGCTGAGGGGTGAGCTGACTGGGAGTGCCGCCGCCGAAATAGACGGTCGTGACAGGCGTGGACAGTTCGTGGCTCCGTAATTGCCACTCCCTACATACCGCATCCACGTATCGCTGCCGCCACCGCAGATCGGTGGTGGAGTAGAAGGCGCAGTAGATACAACGGCTCTTACAGAAGGGGATATGTATATATATGCCAGCCATCTTGTTGCTATTTTGGAACAAAAGTACTAATAAAGTTTAATATTTGAAAGTGTTTTGCGGTTTTTCGCATGAAAATGACTAATTTTAGCGTCGCTTATCGAAATTAAACCTAAAACATAACCGATATGAAAGTTTATCAAACAAACGAAATCAAAAACATTGCACTGCTTGGCAGTGCGGGTAGCGGCAAGACTACTCTTGCCGAAGCAATGGTCTACGAAGCTGGCATCATCAAGCGCCGCGGTACCGTAGAGGGTAAGAACACCATGAGCGATTATTTCCCTGTTGAACAGGAATATGGCTATTCGGTGTTCTCTACTGTTTTTCATGTAGAGTGGAATAATAAAAAGTTGAACATCATCGACTGTCCGGGTTCCGATGACTTCGTCGGTGGTGCTATCACGGCATTGAACGTTACCGACCAGGCTGTCATCCTCATCAACGGACAATACGGTCCTGAGGTAGGTACGATGAATGCCTTCCGCAATACCGAGAAACTGAAGAAGCCTGTTATCTTCCTCGTCAACCAGCTTGACCGTGAGAACTGTGACTATGACCAGATCCTCGCTCAGTTGAAGGAGGTCTATGGCAATAACTGTGTTCCCGTACAGTATCCTATCCAGACAGGTCCCGGCTTCAACAGTGTGATTGACGTGCTGCTGATGAAGAAATACTCTTGGAAGCCCGAGGGTGGTGCTCCTATCATCGAGGATATCCCCGCTGAGGAGATGGCAAAGGCGAAGGAGTGGAAAGCCGCTCTGGTAGAGGCTGCCGCTGCCGGTGACGACACGCTGATGGAGAAGTTCTTCGAGAGTGAGGATCTCACCGAGGACGAGATGCGTGAGGGAATCCGCAAGGGTCTGGTGACTCGCTCTATCTTTCCTGTCTTCTGCGTTTGTGCAGGCAAGGACATGGGTGTCCGCCGTCTGATGGAGTTCTTGGGTAATGTCGTACCTTTCGTCAGTGAGATGCCTGTCATTAAGAATGCCGCTGGAAAGGATGTTCCTGCTGATGCCAGTGCTCCTACCTCCCTGTACTTCTTCAAGACTGGTGTGGAGCCCCATATCGGTGAGGTGCAGTATTTCAAGGTGATGAGTGGTGTGGTGAAGAGCGGTGACGACCTGACCAATGCCGACCGTGGCTCTAAGGAGCGTATCGGTACTTTGTATGCTTGTGCAGGTGCTAACCGTATCCAGGTAGACCAGCTCGTAGCAGGTGATATCGGCTGTACCGTGAAACTGAAGGATGTGAAGACGGGCAACACCCTCAATGGCAAGGATGTGGAGAATAAGTTCGACTTCATCAGATATCCTAACTCCAAGTTCTCTCGTGCCATCAAGGCAGTGAATGAGGCAGAGACTGAGAAGATGATGGCAGCACTGCAGCGCATGCGTCAGGAAGACCCCACATGGGTGGTTGAGCAGTCGAAGGAGTTACGTCAGATCATCGTTCATGGTCAGGGTGAGTTCCACCTCCGCACATTGAAGTGGCGTATGGAGAACAACGAGAAGATCCAGATAGAGTATCAGGAGCCAAAGATCCCTTATCGTGAGACGATCACGAAGATGGCTCGTGCTGATTATCGTCATAAGAAACAGTCGGGTGGTGCCGGACAGTTTGGTGAGGTACACCTGATTGTGGAGCCTTATACCGACGGCATGCCTGACCCAACCTCTTTCACTATCAACGGTCAGGAGTTCAAGATGAACATCAAGTCGAAGGAAGAGAAAGACCTGGAGTGGGGCGGCAAACTCGTCTTCATCAACTCCGTAGTGGGTGGTGCCATCGATATGCGCTTCATGCCTGCTATCCTGAAAGGTGTGATGGAGCGTATGGAGCAGGGACCGTTGACCGGTTCTTATGCCCGTGATGTCCGTGTTATCGTCTATGATGGTAAGATGCACCCGGTAGACTCTAACGAGCTCTCGTTCATGCTTGCCGCCCGTAACGCTTTCTCCGCTGCCTTCAAGGAGGCTGGTCCTAAGGTGTTGGAGCCTATCTATGACCTGGAGGTACTCGTTCCTGCCGACTATATGGGTGATGTGATGAGTGACCTGCAGGGTCGTCGTGCCATCATCATGGGTATGGACAGCGAGAATGGTTATCAGAAATTGACGGCGAAGATTCCTCTGAAGGAACTTGCCAGCTACTCTATCGCACTCAGCTCACTGACTGGTGGACGTGCATCGTTCTCTACCCAGTTCTCCAGCTACGAACTTGTACCGAACGATATCCAGCAGCAGCTCATTAAGGAGCATGAGGCTGAGATGAAGGAAGAGGATTAAACGATTTAAATCCTAATAAAAAAATGGACTTCGATTCCGAAGTCCATTTTTTATTTTGACTTTAACCTTGACATTTACAGTGGCATCATGTCGCGCTCGTCGGGGCGGTGTGCCTTGCCGTCCTCATCCTTGATATAGACCTGTAAGTCCTCCAGATAACCACCTGTCTCAGCCTGTAACTGCTTCAGGATAGCCTTGGTGTCCTCAAAACCGTGGAACTCCTTAGCCGAGCCCAGATGGTTGGTAAACTCTAACTTTTTCTTCTCGATGTCTAAAACGGAGATGTACTCATCTTTCGTACGGTCTCCAATGACGAATTTCTTGCTCATAGAATGTTGTTTAATAGTTTGTTGATGCAAAGGTAAAAAAAATCCCGATACGCTGTACGGCATATCGGGATTTTTTATACGTAAACGTTTTATTAGATTACTCGCCCTTGATGGCTGCAACACCTGGGAGTACCTTACCCTCGATGGCCTCGAGGAGGGCACCACCACCAGTAGAGATGTAGCTTACCTGATCGGCGAGACCGAACTTGTTGACACATGCTACAGAGTCACCGCCACCAATCAGTGAGAAGGCACCCTCAGCGGTAGCCTTGGCGATGGCATCACCGATAGCACGGCTACCGGCAGTGAAGTCGTCGCACTCGAAGACACCAGCAGGACCGTTCCACAGAATGGTCTTGGCACCCTTGATTGCCTCAGCGAAAGCCTTCTGGCTCTCAGGACCAGCGTCAACACCCTCGAAACCGGCAGGAACCTTGTTGGCAGGGCAGGTGATGATCTCAGAACCTGGCTTTACAGTCATCGTGTCGAAGTCGAGACCGTTGGTAGCGGTGCAGTCAGAACCCAGTACGAGCTCCACGCCATTCTTCTTGGCGAGCTCCTCGACACCCAGGGCAACATCCAGCTTGTCGAGCTCTACGATAGAGTTGCCAATCTCACCGTTGTGAGCCTTGGCGAAGGTGTATGTCATACCACCACAGAGGATGAGCTTGTCAACTTTTCCGAGCAGGTTCTCGATGATACCGATCTTAGAACTTACCTTAGAGCCACCCATGATGGCAACGAAAGGACGCTTGATGTCAGAGAGGACAGCGTCGACAGCCTTTACCTCTTTCTCCATCAGCAGACCCAGCATCTTGTTGTCAGCATCGAAATAGTCAGCGATGACGGCAGTAGAGGCATGCTTGCGGTGAGCAGTACCGAAGGCATCCATCACGTAGCAGTCAGCATAGGAGGCGAGTGTCTTGGCAAACTCCTTCTGAGAAGCCTTCATAGCCTTCTTTGCCTCGTCATATTTAGGATCTTCCTTGTCGATACCTACGGGCTTACCCTCCTCCTCAGGATAGAAACGGAGGTTCTCCAGCAACAGTGCCTCACCCATCTTCAGAGCCTTGGCAGCATCCTGAGCCTTAGCGCAGTCAGGAGCGAAAGCTACGGGAACGCCCAGTGCCTTCTCCACAGCCTCACGGATCTGACCCAGAGACTTCTTCATGTCTACCTTACCTTTGGGCTTGCCCATGTGTGACATGATGATGGTAGCACCACCGTCGGCAAGGATCTTCTTCAAAGTAGGAAGGGCACCGCGGATACGGGTGTCATCAGTAATTTTTCCGTTCTCGTCCAGGGGTACGTTGAAGTCTACACGTACGATTGCCTTCTTACCGGCAAAGTTGAATTCATTGATTGTCATAATGTTGTGTTATTTAATTGGTTTGAATATTCAAAATCGAACGCAAAGATACGAAAATAAGTTCATAGTTCATAGTTCATAGTTCATAATTTAAAACTTTTTTGCTTACTTATATTCATAATGTAAGACGGAGTTTGCAAATTGAAAAGAAATCGTGAGATTTTGTTTGTTTGGCGGAAAATGATTACCTTTGCAGTCCAGATAATCAAAGATGAAAGAGACAATGAATATTCAGAACATTCCCGTCCTGCTGCTTACGGGTTATTTAGGCAGTGGTAAGACAACACTTCTGAACCGCATCTTGCAGAATAAGAAAGGGATAAAGTTTGCTGTTATCGTCAATGATATCGGTGAGGTGAATATCGATGCTGACCTGATAGAGAAGGGTGGGGTCGTCGGACAACAGGACGACTCACTGATGGCGTTGCAGAACGGTTGTATCTGCTGTACACTGAAGATGGACTTGGTGAAGCAGTTGCAGGACATCCTCGCCATGCACCGCTTCGACTATATCGTCATCGAGGCAAGTGGTATCTGTGAGCCTGGTCCTATCGCACAGACCATCTGCAGTATTCCCTCTTTAGGTCCTGAGTATGTGAAGGACGGTTACCTGCAACTCAACAGTATCGTGACGGTGGTCGATGCCCTCCGGATGCGTGACGAGTTTGAGGGTGGCAACGACCTGTTGCGCCAGAATATCGACGAGGAGGATATTGAGAACCTCGTCATCCAACAGATCGAGTTCTGTAACATCATTCTGCTCAACAAAGCCTCAGAGGTGTCGAAAGAGGAACTGGGTAAGGTGAGGGAGATTATCCGTACCATCCAGCCCAAGGCGGAGATTATTGAGTGCGACTATTGTGACGTGGACCTTGAAAAACTGATTCATACAGAGAAGTTCAATTTTGATGAGGTTGCCACCTCTGCAGCCTGGATTCAGGAACTGGAGAACGGTCATGACGAGGATGAGGATGATGACGACGACCATGATGACCATGAACATCACCACGAGCATGACCATCACCACGAGCATGAGCACCACCACCATCACCATGATGAAGGCGAGGCTGAGGAGTATGGTATCGGCACCTTCGTCTATTATGCCCGTCGTCCTTTGAACCTTGGCTTGTTCGACGAGTTTGTCGCCCGTAAGTGGCCCAAGAGCATCATCCGTGCTAAAGGTATCTGCTATTTCAAGGGCGAGGAAGACATCTGCTACGTCTTTGAGCAGGCAGGCAGACAGGTGTCACTGCGTAATGCGGGACAGTGGTATGCCACCATGCCGAAGGAGGAGCTGGACATGATGATGGCACGTGACGAGAAGCTGCGGCATGACTGGGACGATCAGTATGGTGACCGTATGCAGAAGCTGGTGTTCATCGGACAGCATCTGGATAAAGAGCAGATCACCAAAGACCTGGATTTCTGCTTAGCATAAAAATACATGCTCGGATTCAAAGGCGAATCCGAGCATGTTCTTTAAAGGTTGAAATGGTATCTGGCACCAGCCATTACCCAGCACCCGGGTTGTGGCACGTTGCCGTAGTCTACATACCGCTTGCTGGTCAGGTTGTTTGTCTCTATGTATATGGAATAGCTGTCGGCATTCCAACTGAGTCTCGCGTCTACTACGGAGTAGGGATGATAGTTCTTCACCTCTCCGTCGACAGTCGTATAGGTTCCCATACGGTCTTGGAAACGATAGTTCACCGAGAGGTCGAGCTGTTTCATGAGATGCAGGAGCAATGATGCCGTCAGCTTGTGACGCAGATACTCAAGGGAATATTGCGACTGTAGATAGTCCTCCGTGTCCTTGCCCTGGTGCAGGTAGCAGTAGGCTAAGTGAAGAGTGAAGAGTGAAGAGTGAAGAATGGCAGATGCCTCCAATCCGGTAGTGTTAACCTTCGTGTGGTTGACACTCTCCCAGACGGGTTCCGTCTCGCGGGTATCCATCACCCAGTCAATCATGTTGCGGGCATGATGGTGGAAGACACTTGCCTTGGCACTGAAGTGTGTCGTGTTGAATTTCACACCGCCCTCGATAGCATGCAGTTCCTCTGGCTTCAGGTATTTGTCTGCCTTATGACCTCCTACGCTGTAGTACAGTTCGGTAAAGGAAGGCATGCGGAGGGATGAGTTATACGAGGCATAGATCTTCCAGTTGTCACCGATACGGTAGCTGGCATCGATACCCGGATATACCTTAAACGGCATCTGGTTCCAGGTGTTCTTCACTGCAATGAAGCCAGCCGAGAGGGTGAAACGTTTCAACAGGATGTTATGCTCCAGATGGAAGGAGAGGTTAGAGCGGTTCAGTCCCACCTTATAATGACTGAACGGGTCGGAGAGTGGCTCACCGAGATTAGTACTGACAATGTCCTCATTGCGGAACTCGGCACCAAAGGCTGTTCGTCCCAACAGCCAGTCGAAGTAACTGTTGAGGTTGATGCCGAAGACATCCGTACGGTGGTAGTTGAAAGGTACCTTGTCCTCAGAGCCTCTGATTAGTTCAAACCGGTCGTGCGAACGGTTCCAGTAGATACTTGGGCGTAGATGTAACGGTCCCGCTGTCAGCTCTCCCTGCAGAGCAGTGAAGAGTTTCACCGTCTTCTCAAACTGCTCGTCGAACTTCGCACTGTAGAACGTGTTCGAGCCGAACCCCTTCGCGGACAGTCCTGCATTCCATTTCAGACGAAGGTTCTCATGGGCATATCCGCCTTGATAAAACACTTTACCTCCGCTGTAGTCGCTGTTCAGGGCTCCTGCTTTCGACCGTGAATAACCGTCGCTGCGGGTGTAGCTGGCACTCAGACTGTGCCGGTTCAAGCCTATGCGGCCTGCTGTCGACAGGTAACCGAAGGAGCCACCCTCCAGCCGTACATCAGCCGTTTTGCTTCCGGCATCTTTCGTCACGATATTAATCGCCCCCACCAGCGAACTGGTGCCATACACACGACCTGCGGGACCCTCAAGGATCTCTATGCGCTCGATGTCCGCGATGTCGCAGGGGAAGTCGAAAGCGTTGTGACCTGTCTGTGGATCACAGATGTTGATGCCGTTGAGCAAGACGGTGATCTGCTCACTCGTGCTGCCTCTGATTCCGATATCCGTCTGTGCACCAATCGGTCCTCGTTGACGGACATCCACGCCTACAGCGTACTTTAATAAATCGTTAATACTTTGTACTGGCGCCGCCTGAATATCCTCACGGCTCAGTACAGTGACCATTCTCGCTGCTTGCCCTAATGCAAGCGGTGCGCGTGACCCGGTGACTTCCACGTCATCCAACGTCGCCTCTTTGTCTGTCTGGTCATCATTGGTGGTAACAGTCTCTGTCATGCCCTTGTCGTCAATGGCAGCACTTGCAGAGGTCAGTGTCGCTACACTCAGCACACTGATGGTTACTACTCGTCCCAAGCAGGCAAAAAGTGCATATCCCTTCCTGGTAAAATGGTGGAAGCGGAGTGCCTTGCGCTGATTGAAATTTGGTTTGTACATCATGTGAATTGTAAAAAAGCGGGTGCAAAGGTAATACTTTTTTAGTAAATACCAAAACTATTACCCGAACAAAGCACGCAGCGCCTCCTCTACCTTGCGGACGGGAACAAGTTCTATGTTGAACTTCTTGCGGTTCAGTCCCGAGAGGTTGTATTTGGGGATGATGATGTGCGAGAAACCCAGTTTCTCCGCCTCTGAGATACGCTGCTCAATACGTGCAACGGGACGTACCTCACCACTGAGTCCGACCTCACCAGCCATGCACCAGCCACTCTCAATGGGTGTGTCGACATTAGACGACAGGACGGCGGCAATGACACTGAGGTCCATTGCCATATCGGTGACTCTCAGTCCTCCTGCGATATTCAGGAAGACATCCTTCTGCATGAGTTTGAAACCCACTCGTTTCTCCAACACCGCAAGGAGCATGTTCAGACGACGCTGGTCGAAACCTGTCGCTGAACGCTGGGGGGTACCGTAAGCTGCGGTGCTGACCAATGCCTGTGTCTCTACCAAGAAAGGACGGACACCCTCGATGGCACTGCTGATGGCAACACCCGAGAGTCCGTCATGGTCTTCCGTCAACAATAGTTCTGAGGGGTTGCTGACCTGTCGCAGTCCTGTCTGCTGCATCTCATAGATACCCAGTTCTGAGGTAGAACCGAAACGGTTCTTGATGCTTCGCAGGATGCGGTACATATAATGCTGGTCGCCCTCAAACTGAATGACGGTGTCCACGATATGCTCCAAGATCTTCGGACCTGCCAAAGTTCCTTCCTTGGTGATATGACCAATCAGAATGACGGGTACCCCGCTGGTCTTGGCAAAGCGGAGCAGTGCCGATGCACATTCCCGCACCTGTGCGATGCTGCCCGCCGATGACTCCACATCCTCCGTGGCAATGGTCTGGATAGAGTCGATGATGATCAGTTCGGGTTGTACCTCTTTGATATGGTCGAAAATCGCCTCCAAAGAGTTTTCGCAGAGAATCATGAAGTTGTCAGACCCCTCCAACCTCCCCTGTTGAGGGGAGGCAATAAGTCGCTCGGCACGCATCTTCAGCTGGTGGGCACTCTCCTCACCGCTGACATACAGCACTTTCTTCTCTGGCAGGTTCAGCATGGTCTGGAGGGAGAGGGTAGACTTGCCGATACCGGGTTCACCACCTAACAGGACGATGGAGCCGGGTACGAGACCGCCACCCAGTACGCGGTTCAGCTCCTCGTCGTGCATATCAATACGAGGGTCGTCATGGGCAGAGATGTCACGCAGTCGTAGCACCTTGTTCTCTCGCAGTTGTCTGCCAGCCGATGCCGCCGCCGATGTTGCCGTCACCTGTTTACGGGTGTCGGCAACCTTGATCTCCTTGAACGTGTTCCACTGTCCGCACGACGGACACTTACCAATCCATTTTGCTGATTCCTGTCCGCAGTTCTCGCAGACATACATTGTCTTGTCTTTTGCCATATCGACTGCGAAGATACAAAAAATAACCGAATATGCCAAACTTTTTATTTTTTCTCTTTTTTCGATTTTCTTAAAAATACTATGAGATCAGTTACCGACTGACCCCTGTTTTGTTACCGACAGAAGCCTCTTTTCATACCGATTAAAGCCCTTAATCGGGTCAATTAAAGCCTCCATTTGATAAAGATATCTTATACCGAGCTGACGTATGGTTCCAAAATCCGTTAATTAACAAATAATCGACTAACAATTTGCAAATTTGCAAATTGTTAGTCGATATTGCAAATTGTTAGTCCTTTTCTCGAACTCTTTTCCTATTTTTGCAAAATAAATTATTAATCATAAATTTAAAAGAACAATGAAGAAAAGACTATGCTCCCTTTTGCTATTGGCATGCTGTCTGAGTGCGAGTGCTCAGAACGCCATAGCCATCCATCAGAAAGACGGGAAAGTAGCCAACTTTGCCTTTTCCGAGAAGCCTGTAGTGACGTATGTCGACAACCAGCTGGTCATCACCACTACCAAGACCTCTGTGCAGTATCCGCTGTACCTGTTGCAGAAAATCGACTTTGCTTTATCTGAAGCAACAGCCGTTGAGCAGGTGAAGCCCGATGCCAAGTTCCGGTTCACCGACGGCACCCTGTATATCAGCGGTGGCGACCCTGGCTCACAGGTTTACATCTATAATATGCGAGGCATGACAGCTGGACAATACCGCATCGATGATGCCGGCAATGCCGTCATCTCCCTGCAGAGCCTCAGCAAGGGACTTTATATCGTCAAGACCAACCTTTTCACCTTTAAATTCACGAAATCATGAAAAAGCTATTCCTACTCCTCATTCTCGTCCTGTCAGCAGCAACGATGTTTGCTGACGACGTCACGTTGGAGCAAGCCCTCCAGACCGCCCGGCAGTTTGCTAAGCACGAAGCTGCCAAGCAGCCAAAGGCACGCAGGGCATTGGCAACATCCAACCCACAACTCGTCTATAGCGAGAAGTCGAAGATAGTAGGCAAGGACAATGTCTACGTCATCAATTTCGGCAACGACCAGGGTTTTGTGGTCGTGTCGGGTGAGGGCGGCACCAGCGACGAGATATTAGGTTATTGCGACCATGGAGCGTTTGAGTATGAAAAGGCTCCGGTGCAGTTGAAGGGCCTGCTGAAGAATTATTCTGCAGGTATTGATTCTTTACGTCAGAATCCTTCACTTTTTAAAATGAACCTGAGACGTGCTACGATAGACATTGGTACCATCGTCATTGGTCCTCTTTTGACAACTACATGGAATCAAATTGCTCCTTATAGCAACTACTGCCCAGAAGGCTGTCCGACAGGATGTTACCCTACGGCGTTGGCACAGGTGATGAACTACTGGAAATGGCCCAAAACAACCCACGGTAAAGTGGACGACAACGATTTCTCCGGTCGAACCTACGATTGGGATAACATGCTTGACAACTACGATGCCAATTATACTGCCAAACAGGCTGATGCAGTAGCTAAGCTGATGGCAGACATTGGAACAGCTTTTAGAACAGCATATGCTCCTGGAGGGAGCCCAACTCCATTTAGCAGTGAAGCCTTAATCAAAAACTTTCAATATGAAGACGGAATTACCACTGAAACTGCCCGTCTGACATTACTTCTAGCCGATAAAATCAAAGCAGAACTTGGACAGAAACGCCCAGTCCTCTACTGTGGAGCCCCTGTTGTTGGAGAGTCTCATGCACTGGTTTGCGACGGTTATACTACTAATGACTATTTCCACTTCAACTACGGCTGGGGCGGAATAAGCGATGGATTCTATAAACTCTCTGCCATCAATTACGTTTGGGATGCTTATATGTTTGTGGGCGTTCGCCCTTACGACGCAATCATTAAGGTGATAGATGGTATTGAGTATGGTATGCTAAAGAATGGAACAGCCGAAGTGTTGGACTATCCTGAAGGCGAAATGGGCCGTGAAAATGGCGAACTAATCATACCTGCCACTGTCAAAGACGATGCTGGGAACGATTATAAAGTAACTCGCATCAAGACCAACGCTTTTTATAATAAGGGACGTTTCACTAAAGTAGTTATTGGTGATAATGTGGAAATCATTGAGCCTTTTACTTTTATATACAGCAAAATTGACGAGGTCGTTTTGTGCGACCGAGTGAAAGAGGTGCCCGATGAAGCTTTCCAAACGGCAAATATCAAAAAACTGACCATCGGTGCCTCCGTAAAGCGCATTGGCAAGAAAGCTTTTTATCTCTGCCCCATAACAGAAGTCGTTTGCAAAAGCCCTGCTTTCGAGGTAGATGACTATGCTTTTGCCCAGCCGGCAGGCTCTCCTGACTGCGGTGACTGGCTGGCACATATTACAAAATTGGGCAGAGAAGCATTTGCCATGTGTAATTTTAAGAGTACTCCTAATTTTACCATGCTGGAAGAGATTGGTTCTCAAGCCTTTGCCAGTTGCACATTTCCTAATGAGACATTTATTGTCCCTCCCAAACTTAAATCCATCGAGCCTGATGCTTTCAGGGGAGCAATTCTGTCGTTCTTCAAAGTGGAGAATAATCCACATTTCCTCTGTTCTCCATACACCCAGGAATATCTCTGCAACAGCAACGGTACGAGCGTGCTAATGACAGTCAACCGTAGGCGCTTCCTCTCAGAGATTCCTGAGACAGTTGTGAAACTAGAACCCAAAAGTATTCGCACTAAAGATGCCCCCGATATACCAGGTCACATCCTCGAAATGGACGGAGCATTCCAAGACCTTACATCCTTATCCCCCAACTTGCTATATTGCTTAGCTGTTGTGCCTCCCAAGATCAGCGACGATACATTCAACGACCAAATATTCGAGAACGACCCAGCACTGTATGTACCTGTAGGTACTGAAGAACTCTACCGTAATGCCCCCGGCTGGCGCAGATTCAACAGAATCTTTGCAGAGGAAGAGTATATGCCTATGCCTCCACAGGGATTGCAATATAACATGGTGGTCAGCGCAGCCGATGAGAATGGTAGCCAACGTGTGAACATCCCTGTGAACGAGATTAAGAGCATAGAGGTGAGCGAGGATGGCAAGCAGGTGATCATCAGGCGCAGCGGCAAAGAAGACCTCGTCACCTCGGTAGCTGCCGTTGACAGCATTGAATGGGCACCAGGCTTTGTTTATGAGAATGCTGAGATATTCGATTTGGATGAAAACAACCTCACTGTTGAAGCTCAGAAGTGCAAAGTACGGTTCGACCCAACAGTGATAGACAGCGACGTGCAGCTCTGCGTTCGCAACTCGGTGTTGAAACCTAATGTCATGGAGGGAATAACACACGGATTCTCCATCGACTTAAGTATGTCTGACGGGCGCCATGAGCTTAATGGCACTGCCAAAATTACCATCCCAGTGACCCTGGCTGAAAACGAAAAGGTATATGCAGCCTATTACAATAAAGAGGCGGGTGAGTGGGAACCAGTTTTCTTCACTTATGACGAACAGACCGGTAGCATCACCATTACCACCAACCATCTGTCTGACTACGGCATCTTCTTCCTACTTGGAGAAGGAGGCCTATTGGAAACTCTGAATTTCTATTATGGGCAAAAGATAGACTTGAACAAGACCCTTGACGAGGCAGCCCAAAAGCTGCTGGCATTGGTGTCAAGTGACGATCCAAACGTAAAAATGGTTATGGACGTGAAAAATGACATAGGTATTTGGCAGAGCATAGGTCTTGATGGCCTCTGGGGCATGGTCAATGCCGTCGGCGATCCGCTCTATTTCCGTCCGACCGTAATAAACGACATCGTACAGAATATTGGCTATTTCAATATGGCATTGAATATCCTCGATGTGGCCATTGCCTATATCAAAGACGATAATACGGGTGTAGCTGCTGGTACATTAAGCACCATCCTAAATTATGTCTCCGGCTCACTCGCCACACAAATAGGAACCCCCATTATGTCGGCCTCCATGGCCACTGTGGCTTTCATCGGTGTAGCACTCCAAAAGTTTGGTACCAAGGCTCAGGAACGCACCCACGACATGGCCAGAGATGCCTATCATTATTTCTATAGCAGCAAAGGGAAAAAGGATGATGACGTGAAGAGTTGCTATCGGTCTCCTGCTGATTGGTACGAATATTTCTTACCTGCTTTTGCCAAGGGCAACATGACAAAAAATCGCCTCGATGCCTATATAGAACAATCTGTACGGTTATACTTAAGCAGAATCTGGGATAATGAATTTAATCTAGCCTGGTCTGAATGTTGTCATAAAACAAATTTCTGGACACTCTTTTCTAGTGTGCCAGATGTTCAACCCAGTCTCCAAAAGCAGTTAGAGGATGAATATTTTGCCGAACTGATGAATGGTGAACTGGTATCAGTTTTCGAAGCTATCAAAGAAAACTTAAAGACAGTAGCCTTCAACCGCTACTATAAGTCTTTGAAAGACGTGGCAGACCAAGTAAACACTCGTGTATATATCAAGATTATCGACTCGTCGTGCAAGGAGGGAAATATCTCCAAGTACGCTGGGTGGACTGTGCGATTTACTGATGCTCCTGATGATATGAAATACTCAAAGTATGTCATTAGCGATGAAGGAACAGCTTCTATGGGGTGCACTGTATATTCACTGCTGCACTACAATTTACGGCCTCACATCACACTGGCAGATTTAGAGGAAGCCGACCAGAAAGCCTTCGACTTCAAAATAACTGCAGTAGGTAGTAAATTGTTTGTTACCATTGACCTTGCCAGTGGTGGTGTTGAGGTGGAAGCACCGAAATTGAAGAATCTCAAGCTGAGTTATGTTCCATATAAAATTGAAACAGAATATGAATGTTATGGTACACACCCATTCGATAGAAAATACATGCGTTTATCCACGCCAGGTGCATTTATTGAAATGGACGGAGGAATGAATCGCAAGGCACGTTTCCAGACTGAGTTAGAGAAATTCTTCCAACGTCACAACTTTATAACCGTGCAAGAGAATTCCGGTATTTTCACTATCGGTGATGACATTGTAGGCAAGTTTGAGAATAACGGATTGGAAGCAAGTGGTAAATTCACTATCAAGACTACTCATCAGTTTACGGAAAAAACCATCGAAGACTTTGTAAACATCATGAACAAAGCAGAAGACCCAAGTAATAGCTATTATTGGTTCTATAATCTATTAGGTGGTACAATTAGCCACAAAATAGACTGTGAGTACAAGATAACTCGAAAGAAAAATATCGAGGAGTATGAAATTACCTACACAGGAAGCGGTACATGGCAAATAAATGCCGACATCGTAGATCGTGTAGACAATTGGGATATGGATGCTTTCCAAGCAAACACTATTCAACATATTACCACAGCCGACATCACCACGCGCAAATTAGAGAGAGAAGGTGACATAACCTTAGAGTACTCCACCAAGATCACACCATAGTAATCCCCCCTCGTCGGAGAAACATGATAAATTAGATTGATGACAGAGGAGCCGGCCAGAGATAGTCGGCTCCTCATTGTTATTTTGCCGTCTGAAGGACAATACACTTTGGAACATACCGCAGGCCATCTTTATGGTTCAGTGTTAATTGTGCGCACTGTCGCTGGAATCAGTCGGTAACTGAGCACCCTTCAGTCGGTAACTGAGCGTCCTTCAGTCGGTAACTGATGCACAATAAAAACGGTGACGGTTACAGTTTTCCAAAAATGAGAATCCCAAAATGCGAATAAAACATGTATATTTATATTAAGTACGATTTCACTAAACTGTAACCGTCACCGTCACCACTTTACGTGCTTTCCTTTTCATAAAAAGTTGTAAAAGTGTTTGCAAATTGTAACTAATTTTGTACCTTTGCAGTATAAATTTTATGTTATTAAATAATAAGAATAATACAATGAAAAAGACCATATTACTATTATTGCTGCTTAGTCTCGTAACTGTTTGCGAGGCACAAAATAAGTATTGCCTGTCGTATTTGGACTACTTGACTGATACATGGTTCCCGTTAGAGCAACTGAGGTTTGAATACCGCTCGGGTAACAAGTCATTATGGTGGGGAGGCTCCAACTATAAGCCCAGAACAGGGGATAAGAAAACAGACAAGCTGCTCAAGAAGAAAGCCCGCTTCATCATGCATAATGACTCTCTATATGTGAATTGTCGTGAGATGAAGGTTGAAGGGAATGTGTTGGGTAATTGGTACTCATCTGCTATGGCTTATGACAGGGGACGCTTTCTGTTCATTGCCCTAAGCACTAACGCACGGTCAAATACCGCTGGCGCAGCCTTCATGTTTGGATTAATCGGTGGAGCTATCGCTGCTTCAACGAACAATGACAACTACCAGTGTTATGTCTTGTCGCCTACTTCCGCCGAGGATGCCTTTGTGGAACCTATTGACGAGAAGTTTATGCTCAAATTGTTGGAAGGTCATGATGACCTCCTGGCGGAATACAAAGCCGCATCAAAAGAGCAGAACTGTTATTCTCCCAATGTCGTCATCCCCATTTTGAAAAAATTGGGATTAGTCAAGTGATATACAAAAGGAGCTCACCTATCCTTAGGAGAAGTGAATCATTGAGTCCCCAAATTTCTGAAAAAACAATCTTCGGGGATTATATTATTAAAATAAAGTTGTAAATTTGCAGAAAAATGAAACAGAAATCAATTGTATATAATAATTATCTGGAAAGACATCTTGTCTCGCTCGGGTTTAAGAGAAAAGGTGGAGATGGATTTATAAGAGAGTTTAATGGAGTCCAGCAAATAATAAACTTTCTATATTCTAACCAGAATGAGCATTTTGTCAGATATTATAACATCTATGTAGGAGTGTCATACCCTAAAGTAATAGAGATTGGCAGACAATTGGAATGTTATACTGTGGGAACAATAGGGACTACCATAGGATACCTTACACACGAAAAAACTTACAAAACATGGAAAGTCACAGACGTAATATCAGATACTGATCTTAAGATGATAGTAGATGACATGTATAGATGTATTGTCGATTTTGCCATACCTTACCTTGGGAGATATTCTGTGACCAGTAATATCATTAATGATATGGAGAGTGGTCTACTGATTAACCAGGCGGATGAACTTCATAACTTGCCAATTTATTACTATTTGGAGGGGGAGAAAAACCATGCTTTAAATTATATGAGTCATAGATTAAAGTCTATGGAGCAGAAAACATTACAAGGGGAAACAGATGATTCATTCATCTGTAATGTATATGACAAGCAAGCGATAGCTGATAATCGTCATTATAGACAATATCAACAATTTTGCAAGTCTTTTATCTCATATATGGAACAGGAGAAAGCTGTGGACTCTGAATGATCCATTTCTTTGCACAGTATTAATTAATATACAATGACAAAAACTTGTTTCCAAATATACAAAAGGAGCTCACCTATCCTTAGGAGAAGTGGATCATTGAGAGTCCCCAAATTTCCTAAAATGAGACGAATATTATTAAGTGTTCTTATATGTATATTTTCAACATCATTAATTTCATGTACTTTTGATGATGATGATAAAAAAACAATATATATGCAATTGCTACCTGATCATTCTATAGAAAAAAAAGACGTTTGTGGTAGAACTTGGATATCTGATGATGAAAATTATCATCTGACATTTAATGAAAACGGCTCATGTGTTGTTTCAAACTATCCGAGATATTTATCCTATAAAGAGCCATATCATGATACGGAAGATAAAAATGATACGACCCGTATAACTTTATATGGAAGATGGCATATTGATTATAATGCTAATGATGTTAAAGAGGTTTATATTGTTTATGATATAGAATCCAATAGAAGATTGAAATATAATAAGTATGATAAATCAGGGAAAAGGATTCTTTCTATAGGCATGAAATATGATCCTTTCGGAGGAAATAATAAATATATACCTTATTATGAAATTAAAAGTAAGGATGATGTTATATATTTCCATACATACAGAGTAGTTCAGAAAACTGGGGACTCTGAATGAACCATTTTATTGTGAAATATTTTGTTCTATGAAATAAAAGAAATACCTTTGCACAGTATTAATTAATATAACAAATGACAAAAACTTGTTTCCAAATATACAAAAGGAGCTCACCTATCCTTAGGAGAAGTGGATCATTGAGTCCCCAAATTTCTCTATTTGCATTATGAATGAAAGATTAATTAAGTTTATAAATAGAATATATTTTGGTATATATCTTTATACGAGAGGACTTGATATTCCTATAACATATGTGGGAAGAAAGAATTATTATCGGGGACAACTGGGGTTTAAGCTGTGTTGTTTTATGGTACTACTATATGTAGATGGTTGTATGGCTCTACTATGCTATCTATTGAGATTTATTTTCCCTTTTTTTATAAATGATAGTTCAACTTTTAAGACTGTGTATTTTTTCCTGTTTATAACAATCTATTTTATTATAACACAAATGACATCTTTAGAAGGAGATAAGGGCTTAACCTATTTTGAACAATTTGACCAAGAATCTCGCTCTGTAAAAATTAAATGGATGATAATAGGTGCTTTTATATTCTTCTTTGGAATTGTCCTCTTTATAATAGGGAATAAATTATATTACAACAATCTTTAAAGTCTGTCATCGACGAGAAAGCTGCGAGAAAGCTGGGGACGGTTCTAAATGATCCTAAAGTGGTATTATGCTTTTAAATCTGAGAACTTGAAAAAATGATAACAATTAAAAATGAAAAGAAAATGGTGTGTTTTATGAATCACATATTATACGGTTTACATTTGTTCACTCAAAAATTTGAGCCTGTTGTTTACCATAATGGTAAAGTAAGTTACAATGCTATGTTGGCTAAAAAGTTTTTCCTTCTTATGCTAATGAATTATCTCTTATGTATATCTTATTCCTTTATGAGTTTGATAAATATGGAAATTACACAGACTCTGTTCAGAAACAGCGTCTATAAAATTATTTATTTTAGTATTATTATAGTGCTTTCTTTAATTTTAGAATATTATTGGTTTGAAAAAGATGAAAAAGAAGAAAAATATTATTGGAAATTTGCCTCAAAGCCTGACAGAGAACATTTTAAATGGAAATTAATGGCATGGGGGCTGTTTATATTTTCAATTGTTTATATTATACTTTTAATTATTTAGTGTTCACTGATTAATTGGCTTCCACCTGCCAGGCAGGTCTCAAAACCGACCCCATGATTCCTTGTCTTGTCTTTTGCCATATCGACTGCGAAGATACAAAAAATAACCGAATATGCCAAACTTTTTATTTTTTCTCTATTTTCGAAAAAACTACTCCCCTTCTCCCGTTTTCTTCTGAAACGCCGATGTACAGGGCGTTTCAAGACGGGAGTAGTACGGGAGATGTATCGTTAACTACTCCCGTGCCCTGCGCCCTTTATTTATCGGACTTTGAGCCACATGACGGGAGAAGGGGAGTAGGTTTTTCGATTTTCTTAAAAATACTATGAGATCAGTTACCGACTGACCAGCACTCAGTTACCGACTGACCATTGCTTTGTTACCGACTGAAGCCTCTTTTCATACCGATTAAAGCCCTTAATCGGGTCAATTAAAGCCTCCATTTGATAAAGATATTGTTTATCCCTCGTTCCGATATCTGTTATGGGGGTACTCCGATGCCTCCCATGGGTCACGCAAAGCATTCCTTTGGGGGTAAAGGAACTATCCCCAAGGGGCTTAGAGATAATCCCCAAGCCCTACGAAGCCCGTACTTTCGACCCCTGGAGGCGGCACCTTCGACCCTTGAAACTTAGGGCTTCGACCCTCGGAGCCTAGGGCTTCGCAACCCGCATGCGGTGTCTCTGTGCTGAATAAAAAAAGAATTTCGCAAAAACATATAACCATATAACATGACAGGGCGCAAACCCCGATAAACAGAGGCTTTAAAGCATGTTATATGTTTGCTGAACATGTAACATACATATAACATGCTTCTCACCCCAAATGTTATATGTATGTTACATGTATGTTACATGTTTAGGCAACATGTAACATGGCTCAATCCCTTTGTACAAGGGCATTGGATCCACATCATGTTATATGGTTATATGTTTTTGCGAAATACGTAAGTGTTCTTCAAATTTCTGATACTCTTTTTAA
>CACYPF010000011.1 GCA_902776195.1 uncultured Prevotellaceae bacterium | reverse complement strand
TCCTGCCATTGCTGGCATTGCTGATGTGATGGCCATCATCATCATGGCTGCAATCACCTTATTCATCATCTTCATATTCAAATCTCCTATTCTTTAAATTTTAGACATTTGTTTCTTAATCACAGTGCAAAGTACGGCATTTTTCGGCTCATTTGCAAAGGATAAATCCTAAAGTGGAGGGGTGAAACTCCTAAACGTTTGTAGGAAATTCCCCTTCAGAGACCTTATTCTGACAAGAAATTCGTACCTTTGCACCATCTTTACAATAACATATGATGACGATACAAGAGTTTAGAGATTACATGGCATCAGGCAAGCCCGTCGTTGGCGGCTCCGATGTTCACATGATGTTCCATCAGTTGTCGCAGGAGGCACTGAAGATAACGGCTGAGATTAACGGCAAATACCATACTCCAGAGCAGCTGCATACGTTGCTGGAGCAGCTTTGGGGCAGAGAGGTACCCAAGACGGTAGGTATGTTCCCACCGTTCCATACCGACTGCGGCAAGAACACCGTCGTTGGTGAGCGGGTGTTCATCAACATGGGTTGCAAGTTCCAGGATCAGGGAGGAATCACTATTGACGAGGGTGCACTCATCGGTCACAATGTCGTGTTGGCAACGCTCAACCATGACCTTGACCCAGCCAAGCGTCAGAGTATGAGCTATGCCCCCATTCACATTGGCAAGAACGTCTGGATAGGAGCCAATGCCACCGTGCTTGCAGGTGTCACCATTGGCGATGGAGCTGTTGTTGCTGCAGGTGCAGTAGTGACTAAGAACGTAGAGCCGAATACTATTGTCGGAGGCATTCCGGCTAAAGTAATAAAAAAGATAGAGGTGTAATCAGATAAGATAGTTTAGAAGCATATACGAATATGAATTAGGAAAGAGCATAGGCTGAGACGATGAGTAAAGATATGTTAAAAGCGACACGACAATGATACTACAGACAAATATGGAATACGTAAAACTTGGAAACTCTGACCTTCGTGTGTCACGCATCTGCTTGGGTTGTATGGGTTTTGGCGATGCCAGCATCGGACAGCACTCATGGACAATCGGCGAAGAGCCGACACGGGAGATTATTCATCGTTCACTCGAACTCGGGGTGAACTTCTTCGATACGGCTATTGCCTATCAGTTGGGAACTTCAGAGCAGTTCGTAGGTCGTGCCTTGCGTGATATGGCAAAGCGTGACGATGTGGTGGTGGCTACGAAGTTCCTGCCTCGCACTGACGAGGAAATACAGCAGGGCATTGATGGGCGACAACATGTGCTCAATAATATCAACAGCAGTCTGGAGCACCTCGGCATGGACTATGTTGATCTCTATATCTACCACATCGAGGGAGCCGTGAAGTCGCTCGATGTTCACCTGACGGCAGATGACATCCGCTATTTGGAAGAACCCTACATGCCGCACAACCTCTCGGGCGTGATGGCGGTGAACAAGCCTGTGATGAATGAAGAACCCGTCTGGGTGGCAGCAAGTAAGAACAAATAATAATCGTTTCGAATATGAAAAGGAATTTTATCGTGATGATATTTTCGGTGCTCATGTTATTGTGTACAACGGCATCTGCAAAGACGATCGTGGTGTACTATAGCTACACGAACAACTGCCGTGAGATTGTGACCACGCTGACAAGTCTGATAGATGCTGACGTGCTGGAGATACTGCCTGCTGAGAAGGGACTGAAATACGAGGCCAACGGTTATGCACTGGGTACTCAGTTGCTCAATGCCATCCAGACTGCTCCTAACGATGCAAGCAGTTATCCCGCCATTGACCCAGTGACCATATCGCTGAGTGACTACAGCACCATCATCATTGTCACGCCCCTCTGGTGGAGCCAAATGGCTGCGCCGATGCAGACCTATCTCTTCAACTACGGAGGGCAGATGGCTGGCAAGAATGTCGGGTTGATCGTGTCGAGTGCCAGCAGTGGTATCAGTGGTGTGGCTGCTGACTGCAAACGGCTGGTTCCTGACTGCAATTATTTCAGTGAGAATCTTTGGGTCAACCACTCCAACCACTCCAACCGTGCATCGCTGATTCAGAACTGGCTAACAGCTGTCAACTATAATACGGTAACGGGAATCAACGAGACCAGAACCACAGCATTGACACCCACCCGCATCTACGACCTAACTGGTAAATTGTTGAAGCAGAAGCCTTCTAAGGGTATCTATATTGTAAATGGTAAGAAACGAATCATAGAATAAAATGGTAATGAAACAGAAACTTTTCCTTATGTTGCTCGCCCTTGTGCTATCCATTACGGCTGTGGCACAAGAAGTAGCAACCCCAGTAAATTACAATACCATGATCGTACGATTAGCCGAAATCGAGGTGTATCCTGAGCATCTGCAGGAATACCTGAAGTTTGCCAACGAGGTGGACCGACTGAGTGTGGAGCGTGAGCCGGGCGTTGTCTGCCTCTTCCCGATGCAGAGTGCCGAGGACTCCACGCAGATTCGCATTCTCGAGATCTATGCTTCTGAGGAAGCCTATCAGAGTCACATCAAGACTGAGCACTTCCAGAAGTACAAGCAGGGAACGCTCCACATGGTGAAGGGTCTGAAGTTGCCCACCATGCGGCCCCTCGACCCGGAGACGATGCGACTGATATTCAACAAACAAAGATAAACTTTACGACATATAGTAATACAACAGAGCGATGGAAGATAACTACGGATGCGCGAAGTGGCCTTCTATGCTGACAAGCTTTGCATCACGCCAAAATATCTCTCGCAGGTAGCCCGTACCATCACCAATCTGCCAGCCTCGCAGTGGATTCAGTTCTATGCAGCTTTTGAATTGGTATCGTTGCTTAATGATACTACAAAGACGCTGACGGAGGTGTCAGACCTAATGCACTTCGAGAACTTATCGCACTTCTCCCGCTATGTGAAGAAAACGCTGGGGAAAACACCGTCGGAGTACCGAAATAAGTGATTTTCGGAAAAATGTGAAAGTTTGGAGGCAATTCGTGTAACGGTGGTTTGCCAGTTTCATCGTACCTTTGCAGTCGGAAATCAAAACGTATAAAGAGTATGACTATTTTCGAGCAATTAAGATCAGGGGCTGATGTCGATATGGCGACACCCGAGTATGCAGAGGCTATCAAGCACATGACCGACTGCGCCAACATTTGTTTCAAGATTAACACCACGGCACCACAGCCTGAGCAGATTCGCCCGCTGGAGGAAGAACTGTTTGACGGCAATCTCGACCAGACGAGCTATCTGATGCCGCCTGTTCAGATTGACTTCGCCTGCCAGATGAAGATTGGCAAGGGCGTGTTCGTGAACCACTCGCTGACGTGCATGGCGGCTGGCGGCATCACCATCGACGACGGGGTAATGATTGGCCCCAACGTACGCATCGTCACCGACAACCACGATTTCGAGAACCGTATGGTGCTGCGCTGCAAACCCGTACATATCGGTCGAAACGCCTGGATTGGCGTGGGAGCCATTATCCTGCCTGGAGTAACCATCGGCGAGAATGCCGTGGTGGCAGCAGGTGCCGTAGTGACCAAGGATGTAGCACCGAACATGATTGTAGGTGGCAATCCCGCAAAATTTATCAAAAGCATATAATATATAATAGGAGGACAGAATATGATTTTCGACAGAAACGAAAAGAAGCAGGTAGTGGCACTCCTGGGTGCCGGTAGTATGGGAACAACCATTGTGCGCCGCATCGGTGCAGGGAAGAAAATCCTGCTTGTCGAACATGCCCACTTCATCACAGGCACCGACCTGCTCATTGACGGAGGTGTCATTGCCAGCATCCGCACAGGCGAGTATCAATTAGGATAATAAATCACAACAACTATGAATATCAAAAGTATCGTAACAGCCGCACTGACACTGTTAGTATCAACGGCATGCAATGGTGGCGCAAAACAGCAACAAGCTCCAGTTTCAACATCTAACGACATGACAGTTATGGAAAACAACGGAAAGGCTACGGGTAGGCGAGCAGAACTCGGGAATGAAGCATTGGTGGTTTTCTTCTCCCACGCTGGCGATAACTATGCCGTGGGCAATATCAAGGTGGGCAACACGAAAATCGTGGCTGACTACATCTCGGAGTTCACGGGTGCCGACCAGTTTGAAATCAAGACCTCGAAGTACGACGGCATGGCCTATAAGCCCCTGTGCGACCTCGCCAAGAAGGAGCAACAGAACGGCGAACTGCCTCCGTTTGAGGGTTCGGTGGATGTCTCGAAATACGATGTCGTCTTCATTGGCGGACCCGTCTGGTGGGGCACCTATCCGCAAGTCATGTTCACCTTCTTCAAGAAGTATGACCTCTCGGGCAAGACCATCATCCCCTTCACCACCCATGAAGGCTCTGGTCTTGGCAGTTGTGTGAAGGACGTGAAGAAAGCCTATCCGAAGGCTAATGTTCAGCAGGGTTTCTCTATATATGGTCATGATGTCCGCACAGGCAAGGGGCGAGTAGAAAAGTGGTTGAAGAAGTTAGGTTATCAGGGGAAGTAATGTTACTCAAAAATTGTGAATTTTTTCGTGGAAACTCCGCAATAATCATGGGAATTTATCAGAATTGACTAACTTTGCAACAAATTATTAATAATGCTGACAGATAAATTAGGAATTTATGAACAAGCAACTATACTCATTATTATGCGCTGGAATCATGCTGACGGCATGTGGACAGCAGAAAAAACAGGAAACAACTATGGATTTCATTGACAATGTAAGGGTGGCACTTGCTGACAGCGGGCGCATCGATTTGAGCAGTCTCCAGTGGACGCGGGAGCCTGCGAAGTGTGACATCAAAGACGACACCATCTGCATCACCACCGCTCCGAAGACTGACCTCTGGCAGCGCACCTACTATCACTTCCAGAACGATAATGCCCCCGTACTACAGATGAAGACGCGTGAGAAGTTCTTCAGCTTCGTGGTGAAGACCGACTTCACGGGCAGTCATCACCGCTTTGACCAGTGTGGCATCGTGATGTATCTCGACAGCGAGAACTGGCTGAAAAGCTCTGTGGAATACGAGAACGAGACGTTTCAGCATCTGGGTAGTGTGGTGACGAACAAAGGCTATTCCGACTGGGCTACGACGGCCATTCCTGCCGATGTAAAGACCATGTGGTATCGGTTCTTGCGCCGCGAGGATGACTACTGCATCGAGTGCTCTACCGACGGAGAGTTATTCAGTCAGATGCGCATCTGTCACATGTATGCCGGTACCGGTGAAATCAGTTTTGGCATCTATGCTTGTTCGCCCGAAGAGTCATCGTTCACGGCGGTCTTCTCGGACATGAAGATTACCGAGTGTGCATGGAAGGCTCACGACGGCCAGCAGCCCGACAAGCAATAGTACAAGATAAATCGGATTTGTGATGGAAAGATATTCGGTCTGATTTGTGATGACTGTTTCTATCTGAAGTCTACTGAGGCAGTACGTCCATTGCTCAGAAAGGAGGAATTGCGCCCCCCCCCTATGATGGCGCAAAGGAGTATTTCTACATTGTAGCTGACTACGACTACCTTTCTAAGTTAGTCGTCTAATACCTTATTGGAGTTAAATGTTACCCAAAAATTACCTTCAAAATGGTGATTCTGGGGATAATTTTTGTACCTTTGCAGCCGAAATGAGACAGGTTCTGACAATAACGAGGATACTAACGGCACTTTGCGCCTTGTGTCTGGCGGTTTTGCTAAACTGGCAGAACTATGATGGCGTGGCTGTCGAAGGCTCCTGTCAGCATCGCGAGTCGTCGATTCTGGCTCCGCAGCATCAACATCACCAGGAAGCCACGCTGACAGATGCCTCACAGATTTATCGCATTTGCAGTTCCCGTCCCCAGCGCATTCTTCCTACCCAGGGATCAAGGACGGATAGATATACGACGCCGTTTGGCGCTCTTGCCATCCGGCAGCATAATGTCAACCCCTTTTATTCCTATCACGACAGCAGGTGCCGTCTGGAAACGGCGCCATTCTGCCAGTCAGCCTCATGCGACTATTACGTCATAGCACTGAGGCACATCATTCGTTGACATAGTTGTCAGTTATCACAGGGACACACATATTCTACTCACATTATTAATAATATATTAAGTAACAACTATGTCAAGTATCAAAAACTTGGAGATGGCTGCTGCCCTCTCCGCCTATCAGCATATCGAGATCAAGAAATCATTGTTTTCAACTAAGGCCATCTACACACCTACACAGAGTCAGGTCAAACCCGTCATCCTGGAGTACACCCCCACGGAAGGTGAGCGCGTGGAGCGACTGCTGGACATGCCGCTCGACAAGATGGCTGCCGACATCCAGCAAAAGGGCAGGCCTGCGTCCGGAACCAACGGTCATTTCCGTCTGGAACTCTGCCTGAGTGACGACCGTCTGTTCTGTGCGTTGCAGTTGTTCCGCTTCATCGATTTCCAATACAAGCCTGTCTTCGAACCACGTTTCTATGAGGGCAAGGATGTAGCGTATATCGCACATCTGCTTTAAATTCATGAAAAGTAGAGGGAGCAGCATTCGTCACGAATCGGGTGCTGCTCCCTGTCATTCATCTGATATTTGGAGAAATCTTCGTATTTTTGTGCCAAGTTTTGAGATTAATAATGTCAGAGGCAGGACGGACATATGTAGCCATCGACCTGAAGTCGTTTTATGCTTCAGTAGAATGTGTGGACAGAGGGCTTGCCCCGCTGACTACTAACCTCGTCGTAGCTGATGTAAGTCGTACTGAGAAAACAATTTGCCTTGCTGTATCGCCATCTCTTAAAGCATATGGTATTGGTGGAAGAGCACGGCTCTTTGAGGTGGTGCAGCGGATGCGGGAGGTGAACTTCGATCGTCAGAGCAAGGTACCAAGCCATCGTCTGACAGGCAAATCCTCATCTGATATAGAATTGAAACAGCATCCGGACTGGGCTGTTGACTATATCGCCGTGAACTATGGGACTATCGTCCGATAACGAAGTTCTGGCGAGTTGGTCGCGGCATCGCGGAAAAGTTGGCTCTTTATGGTGTCGATACGATGGGAAAACTGGCACGGATGTCTGTGCAGAATGAGGAAACGCTCTATAAACTTTTCGGTGTGAATGCTGAGTTGCTGATAGACCATGCCTGGGGCTGGGAGCCATGTACAATGGAAGCAGTAAAGGCTTACAGACCTGAGACGAACTCCTTTAGCAGCGGACAGGTGTTGCAGGAGCCATACGATTTCAAGAAAGCCCGTGTGGTGATACAGGAGATGGCAGAGGGAATGGCACTCGGCTTAGTATCAAAACGGTTAGTGACTGACCAACTGGTGCTGACCGTCGGTTATGATGCAGGGAACGCAGTTGAAGATAAAACAACGTTTTGGTAAGAACGCTATCCTCAGAGGTCTGAACTTTGAGGAGGGTGCCACCGCCAAAGAACGCAATAAACAGATAGGAGGACATAAAGCATGACCAACGACTACGACGATATTATCAATTTGCCGCATCACGTCTCGAAGCATCACCCGCAGATGTCTATATGGAACCGTGCAGCCCAGTTTGCCCCTTTTGCCGCATTGACAGGCTACGATGATGCCATTAAAGATGCGACACAGGAGAATCTGGAAAGATTCTAGTGGAATTTCACGATGCCGTCCAGCGGTCTGCGCTTTGGGCGGTTTGGTTCGCTTATGACTTTTATCTCGTCGAAACCATGCTTGCAGTCTTCATCTGCAGCACTGGTGCATTGTCTTTTCTTTTGCCTGTCTTGCAAACTCAAACAGTGACTCAGGAAGATGACAGTAGCCTGTAGGATTCTTGTCGAGATAGTCCTGGTGATACTCTTCGGCAGAATAGTAGTTCTGCAGTGGCAGCTTTTCGACGCATAGAGGATTCTGGTACTCCTTCTGCACCTCTCTGAACACCTTTTCGATAATGGGCAAATCCTCTGCATGGGTATAATAGATGCCTGTACGATAGCGTGTCCCTTCATCATGTCCTTGTTTGTTGAGACTAGTAGGGTCGATGGCTTTGAAGAACATCTGCAGCAAAAATTCAAGGCTCACCACATCGGGGTTGTATTTCACATGCACCGTCTCGGCAAACCCGGTAGTGTCCGTATAGACCTCCTTGTATGTCGGATTGGCAGTATGTCCGTTGGCGAATCCCACCGACGTTTCCACAACGCCATCTATCTGCTTGAAGTAATGCTCTGTCCCCCAGAAACAGCCCCCGGCAAGAAAAATGTCTTTACCGTCTTTTATCTCCAAGATACCGTCCACCTCATGTTCTACGAATGGACCAGCCTTACATTCCAACAAAACGCTGGGTTCAAGACACTCTAATCCATGCCATACGTTCTTTGGAATATCCACACCGTATGTTCCGTTCTCAGGGCTGATAACACAAGAGGTGATAACTACTCCTTGGTCATTGTATGTGGAGACTCTGACCTTGCCTTTCAGTATGACAAAGGTCTCGTCCTTGTCAGGATGATGATGCACAGGAATGAAAGTACCTGGCTCCAAGGCATTGAGGAAACGGTGACACTTATCTTGAAGGCTCTGGTGGAAGTTGTAGTTCATCCTTAGTCTTGGTGACTGTTTCGCCTGTTCCATCACACCGTTAATCAGTTGGTCGTTTATTATCTTCATACGTTTTGCGATTGATTTAGTTACTTTTAATCCGGGGACAAAATTACTCAATTTTCATTAGAAAAAGAGTGGTGAGTACCAACTTTTTTAAGTGACGAGTACCGAAAACAGTCTTCAGTCGGTAACAGAATGCCCTTCAGTCAGTAACTGTTTTGTTAAAGTTACGCAATATTCATGGGAATTTATCAGAAATGACTACTTTTGCAACAAAGTTTAATAATATAGGCAGATAAATCGGAATTTACATGAATCGTAATTCTCAAATCATTCGGACTAGTTGGATAGGCATAGTTGCCAATGTCTTTCTGGCAGGTTTCAAGGCGGCAGTAGGCCTTCTGGCAAATTCTGTCGCTATAGTGATGGATGCGGTTAATAATCTCAGCGATGCGTTGTCGAGCGTCATCACCATTGTCGGCACTAAACTGTCACAACGCCCAGCCGACAGGAAGCATCCCTTCGGTCATGGTCGCATAGAGTATTTCAGTGCTATCATCATAGCCGTCATCGTTTTGTCGGCGGGTGTCACCTCACTCTTCGAGTCAGCAAAGAAGATTCTCAATCCGACACAACCGGAATACACCCATACTACACTCATCGTCATTGCTGTAGCCATTATCGTGAAACTGGTGCTGGGCAGGTATGTCAAGAACAAGGGCGTGCAATTGAACAGTGATGCGCTGATAGCCTCAGGATCAGATGCCTTGTTTGATGCCATTATAACCCTGACTACGCTTGTCTCGGCTGGTGTTATGCTGTTGTGGGGCATTTCGCTCGATGGTATTCTCGGTGTTCTCATTTCCATTGTCATCATCAAGGCCGGTATCGAAATGCTGTCCTCGCCTGTCAACGAACTGTTAGGCACCAGTATTCCCGTTGAGCTCACCAATCAAATCAAGAAGGAGGTCTCTGAATTTGAGGGAGTGCATGGAGTTTATGATCTGATACTCCACAATTATGGCCCGGATATGAAGATAGGCTCGCTGTACATCAACGTTTATGACACGATGTCGGCTCACGAAATCCACGGACTCACTCGCAAGATTACCATGCAGATGTTGGCGCGTCACGGTATCATTCTGACCGTTGGTATCTATGCCATTGCAACAGGCGACAACAAGCGGGCAGAGTTGCAGACGAAGGTCTTGCAGGCTCTTCACTCGCGCAAGGATATTGTTCAGGTTCATGGCTTCTATTATTCGGAAAAGGAGAATACAATTTCCGTTGATGTTGTCCCTGACATTGCCGTCCACGATGAGAAGGCCTTAGTCAACCAGCTCATCAGTGACATTCAGCCTTTAGTGCCTGGAGTACATCTGGATATAATAGTTGACCATAATTATAGCGAGTAAATTTCAATTTATCAAATCACATGAACATAGAAGACTATCGTGAGTATTGCCTGTCATTAGGCACGGATATTGAAGAGAAACTGCCGTTCCAAAAGTTTAAAAGCGGAGAGGGCGTGTTAGTATTTTATGTCTCAGGACACATGTTCTCGTTCTTCGACTGCAATGATTTCTCCGTCATCTCACTCAAATGCCAGCCGAAGCGGATTGAGGACTTGAAGGCACAGTGTGAGTGTATCGGCAATCCATATAATGAACCGCCCAAGCATTGGATAGGCGTTAACCCCAACACGGCTCCCGATGAACTACTGAAGGAACTTACACGAAACTCCTACGAGTTAGTAAAGGCGAAGTATAGAAAAGTCAAGAAGTAAGCGAAAATGGACAACGGGCAAGAGATGATATTGCACAAGAAAACATTCCGGCAGCTGACTACGGATGAACTGTACGAACTACTGCGAGTGCGTAGCGAGGTGTTCGTAGTGGAACAGAACTGCGTCTATCAGGACCTGGACGGCGATGACCAGCAGGCCATCCATCTTTGGCTGACGCTGGGTGATAAGATTGTGGCTTTAGCCCGTGTGTGTCCGGCAGGGACTCACATGACGGAAATCTCCATCGGCAGGGTCATCACCACCATTCGAGGCAAGGGCTACGGCAAGCAGATTATGCTTCATGCCATCGATGCTGCCAAAGAGTATTTCGGTGCTACACTCATAGACATCGAGGCACAGGAGTATGCCAAGGGGTTCTACGAGAGCGTGGGGTTCAAACAATCGTCCGACACCTTCATGCTCGACGGCATTCCACATATCAAGATGACAGTATAGTTTAAGCGAGTTTAAAATCCGTGCCAGTTTGACTTCAGCGATTGTCATTCTGGCACGGATTCTTTCCATAGGCATGTACTTTGCTTATCTGTAAGTGAGAGCCGAAGCGAAAGGCCACGGGTAGGCGAGCTTGCTCGGGAATGAGCAGAGGCAATCAAGAAAAATAAGTTAAACAAAAGTATAATTAGGAGGTAATAATTATGTTGAACGGATTGATGAAAAGCAATGGTTGGTTCCCAACAATGTTTGATGATTTCTTTAACACTGATTTCATGCCTCGTGCCAATAGTACAGCACCCGCAGTCAATGTCAAGGAGAGTGAGAAGGCCTACACGATGGAGCTTGCAGCCCCTGGCATTAAGAAGGAATATTGCCGCATAGGCATCAATGACGAGGGCAACCTCACCATCGCCATTGAAAACAAACAGGAACACAAGCATGAGGACAAGCATCATCACTATCTGCGCCGCGAGTTCAGCTACTCTAACTATGAGCAGAACTACGTGTTGCCTGACGATGTGGTTCGCGACAAGATTTCTGCCAAGGTGGAGGACGGCATCCTGACCATCACGATGCCGAAGACCGAGCCGAAGGAAAAGGTAACCAAGGCCATCGAGGTCTCGTAACGGACATTGATTAACCGCATAAGTTGAAGTCCCGACCTGCTATTGTGCAAGCCGGGACTTCTTGACTTTATGTAGTATGGAATCTAAGTCACTAAGTGCATGATGTGAAAGAAAATTTGTATCTTTGACGTTCCGTCGAAGGTACTCCCGTTCGAAAGAACTCAAATGAATTTGGTTCTTTGTTCACTTATTCGTACCTTTGCACCGCCTTAGAAGGTTTGAGCAATCCCCGACAAACGGGGATGCCGCTCTTTTAGTAAGTCAGGACAACAAGGTTTGGTATCTCTGCATCACTGCAGAGTCACTCCGACTTGCTGAGACGGGCTTTCCTGCCTCACTTATATAAGCGGCACTTCCTCTTTGCGAAGCCCTAGGCTCCGAGGGTCGAAGGTGCCGCCTCCGAGGGTCGAAGGTGCCGCCTCCGTGGGTCGAAGGTGCCGCCTCCAAGGGGTGAAGGTACGGGCTCCGTGGGGCTTGGGGATTATTGCCAAGCCCCTTGGTAATATCTCCTTTACCCTCATGGGGATGCTTCCCATCACTCATGGGAGATATCGGAATACCCCTATAACAGATATCGGAGTGAGGAATGCGGGGCATCTCCGTCAAATGGAGGCTTTAATCGTAATGAAAACAGGCTTTAATCGGTAGGAAAGTGGGCTTCAGTCGGTAACTGAATGCCCTTCTGTCGGTAACTGATTTTCATGAATTTCGCAAAAACATATAACCTTATAACATGACAGGGCGCAAATGTCCTTGTACAAAGGGTTTGAGCCATGTTATATGTTGTTCAAACATATAACATACATATAACATACATGTTTTTGCGAAAGTTAAAGTTACGCAATATTCACGGGAATTTATCAGAATTGACTAATTTTGCCTTTTACCGCCGTCGCGGTTTCGAGGTGTTTCATTCAGAGAAGATTGCCAACGACGGAAAGATCATGGGTAGTTGGAGTATGAAGAAGATGTTGTAAAATCCGTAAAAGGGGGTGATATATTCAACAAACAGAGATAACCGTCTATTTCAGTATAGCCTTTACGTCTGTTATCATGCCCTGATGACTTTCTTTTGGCTCCGTAAGTTTCGAGGTGAGCACCACGTTACCTGCTTTGTCCTGAGTAGAGAACGTGCCAGAGTAGATGATGTCGCTGGCTTGATAGAGCGTGGCTTCCATCATCACACGGTACTTGCCCTTCTTGACTTTCTTTCCCTGCTGGTCAGTGAAGTCCCAGATGAAGGTCTGCCTGCCTCCTGCCTTGGGAGTGGCACCTGTCACCGCATCCAGTTGCTGGTCACTGAGGTCATTGGCTTTTACGGTCTTTACCCATGTCGGCACACAGTTGGGACGCTTTACATAACCACGCATGGGCTTTTCGTTTCCACGCACACGTCCTTTGGTAGTGAAGGAGGTCACGAAGAGTGTTTTTACCACTTCACCCTTCTCATTCTCAATCCATACGGCATACTGGTTGGAACCAGGACCTGCCTGCTTCTGATAGTTGAACGACACTTCAAGGCTCTTGACCTTCTTACCTTGCGCCATTGCAGGCATACTGAGCAGCATGGCTGCCATCATTGCTATAAAATACTTCTTCATCGTTTAGTTTTTATATTTATCAATCGTTAATATAATTTTTCGTACTCATGTCATAATATAGAGCCTCCAGCTCCTGAAGCGTTAGTTTTTCTACAGAATGCTCAATGACCCGTATCAGCTCATTACGTCTGTAATCGTCAGACTGTCCGAAGTGTGCCATCTCAAATTTCCTAAACTATTTTAATAATTGCTGCAAAAATAGTAAATTTGCAGTAAAATGAGTACTTTTGCCCAAAGTTTTAATATGTTTTAATAACACATGATGTTCCACTCGAAAAACAAAAGAAAACCAGCTTTTCTTTTGCTTTTCGCTCGCTTATTCGTATCTTTGCATCGCCATAGAAAGGTTTGAGTAATGAACTGGAATTTCGCGTTCCGCGAACCAGCCACATTCTGGCGACTGTTCTTTCTTACGACGCTCATTGCGTCAATTGTCGGACTAAAAACAATTTCGTAATGGAATTCAGAGAGATGAGACGTAAACGCCAACAGCTTTCACAGGCAAGGAAGCGATAGAGTTGGTAAATAAAAATAAACAGCTATGACAGAATTTGAAAAGATGCGCAGTGAAGAGTTCTATGACTTTACAAGTGAGGAATGCCTGACAAGTTATTACAGAGCCAAGCATATTTGCGCAAAACTGCAAACCATGACCGTCGAGGACGAAGACTACCGGCAGACGATAGAAGAGCTGATTCCCGACATTCCTGAATCATCGACGGTATGCCCAGGAGTAACTATTGGCGACCGCTGTATCATCGGTGCAGGAAGCGTGGTTGTTAAGGATATCCCCTCTGACTCGATGGCAGTAGGCAACCCTTGTAGGGTCATCCGTAAAATTTTGAGGTAAAATAAAGGAATCAGGTAATAGTATAAGAAAAGTAAAAAGTAACACATTGATAATATTCATCCGATATGAAGAGTTTAATGAGAACATCAGCCCTCGCGCTGACAGGTGCACTGCTCATCGCCGCCTGTGGAAATAAGGAGCAGAAGAGTGAGTCAAACGTGAATGAGAATCCTACGAAGGAGAAAGTGGAGGTAAAAGCCGTTGAGGGTCGCAAGAACTTCAGCGACAAGGCTGTTATCACACCGTTGCCCGCCATCATGATTGCCACATGGGATGAGAAAAAGAATCCTGATGTGATGATGGCAGCATGGGGTGGTCAGTGTGGTCCGAAGCACATCACCTTTGAACTCTCCAAGCACAAGACAACGGACAATATCCGTCTGAAGAAAGCTTTTACTATTAGCTTCGCCACCAAGGATGACATCGTACAGAGCGACTACTTCGGTATCGTTTCTGGTAATGACGTGCCTGACAAGGTCGCCAAGGCTGGTTTCACCATTACTCCAAGTCCCAATGTGGACGCACCTATCATCAACGAGTACAAGCTGACGCTGGAGTGCAAGGTCATTACCTTTGATGAGGATGAGAATGGTGGTGCCCGTGTGGTTGGCGAGGTTGTCAACATGAGTGCTGACGAGAGCATCCTTGACGAGGAGGGTAACATTGACCTCTCGAAACTTCAGCCCGTCATTTTCGACTCTGCCAAGAACGAATACCGTGTTGTTGGTGAGAAGGTTGGCACCGCCTGGGGTTCAGGCAAGGCTATTCAAGAGCGTGAGGTGAAGTAATCGTGTTAGTTTTAGAACGATAATACGAATATGAGGCAGTTGTGCTTTTTTGTGATGGTTTTCTTTATGTCTGTAAATGCTGTTGCACAGGAAAGAAAATTAATGCCTGTTGACTGGAAAAAGATAAGTAACGAAGTGAAAGATAACCCACAACGTGTGAAAGACTTAGTGATGAGACTGTCAGCGACAAATCTTGATACGACGTTAACCTATCAAGATAGAATCCTGGCTTTTTATGGTCAGTCGTTTCTATCGAATGATGAAGAGGATGGGCTCAAAACAGATATGTACAAGCAGAAAGAGCAAGGCTTGTTAAAAGAATGTCTCGCAACAGCTAAAAAGATGTTGGATATAAATCCTCTTAACCTAAATGCCCTTAATACCATGGGGCATGTGCTCTATGTAATGGCAAAAGATTCTACGCAAAATAGTGGAGTGACGTTAGAAGATGCAAAACCATACTTCAAGAGAGCAATGAGAATCTATAACACAATAGCAATGACTGGCGATGGCTCAGAAGATCATCCTTTCTACGTAACCAAAGTCAGTGATGAGTATTGCTTTATGCACTACTATCTGAACCTTTGGAAATTCAACAGCCAAACAGCCACGTCTTGTTGTGACGTCTTTGATTTAGGCGAAAGTAGCGAGTATTATGACAGACCAAAGATTCACTTTGAGATTACACGTGTCTATGAATTAGAGCGGATGATGTTTCAAAAATAAGACCTTCCTTTTTGAAAGTTTAGGAGCAATTTGTGTGACAAGTTGCTAAAAGTATAAGCAATATGAGGAATTTGGGTTAAATCATGGAAATTGTAACCTAATCGTAATCGCAGTATCGGTGCTATTGTTATAATTATATGTAATTTTGCGCCCATGAATTTAATGGTATTGCCTTTTTGGGCTTGGATTGTTTTCTATGTGTTAGTATTGCTCATGTTGGTTGCCGACCTGAAGATGTTCGGAAAGAAAGGACAGCATGAGGTGAAAGTAGGCGAAGCACTCAAGATGACCGCCGTGTGGATAGGTGTATCCCTGTTGTTCTGCGCAGGTATCTATTTCTTCTATCCTGGCGACTCTCATGAGATGGCGCTGGAGTTTCTGGCAGGCTACCTGATAGAGAAGTCGCTGTCGATGGACAACCTGTTTGTGTTTCTTATGCTATTCTCCTTTTTTGGCATAGAGCGCAAGTATCAGCATGAGGTGCTCTTCTGGGGGATCTTTGGTGCCCTGGTGTTGCGCAGCATCTTCATCTTTGCCGGTGCTGCAATGGTGGAGCGCTTCGAATGGGTGTTAGGACTCTTCGGACTGTTCCTGCTCTATACGGGTGGTAAGATGTTTACCCACGATGACAACGAGCTATCTGACCCGTCACAGAACATCATCGTGCGGTGGTTCCGCAAACTCTATCCAGTGACCGACCGAATGCATGGCGACCGCTTCTTCATCGTTGAGAACGGACGGCGTATGGCGACACCGTTGTTTGTCGCATTGTTGGTCATCGAGACTACCGATGTCGCCTTTGCTGTTGACAGTATTCCTGCTGTCTTCAGCGTCAGCCGCGACCCGTTTATTGTGCTCACCTCCAACATCTTTGCCATTCTCGGACTCCGTGCCCTGTATTTTGCACTGGCTGCTGTGGCAAAATACTTCAAGTATTTGAAGTACGGACTGGGTATCATCCTTATTTTCGTCGGCATCAAGATGCTGCTTGCTATGAACGAGTATATCAATGGTCTGGGTGCAGTCGTAGGTCTGAACTTGAACATTCCTCACATAGAGGTGTCTACCCCGGTCAGTCTTGCCGTCATCTTCGGTGTCCTTGCGCTGTCCATGCTGCTCTCATTCAACCAGAACTCGGACACGATTTCTAAGTAAATTATTCTTTGGTCTACGAAATTTTAAGTATCTTTGCACCACTTATGCAGACCATATTGCTTTAGTATGCGGAATCTGCAACGGATTTATCATTAATATTTGCAATAGATATGAGGTTAATAGAAAATATAGTAGATAGTTTTAGCAATAATCTGTTAGTGGAGAATCGATATCAAATGATTCTCGATGGTTTGCAGGTGACGCTTCTTATCACACTCTTTGCAACCGTTTTAGGTACGCTTTTAGGTGGACTGGTGTGTTGGATGCGCATGAGTCGCAGACGATATCTGCAGCGTATAGCTAAAGTGTATATCGACCTGATGCGAGGCACACCGGTGCTTGTGCTGCTCATGCTGATGTACTATGTGGTGATGGCACCGATGGACGCTACGGGTATCGTGGTCGCTATCGTCACCTTCGCCATGAACACAGCGGCATACATCAGCGAGATGCTGCGCACCACCATCCAGGGAATCGACCGTGGACAGACGGAGGCTGGTCTGGCACTTGGTTTCACCCGGCGACAGACGTTTTTCCATGTTGTGCTGCCACAGGTAGTCAGGGCGGTGATGCCCGTCTATCAAGGCGAGATAATAAGTCTGCTGAAAGGCACGAGTATCGTGGGCTATATCGCCGTTGCCGACATGACACGTGCCTCCGACCTGATACGCTCGCGGACGTTTGATGCCTTCTTCCCCCTTATCCTGACTGCGATTATTTACTTTGTCGCGGCATGGCTCATCGGACTCTTGCTGCAGTCGTTGGTACAGCGTCAGCGCGTGAAAGGTATTGCGGCGGCTGTGCTGTTGTTGTTAATGGGAATGGCTGGCTATCTGTCGGAAGAGGAGCCTGTAAAGTCTGTAGCCGAAACTGAGATTCCTCCCGTATTCAAGGCACTTAAAGGCAAGAGTGTCGGCGTTATCATAGGCAGCGTACAGGACCTTGCCGTCACCAGCATGGCTCCCGATGCCGACATCCTCCGTATGACCTCACAAACCGATTTGCTGGCTGCCTTGGAGAACGGTAAGCTGGATGTGGCGGGCAGTGAGAGCCTGACCTTGAATTTCAGTAGGGAAATAGCCGACAAGGTTGACTCGGTAAGTGCCGGACTGGGGAATATCCCTATTGGTGCTATCTTTAGGAAGGACAACACAGCCCTTCAGCAGGACTTCAACAGATTCCTTGCCGACATCCGCCGTGACGGCACATACCAGAAGGTTTATGACCGCTGGCAAAAGTCTGACGACCCTTCGGCAATGGCGATACCTGAACAGGTGGGCACGGGACGCACCCTGCGTGTGGCAACCTATCCCACAATGCCACCATTCAATTTCATCAATTCTGGAAAATTGTCTGGTTTGGAACCAGCCCTCCTGACAGAGTGGGCAAACCAGCGCAACTACAAACTGGAATTTCTCGTGATGGACTTCGCCGCCCAGATTCCCGCCGTGCAGACGGGTAAGGCAGATATGGCAATGGGGGCTATCAGTGTCACTGAGGAGCGACAGAAACAAGTGCTCTTCTCCGACGGCTATGTCGATTCGTACATTCTGTTCATCACACGGAAAGGAGAGATTGGAATACTCTCTTCCCAATCCCAACAGACCCAGATTCACCCTGAGAAGGAAAAAAGCATATTCTTTTTTGCTGGAGCTTTCCTGATTTTAATCATAGGTGGTAGTGCATGGTTCTTCATCCGCCGCAAGCGCAACACTACAGCGGATGTAGCAAACTCTTCATCCTCCCCTCTTGATACTTCACTTAAAATCGTGCACCTCCGCAAGAGCTATGGCAGTCTTGATGTGCTGCGTGACATCTCAGTCGACATCCATCGTGGCGAAGTCATCTCCATTATCGGACCGTCGGGCACGGGCAAAAGTACCTTTCTGCGATGTCTGAACCTGTTGGAGCAACCCAGTGGCGGCAGCATCATCGTCAACGGGAAGGACATCCTCGCCAAGGGGTATCCCGTCAACAGACTGCGTCAGAAGATGGGCATGGTGTTCCAGTCGTTCAACCTCTTCGAACATAAGACTGTGCTGGAGAACGTCATCTTTGCACCTTGTCAACTGCTTCACCAGTCGGAGGAGGAAGCGCGTAAAGAGGGACTGACTCTGCTGCGCAAGGTTGGACTCGCTGAGAAGGCAGATGTCTACCCGTCGAGTCTCTCTGGCGGTCAGAAACAGCGTGTGGCCATTGCCCGTGCCTTAGCCATGAACCCCGAGGTTATCCTCTTTGACGAACCCACGTCGGCTCTTGACCCGACGATGGTTGGCGAGGTGCTCAGCGTTATTCGTCAACTGGCGCAGGAGGGTATGACGATGCTCATCGTCACTCACGAAATGAAGTTTGCCCACGATGTCTCGACACGCCTCTTCTTCATGTATGACGGGTATATCCATGAGGATGGCTCACCAGAGCAAATCTTTGAGAACCCCATACACAGTGCCACCAAAGCCTTTATCCAACGCATCCGCAAGGAGGTGTTTGAGATTAGCGGTTCCGACTTCGACTTTCTGGGCATGCACTCCACCATCAGTGCCTTCTGCCACAAGTACGGCATCAGCGAGAAGGAGGAGATGGCTCACCGGCTCACAGACCAGATGCTATCTGGTGCGATGGCACCGTACCGGCCCATCACCGTGCGCATTACCCATAGTGAGCAGTCGCTGGTCACCGCCCTTGACTTCATGGTGGAGAAGATGACCGACACGCCGTTGAGCGACACCCAGCGAAGCGAACTTTCCGCACAGTGTCTTCAGGTGATTGAGGAACCCACCAAGCGTGGCTTCCGCGTGAAACTGATCATATAGGAATTCTAATAGCCTAAATTTTCGCCAACAAGAACAACGACATGTCGTCCCTTGTTCCTGCTGTTTCTTAGGAAATGAACGTAGCTGCAAATGCTCTCTGGTGAATTGCAGTTATGACATGTACCGTCTGTCCTGCAGGGTGTCTTAATGTCGAAACGTTGGGCATTGGTGGGTGATGCTGTACTTCTTGCCCTTGCCAAAGCTGCCTCTACCGTCTGGGCAACCTTGTTAAGCCCGATGACGAAGATGACCTTTTTCGGTCCCCAGGTGATAGCCGCCACACGATTGCCATTGCCGTCGATATTCACAATAACCCCATCTTCCGAAATGGCATTGGCACTTGTCAGGTACACATCTGCAGTGAAAGCCCTGAGATACATCGCTTCCTTTTCCTCTGGGGTCTCTATGGCATCACGGTCAAGGACATTGAGTGTCTCTCTCTCTTTCAATACTTCAGGAATACCAAGATGACGAACTGTTACCGTTCCTCCCCATGTTACGGTACTTCCATCGGCTATGAGTTCTGAAACCTTCATCACTGCTTCTTTACCAGTAGGACAGTAGAAAGCTTCCATGTTACGGCGGTTCAGATTCTTAATCATCCTTTCTGCCAGTTTCTGATTTCTCTCTTCTTGTGGTGTCATATTTTAATGATGTGCTTATGGTAGATTGTTGATATATTCGGAAGGGGTAATTCCAAAATGTTTTTTGAACATTCGGGTAAAATGCTGCGGATATTCAAATCCCAGTCGCTCAGCAGTCTCGGTGATAGTGGCACCGCTGATGAGCAATTGCTGGGCACGCTGCAAAATAAAGCGACGGATGTGTGATGAGGCAGTGCCGCCAGTCAGTTCACGGATGAGATCACCGAAATAGTTGGGTGACAGGAACAGTTGCTGAGCACAATATTTCACTGTAGGCAACCCGTTTTCTTGCTGCAGATGATGGTCATAATACTGATGGAGCAGATGTTCGAAGCGTGGTAGCAGGTCGGAGTTTGTCGATTTGACCGATGTGGAGAGCTGTTGTGTATAGTAACGTGCCACGAGTTCCAAGACCTGTTCGATCTGTGAGGTGACGATGCGAAGGGTGTGGACATCCTCCTCGTGAAGCAGTTCCTGTCGAATCTGTTCCAGCAGATTGACGATGCTCTGCCGTTGTTCATCGGTCAGCAGTAAGGCTTCACTAATATTGTAGGAGAAAAAGGTATAGCCAGAGATGCGACGACCCAGTTCCGTGTCTCGCAACAGCTCAGTGTCGAAGAGCAGAGCCCAGCCCTTGGTATGGATTTCCTCACCTGTATCGGTCTTGCCTCCTATCTGTCCCGGAGAGACCGTCATCAGCGCATGGCGTTGCAGGACGTACTGGAGTTGACCATACGAGAGGTCTTCCAATTCCTCGTCTCCGATAAACAGGGCATAGACATCATAGTTGTTGAGGGAGTGGCGACAGTGTTCTAACTCGTCGTAGTGGATGACCGAGACGAGCGGATGTAACTCAGGTGCACCAATATAATGGGCATAGTCGTTAACGTTGTGGACTCTGAGGATTTTTTCCATTGCTGGCAGCAAAGGTACATATTATTTCTTACAATCTTTCATATTTTTAGTAAAGAAATCTGCAAGTTTATCCCAAGGAATGAGATTTTTAGGCTCTCCCTTCCCGACTAATTCCGTATAACCACCGTCATAGAGGTCACAATGCGAGGCCCCAGGAATAATCAGAAGTTCCTTGTTCTCTGGATTGGGATTGGGTTTGCCAACGACATGATATCCCTCCGCCTTGCCTTCTACCATATATTTATAAGCAGCCTCACCGAAGTAGCGTGAATGAGCCTTCTCGCCGTGCATCACGAGGACGGCGGAGCGAATCTCGTTGATATAATAGAGGAATCGGGCGTTAGCGAATGCCTGAGTACCGATGGTACGCCAGCCATCGTTCGAGTTACCGCTACGCTTGTGGTAGCCACGTGGAGTGATGTAGTAATCGTAGTAGTCCTTCACGAACTGAGGGGCATCGGCAGGCAATGGATTCACCACACCGCCAGCCATCGCCATCGGGTCGGCAAGGCGTTGTTTTGCCATCGCCTCACGAGCAGCATGACGCGACTCCTCCTTGTCTTCGCTGTCGAAATAGCCATTACCGCTGACACGGGTCATATCGTACATCGTTGAGGCTACGGTTGCCTTGATGCGAGTGTCGGCAGCGGCAGCGTTGAGGGCAATACCTCCCCATCCACAGATACCGATGATACCGATGCGCTCCGCATCCACATTTTCCTGTTTTGACAGGAAGTCGACGGCTGCCAGGAAGTCTTCGGTATTGATATCGGGCGATGCCGTACGACGTGGCTCACCGCTGCTCTCACCGGTATAAGAGGGATCGAAGGCAAGTGCCACGAATCCACGTTCTGCCATCCGCATGGCATATAGACCACTCGACTGCTCCTTGCAAGCACCAAACGGACCGCTGACGGCGATGGCGGGGAAACGCATCTTGTCGTTATTCCCATTGTCGGACATGCCGATGCGTGGTGTATACAGATCTGCCGCCAATGTCAGACCAAACTGTGTCTCAAACGTCACCTTCCGGTGGTCTACCTTGTCACTCTTTGGGAATACCTTGTCCCACTCCTGTGTCAGTTCTAACTTCTGCATATTATCTTCTGATTTTGATTGTTTGTTTTCTGTGCAGCCTGTCAGTATTCCGCTGAAAATGGCTGTCATTATTAATATTTTCTTCATTTTATTATTTTCTTTCCGTTTTGGATGACAATACCTTTCTGTCCGGTCTGTGCCACCGTGCCTTGCAGGGTGTAGGTTCTCGAAGAGGACTTGTCTGTTTTTACCTTGTTGATACTTGTAGGGTTGTTAAGTGACAGTGTAACACCAATATTGCTTTCACCCGCTTTGAGAAAAGTTCTCAGTTCGCTTGCCGACAAGTTGTCAATCTTACCTAAACGGGTGTAACTCCATGAGTTCGTACCATAGAAGATGCAGATATTGCTGCCGCTGTAAAGGATGACATCCCCCGGTTGTGCATTTATTTGTTCGTTGCTCGTTGGCAGCGGGAAGCCCAAAGCTCCCCATATCTCAAAGTCCCCGCTCGAATTGAGTGTCACCGTGACAGATGCTTGCTGGAGTTTCTTCACAAGTGCTTGTGTGGCACTATTATCAGCAAGTGTAACTGACTCTGTCTTTCCACCGATTGTGATGTACATTTTTTGTGTCATAGTCTCATAGTTTGCTGTCTGTGCCTGGGCATCATCGCTGCTGCACGAAAATAAAAGTAAAGACATGGCTATTGTCAGTAAGATTTTGCAGTCAATCCTGCCGTCGAGCGAAGCCATCATGTGGCAAATAACATAAGGTCTCATTTTTTTTTCTTAATCTGCTGCAAAGGTACGACGATAAGTCTAATATCCGTATAGACGGATTACAGATAAAACTACCCAAAATGGGGAAAGTTATTTCTTGCGCTGTTCGTCAAGGAACTGTCTTGGTGTCTTGCCAGTAGTATTCTTGAACATACGGGTAAAATGCTGGGGATATTCAAATCCTAATTCTTCAGCGATTTGAGCGATGGACTTGCCACTTAGAATGAGGTTTTTGGCACGCATTATGACGAATCCCCGTATATAGTCCTTCGGGCTCTCGCCAAGCGCACCTCTTACGATGTCCCCAAAATAGCCGGGTGAAAGACATAGCTCGCCCGCACAATATTTTACGCTTGGCAGTCCGTCCGACTTCTGTTTACCAGAGGCATAATAATTGTTCAGTACCTGTTGGAATCGACTGAGGATGTCGCTGTCTTCAGCTGCCATTTCCTTGAACTGACGGAAATAAAAGCGGTTGCAGTAGTCAAGGATTAGCAGAATGTAATTTCTGACAATGTCCTCATGCCCAAAAGTATTAGACTGTAGCTCCAACTCCTTGCGCAGGTTTGCCATTAGCTGAGAAAGAATGTCTTTTTCTTCTGGGGTCAGAATGAGTGCTTCGTTTGAATAGTATGAGAAGAAATGATACCCTTCGAGTTTTTGTTCTATTAATGACCCTTGGATATACTCATGGTCGAATAGCAGCACCCAGCCGTGGTACCGCCGAAGGGTACCATCATCCAATTTGCCGCCAATCTGCCCAGGGGAGTATGCCATGAGTGAGCCATCGCCCTCATGATAGGTGCCGATACCATAAGTCAGCCCTTCCGGAAATTCCTTCTGCAAGAAAATTCCGTAACAGTTGATACGATTCAGCGTATGTCGTATCTCACCCACCTCGTCGTAGTGAATCACTGAGACATGGGGATGATAGACTGGCGCACCGATGTCCTGTGCGTAGTCATTTGCTTTGTTGATATACAAGTCTATTGTCATAGCGGTTCGTAGCCTTCTGGCTGCAAAGGTACTATTTTTCTTCGATATGTATTCAACATGCCAACTGAGCCCTCCCTAAAAAGGCGTTGGCGTGATAATATCAGAGGCTTACCCCCCTTTTATTCTATAGGAATCTCAGGGTGTTGCACAGCCAAGGGCAGATCCTTCTGCGATAGGTAGAACATATAGAGGATGACTGGTTTTGAGCCCCTGTTCTCGCCATGATGGATTGTGTTCACCATCTCCACGACGGGCTCACCCTCATGTACCACTTTCTCCTTTCCATCCTGTCCGATGATGGTCAGTTCACCTTGTATCAGTATTCCGTAGTTCATGACGGGGTGGTGGTGCCATCCCAATTTCTTACCAGCGGGGAATACATACTTCACAGCAACCAGTTCCGGACGTCCTTTGAGGTAGTCTGGCAGTTCTACGCCGTCCCAGCTCTGACTGGTGCGTATCAGTTCTGTGGATTCCACTTGTGACGGTGACGCATTATCTGCATGAGCTTTCTCACATGCTATAAATGCCACAGTAGCGCCACAGATACAGAGAATGGCGATAATTACCCATAATCTTGTTTGTCTCATAGTTTTTTATTTTTATAGATAAATATATAATTATACGATTTATAACACCTTGTTTTGGGGGTGTCCTTCTGCAAATGCTATTACATTGGAGATGGCAACGTTCAGCAGTCGGATACGAGCCTCATGAGTTGCCCAGGCAATATGCGGGGTGATATAGGCATTGTGGAGTCCCAACAGTGGGTGGTCTGCTTTGGGCGGTTCTTCGCTGAGGACATCGGCGCAATAGGCTGCAATCTGTCCTGATGACAGTGCCTCTGCCACATCCGTCTCATTTATTAAGGGACCACGACCCGTATTGATGAGGATAGCGGTGGGTTTCATCTGACGCAGTGCCTCGGCATTGATGAGGTGACGGGTATCGTCTGTCAGCGGACAATGCAGTGACAGGATATCTGCCGTGGAGAGCAGCGTAGGAAAGTCAGTCTTCTCAATACCGGCAGGGAGAGCGTCGGCTGGCTTTGAGGTCAGTGCCTTCACCTTGAGACCAAAGGCAATGGCTATCTCAGCTACCCGACTGCCGATATTCCCCAGTCCGACGATGCCAAACGTCTTACCGGCAATTTCTGTCAAAGGGGTGTCCCAATAACAGAAGTCAGGATTACTGCTCCAACGTCCGTCCCGGTTCTGCAGGGCGTAGTGCTCTGTGTGGTTGACTACCGTCAGCAGGTGTGAGAACACCATCTGTGCCACACTCTCCGTGCTGTAGGCAGGTACGTTGGTCACCACGATGTCCCGCTCATGTGCCGCCTTTATGTCAACGACATTATAGCCAGTTGCCAGCACACCGATATAGCGGAGCTTGGGCAACTGCTCTATCTCTTTTCGTCCCAGGATGACCTTGTTGGTTAACAGGATCTCTGCATCAGCAGCCCTGTCTACCGTCTCTTCTGGCTTTGTGCGGTCATAGATGGTCACAGGTCCCACTTCATTCAGTCCATCCCAAGACAAATCTCCCGGATTAGCACCATAACTGTCTAATATAACTATCTTCATGCGATATTCATTGATATACCGTGCAAAGATAATTCTTTTTCGGCAATAATTAACTAAAAATACACCCTATATTAGAAAAAAAGAATAAAATTCTTTGTTTTGCCCCCGACTTTTCGTAATTTTGTGGTCATAAAATAACCTGAGACAAAACATGCATAACAGAATCCTTCTTTTAACAGTCATGTTGATGGCTGCAATTTACTCACAGGCTCGTGAGCGTCAGAACTTTGATGCAGGATGGCGTTTCATCCTTGCTGACTCCGCACAGATGGCGGGTCAATCGTATCAGGATGGACATTGGCGTATGCTCAACTTACCCCATGACTGGGCGATAGAGGGTGATTTCCTTGCCTCTAATCCCTCGGGAGCGGGTGGGGGAGCCTTGCCTGGTGGTATCGGTTGGTATCGGAAAACGTTCACACTTTCAGGTGATGACGCTCTACAGAGCCGTTATTTCATCGAGTTTGATGGTGTGTATATGAATTCTACGGTCTATGTAAACGGACAGGAAGTAGGTCATCGACCTTATGGCTACAGCTCATTCGAATATGAGATAACACAGTTTCTGAAGAAAGGAAGTAATGTGATAGCTGTGCGTGTAGATAATAGTGACCAACCCAATTCACGTTGGTATTCCGGTTGTGGAATCTATCGCCATGTGTGGTTTACCAAGACCGGTAAGGTGCGTGTGGCACATTGGGGAACGCATGTAAAGACCCTCCCCGTTGCTGTAGCTGACAGGAAGTGGTGGACGGTGGCAGCCTATGTGACACTTGATGGTGTCACAAACGAGAAGGTACAGGTGGTGAACACACTGTATGATGCCACAGGGAAAAAGATAGGGAGTGCTAAAGGACTTTCGTCAACCATAAGGGTTCCAGAGCCCCAGCTATGGTCACCAGCAGATCCCCATACTTATAAGCTTCTGACGGAAGTGGTGGTCAATGGAAAAACTGTTGATGCCTACGAGACGCTGACGGCTTTCCGTGACTTCCGTTTCGATGCACAGACAGGGTTCTGGCTCAACGGCAAGAATATGAAGTTGAATGGAGTCTGTGAGCACCATGACTTCGGTTGTCTCGGTGCCGTCGTTAATGAGGATGCCATGCACCGTAAACTGACAAAGTTGAAGGCGATGGGTGTTAATGCTGTCCGTTCGTCACACAACCCTCCTGCCCCCGAGTTGTTGAATATGTGCGATACGATGGGCTTGATTTTCATGGACGAGTCGTTTGACATGTGGCGTCGTCGTAAGACACAGAACGACTACGCCCGTTTCTTCGATGAGTGGCATGAGCGTGACCTTACCGACCTGGTACTGCGTGACCGTAACCATCCGTGTATATTGATGTGGTCGATAGGTAATGAGGTACTGGAGCAGTGGTCGTCGGCTGAGGCTGATACCCTGACTTTAGAGCAGGCAAACCTTATTCTGAATGCCGGACATGATGCCTCGACGCTGGCGAAGGATGGTGAGATAAGCGTCAATACCCTGCTTGCCGATCACCTCGCCGAGATCGTACGTCGTTATGACACTACTCGTCCTATCACGGCGGGATGTAACGAACCTTCCCCCAACAATCATCTGTTCAAAGGCAAAGCGATTGACGTGATTGGTTTCAACTATCATCACGAGTGGGTTAAGGATGTACCCCAGAATTTCCCAGGTCGTCCGTTTATCATGACGGAGAGCGTGTCAGCACTACAGACGACAGGATTCTACATGATGCCTTCAGACAGTATCTATAAGGCACCCAAGGAATGGTGGCTGCCCTATACAGACCCGACGATGATGTGTTCCGCCTATGACAATATGCATGCCTCATGGTCAAGTACCCATGAAGAGACCTGGGATGTGGTGAAGCATACCCCCTATGTGGGTGGTCAGTTTATCTGGACTGGTTTCGATTATATCGGTGAGCCTACTCCCTATTCCTTCCCGGCACGCAGCAGTTACTTTGGTATCATCGATCTGGCGGGTCAACCGAAGGATGTATATTATATGTATCAGAGTGAGTGGACCGACCAGCCCGTCTTGCACCTCTTCCCTCACTGGAACTGGCTGGAGGGTCAGGAGATCGATATGTGGTGTTATTATAACCATGCCGATGAGGTAGAGCTATTTGTCAATGGTAAAAGTCAGGGCGTTCGTCGCAAGATGGATAGTCATCAGTATCATGTCATGTGGCGTGTGAGGTATGAGCCTGGTGAGGTTAAAGCGGTGGCACGCAAGGACGGGAAAGTCGTCCGTGAACAAGTTATCAGGACGGCAGGACAGCCAGACCATATCCAACTCAGCATCGACTACCGAGGAAAGACTACTACCTTCGTCAAGGCAGAGGTGGTGGATAAGGACGGCAATCGCTGTCCATGGGCAGAGAACCAGGTGTTCTTCGAGACCGATGCGGAGATCATCGGTGTCGATAATGGTTGTCAAACCTCCATGGAGCGTTTCAAGGACACAAAGCGTAAGGCGTTCTTCGGACGTTGCTTCGCTGTGGTCAATGGTCATGGTACATTGACCGCCAAAGCTATAGGACTGAAATCAAATACTATCAAGCTATGAGAAAGATAATCAGTATGGTTTGCTTGCTGGGTGCCTCAATGGCGGCGCAGGCACAGTTGCAGACTTCCGCAGGAATACAGTACCTGCAGTGTATGCCCAAAGACCAGTCGGGTGATTTCTCCGACCTGAGTAATACCTATTTCCTTGCCGACTCGCTGGCATCGTTCGATGTGGCAAAAGGGGAGGGACTGGTGAACTGGAAACGCTATCGTCTGTCACCCCGTCAGGCATTTAACCTCAACGGCTACTGGCCTGTGAGGATGCGGATGCTCGACTTCCCTGACACACAATATGACAACGACCCCAACCTGTCGTTGAAGATAGACTTCGTCAGTCCCCGCTGTGTACGAATCCGTATGGCGACATCACCTATAGAGGCTCCACGGAAAGACAGTGAGAGTCTGATGCTTGCCGGGGCAGTACCCTCGTCATCGGCATGGCGGTTGGTACGCAATGACGGTGTTGTGGCGTACAGGACGGAGTACGGCAGTGTGGAGATACAGAAATACCCTTGGCGTATCATCTTGAAAGACAAGAACGGCAAGGTGATGACGCAGACCCGTCATATCATCGATAATGACTCGTCACAGGTGAAACTGTTACCTTTCTCCTTTATCAAACGTGGTGCTGACAACTCCCGGAGTGTCAATCCCGTGCTGACGATTGCCCCGGGTGAGCGTATCTATGGTTGTGGAGAGTCATTCGGTGCCTTGAATAAGGTAGGACAGAAGGTACAGATTATGGTGACTGACCCGCAGGGACCAGAGACCGACGGACAGTACAAGCCCGTGCCTTTCTTCTTCTCCAACCGTGGCTATGGCATTTTCCTGCATACCTCTGCTCCTGTGACGGCAGACTTCGGTGCGTCGTATATCGGTGCCGACCGCCTGTTTATGGCTGACGAGCAGCTCGACTTCTTCGTGTTCTTCGGAGAACCGAAGGATATCCTCAACGAGTATACCAATATCACAGGAAAGTCACCGATGCTGCCCCTGTGGACCTTTGGTACATGGATGAGCCGTATTACCTATTTCTCACAGGAAGAGGGCTTGGAGATTGCCAAGCAGTTGCGCCAGCATAAGATACCGTCCGATGTGATTCATTTCGATACCGGTTGGTTTGGCGTTGACTGGCAGTGTGACTATGAGTTTGCCAAAGACCGTTTCAAGGATCCGAAGGGTATGCTTGACCAGATGAGGAAAGACGGTTTCCATACCTGTCTGTGGCAGTTACCTTATTTCACTCCCAAGAACCGCTTCTTCCGTGAGATCGTAGAGAAGGGGATGCATGTGAAGAATGCCGATGGCGGTATGCCGTACGAGGATGCTGTCCTCGACTTCTCGAATCCGCAGACTGTCAGCTGGTATCAGTCAAAGATCGAGGGACTGATGCGTCAGGGTGTCTCCACCATTAAGTGTGACTTCGGTGAGGCTGCACCCTATGACGGTTTCTACTACAGTGGTCGTGGCGGGAAGTATGAGCATAACCTCTATCCGTTGCGTTATAACAAAGCTTTATGGGAACAGGTGGAGCGCTCTCATCCCGGTGAGGGTGTTATCTGGGCACGCTCCGCATGGGCTGGCTCACAGCGGTATGCCCTCCATTGGGGTGGTGATGCCGCTACTACCAATACGGGAATGTTAGGTGACCTGCGTGGCGGACTTTCCTTCGGACTGAGTGGTTTCTCGTTCTGGAGTCATGACATGGGTGGTTTCGTGACTGCGTCGCCGGAGGATATCTACCGCCGTTGGCTGCCCTTCGGTTTCCTGTCCAGTCATACCCGTGCCCATGGTGCACCTCCCACAGAGCCCTGGCTCATCAGTGAGTCGTTCACCAAGGCTTTCCGTCAGGCTGCTGAGATGAAGTACAAACTCATGCCGTATGTCTATGCACAGGCAAAAGACTGTACCGAGCGGGGACTGCCGATGGTACGTGCCCTGTTGGTGGAGTTTCCTGACGACCCCGGTGCCTGGCTGGTGGAGGATGAGTATATGTTCGGCTCCCAGATCCTCGTCGCTCCCTTGTTGGAGTCAGGTGACAGCCGCATGGTATACCTGCCTCGCGGCAAGTGGATAGACTATCAGGGTGGAAAGGTTTATGAGGGTGGTTACCAGACCATCAAGGTAGGTGAGATACCTGCTGTCATCCTCGTTCGTGACGGTAGTCTGATTCCTCATGTTCCCCTTGCCCAGCGTACCGACCAGATACAGTGGGACAAAGTGGAGATGAAGGCTTACAAGGTTGATGCGAAGACCTGTACGGGATTACTCTACAAACCCGGTGACAGTCAGTTACAGACCATTACAAAATAAGACATTATGTATCGAACTATCCTCTTTCTCCTGACGTTGTCGTTGTCCGTCTCTGTCATGGGTGCTGACGAATCCCTGACGCGAGAGTCGGACCAGCGTCGTGACCGTCTCAGCAACCTGTATAACTACGACAAGAATGACTCACTCATTATGTTGGTTCCGGAAAACCTCGCTTTCTTCAGAAAGCACGGCTTGTGGAACTACTATTATGATACGTGGTTGTTACTGGTGAATACCTATGTGTTCAGCGGAAAGGTCAATACGGGGTTGCAGGAGGTGAAGCGGATGCATCAGGATGCCACGGACCGTGATGATAAATACGGACTCGCCCTTGCTGACTATGCCATGGGTATTGCTTATCTGAACATGGGCTATACGGATGAGGCTATCGCCAGTTACAGGCAGAGTCTGAGACTGATCAAGGAGCTGAAAGAGTATCCGTCATGTACCAGTGATGTCTTCTCTTACTATTGTGACGCGCTGGTTGATAAGAAGAGCTATGAGGAGATGAAGGTGGTCACCACGCAGTGGAGACAGTATCTGGAAGAAGAGGAGGCTAAGAGGAAAAGGGGTGATGCGTCGAGTTACAAGGTATGGTATGCCTACTATTATCTCTCCTGTTCCGAGATGCACCTGGGACTGGGAATGCTGGATGAGGCGGAGCAGGATATCAAGGAGGTGGAGAAACGCGCTGACGGAAGTGGCGACTTCATCCCGATGGCGGTCCTGCATGCCTATGCCCAGCTTTACCTGCAGCGTAAGGACTATGCCAAGGCGTATGACTATAGTACCCGCTATTATGATCAGGTCATGAGCTATGGAGATATATCCTCCATCGTCATAGCTCAGGAACAGCGTGCGGAGATTCTCCGGGGGATGGGGCGTTATGAGGAGGCTGCGCAGATGTATAAGAGTGTGTATGAGGGTACCGACTCCTTGTATAAGAAGGATGCCCGTACACAGATTAATGAGTTGAATACGCTCTTCCGTGTCAGTGAGATGGAGATGGAACACCAGCTGGAGCATAGCCGTATCATGTTGTTCACCACGGTCTTCATCGCATTTGCGTTGGCTGTCCTGGTAGGTTATTGGTATTGGATGAACCGCCGGTTAAAGAAAAAGAACGACGAACTTGCAGCCATGAGTCACCAACTGACTGTTAAGAACGAGGAACTGACCGTGGCACTCGACCGTGCTGGTGAGTCAGACCGTATGAAGACCAACTTCATCAAGAATGTCAGTCATGAGATCCGTACCCCGCTGAATATCCTCTCTGGCTTCTCGCAGATGATGGCGATGCCTGATGCCGACCTCCCTGACGAGGTACGGAAGGAGGCGAGTCTGCAGATTCAGGAGAATACCAACCGCATCACGACTCTCATCAATGGGTTGCTGTCACTCTCTGAGACCAGCAGCCGTACACATATCGACCGCACCGATACCGTGAGTGTCAATCAGTTATGCGCTAATGCCATTACGCATTCTGGTATTCCTGAGAAATCCGACTACCACTTTGACTTTACCACGCAGGTCGATGACACCTTGATGATACAGACCTCAGAGCAGGACGTGGTATTGGCACTTTCCCATCTGCTCGACAATGCGATGAAGTTTACTCCTTCTGGCGGTTCCATCCGTCTGTCATGTGCCCAGGAGGACACCTTTATGAAGATCATCGTGGAGGATACAGGTTGTGGTGTTCCCGCAGAAAAGGCAGAGGAGATCTTCGGTGAGTTTGTCCAGTTGGATGAGTTCAAGGACGGCGTGGGCATCGGACTCCCGTTGAGCCGTAATGTGGCCCGCCGCCTCGGTGGTGACATCACCCTTGATACCAGTTACACAGAGGGAGCGAGATTTGTCTTCACATTACCAGTATAAATTACCTAAAATCCGCAACAAATAGTGATGTAGACTACATTTTGCAGTTTGGGTAGCGCCCACCTTCCCCTTACCCCGTCAGGCATTACAGGGGCTTTATGCTGTCGTTAACCTGCGAATTCAGTTTTTCACCCGCCAGTGAGTGCGAAAAGAGGCTTGATATGATTTGTAGACTTTCTTACGGATAAAGCATCACCCAGCCATGGTACACGGCTTCTTTCTGCTCGTTCCTGCCCTGTGCCGACAGTCCGCACTCCACACTCGCCATGGCGAGGACGAGGTCACTCCAGATGACTTCCGTCTCGCGTTTCATGGGAGGCAGGGGTGCGTCAGGATGCCAGCCGGTGAGACGGCTGACGGTCTGGATATACGCCTCTGTCTGGTTCTCCGTCTCCGGTGCCCACCGTCGGATGATCTTACGGATGGTGGTACACCCGTACTTCTGATGGTACGTGCGCAGCAGTTTCAGGGCGGCACGGAAACCCAGTCCCATGCTCTCGAACTGGCAGAAGTCGGGGTCGCTGCCCTTGACCTTCTCTCCGATCCAGAATACTTTCTTACTCTTTCTGATATTCAGTGGATTGCAGTTACGCAGTCCTCTTGCTTGTTGTTTACTCATAATGTCTCATTCTTTGATTATACTTGAAAATACCATATCGCAGACTGTTCTGGTTGTCCTTTACCCGCCGGGGGTCACAGCAGCAGTCGTAACTGACGTGCAGCCACGTAGTCCTGCCCCTGATATAGATAAACAACTCGTCGAAGCCCACGCCCTCATAGAGGAAACGCTTGTGAATGATGTTGAAGAGACGGATGGCGTGGGGCAGTCCGTCACAGTAGATGTCCACGGCGGAGCCCCGTGTGTGCCAGTCGTCCTCACGCTCCCCGAGATAGTCATTGAGCCGCTTCGAGAGATAGGCACACCGTATCCGTGGTTCCTCGCCCGCCTGGTACAGCGGTTCGAGATAACACTCACACAGCAGTTCCAGATGACAGACGACCGCCTGTCCCGGGGTGTCCTGTGCGGGCAGTGTCCTGCCCCGATGCTCCACATTCACCTCCATCAACTGCCCCAGTGTGAAGTGGGGGGATAATCGTCTGTTTCCTCTCATACCTTTATACACTTAACGTTTTTCTGATAGACCCCTTGGCGCACCCGTCTCACCAGTCCGTCCGACACCCAGCGGGCGGCGAGATTCGACGCGGTCTTGTTCGTGGAGAAAGAGCCAGCCCTCATCATATCCTCCGCCTTGAACTGGTCGGGCAGCATCTCATAGAGTTCCACGGTGCCGTCTCGCCTCCGTCTCGGCACGAAGTCCTTGGTGGCGTTCTCCCACGAGTCCTCCAGCATCTGCCCGAAGAAGTAATCCTGGAAATAGAGCACGGCATCATAGATAAGGGTGGCAAACTGCAAGTCACCCTTGTTGACGGTGACCTTCCCCGTCTTACGGTAGTTCTCCCATTGTCGCCCGTAGATACGGGGGATGGTGAACCACGTAGCATAGAACACGGCACGCTTACGGAGGTAGTCCAGCACGGTATCGTTGGCGAGCGCCGCCTCCGCTGCCGTCTGCTCACAGAGGGTATAGACATGGTCCACCAGTTTGCCGATGCTTAGCTCTCCCCGCATCTGCTCAAACTGGAAGCCCCATTGTTTCAGTCTCACATCCTGCTCATGGTTCACACGCTGCTCTCCTTTCGGCATCATCTGGAACTGCGATGACACCATGCGGAAGATGGCGATACGGGTGCAGAGACCGTCGTTGACGTTCCGCAGCGTCACCTTCTTGGAGAGGGAGATGGGCGTTCCCGTGATCACCTGGTTCCAGAAGATAGGGATGACCCCGTTCACACTGTCGCCATTGGCATAGTCCACACCACTCTCCTCGTTATGGAACGCCTTCAGCTCCACGTCATGCTTACCGATCCAGGAGCCGCCGCTCTGTGCCGTCAGCGAGGAGTCCAGCTCTGAGTCAAAGGTATAGAGATGCAGGGGCAGCAGGTCACCGTTCACCACCTCCATGGCATTGATCTGCCGGCGGTAGAACACATGGTTGGAGGTGCGTGACGGCAGATAGCGTATCATCCCCTCGGGACGCTCCAGTGCCGCTTTCTTCTGCTCCTTTGTGGAGGTGGTGCGTGCCTTCGCCTCCTTCTTATACGCCTCCTCCGCCTGCCGTGCCGGCTCGTCGGCACTCTTCATCGCCGCCATGATCTGTTTGTCGAGACGGGTGGCGAACGACTTGCCGCTTGCCGGCTCACCGATGATATACACCTGCGGATTCATGCGCTGCATGCGTCCGTCATAGTGTCTGTAGTAGCAACGGGTCATCAGGGTGCAGTACATGGCACCAGCCACAAAGACGGCACCCAGTTTGTTAGCGTCGTCCACCCCGGCACAGGCGACATCATAGGGAGGACATAACAGGGGCTTGAGCCGTCGGGCGAAGTCGTCGTACGGTATCCCGTCAACTCGTCCCCGTCCGTCTGCCTCCATGTCGGCACCCAACGCCTTCAGCACGGCTCTCATCTTTCGGGAGAAACCCTTGGGCGGCTCCTTGCAGGCGGAGTCCACGATACGCCGCACCTCGTCCTCAGAGAGTCCCAGACGGGGGATGACAGTCAATATCTGTTGAGGGTCGTTCTCCATGATGGCACGAAGGTTGACGGCAAGCTTATGCAGCCGGACATTACGCTCCCCATCCACAGGTACACCGCCCGTCCGCTGCCAATACTCGTCAATGATCTTGGAATAGGGGATGCCTTTGTAGGATGGCTGATGGTTGATGGCTGATGGCTGACATCTTACATCTTCCGTCTTACATCTTCCATCTCTATACTGCTCTCCAAACAACTTCTCATACTCCTCATTCTGGTACTCAAAGATGTTGTCATTGATATAGAGTATCTCGTCCTCCTGTGGAGCGAACGACGCACGGCTGGCATCCTTGCAAGCCTCGTCAGGCTCCACGCCCAACAGTTTCGCAAAGGCGTGTTGGTTGGCACTGAGGTCACCCGTCTCCGCATCAGCCTTGAAGACCACACGCAGCCCCTTGCCCGATGGGGTGACGTGTACCAACATCACCTGATTCCTGGCACCATCCTCGAATAACTCTCTGGGTATGTGCATAAAGACGGTGCCAGGGTGGTCGATGTGGTCGATGTCGAGCATCACCAGTCCGTTCAGACGTGCCGCCTGCTGCTTGCGCCAACAAGCCTTGGCACCGCTCTTCGACTCCGTTTCCTCAAAGGTCGCCTGATAGATGAAGACAGGCAGTGCCCGCTTCTTGGCATCCGCCTCCTTGTCGTTGCCTTCCGCTTTCAGTTGGCGGAACTCGGCAATTCTGTTCTTCACACGGTCAGAGCCGACGACTTTGTAGAAGTCCTCCTTCGTACATCCCTGTGTGGGCATCATTAAATTATACTGTAAACTAAACATATCATTGTATTTTGGATGTTAATAATTAAAAAATAATTTGCTTCTTATTCACGGAATCTTTACCTTTGCACTATAATTATTACAACTATGAGTGAAGAAAAGAAATATCCTCCATTTGAGGAAGAGGAAGGCGGAATGTCCGCCTGCGAGCCTGTGGGAGTTTATACACCCCCCACCACACAGTCTATGACTGATGAAATTGACTATTCATTTGGCAACAAAGACCTCGGGTTCCCACGCACTTTAGAAGAAGTGCAGAAAGAGATCGACGAAGCGGAAGCCTCGTGGGACGACCCTAATCAGTGGTGTGCATCCGAAGAACTTTGGGCTGACGTTAAGCAGCAATTCCCATGGGCAAATATTTGATATTCTGGAAGGCTAAAGCCAGAAAGCAATACCTCCAACATCTTATTTACGCCCAACAGGAATTTGGCAATAAAGCCTTTTATGGATGGGTAGATAGTGTCAAAGAGATGGAAAGAAGACTAAGGGAGTATCCCAAGTCATATTCTATCCTGACTCCATTCAAAGGTAAACATCAATACAGAGGTCATATCGTCATGAAGCATTTTAAAATCATCTATGCCATTGATGAGCCTCGCCATCGAGTTCATATAGTTGCAATATGGGATATGCGAATGGATCCCAAGAAACTTTCCAGTCTCTTGACATAATATCAATTTCAAAGAGCACTGTCAAAAACGTTTCCTTTGTTTGACGCAGCAAAGATAGGAAAAGGGAATAGCCCCGGCAATTTTTGTCGGAGACTCAGATATTTATTCAGAATATCAGAATGTTTTTCAGAACATCACGTATTCAATTCAGATGATCTAAAAGGAATCTTCCCAACCTAATCATTTGCTCAGAAGCACCTTCTTGCTGCCATTTATCAATATTACCTATCATCTTGCCACTTGCGACTGGCTTCTGTATGGCATCATAGGTACAAGGGAAATCAGGTGCCTTCTCCCATTTCCATTGATGTACAAGAGACAAGAATTGGCTGATATTTCCTTTATACCCTTTGATTTGATAAACTCGGTAAACGACAGCCCATGAGGTATTTGCCCACCAGAGACCTTCCGACATGGAGGTTATGACGGCTTTCTGTAAATCCTCAGGCGTAGTTTCCTTCACTTCCTCCGCTTCCACGAAATTACCATGTTGATAATACTGATCCACATGGGCGATATACTGCCCAGTGGCATGAACGTTGATACTAATGATAGTCGGTTGACCGTTACTGGTCAGGCTCTCACGGATGAGAGCCAACAATGAGTTCTCTTCTATTTGATTCATAATTATTGCTGTAGGTTATTTAAATCTGTTGTTAATAAGTCGTCAGTAAACCGTGAAGAATACCAATGACTAGATGATAATAATGTGTCAATCATCTCTCATGAGGTGTCCGGGAACTTTTTCATTGCGTCTGCTTTTTTCAGTTATTAAAATAAAGAAGGGGCGCAAAGAATGGTTTAGAAACAACATATTCCACAGGGGTCCACATCCCTTACGTCTGTTGAAACACCACCAAGACTCGCGCCCCTAAGGGTGCGAGCAGGTAGTCTTCGTAGACGTAATTCTCTTTTTGTTGTGGACTATTGTGGAATACGAATACTACGGGCTCAGCCCAAATGTCATGCAAAGATACGAAATGTATTACAATGTGCAAAGATTTTTACATCTTTTATCACAAAAGAGAAGTTAAAATAAGTTTTCTATGCTCATTCGGAAGAAATCATCGAAAGGAATGCCGTCTGTTCCGATGACAAGGGAACGCTTGGGATGGAAGGTGTCGCAGAATTTAGGAAGACCACTATTCATGCCACGCCTCCCACTTTTCACCTCCAATGCGACGACCTCTCCCTGACGGGCAATTACATAATCAACCTCGTCAGAGCGTTCTCGCCAATAATAGAGTTTATAGCCTGCCTCCTCCACTTCTCCTAAAAGATAGGTTCCTACGGCGGATTCCACCCACCTGCCCCATACCTGTGGGGCAATGCGGTCCTTATCAAAGGAGGTTCCCTTGTAAGCAGTCAACAAAGCATTATTGTACACCTGAAACTTGGGCACCGACTGGTAACGGCGAGCGGCATCATTCGCATATTTTTGCAGTCCTGCCAATAAGTTGCACTGGTCAAGGATGTCAAGATAGGATGACAGCGTTGTTACGTTTCCCGCATCCTGCAACTGCCCCAACGCCTTTGTCAGCGAAAGCAGTTCTGCGGAATAGGAGCATCCCAGTTCAAAGAGTTGCTTCATCAGTGTCGGCTTGTAGATGTTCGATGTCAGGATGACATCTTTTTCTATCGCAGGGGTCACTAACGACTCTTTGACATATCTCCGCCAACGACGCATATCCTTGATGAGTGGAGCACTCCCGGGATATCCTCCATAATAGACCCATTCATCAAGGGACCACCCAAAGGCTTCCTCCATTTCCCGCAATGTCCAGTGCCCTAAGCGTATCAACTCAAAACGACCAGCCAGCGACTCCTTCAAACCTTTTCGTAACATCAGGCGTGACGAGCCTAATAAGAACACTTTCAACTGACGGCGGTCACGGGTGTCGGCATCCCATTCCCGCTTGACGATTTCGCTCCAATGACTAATCTTGTGAATCTCATCTATCACCAGCACTGCCTCTTTCTGCTGCTGGGTGTCCATTTGAGCCCGGGCACTCTCCCATATCCGTCTGATCCAATCCGTGTCGTTCTCGTCAATCCCGTCTGCATTATACAGATAATGAGGTAACTGGCATTCTGCCAATACCTGATCCATGAGTGTTGATTTCCCGACCTGCCGTGGACCGGCTAATACCTGAATGAATCTACGAGGCTCATTCGTCCGTTCAAGTACTTCTGCAAAATGTAGTCTTCTATACTCCATCATACTCAAAACGTATTTACGAAATGTTCAAATCTTGGTTACGAAATGTTCAAATCTTGGTTACGAAATGTTCAAATCTTGGTTGCAAAGATAAAAGAAATTATTCAAATCACAAAGTGTTTCGGGACAAAAGTTTTCACTTTTCACTTTCATCTTTTCATCATTAGGTACTTTTTTTAAAGTCAATCTTTATAATAAATTATTATATAATTATAATTATATAATAATTTAAGGCATTTTTAGAAAATTGGCGGCTCAGCAGTAAAAAACAAGCAAATGATGAAATGGTGAATGATGAAAAGTGAAAACTGACGGATTCGTTAACGGAACTAAATAAAATGGGCAAAATTCTAAATGAAAGTTAAGAAAGCAGAGATAGAAGGCATCGGAGTGCAGGCTGGCTGCTAACGGCAGGGGGAGGGGGCTTGCGGAGGCAGTAAAACAGGTGTAACTTTGCACCAGTGTTCCGGACACCACACCGAGAGCGACAGATGCCTGCGCCGCCAGTGGGCGGTGCCTCCGATCAAAGATAGGAAAGTCTCCGATGGCGCATACGAGACCGACCCCTCTGCGAGAGAAAGCATCCGCCACCATGATGCAAGGCATCGCTCTCAACAAAACGCCTGAAGCCACGTGCGGATGGCAAGTCATTAACCCTTTAAAACAGTTAGAATATGAGTCAGAAATTCATTAAGTACAAGAACAACAACCTCCGTTCCAACGCCTTCGGCAAGTTCTTCGCCCGTGCGGTCTACGACAAGAACCCCATCTCCACCAAGGAGATCGCCAACTTCATCCAGACACAGGCTACCGTGAAGAAGTCAGACTGCATCGCCGTGCTCGACGAGCTGGGTGCCGCCCTGAAGCACTACCTGGAGATGGGACAGAAGGTGAAGATCGACGGTATCGGTACCTTCAAGGTAGGTTTCTCCAGTCTCGGCTCAGCCAAGGCAGCCGACGTGACGGCAAACAGCATCTACGGTCGCCGTGTGCTCTTCACCCCCGAGACCGTCCGTGTGGAGGGACAGCCTGAGATCCGTGAGGGCAAGGACGGTACCCCCGTCATCGTGAAACCGTTCTCCGTCGAGAAGGTGATGGTGAAGGACATCGTCTTCGAGGAGACGCATGAGAATGCCGTGGTTGCGGAGACAGAGAACAAAACAGAGGAAGGGGGTGAAGGATGAAGAAAGAGACTTGGAAGATGGTGATCCAGCTCATCGTGAGTATCCTCACCGCCGTCGCCACCCCCCTTGGAGTGACGAGCTGCATGTAAGCAAAGAAGCCCTGCCAACCGGCAGGGCTTCCTTAGTTCTTTATTTGTAGCATTCGAAGATATTGCTGACGGTCTCCTTGTTCATCTTCGGTGACAGCAGACTGACGAGCCATACGACGGGGAAACCGCCTACCATGGCGATAGCACCGCAGTTGATGGGGTTGATGGGGTTACCCAGCAGCATGTTGACTACGGTGATGCCCACGCCCCAGATGAAGCATGCCCATACGCTTGCCGTGGTGACCCCGCGCCAGTAGAGTCCCAACATGAAGGGGGCGAGGAAGGCACCGGCAAGGGCACCCCATGAGATACCCATCAGCTGGGCGATGAAGGTGGGGGGATTGAGTGCTATCATCAGGGATATGACGATGAAGAACACGATCAGCACACGCATCACCACCACCTTACGGCGCTCTATCCGCTCAGCCACGACATCGTCGATGGTACCTTCCTCCACCTCACCGGGAGCCGCTTTCTTGTCACGGTAGATGAGGTCGAGGGTCATCGTACTGGACGAGGTGAGTACCAGGGAGGCGAGGGTCGACATGGAGGCGGAGAGCACCAGCAATACCACCAGGGCGATAATCACGTCGGGTAATGTCACCAACATGGAGGGTACGATGGAGTCGAAGGCAAGTTTTCCGTTAGGCAGGACGGGTGGCATGCCGAACAGACGACCGAAGCCACCGAGGAAGTAACAGCCACCAGCCACGATAAAGGCGAAGATGGTGGAGATGATGGTGCCGCGCTTGATGGCACTCTCATCGGTGATGGAGTAGAACTTACCCACCATCTGCGGGAGTCCCCATGTACCAAGGGAGGTGAGGATGACGACACCCAGCAGGTTCCAGGGGTCAGGACCGAACCAGTCAGCAAAGCCGCCATTCACAGACGGGTCACTGTCTGAGGGCAGTGCCGCCATCTTCTCCACGGCAGCCGTCAGTCCCCCTTGCGTGTTCAGCACGGCGGCGATGACGATGACGATGCCGAAGAGCATGATGACACCCTGTATGAAGTCGTTCATCGCCGTTGCCTTATAACCTCCGAGGATGACATAGACGGCGGTGAGGATTGCCATGATCACCACGCAGTACTCGTAGGGAATACCGAATCCCATCTCGAAGAGGGTGGAGATGCCTTTATAGACACCGGCGGTATAGGGAATCAGGAAGACGAAGGCGATGACGGAGGCTACCACACGCAGTCCCTGACTGTCGAAACGTGTTCCGAAGAAGTCCGGCATGGTGCGGCTCTCGATATGCTGTGTCATCAGTTTCGTGCGGCGACCTAACAGGATCCAGGCAAGCAAGGAGCCGATGACGGCATTGCCCACACCAATCCATGTCGCCGACATACCGTATTTCCAACCAAACTGTCCGGCATAGCCCACGAAGACCACTGCGGAGAAATAACTCGTGCCATACGCGAAGGCAGTCAGCCAAGGTCCCACGGCACGGCCGCCCAGGACGAAACCGTCCACACTGCTTGCCTGTTTGCGTGAGTAGACACCCACGCCTATCATCACGGCAAAGAAGATGATAGTGAGAAGAATTTTAATGATCATGATTTATTTTTTCTTTGAATAATCCAGTCTTACCTGCACCTGTGCCATGACCTGGTGGCAGGCACCGTGGGTGAACACCTTATTATTAATATAAGCACTCTTATAGACATACTGCACCTGGAAGCGGCACTTCTTGAAGAACCAGTACTGCAGACCGGCAATCGCCTTATGCTGGTCCATGCCGAGCGAGGTGTTGAAATTGAAGAAGTCATAAGAGCCTACGAACTCCAGTCCCTTGTACAAGGGAACGGCACCAGTGACGTAGGCGCCACGGCTGGTGGCACTTCCGTCCTTACCTTCTATATATTCCCCATGTACGTTGAAGTCTTTCGATTTGTAGTCGAAGCCTACCGTCCAGCGGTTACGCTTATAGTTGTCGCCTTCATGAATATCCGGATTGTAGAGCGAGTTGGCGACGGCATGCCCGCGTCCGATCTGTCCTGTGGCAACGAGGTTGAGTCCTTTCACAGGGCGGTATTCCAGTCGCCCGATGAAGTCCTTCTCCTTGTTACCGTCTTTCTTGTTGATACCCTGTCCGTTCATCACCTGTACCTCATAGTGCAGTTTGCCGTCGTTGGTCTCACCAAAAACGGAGAGTCCCAGGTCACGACCATACTGCCCCCCCATCAGGGGGTCGCTGCCACAGCCCGTCAGATAGGTCACACCTTCTGAGTAGACATCAATAGCCTCCATGGAAGTAGGGGATAGGGGGTTCTCGAGGGATACGCCGTTCTTAAACTGTCCAAGGCGAACGGTCAGTGCCTTGTTGTTGGTGAGGCGATAGTCGGTGTAATACTCCTGTACGACGCTCGAGAAGTCGTGCATGAAAAGGAACGACCATCGGTCTGTGATACGAGCATTGACCCAGAAGAGGACACGTTTGAGCTCGAAAGTGCCTTTGTCTTCGGCATTCTGGTGGGTGTAGTTGAACCCTCCCTGTGCGTAGCCGTGCAGTTCGACGCGGTCGGCAACATCTTTCAACCAGTCAGTCATCTCTTTCTGTTTCTGCTCGCCAGATTGCCCCATGGCGGCAGTGCTGCTGAAGGCGGCAAGCGCAACGGCAAGCAACGCCTCCTTAAAAAAAGCCTTTCTCATCTTGTTTAATTTTTATTTTGGTGAATGAATTGATGTCTTGGGTTATTGGTATTTCCTGATCCTCACGTCAATGCCGCTGCCGCCCAGGAACATCGCTACCTTGCGGACGGGAGTGTCATTATAGTGATAAGGGAACAGCACCTTCGGACGGATGGTCTTCGCCGCCTTCACCAGCTGCTCCACCGTCATGGTGTACGGCTGGTTGCAGGGCAGGAAGGCAATGTCGATATCTTTCAGGTTAGCCATCTCTGGGATGTCCTCCGTGTCGCCAGCCACATAGATACGCAGGTCCTCCACGTTCAGCACATAGCCGTTGTCACGTCCTTTGGGATGGAACTTCTCGCGCCCGGCAGTGGTGTTATAGGCAGGGACAGCCTCCACGGTGATGTTCTCACAGACCTCAGCCTTGTCGCCATTGGCAAGCACATATCCGCTGCCCCACTGGGTATATACGTTATGGTTACAATAGACGACGGTATAGTTTCTGCGCAGCTCTGTCAATGCCATGGAGTCGAAATGGTCGTGATGCTCATGGGTCACGAAGATGAAATCAGCCTTCTGCCATGTGGTGAAGTCTGTTCGTGGCTCCATGTTAGTGACAGGGTCGAAGTAAATCACCTTGCCGTCATACTCCATCATGATACTGGCGTGTTTGATACAGGTAATCGTCAGTTTTTTTCCCGATGCTGTCGTAAACACGTCCTTCTCAAACTGCTGCGCCATGCATCCTATTGCAAGGCAAATAGTCATTAAAACAACACAAATTCTTCTCATTTGTTTTTCTTAATTGGTTAATTGGCGACAAAATTACGAAAAAACGAGTGAAGAACAAAATAAATGCGTTTGTTTTTTTCTTATGCTTTATAAACTTCCTCGCCATCAACGATCGTGGCAACGATATTAGCTTGTGCAACCTTCTCGATGTCGTCGTGCAGGAAGTCGCAATCGAATACCGCCATGTTGGCAATCTTACCGAACTCAATGCTACCCATGCGATGCTCCTGATGCCACTGACGTGCCACATTGATGGTCATGGCACGTAGCGACTGCTCGCGGGTGATGACCTCCTTGACATTACGCGGTTGGCATATTCCGCCCAACATGTCCTTTGGAGCCGTGCGCTCCACACCGTGATAGCCGGGCAGGTCCAGATAATCCTGGTTCTGCCAACCCGTGTGTGCCTCGGTCACACCATCGAGGAACGCCTTGGCTCCGACAATATGGAAATACTCACCACTCAGTTCGGCACGCTGTGTGGCAATGCGGGCAATCTCTGCCTTCGACATCAGCGCCTCTGAGGTTTCCTGCTTATATAGACATAGGTGGGACATCGAAGTTTTCTTCAAATGGGTCAAGCAGAATATCGTAGTGAAGACCCTGTGGGGGTATTCAGAGAATGCTGTGCGGACTCATCTTTGGGTGGCAGTCATCGCCTATCTGATTATCGCCAGAATCAAGGCGAACTATAAAAGCCCATACTCCATCACCGAGGTGGCAACACTGATTAGAATCTCAGCTCTGGAGAAAGTCTCACTGGGAGAACTCATCACCAAGCCACACGACTCTGTCAATCTCAATCAATCTGTCAAAGAACTCTCTCTATTTTGAATATTTATACCTAACGCGATTTTATCGCATCAGTAGTAATCAGGATTATAAAAAATGATTATCCGCAGATTGCGGATAATCATTCAGAGTCATGCCATGCCGGCACGTTACATCGAGAAAACCTTTTTCCCCTCGAAGTAGGTGGCTGCGGGCTTGGCCTCGTGAATCTCATTCTCAGGACACGAAAGCACATCCTTGGTGACGAGGAGGAAGTCGGCATACTTGCCTGTCTTGATGCTGCCTCGCTCATCCTCGATGAACATCTGCTTGGCAATGTTGATGGTCATTGCGGTGATGGCCTGCTCGCGGGTGACGAGTTCTTCTGTCCAGTAGGGCTTTCCAATCGCTCCTGTAAACATACCTGTCACGGCTATCTCCATAATGCCAAACGGGTCGTCGGGGCTGCCGCTCGTTGCAGGATAGTCCGAGTGGGTAGTCGCAATAATGCCGTTTTCAAAATACGATTTCATCGGATAAGATTTGTCTTCCTGACCTGCAGGAACGATACCATGCTCGCGCATATGCTCCACCAAACCATCCTCAGCAAAATGCCAAAGCACACCAGAGGTGACATAGATATTATGGTCTGCCATACGCTTGTAATCTGCTTCGTCAATATTACGCACGTGAACCAGCGTGTTACGCATCTCATCCTTTCCGCCATTGATGAAGGCGTTGATAATACGCGTGACGCCCTTGTTGCCCATGGCATGTATGTGCATAGTTACTCCGTTTTCATTAGCCACACGCGTCATGTCGGTCAGTTGTTCTTCCGACCAGTTGGGCAGGCCCTGATGTCCGTCAGGATAGAGCGGATCCACAAATCCGGTGCCAGTCTCCACCGTGCCGTCCATAAAGAGTTTAATCCAGTTCGGTTTGACGCGAGTGGAAGCAAATTTCTTGGCGTCAGCAGCCTTGGCCAGGGCTTCGTCAATATTCATCCAACTTTCAATCTCGTAGGACAGGCCCAACACGAAGTGCATACCACCAGCATTGTCTAACTGTTGAGCGGCCTGATAGAAATTAGTGTTATAGTAATAGTTGCCCCAACCATCGACATACATGGTGTAGCCCTCAGACAACAGTTGCTGCTCGATTTTTGGCAAGATATCACTTGCAATGTCAAGGCTAAAGAGACTTTCATTGTCTAAGAAGGAACGTGCGTAAGTGCCGGCCTGCTCCTTCAGATAGCCTGTAGGTGTGCCGTCAGTACCCATTACAATCTCACCACCTAATATGTCTCCATCTTTTTTGAGCACGGTGCCGTCAGCCCTCATTGTCTGAGAAGTACATAGGAATATCACTGCAGATGGCATCCAACTGTTGGCGAGTAGGCATATTACTCTCGAAGACATGAAGATTCCATCCGAAGCCAAAGATAGTTTTTGCCCCTGCGTCTCTTGCCTGCTTGACAGCAGCAGGTACGATTTCCGTCAGGAACTTGCTGGCATTGTCCTCTAATCCTACTGTCGCACCGACTAATTTGACGGAGTGAGCCATCGAGTAGTGTGCATGTCCGTTGCCGCAACCGGGCATTACAAGTCCCTTGCCGGTATAGTCCACCACCTCGGTCTTGCCTGCCTCGACATAGGCTTCGGCTCCCGTCTTGTCGCCTACATAGATGTACTTGCCGTCTTTCACGGCAAAGGCTTCTACCACCTTATTGTCATCAGAGGTGAAAATTTTTCCATAGACCACGAGGTCAGCCTTTTCGGAAATGGGTACTCCATTACTTGGATTGTCATTGCTTGAGCAGCAGACAAGCGTACCCATGGCGATGATAACACTCAAAACTACGATGCACGACAGCATCTTCTTAACACTCATGCGAACTGTTTGTTTCATTATTTTCTTATTTGTTATGTCTATTAGCTTACATGGAGAGAACATATTTGAAGTTTTGCGCTTACAAAATTAGCAATATTCCCTAAAAAAAGAATCACGGTTCATGCCTTGAACCGTGATTCTTGCTGAATTCGTGAGTTATTTTGCAGATTTCGTAACTTTATCCTTGGCAAAGCCGAGCAGCAAAGTCGAGCGAATAATCTTTTTCATTGTTTTGCTAATTAAATGTTTTTGAATACTGTTTTCCCTTTAAATAAAGTTTCAAGCACTTTGATATCCTGAATATGGTCTGCGGGAGTGGTTTCTATATTACTATCAAGAACAACCAGCTCTGCGGATTTACCGACTTCGATGGAGCCGGTAACTTTTTCCAGATGTGCCTGATATGCCACATGGATGGTATGTGCCTGAAGCGCTTCCTTCAAAGATACACACTCATTGGGCAAGGCAGCGGGTAAATCCTTGAACAGCTCATAAGTCGGATCCTGCTTAACATGCCTTCGCGTCATAGCTACCTGAATACCTGCAAGACCGTAAGCGGCATTGACAGGGAAGTCGGAACCATAAGCACACACCACACCATTGTCTATACATCTTCACCCCACCAAGCTACCATGACAGGTTCTTCGGTGGGGTTGTCACTGAACCAACCGGGCTGATTGCTGGCTATGATATGGCTCTTGCCCATACGCACACGATCCTCTGGCTCTATGAATGTGCAATGCGCAATGATGTTTCTGATTTTGGGATTCGGGTACAACTGCTGCGCGTTCTCATAGCAGTCAATCACTCTGCGTATGGCATAACTTCCCATGGCATGTGTATGGATGTTGAAGCCTTCCTTGTTGGCAAGTGCCATCGACTCCTTCAGATGCTCCTCATCCCATAGAAGCGGTTCTCTGGTGCCTGGTTCTTTGTCGGACGCACTCTCTGTGTATGGCTCAATCATAGCGAGGGAACCATCAGCAAAGTATTTTACCGTATCCACCATAAAGAGCTCATCGACATCAAACTTCGTGCGGTTGGCGATGGCTTTTTCGAAATCCGACTCCCTTGTTGCATCGTTGACATTATGAACACCGGATACTCTGGCGGTAAATTCGCCATTTTTAGCCATTTCTGAAAGGACAGCATAAGAGGACTCTACCTGTTGGCAGTCGCATAAAAGTGTGTATCCACTTGCGTTCAAATCATTAAACGCTTTCTTTAAGCAGTCGTGATACTCCTCCGGCGTGAAATCATAGTTCGGAATACTATAAATGATAGGGTGGAATATGGCAGGTTCAGAGATATAGCCGCTGGGCGTTCCGTCGGCTTCCTTGATGATCAGTCCATTATGGTCATCAGTATCTTTTGTAACACCTGCAGTTTCCAGAGCCTTCGTATTCAGCAAGACAAGATGACCGCAGAACGATGTGAGAACGACTGGTTTATCAGGTATAACCGCATCCACATCATGTCTGGTAAACGGTCTCACGATGCCCTGTAGTGCACCGGCAAACCACATTCTATCCCAGCCGAATCCTCTAATCACAGGGGCATTCTTGTGCTCTTCAGCATAGGTTTTCAGTTTCTCCTGAATCAGCTTGACCACACCGTCGGGGGTGTCAGTCTCAGGATTTGGTATAATATCGCTAAAGCTGCACGTGCCGTACTTCAGCGTAGCTTGCGCATTATGCAAATGCGCATCTCCAAGACCGGGGATAACGCTCTTCCCTTTGCAGTCAATGACCTCTGTGGCATCACCAATCCACTCAGTGGCACCTGTCTCATCTCCAACGTATGCGAATTTGCCGTCTTTGATAGCGAGTGCCTCCGCATGCGTTTCTGTTCCATCCAGTGCAACGGAATAAACTTTTGCGTTCCTATAAACTTTGTCTGCTGTCTCTTTCATTGTTTTGCTTCTTTATTTGATTATTTGTCTTCTGTTATGTTATGAGTGTAAAAATCGGAATCAAAGTTGGCAAATTGATAAAACATCTCTTTGGCGCCAGCAATATCGATAGGTTCTTCTGTACTAGCCAATACATATTCGGTACCATCAAAGCAAAAATACCAAGGGCTTTCATGGAAACCGTTTCGTAAATAGAACGCCTGCCTGCGCTTACGTTGATCAGCGTTGTCACTGGGCTGGAGGATGCTTTCGTAGGACAGCGTTATCTGTCTGCCATTATACATGTCTATTAAGGTGTGTAGCGCCTTTCCACCTATGCCGGTAGAGCGCATTTCAGGACAGACGGCTAAATAGTACAGATACACGATTCGTTCGCAGTCGAGGACGATGAAGAATCCTGCAAACTGATGGGACTCTTCATCAGGGTAAATGCCATATAAAGTTGCCTGTGGACAGTCCAATAGTTCGGACAAGATGATACGCTCATGCTCGTGGAACGATTCAGAGAAAAGTTTCCACACCAGCGGGATGTCCGGGTGACTCTTCGATAGTTTTCTGAGTATAATCATATAGCCAATTACGTTTTATAAACTTCTTTGTCGTTTTAAGTTCACAAAAGTAACAAAAATCCCGCAAACCATGATGACATCATTGGCTTGCGGGTCAGATTCTTGCAGATTCCGTAACTTATTTTGCAGATTTCGTAACTTTATGGTTCGCCAAGCTCTTTCATCCATGCTCTCACCGACTTTCCCGTCTTGCGCCTAATGACATCACTAAAGGTGCTATAACTGCGGTAGCCACTCTCTAAAGCCAACTGCTGGATGGTGAAAGAACGCTGAGTGTCTAAAGCCTCGCGATAGAGACCGACAAAATGGTTGATACGTAAATCGTTGATATAGGTATTATAATTCATATCCTGACTGGAGAAATACTGGCTGAGATAAAGACGGTTGGTACCGATGGATTTGGCAAGTTGGGCAAGGGTCATGTCGTGCTGTAAATAGAGTTGCGTATCTATGCAACGCTGCTGAAGCAATAGCCCGATGTTCTTGGACATGCCAGGCGGCAAAGCCGGGCGATTACAGGTGGATAATGAAAGGTCATTGTCTTCCACTTTCTCAGTAGTGGGCATTTCTTCTGCCGTATCATTAACAGGGATGCTCAGGTCGCTTAGCGTTTCTACCCGCCACAGGAAATAGCCGATAAGCACGATGTCAAACACCTGCAAGGCGTATTGGGAAAGCGGACCTTGGCTTATAAACGCATAGAAAACGAACAATAGCAGTATGAAGGCCAGTACTACAAAACTCTGCCAGACATCCTTATGCTCTAGATCGGCATAATTGTTGCGCAGCCAATGTCCGTATTGTTTTGTCGCGCGTACCATATATATGACTAGGCATACTCCCAACAGCAGCATATAGACATATAACATCGGGATAAGAGCATAACTAAGGGTGGCAACGCTGAATACCCCTCCAGCGACAAACGGTGCTATCATCAAAGCGATAGGCCACAGCGGTCGCCTGCGGTCTTGCAGCATGTTGAGCATGACGATGATTGCCGAAGGAAAAATCGTCATGCTGTCAAGCAATCCGCCTGTAAGGTCGGTCATCATAATATCCTCCATTGAGGTATGAAAGAATATCGGCATATACCAAAAGTGGCTCAATGCAGCGGAGGCAAAGAAAACTGCTGTCCAGCGACGTAAGCGTACTGGCGACGTTATGTCGGGGGCAAAGGCATTGGCACGACGGAGCAGCATATAACAACTGGACATCAATGCCATAGCTGTCACCATGCTGTATAATATTATAAAGAGGGTATCTTCCCGAATTTGATCGTACATGATTGTTTTACTTCAACAGTTTCCTACCTTCATTATTTTTATTATGAATTATGTGTGCAAAGATAGCGCAAAAAAACGAAACAAAAGATAAAAGGGTAAAATATTCCTTCAAAAGTTCTCGTAATAGAATGATGTTTGCAAACGTTTACGGTGAATAATGGTATAAGACATGATGGAATATACCTGATTATTAGTAATTTTGCACTCAGTAAAATAACTAAGAGCGAAAAGAAATGAAGAAACTTTTACTTTTGTGTGGAGTGTTTCTGCTGTCAATGGCGGTGAGGGCAGAGGGGACAGAGCCTGAGAAGATTGATGTGACGCAGCTCGTTAAGATTACCTTCGAGGGTGATAATGTGATCCTGTACTACAAAAATGGTACGACCTCTTCGGCAAAAGATATGGAGACTGTTGAGATTGATTTCTCTAACGCCACAGATATCAGCACTCTCCGCCAGGTCGAGGCTCTGAAGGATGACGCTGTTTACAGTCTGCAAGGTCAGTATATGGGTAAAGGTGTTGAGGGCCTGAAGAAAGGTCTCTACATCGTCGGTAACAAGAAAGTGATTATCAAGTAAAGGCAAGGAGGAGAACAAGCTATGAAAAGACTAACATCTGTTTTTACACTACTTGTCCTGATGATGGGACTAAGCATGAATGTGGAGGCACAGTCGTGGGACTCCGGGTCTGTCAATGATACATCCTCAGACTATTCCACCTCAGCCAACTCTTCCGTCAACCAGGTGGTGCTGACCCTGAGTGATGGTGTGAAGAGGTATTACAACACCAGTGCAGTCAGTGAGATAGGGTTTGCTGATGATAACAAGGTGATTGTCAGACAACAGGCTGGAGACGACACCTATGACAATCAGGTGACAGGAATTGTATTCAATAAGGCAGATAATGGTCAGTCCGGTACTGTTGTCAACGTGGACGGCAAGGTGAAGATCACCGAGGCGAAAGGCTGGTTGGAGTCTGCCTACGTGAAGTTTGAGCCATTCACAGGTGCCAAGACCTATCATGTATATATAAAAGGTGGAAATTATTCCGACTATAAGATAATCGACAAGGAGCTGGTGCGTAACTATGGCTCCTATGGTCGTGCTGATGTGCTGGGCTTGGTGAAGGGTAGCGACTATGCCATCAAGGTGGTGCCTGTCGATGAGGCCGGTAAGGAGAATACTGCTGCTGCCAATGAGGCGAAAGGTCTTGTAGTGAAGGGCTACAGCCGTCAGGGCTTCGCCTTTATGAATGGTTATGCTCCTGGTGCTTATGACAATGACGGAACACTGAAAGCTAACGGTAAAGTGATGTATGTCACCAAGAATACCGCTGCGAAGATAGAAACAGACGTGGTTACCAACAGCAAGGGTAGTACGACAAAGTGTACTGGTATCCAGACGATCATTGATGCTTATCAGAAAGGTTACGACAAGACTCCTATCACCTTCCGCTTCATCGGACTGGTGGAGAAAGACGACCTTGACGGTATGAGCAGTAGTGAGGAGGGGCTGCAGATCAAAGGAAAGAATGCGGATAGCGAGCTGAATATCACCATCGAAGGTGTCGGTGATGATGCTACACTCCGTGGCTTCGGCTTCCTGGTACGTAATGCCAAGGGCGTGGAGTTCCGTAATATCGGTATCATGCGCTGCATGGACGATGGTATCTCTCTCGATACAGACAACTCAAACATCTGGGTTCATCATACAGACCAGTTCTATGGAAAGTCTGGTTCTGGCGACCATGCCAAGGGTGATGGTGCCACTGATGTGAAGACAAACTCAAAATATGTGACCGTATCTTATAACCGCTTCTGGGATACTGGTAAGACGAACATGTTTGGTATGAAGAAAGAGTCAGGTCCTAACTATATCAGCTACGACCATAACTGGTTCGACCACTCAGACTCCCGTCATCCTCGTGTCCGTACGATGAGTGTCCATGTTTGGAACAACTACTTCGACAATGTCGCTAAGTATGGTGTGGGTGCTACCACTGGTGCCAGTGTCTTCGTGGAGAACAACTACTTCCTGAAGACTAAGAAGCCTGTCCTCTCTTCGTTGCAGGGTACTGACGCTAAGGGATCTGGCACGTTCTCCGGAGAGAATGGTGGTATGATCAAATCCTTCGGCAACTACTTCGACAAGACAACGAAGAACTTCAGTTACTATACACAGAACAACCCGGACGCTACAACAGGCTATGATGCCTATGAGACGGCTACCCGTGACACAAAGGTGCCGGAGACCGAGGTTACAAAACAGGGTGGCACCAAATATAATAACTTCGATTCTGATAAGGAACTGATGTATGAGTATGAGGCTGTGGCTGCTGAGGATGTTCCTGTTGTCGTAACAGGCTTCTACGGTGCTGGTCGCCTGAATCATGGCGACATCACTTATACCTTCAAGGATAATGTGGGTAGTGATAATGATGATTCCGCTTATGACACGACTCTTGGTGCTCTGCTCGACAACTATAAGTCTTCTCTCGTAGGCTTCTTTGGAGAGACTGGTGGTGAATAATTTAACGCAAGAGTAAAGATATAAAACACTGAAAACAACAACTACTAATTCAAATCGGCAGCGGATGGGATGTGAAATTCTGTCCGCTGTGTTATTTTATATTGTGTCACTTGGCTTTTAACAGAATTATTTGTATCTTCGCACCATGAATATAGAGCCGATAGCCCATTTCCAATCGCCCTTTACGTCGAAGTTCGGCATTCCGCGGCAGAGTGGTATCGTCAAGGAAGTGACAGGTACTGTCATTTTCACCAAGGCTTATGCACAGTCGGAAGCATTGAAAGGCTTGGAAGATTACGATTATCTGTGGCTGATATGGGGATTCTCAGAGAATGTGGAAGCGGAGAAACATGCCACCGTGCGTCCTCCCTTGCTGGGAGGTAACGAACGGATGGGGGTGTGGGCAACACGCTCTCCCTTCCGTCCCAACAACCTTGGACTGTCGTCTGTCCGTATTCTCGCCGTTCATCCGGAGATTCCCAGTATAGAGGTGTTGGGAGCAGACCTGATGGATGGTACTCCGATTTACGATATCAAGCCCTATCTCCCTTATGTTGACAGTCATCCGGAGGCACGTGGCGGTTTTACGGATAGTCATCAGTGGCAGCGGCTGCAGGTGATGATCCCCGAGAATCTCCGTCCTTGCTACGATGAGGAGCAGTGGCAGGTCATTGAGGAGATACTCTCCTTAGACCCCCGTCCCCATTATCATGCTGATGCCCAGCGGGAATATGGAATGCCTTTCGCAGGCAAGGAGATTCATTTTAAAGTGGATGATGGACACTTGACCGTTGTTAAGATATTTTAGTTTTTTTAAAGGAAATTGATGGAAAAATTTGGATTGTTGTGGAATAATCTATATATTTGCAGCGAAGAAAAGAACAAGGAGGGATTAAAATATGTTGATATTTATCATATTAGGGATTATTCTATTGATAGCACTGGCTTACAGCTTGTGGTGCATCAAGACGCTGAGAGAAAGACTGTGTGAGACTTCTAAGTCTGAAAAGATGAAGAAGGCCTTCCTGAATAATATTCATCATGAGATACGTACTCCTTTGAAGGCGATGACAGGATTGGCGGATGTCATCGGAAAAGAAGACCTTTACCTCTCCAAGAACGAGAAGCGTGACATCCGTGAGCAGCTGAATTATAACGCTGACCTGATAGATACCTTGATGGATGAGATACTCATGTTTACGGAATGTGGACATGAGGGGCATCAGTTCCATATCGAGTCGTTTAGTCCGAATGCTCTCTGCCGTCGTTGTCTGGAAGCTAATATGTACAGTATCTATCACCGTCAGGCAGTGAAACTGAACTTCAAAAGGGAACTGAGTGATGAGTTCTTTGTGAAGAATGACCGCCATCTGGTGGAGCTGGTTCTCAACAAGCTGATACTGAACGCTTGCCGTTTCACGGAAGCCGGTGAAGTAATCGTGGGTTGTAATACCAGTGAGAATACAGACTGTCTGACCATCTTTGTGGAAGATACGGGTAATGGTGTTCCGCAGAATCGTGTAAGCAAGTTGTTTACATGGTTTGAGGATCCTGAGGATATGAATGATGAGGCAGAGCTTGACCTGAGTATCTGTCAGCGTGTAGCCCAGAAAATGGGAGGTACACTCCGAATGGATGAGCGCTATGCTCGCCGGGGAACCCGCTTTGTCCTAATTCTCCCGCTCCATTAGGAATTCGTCCTCATCACTCCTGTCAAGTCTTTCACGCCAAAGGTATTTTCGCGTCTCATGAACGATGATACCACTAAGGGCTATCAGCGATATCAGGTTAGGTATCGCCATGAGGGCATTCATGCAGTCGGCGATATTCCATACAATGCTCAGGTTCATGATGCTTCCTAAGAAGACAGCGGCAATATACAGGATACGGTAGCAGAGGACCCACTTCCTTCCTTTCAGATATTCCACGGCTTTCTCTCCATAATAGCACCATCCCAATATGGTGGAGAAGGCGAATGTCAACAGCCCGAGTGTCAGAATAGGGGTACCGACTACCGGAATCTTCGAGAAAGCAACCTTGGTCAGGACGGCACCGTTGTCAAAGGTGATGTCTGGATAGGCAAGGACACTGCTGACAATCACGATACCTGTCATGGCACAGATCACGACAGTATCCCAGAAAGTACCACTGCTGGATACCAATGCCTGACGAACAGGATTACGGGTCTGGGCGGCAGCGGCAACGATGGGTGCGGAACCCAGTCCCGACTCGTTGCTGAATAAGCCACGGGCAATACCAAAGCGTGCCGCCATCATCACGGTAGTACCGATGAAACCGCCACCGGCAGCCTGAGGAGTGAAGGCTGAGACACAGATGAGTTTGATGGCAGGCAGGACATAGTCGGCGTTGACACCTATTATATATATACAGCCTGCCACATAGCACAGTGCCATGAAAGGAACCAGCATCGAACAAACACGGGCAATACTCTTAACACCTCCCAAGACAACAGAGCCGGTCAGTGCACAGACAAAGGCTCCAGTGATATAAGGAGAGAGATGATAGGTCTCTTTGGTCAAGGTGGCAATGGCATTCGCCTGTACGGTGTTTCCTATGCCGAAAGAGGCGATGGCGGTGAACAGGGCGAATAAGACGGCGAGCCATTTCCATCCTAACCCATATTCCAGGGCGAACATCGGTCCTCCGATGATCTTGCCATCAGGTTTCTTCTTCCTGTATTTAATAGCAAGGAGTCCCTCAGCATATTTGGTGGAGATACCAAAGACTCCCGTCAGCCAGCACCATAAGACGGCACCGGGTCCTCCTAACGCGATGGCTGTCGCCACACCGATAATGTTGCCTGTCCCTATGGTAGCCGCCAAGGCTGTGGCAAGAGAGGCAAACTGAGACACGTCACCTGTCGCCTCCTTGTCTCGCTTCACAGACAGCCGTACTGCCTTAAAGATATATCGCTGGGGGAACCGAAGGACAATTGTCAGGTAAATATGGGTGCCCAGCAGAAGGATAATCATCGGCCAGCCCCATAGCAGCCCGCTTAAATCACTAAAGAATTGATTAAGAATTTCCATTTGCCTAGTCTTCGTATTGTATGTTGACGTGTTTGAAGCCCATGCCCTGCAGCACTTGTCTGACCTGTGCATTGCCGTTTTGCTTGGCATTTTCGATATTCTGGGGAGTCAGACACCGTCGCAGCATCCGTTGATAGGCTCTTTGAAGTAATGCCTCACGGTCTTTCGGAGCCCAGTTGCCGTTCTCATAGAAACTTTTGGTACGAGCCTCGTCAATGAAATCCCGGTCGAGCAGCCCCACTTTTGGAAGGGTAATAGACAGAGAGTCACCACTGGGAACGATCCACCCCGTCCTCACTTGTTTGAGGTTGATGCCCAACCGTAACGTACCATAATAGATCCTGACTAAGTGGTCGTCACTGAATAGTCCGTGACGAGTCGTGTCAACCATCTCCTCATCACTGATAGAAAGGAATTCCCATTCCCCGATCTCCTTGATACTCTGGATCTGCTCTGGGGTGATATCAATCTGCTGGTCGGCTCCTATCTCAAGACTGCTCGTCTTCACACTGTTGAATATCCAGGCAAGCACCACCACTGTCAGGATGATGCCGACAGCATATAACGTCAGTATAATCTTATTACTTCTTTGCATTTTCAATATCCATATTAATCAGTGACTGGATGTCGCGTACCCCATACTCCTTACGGAACTGGATAATGATGTCCTCTTCCCGATAGCCCATCTGGGTGATTAAGGGAACTAAGACACGAGCGGCATTCTCCTGGGCAGTGGGGATGATACCTAATTGCGGAATACTCTCAATGATAGCGGCACGACCTTGCTGCTCATAGTTTGACATTTCAGCGTCGGTAAAGTGGGAACGTACCAGTCCGACATATTCCTTGATATTCTTCTGGTCTATTCTGGAACTGGTCATCACTACCTGCGGATCGGGCAACGTGATGATGATTTTCCCGTTTTCTTTCTCCACATTGCTTTGGGAGAACTGACTCATATCTATATACGCTTTCAGCGTCGCATCTATAGGGATGGCAATCTTGCGGTCGCCCAAAGGCATCTTGATATTGAAACTCTGAGCAAGGAAACTCCCCTTTAGCCGGATGACGTCATCATGAGTCACTACCTTGTGAATCTGGTATGCCGTCGTATAGATACGGGAGCATTGCTGGATTTGTGTTACAAGAACAGACAAGGTATCCACGGGGGGAGGCGGTGTCTCTGCTTGCTTCTCATGATGGCATGCGGTGAGGCAAAGCAGAAGGGAAAGTATCAGAGTGTATTTTTTCATTTCTTTCATCAGTCGGCTACAAAGTTAGTTAAAAAAATCCCAAAATGCTATAGTTATGCTTATTTTTTTAGTTATCTTTGCAGTCATGAAACAACAGCATTATACAGGACTGACAGACTCGGAAGTACTGGAGAGTCGTGAGAGATACGGTGCCAACATACTTTCTGAGCCTGAAAAGATTCCTTTATGGAAACGCTTCCTGACAAAGTTTAAGGATCCTCTCATCATCATATTATTGGTAGCGGGATTGTTGTCGGTAGGTATCTCTTTTTACGAATATTATATACTGGGTGAGGGGAGTACTGTCTTTTTTGAGCCAGTTGGTATCTTTGTAGCCATTCTGTTAGCCACGGGAATGGCTTTTCTGTTTGAAGTAAAGGCAGACCGGGAGTTTGCCATTCTCAACCAGGTGAATGACGAGGAGCCTGTCATGGTTATCCGCAATGGTCAGAGACAGCAGGTCGCCAAATGTGACATAGTAGTAGGGGATGTCGTCTTAATCAATACTGGTGATGAGATTCCTGCGGACGGTATGCTTTTGGAGGCAGTATCCATGAATGTCGATGAGTCGACGCTGACAGGAGAACCTGTTTGTCATAAAAGTGTAGAGGAACAGGAGTTCGACCAGGAGGCTACCTTCCCCACCAATCAGGTACTTCGCGGTACCAAGGTCATGGAAGGACATGGTGTCTTTGAAGTGCATGCCGTGGGTGACAGGACGGAGAATGGAAAGGTATATGAGGCAGCCCGGATTGACGATACTGTCAAGACTCCGCTGAATGAGCAACTGGACAGGTTAGGGACGCTGATAGCAAGAATGAGCTATGGGGTTGCTTTCCTTGTCATTGTAGGAAGGGTCCTGATGTTCTTTGTGCATAATGACTTCGCGTGGGTTCCTTTCATCTCTTATGTCCTTCAGACCATCATGATTGCTGTGACACTGATCGTCGTCGCTGTCCCGGAAGGATTGCCCATGGCTGTGACACTAAGTCTTGCCTATAGCATGCGTCGAATGCTGAAGACCAATAACCTGGTGCGGAAGATGCATGCTTGTGAGACCATGGGAGCTGCTACCGTCATTTGTACGGATAAGACAGGTACACTGACACAGAACCAGATGCATGTCTATGAGGCATGTTTTGATATGGATAGCCAAGACAATAAGGATATTGTCTGTCAAGGTATTGCTGTTAACACGACGGCATCCTTGCAAGTAAGGGATGGCGGACATCCTGTCGTCTTGGGGAATCCGACAGAGGGAGCTTTACTCTTGTGGTTACATGACCAGGACATTGACTACCAGGCATTGAAAGATGAAGTGGTATATGAGGAAGAGCTGCCCTTCTCTACAGAGCGTAAGTTGATGGCGGTAGTCATCAGGAAAGGTCAGGAGAGGATCCTTTATGTCAAGGGAGCTCCGGAGATTGTGTACGGAAAGTGTGTCATGTCGGAGGAGAACCGTGCAGGCATACAGAAAAGACTCCTTGCTTTCCAGAAACAGGGAATGCGTACGCTGGGTTTTGCATACAAGCGATTGGATGAGGGCGAAAAAGTGATAGAGAACCAGCAGCTGATAACTGACCAGATGGTATTCCTGGGTGTTGTGGCTATCTCCGACCCGGTCCGTCAGGATGTGCCTCCAGCTGTCCGTGAGTGTATGAATGCCGGTATTGCTGTGAAAATCGTGACAGGAGATACTGCAGCTACAGCCTGCGAGATAGCCAGACAGGTGGGACTGTGGACGGAAGAGGATACTGACAAACAATTAATCACGGGTCCAGAGTTCTCTGCCTTAACGGATGAGGAGGTGTTGGAAAGGGTGATGGACTTGAAAGTGATAGCCCGTGCCCGTCCAATGGACAAGAAACGGATTGTTGTCGCTTTACAGCAGTTGGGACAGGTCGTTGCCGTCACTGGTGACGGTACCAATGATGCTCCTGCCCTGAAGGCGGCTCATGTGGGACTCTCCATGGGCGATGGTACATCGGTTGCCAAGGAAGCTTCTGATATTACTATTATTGATAATTCTTTCAGCAGCATAGGACGGGCTGTGATGTGGGGACGCTCCCTCTACCGGAACATCCAGCGTTTCATCCTTTTCCAGTTAACGGTAAATGTCGCGGCTTGTCTGATAGTATTGGCAGGTGCCTTTATGGGGACGGAGGTCCCATTGACGGTAACGCAGATGTTATGGGTCAATCTGATTATGGATACCTTTGCGGCGATGGCATTATCTTCCTTACCTCCTTCTCCTGCGGTGATGAGGGAAAAACCGCGTGACCGTCGTGCTTTTATTATCAACCGTGCGATGGCATGGCAGATTATCGGGGTGGGGTGCTCCTTCTTCGTCCTTCTCCTCTTCCTGCTTTATACTTACGAGCGTCATGGGTGGTCACTCTATGAGCAAAGTATGTTCTTCACCATCTTTGTGATGCTTCAGTTCTGGAATCTGTTCAATGCCCGTGCCTATGCTACGGGGGGAAGTGCATTGATACTACGGGGTTGCAAGGGTTTCTTATTCATTGCGCTCCTGGTGTTCTTTGGACAAATCCTGATCGTCTCATTAGGAGGACGGATGTTCAATGTGACTCCTTTATGTTGGAAAGATTGGGTGATGATAATAGGAGCAACCTCTTTAGTCTTGTGGATAGGAGAACTGTGTCGTGATAAAAAACTCCGGAAATTCCTTGGTTTTTTACATACTTAATCGTACCTTTAACTTCGTTTAAGGTACTTGCGTTCGAGAAAACTCAAAATTTTTTTGGTTTTCTTCTCACTTAATCGTATCTTTGACCTTCGGTCGAAGATACTCACGTTCGAGAAAACTCAAAATTTTTTTGGTTTTCTTCTCACTTAATCGTATCTTTGCATCATAAAAATAGAGAACAGATGAAAACCAGCAATATTTATCTCATCATAGTTGGCTGTCTTGCCTTGACATTGATGGCATGTGGCGAAAAGAAAAAGAGTAATGATATTATTACAGAACGGGTGGAAATCCCAAAGCCGCAGGGGCCTGTTCGCCTACAGTCTTATTCAGACAGCCGCGATGTTAGTTGGATAGGTCGTACCTATCATCTGGATATTAACCGCCAGCCAAGTGACTCCCTGCCAATGGTGAAGGATGAGGCAGGTCAGCAGTTTGTGGATAACTGTATCACGTTGGTTGTGTCCCGTCAGGATGGTTCTCAGTTCTATAATCATAGGTTTACCAAGAAGGATTTTGACCGTTACTTGGATGAGGACTATAGGAAGACGGGTATCTTGGAAGGTCTGGTGTTTGATAAGGCAGATGGCGACTGGCTGGAGTTTGCTGCCAGCGTCTGTCATCCCCAGACAGATGAGTATATTCCCTTGGTGGTACGTCTCTCCAGAATGGGTGAGCTTTCTGTAAGACGAGACACCCGGTTGGACACTAGTGCCAATGACTCCATTGACGACTAAGTGTTCTCATATCCGGCATTAGAAGGTCGGCCCCTTTACTGATTAGTTCTTCATCGGGTAAAGGACCGGTATTGACAGCAATCGTGAAACATCTGGCGGCAACAGCTGCCTGGACTCCTAATGGGGCATTCTCTACGACGATGGACTCCCAGGGATAGACATGTGCTTTCTTCATTCCTGCCAGATAAGGGTCTGGGGCGGGTTTCCCGTGACTGACATCATAACTGGTCACCATGAGGTCTGGGTCAATCAGTCCGGGGAAGTCTCCTGCTAACTTATCCAATAAGGTATGCTGTGCACTTCCGGTTACCACACAAATCTTTAAACCGTCAGCTTTAATCTGGCGCATGAGCTCTTCGGTACCTTCCATCTTCAGGGCAGGGGGGCATTGACTGAACATTTTAGCTTTCAGCTCGTATAACTTTTGTGCCTCCTCATCACTGATTTCCCTGTGCCATTGTTGCCTTGCTTTGAGCTTGATGGTCTCAACTCCACGCATCCCCTCATACAGGTACGCCTCACTCTCCTCCATATCGATACCTGCCGCCGCCATTGACTGATGCCAGGAATGGGCATGGTTGGGCATCGAGTCGTAGATGACACCGTCCATGTCGAAAAGCACGGCTTTAGGGCAGAACTGTCCAAAGCCGTGCTTCTTTAAATATAATTGAATTGCTTTCTTCAATTCTTCAACTCTCTTTGGCAAGACGCTCCTTGATAGCCTTGGAGTCAGCCTCATAGCCGGGTTTGTCAAGCAGGGCAAACATATTCTTCTTATATGCCTCTACGCCTGGCTGGTTGAATGGGTTTACTCCCAATACGTTACCACTGATGCCACAGGCAATCTCGAAGAAGTAGATGAGTTGTCCGATATAGTATTCGTTCAGTTTGGGAACACTGATGCGGATGTTGGGCACACCACCATCCACGTGAGCGAGGCGAGTGCCGAGCTCTGCCATCTTGTTGACCTCATCAACACGCTTGCCGGCAAGGAAGTTCAAACCATCCAGATTCTCCTCATCGCTGGGGAAGAGCAGGCTGCGGTTAGGCTCCTCAATGCTGATGACCGTCTCGAAGATGGTACGCTCACCATCCTGGATCCACTGACCCATAGAATGCAGGTCGGTAGTGAAATCGCATGATGCAGGGAAGATACCCTTCTTGTCCTTACCCTCAGACTCTCCGTAGAGTTGTTTCCACCACTCAGAGATAAAGTGGAGCTTAGGCTGGTAGTTCACCATGATCTCAATCTTCTTGCCAGCACCATACAGACCGTTGCGGACAGCGGCATACTGCGCAGCGAGGTTCTCCTCGAAAGGAACATCCTTGCCACAAGCCTTCTCCATGTCAGCAGCACCCTGTACGAGTTGCTTGATGTCGAAACCGGCGCATGCGATAGGCAGCAGACCTACAGGAGTAAGTACGGAGAAGCGTCCACCCACATTATCGGGAATGATGAAGCTCTTATAGCCTTCCTTGTCTGCACAAGTACGGGCGGCACCACGCTTAGCGTCGGTGACGGCAACGATCACGTCTTTTGCGGCGTCCTTGCCCATCTGTGCCTCACACTGTTTCTTCAACAGACGGAAAGTCAGAGCGGTCTCGGTGGTTGTGCCAGACTTAGAGATATTGATAACTCCAAATTTCTTTCCTTTCAGGTATTCGGTCATCTCAGAGAGATAGTCTTCACCAATATTGTTGCCAGCAAAGAGAATGGTAGGATTCTTCTTGTCCTGAATAAGCCATGCGAAAGAGTTTCCTAAAGCCTCGATAACGGCACGGGCACCTAAGTAAGAGCCACCGATACCTGCCACAACAACTACCTCGCATTTCTCTCTGAGGGTATTGGCAACAGCCTGTACCTCATCTAAGAAAGCAGGAGTAATACTGCTGGGAAGATGCAGCCATCCTAAGAAATCATTACCAGGGCATGTGCCCTCCTCTAATGCCTGCTGTGCGGCTTTTACTTTCGGCTCGAAAGCTTTAACGGCACCTGCTTCCAAGAAACAAGCAGCCTTTGTGATGTCAAGTTTAATACTCATAGTTTTATTGTTATCTAAATGAATCTGTTAATAGCTTGATTTCAATTTGTGGGGAGATGCGCTCATAAAGGATATTATAAACAGCATCCAGAATAGGCATGTTTACATGACAGTGGCGATTAATCTCCTTCATGCACTTGGTACCGAAGTAGCCCTCCGCTATCATCTCCATCTCTATCTGTGCCGACTTGACAGAGTAGCCTTTTCCGATCATCGTACCGAACGTGCGGTTGCGGGAGAAATTAGAGTAGCCCGTCACAAGGAGGTCTCCCAGATAAACGCTGTCAACAATATTCCGCTCAATGGGGTGAACCACTTGCAGGAAACGTGCCATCTCCTGTACGGCATTCGCCATCAGCACTGCTTGGAAGTTGTCACCGAACTTCAGTCCATTACAGATACCCGCAGCAATAGCATAGACATTCTTCAATACGGAGGAGTATTCAATACCTATCACATCGGTAGAGGTCTTGGTCTTGATATACTCACTGGTCATTATCTCGGCAAAGGCTTGGGCTTTCTCACGGTCGGCACATCCTATAGTCAGGTAACTCAGTCTCTCCAATGCGACCTCCTCAGCATGTGAGGGACCTCCGATACACGCAAGATTCTCGTAAGGTACGTCATATACCTGATGGAAATACTCTGAGCATACCAGGTTCTCATCGGGAACGATACCTTTGATGGCAGTAATGACAAACTTGTCGCGGATACGGGTCTTCAGTTTCTTCAGGTGACTCTTCAGATAGGGAGATGGCGTGACAAACACCAGCGTGTCGTACATCTGTACTATCTTGTTGAGGTCCGAAGAGAAAAATATCTCATCTGTGTTGAAATGGACACTCATCAAATATGCGGGGTTATGCCCCATGCGCCTGAAATCATCTATACGGTCGTCACGACGCATATACCATCCAATGTGGTGTGTGTGTCCCACCACGATCTTGGCAATTGCGGTAGCCCAGCTGCCGCCGCCAATGATGGCTATCTTCCCGCAGTCGTACATTTATTTATTAGCTTTGTCAATCCAGCCCTGCACTTCATCAACACTGGGCTTTTGCATTTCCAGTTTGTATTTCTTAACGATATCGCCAATTTTCTGTTGCAGTCCTTGCGCCTTTTCTTCCTTGATGTTGGAGATGAGGTTGAAGCCAGCTTTACGGAGTACGGGAACCCAGTCCTCGCTGACTCCTATTTCTGCCCATTCAGCCACAGTGCTCTGAGGAATCTTCTTCTCTGGTTTCATCTGGGGGAAGAACAATACCTCTTGAATGAAGGTCTTGCCCGTCATCAGCATCACCAGACGGTCAATGCCGATGCCAATACCACTGGTAGGTGGCATGCCGTATTGCAGGGCACGCAGGAAATCCTGGTCGATAATCATCGCCTCGTCATCACCCTTGTCTGCCAGTTTCATCTGCTCAATGAAGCGTTCCTCCTGATCGATAGGATCATTTAACTCTGAATAGGCATTGGCAAGTTCCTTGCCATTGACCATTAACTCGAAACGCTCAGTCAGTCCGGGCTTGCTGCGATGCATCTTAGTCAGAGGTGACATCTCCACGGGATAGTCGGTGATGAAGGTTGGTTGGATGAAGGTCCCCTCACAGAACTCACCGAAGAGCTCGTCAATCAGTTTTCCTTTACCCATGGTCTCGTCAACCTCCATGCCTTTCTCTTTGCAGAAAGCACGAATCTCTTCTTCTGTCTTACCGTCACAGTCAAAACCGGTTTTCTCTTTGATAGCGTCAAGGATAGGCAGACGGCGATAGGGAGCCTTGAAACTGACGATATTACCGTCAATCTCACGCTCTGGTTTTCCATTGACAGCGATACAAATCGTCTCCAGCAGCTTCTCCGTAAATGACATCATCCAGTTATAGTCCTTATACTGAACATAGAGCTCCATACAAGTGAACTCAGGATTGTGGTTGCGGTCCATTCCCTCATTGCGGAAGTTCTTGCCGATCTCATAAACACCCTCAAAACCACCGACGATGAGTCGCTTCAGGTAAAGTTCGGTGGCGATACGCATATACATATCCTGGTCCAAAGCGTTGAAATGAGTGATGAAAGGACGCGCACTGGCACCACCGGCAATCATCTGGAGTGTCGGTGTCTCCACTTCTGTGTAGCCTGCCTCATCCAGTACTTTCCTTAACGTACGGATAACGGTGGCACGCTGGAGGAAGGTGTCTTTCACACCATCGTTGACCACCAGGTCAACATAACGCTGGCGGTAACGGAGCTCTGGGTCCTCAAACTTGTCATAAGCGACACCATCCTTGTATTTGACAATAGGTAATGGCTTTAAAGACTTCGACAGCAGGGTCAGCTCTTGTGCATGGACAGAAATCTCTCCTGTCTGTGTGCGGAACACAAAGCCTTTGACACCGATGAAGTCACCAATGTCCAATAACCGCTTAAATACTTTATTATATAAATCTTTATCCTCTCCGGGACACAGGTCGTCACGAGAGATATATACTTGGATTCGTCCTTTGCTATCCTGAATCTCCGCAAAACTTGCCTTACCCATCACACGACGGCTCATCATACGGCCGGCAATGCAAACCTGACGGGGTTCTTCGTCGTCACGGAAATTGTCGCGTATGTCGGTAGAGAAAGCGTTGGTCGGATATTCTGCGGCAGGGTAAGGATTGATTCCCATTTGGCGCAATTCTTGCAGACTCTCGCGTCTGCCAATCTCTTGTTCACTGAGTTCTAAAACGTTCATATTGTTTTTTTATATTATTAATGGTTGCAAAGGTAGTGCAAACTGAGTGAAAAACCAAATTTTATTTGAGTTTTTCCGAGGTGCAGCCTATTTTCGCTGGATTTTATTCAGCAAAGGTACTAAAATATTCTGATACAATTCCCTTTTTAGCGTTTTTTTTCATTCTCTATCTGGCATACGTTAAATATTTGCTAAAAATGCAGACAATATTTGGTTGGGTGGGGATTTCTTCCTATATTTGCCCATTATTACTAACACATATGATTGAGAATAACTATAAAACCCAGGTAATAGGCGTTGATATTCGTGTTGACAGGACGATATCTGCTTTAGTCAATATACGTGGCGAGATTTTGGCGCGTGAAGAGTTTGCCACGGCTGATTATCCCAATATCAGCGAGTATGTGACGAAACTGGCTGACAGTATAGCCCTTCTGATGGAAAAAAGTGGGAATCCTGATGGGATACGCTCAGTAGGAATAAGTGCTCCAAGTGGAAATTTTAATACAGGATGTATGGAGAACTCTCCTAATCTCCCCTGGAAAGGTATTGTGCCATTGGCAGCCATGTTACGTGACCGGTTGGGCTTGGCAGTTGCTGTCGATAATAATGCGAATGCCATAGCGATGGCGGAACATGCATTTGGGGCTGCTCATGGTATGAAAGACTTTGTCTTGGTCAATCTGGGGAGCGGTATGGGTAGTTGTATTTTCAGTCACGGAAACATCCATCAGGGTACCAATGGGTTTGCTGGTGAGATAGGTCATACGACTTATGCCTCTGGCGGGCGGCAGTGTGGTTGCGGGAAACAAGGTTGTCTGGAAGCATACACAGCATCTAAGGGTGTGTTGCAAACCGCACAGGAAGTGTTGTCAGAAAGTGATGACCCCTCTTTGATGCGGAGTGTCCAGAACTTGACGGTTCGGTTGATTATAGAGTTCTGTAATCAAGGCGACCAGCTTGCCATAGAGACGATGCGCCGTACAGGTCATGCTTTGGGAATTGGTCTTGCTAACTATGCCTCCTTGTTTAATCCTGAGGCCATCATCCTGTCAGGTGTCGTGTCCAGGGCTGGGAAGTGGTTGTTAGAGCCGGCAAATGACGCTTTTGAGACTCATGTGTTTCATAACATGAAAGGGAAAGTCAAATTGATGAACTCTTTTAATGAGGACAAAGACTTGAATGTATTGGGAGCTAGTGTTCTTGCCTGGGACGTGAAAGAATATTCTCTGTTTAAATAATAATGATTACTACTGATGAGTGAAAATATAGTTAAGCGGCATGTTGTCGGTGTTGACGTGAGTACTGATGTTACAACGTATGCCATTGTGGATGTTCAAGGTGGAATATTGGCAAAAGAGACATTCTGCACTTCCGACTATCAGAATGTGAATGAGTATGTGGCTGTTCTTAGTGATAAACTCATCATGCTGATGGAGCAACATGGAGGGTATGAGAGTGTTCGTTCCATAGGCATGAGTGTTCCAAGTGGTAATTTCATAACAGGTAGTATGGAGAATGCTCCTAATATGCCGTGGAAGGGTCATGTTCCATTGGCAGCCATGTTGCGTGACAGATTGGGCTTAGCAGTCGCATTGGGTAACGATGCGCATGTGGCTGCAGTTGGAGAGAAAACTTTTGGTGCCGCCCATGGATTGTCTAATTTCATCCTTGTGACGATCAGTCATGGTGGGTTAGGTAGTTGTATTTACCTTGATAATCATCCTCATCTGGGTGCAGAAGGATATGCCGGAGAGTTTGGTCATATGTGTGTGGATGAGAACGGTCGTCAGTGTAGCTGCGGGCATCGTGGCTGCTTGGAAGAATACGCCTCAGCCAGAGGCTTGGTACATACATTCCGTGAGATTCTGAAGGAAGATGGAAGAACCAGTATATTGAAAGGTGATGATGCGTTAACTTTACAAAAGATAGCTGAAGCATGTGAGCAAGGGGACGAGGCTGCCATTGAGGCTTTCCATCGCACAGGGCGTGTCTTAGGAAGGGCATTGGCTACTTATGCTTCTTTGGTCGATCCGGAATCCATTATCCTGACGGGTGACATGACTGCCTATGGAAAGTGGTTGATGGATGTCATGAAGGAGACTTTTGAAGCCAATATTTTCCAGAACCTGAAAGGTAAGGTGAGTCTGGTTGTCTCGCCTTTAAATAATAACGAAAGGGAGATCTTGGGAGCAAGTGCTCTTGCTTGGGAAGTTAAAGAATACTCCTTATTCAAGTAAAATATAACTTAATAATTACAGATATTCATGGAAGAGGACAATATCAAAACAAGAGTCGTCGGTGTTGATATCAGCAATGAACTAACTACCTATGCGGTTGTCGACATCAGGGGGAACATTATCGCAGAAGATAGTTTCGTGACTACGGACTATGCGGATGTGAACAATTTCGTAGCAGTGCTGAGTGAGAAAATAGTCACAATCGTAGAGGCGAATGGAGGCTATGAGAAGATACGCTCAGTAGGAATCAGTTCTCCTAGTGCCAGTTTTATTTCAGGTACTATAGTGAATGCTCCGAATCTGCCTTGGAAAGGTGAAATTCCCTTGGCTGCCATGATGCGTGACCGCATGGGACTGGCTGTCGCTTTGGCGAATGATGCGCATGTGTCGGCATTAGGCGAACATGCGTTTGGTTCTGCACATGGAATGAAGGACTTTATCGTCATTAATCTTGGTGTTGGATTGGGAAGCTGTTTCTTCTCCAACGGTTATGAGCATCAGGGCTTTCAGGGCTTTGCTGGTGAGATAGGACATACCTGTATCGTTGAGAATGGCCGTGTCTGTGGCTGTGGTAAGTCGGGTTGTCTGGAGGCTTATGTCGGGGCAAAGGGAATCGTCCGTACAGCAAAAGAGATGATGGAGGAATCTGATAAAGCGTCTCTGATGAGGGATTTAGTGAAGTTGACACCACGAACGATAAAGGAGTGCTGTGACAAGGGTGACGAGATGGCGATTGAGGTATATCGCCGCACTGGGCATTTGTTTGGTTTGGGATTAGCCAACTATGCCAGCATCGTCAATCCTCAGGCAATCATTCTGACGGGAGGTATCTCCCATGCAGGTAAGTGGTTGCTGGAACCGACTCGTGAGGCGTTTGAGGAATATGTGTTTGGTAATATGCGTGGCAAGGTGAAGATCATAGTGTCTAAACTGGACGACCGTGAGCGTGATGTCTTAGGTGCCAGTGCCCTCGCCTGGGAAGTTCCTGAATATTCACTTTTTAAATAATGAATGTAGAAAGAATCAATCAGATTATCAATAGTAAACCGAATTTGAGTACTGCCCTCGGGATGGAGTTTATCTCCACACCCGAGGACGATACTTGTATGGCACGTATGAAAGTGGATGAGCGTAACCGCCAGCCATTTGGCTTTTTGAGTGGTGGTGCCTCTCTTGCTTTGGCTGAGAATGTGGCAGGCGTGGGCTCTTCAGCCCTCTGTCCTGATTGTGCCTGTGTCGGTATAGAAGTCAGCGGCAGTCATGTACAAGCGGTCAGTGAAGGCGACATGGTTACTGCCTATGCCCGCTTACAGCATCGTGGCAGTACGCTGCATGTATGGCATGTGGAAATCAAAAATACTGCAGAGGAATTGATATCCACCGTCCGAGTAACGAACTATATCATTAAAAATCGTAAGTAGTATGCGGAGTTTCGCCCTTTTCCGTTTGCCCTATCAACAGCAGCAGACGCTGGTGATGCAGACATCGGGTGAGCCTGTCGAAGTCACTTCGTGTGCGGAACTAAGTGATAAGGGTGGATTCGTTATCGCTCCTTTTGCTCCTTCTGTCGAACGTCCTATCTTGTTAATACGCCCTGATGTGGTGACGCATGATATTCCTTGGGGACAGTTGGAGACAGTACCGACCATTGCTTCGCCGTCAATCTCTACCGATCCTCGGACAGACTATCATATTGACTTCTCCAATTTCCATGCCCATCTGGAGAATCACGATTTCTCTAAGTTGGTACTCTCCCGTAGCATCTTCATTCCTGCTGATAGTACGGCATCGCCGGTGGAGTTATATCAGCGTGCTTGTGCCAGTTATCCTCGTATGATGATTATTCTGGTCTCGACACCCACGAGTGGGATGTGGCTGGTGGCAACTCCCGAAATCTTGTTGTCGGGTGGGGAAGAGGAATGGCAGACTGTTGCCCTTGCAGGTACAATGCCGTTTAGTGAGGAAGTGCTGTGGAGCGATAAGAATATCCAGGAACAGCGTTATGTGGCGACATATATTACAGAGCAATTGGAGCAGTTCACGTCAGAGTTTAAGGAGAGTGGACCTCGTACTATTCGTGCCGGACATCTTGCTCATCTGCGTAGTGACTTCCAATTTAAGCTGAACAATAGTCAAGGTATTGGTGATCTTATCCAAGCACTTCATCCGACACCTGCCGTCTGTGGGCTTCCCAAGCAGGATGCTTTCCGTTTCATCCAGCATAACGAGCATCATGACCGTAGTTACTATAGTGGTTTTATGGGACCATTACAGGTGGAGGGAAAGACCAACCTTTTTGTGACTCTTCGTTGTATGGAGATTTTCTCTAACGGCTATCGGCTGTATGCCGGTGGTGGTATTTTGAAAGACAGTCAGGAGGAGCAGGAATGGCAGGAGACGGAGATCAAACTCGATACCATGCGCAATATAGTTCATAGTTCTTAGTTCATAGTTGTGATGTATAGTAATAAAGGTAATATAAACATATTGACTGCCTTGTTGGTGGCACATGGCATCCGTCACGCCATTGTATGTCCGGGTAGTCGTAATTCTCCTATCGTACACAATCTCAATGAGTGCCCGGATATCCTTTGTTATCCGGTGACCGATGAGCGGTCAGCTGGCTTCTATGCGTTGGGTATGGCGCAGGCTACCGATACTCCTGTTGTCGTTTGTGTCACCAGTGGTACGGCATTGCTCAACCTCGCTCCAGCCGTTGCAGAGGCATATTACCAACATCAGTCGCTGGTCGTTATCTCTGCCGACCGTCCTGCGGCATGGATAGATCAGTTAGACGGACAGACCCTGCCGCAGCCCGATGCTTTGGGACGGTTTGTGAAAAAGGCAGTATCGTTGCCAGAGCCACATGATGAGGAAGAGCGTTGGTATTGCAACCGCCTGGTCAACGAGGCGTTGATGGAGCGTCATGCTCCTGTTCATATCAATGTCCCTATCAGTGAACCACTCTTTGAGTACACATGGGAGCATCTTCCTGAGGAGAGGAAAATAGAACGTACACCAGCTGATATCCAACCGCATACATTGTCACACATCTTGCGTATGTTCATGCAAGCAAAACGTCCCATGTTGGTAGCTGGTCAGCCTTTCAACCCACATATGGATGAAGCGGTGTCCTTGGTAGAGGATGATGATCGCTATGTGCCTGACTTTGTGCTCTATACCGGTGGAAGTATCGTCAGCAAGCGATGGAAACGCTTCCTCCGTAAGGCGAAGGAAACATGGTTGGTAAATGAGTCGGGGGAGGTGACGGATCCCTTTATGAACCTGACTCATGTCTTGATGGGTGATCATGCTGTTGTTGCTGACCAGATACGGTTTATGTTAGAGCAGCAACCGCACCCGTTCGTACAGTTGTGGGATGAATTACTGGAACGTGTGCATCGCCATGCATTGGCTTATATGCCAGCCTATTCGCAAATGGCTACCGTGAAATACTTTAACTCTCAACTCTCAACGCTCAACTCTCAACTTTCATCCCTCCATTATGCAAACAGTACCGCAGTCCGTCTGGCAAATATTTATGCCTGCCATCCGTTTTATTGTAATCGTGGGGTCAATGGTATTGACGGCTCCTTGTCCACAGCTGCGGGCTATTCCCTTGGGACGGACGACCTTGTGTTCTGTGTCATTGGTGACCTTAGTTTCTTCTACGACCAGAACGCGCTGTGGAACCAGAGTTTGCGTGGAAACTTCCGTATCCTTCTGATGAATAATGGTAAAGGGGGAATTTTTAATATGTTGCAAGGCTTGGAACAGAGTCCTGTACGTGACAAGTATGTTGCTGCCGAGCATCATACTTCCGCAAAGGGGATCTGTGAACAGAATGATGTCGTATATATGAGAGCCGAGAACATGGTGGAGATGCAGGACGGTATCGATAGGTTGCTCCAGGAACAGAGTGACCGCCCCATGCTTTTGGAGGTGTTTACGGATGCCGCTGAGGATGAGCGGGTCCTCAAAGATTATTATGGACAATTCAAAAAGAAATAGATATGGCACAAAGAGAATGGAAAGAGATTAGGAAGTTCGAGGAGATACTCTTCGAAGAGTATCATGGGATTGCAAAGATTACCATCAACCGTCCCCGTTATCGTAATGCCTTTACGCCCAAGACGACATTGGAACTGTCGCAGGCTTTCGCCCTTTGCCGTGAGATGCAGAACATCCGTGTGGTGTTGCTGACAGGTGCCGGCGACAAGGCTTTCTGCTCGGGGGGAGACATGCATGTCAAAGGACGTGGCGGGTATGTGGATGACGAGGGGGTACCTCGTCTGAGTGTCCTTGACGTACAGATGCAGATCCGTCGCTTGCCGAAACCTGTCATCGCCATGGTCAACGGCTATGCCATCGGTGGCGGTCATGTGCTGCACTTGGTATGTGACCTGACCATCGCTTCCGAGAATGCCATCTTCGGACAGACAGGTCCGAAGGTTGGTTCTTTTGATGCTGGTTTCGGTAGCAGTTACCTTGCCCGCATCGTAGGACAGAAGAAGGCACGTGAGATATGGTTCTTGTGTCGGCAGTACTCAGCAAAAGAGGCTGAGGAGATGGGTATGGTCAATAAGGTAGTTCCCTTCGACCAGTTGGAGGATGAGTGTGTGGCATGGGCTGAGGAGATGATGGAACGCTCACCCATCGCTCTCCGTATGATCAAGGCTGGTCTGAATGCGGAACTTGACGGACAGGCTGGTATCCAGCAGTTGGCTGGTGATGCCACGATGTTGTATTATTTCCTCGATGAGGCACAGGAGGGTGGTAAGGCGTTCTTGGAGAAACGTAAACCAGATTTCGACCAATATCCGAAGATTCCATGAAGATAGAGATAGAGGAGCGTGTACTCCATTTCAAGCAGCCGGCAGGTACCAGTCGGGGTGTATATACCGAGCGTCGTATCTGGCTGGTTAAGATGACCGATGGTGAACGGGTTGGAGTAGGGGAGTGTGCTCCCTTGCCCAACCTCAGCTGTGACGATATACCTAATTATGCTTTGATGCTCCGTCATTTCTGTGATGGCATGGAACGGACGGGGGAGCTGGATACGGAGGCGATGCGCGACTATCCCTCCATGCTCTTCGGCTTGGAGACAGCATGGTACTCGCTCAGCGCTCAACACCCATCTTCCAACGCTCCACTCCTTTTTGACTCTCCTTTTGCTCGTGGTGAAGAGGGCATCCCTATCAACGGACTGGTATGGATGGGAACTTTCGAGGAGATGCGGGGGCGTATCGAGGATAAGCTGGCACAAGGTTTCCGATGTGTCAAATTGAAGATTGGTGCCATAGACTTCGATGCGGAGCTTGCCTTATTGAAGAAAATCCGTGAGCGATTCGGTCCCCGGGAGATCGAGCTGCGGGTGGATGCCAATGGTGCCTTCCCTTTCGATGAGGCTTTGTATAAACTGGAGCTGCTCTCGCAATATGCCCTGCACTCTATCGAGCAACCCATCAAGGCAGGACAATGGGGGAACATGGCGGAACTCTGTCGTGAGTCTCCTTTGCGTATCGCCTTGGATGAGGAACTGATAGGTGTCAATGACCCGGAACAGAAACGGCAGATGCTGAACATCATCCGTCCGTCATATATCATCCTGAAACCATCTTTACATGGAGGTATGACCGGTGTTCGTGAGTGGGTGGACATCGCTCGTGACATGGGAATCGGCTCATGGATTACCTCTGCCCTGGAGAGTAATGTCGGGCTGAATGCCGTTGCCCAGCTTGCCGCTGACATCTATGGTCCCGGCATCCACATGCCACAAGGGCTGGGTACCGGTCAGCTCTTTACCGATAATATTCCCATGCCTTTGGAAATACGTGGTGACCAGTTATGGATCTCAGCGAATTCTTAACCGAGTGGCATAACGACCGTCCGACAGTACTGGTGCATACCAGCGGGTCGACAGGTAAGCCGAAACCTTTGCTCGTGGAGAAACGGCGCATGGAGGCTTCGGCTCGTATCACGTGTCAGTTTCTGGGACTGAAGGAGGGTGACACGGCATTGCTCTGTATGCCCCTCGACTATATCGCGGGAAAGATGATGGTGGTACGTGCCTTGACTTGCGGCATGCGATTAGTCAGTGTGGAGCCGAAAGGTTGTCCAGAGTGGGATGGTCCTGTCGATTTTGCGGCGATGGTACCCTTGCAGGTATGGAACCTGTTACAACAGGCTCCCGAGCGGCTGCTGCAGATTCGTCATCTGATTATCGGTGGTGGTGCCGTCAACGATGAGTTGGCGGCGGCATTGAAAGACTTACCTAATGCTGTGTGGAGCACGTATGGGATGACAGAGACACTGTCACATATTGCCCTCCGCCGGCTCAACGGACCTGAACGTAGCGACTGGTATACTCCTTTCGAGGGAGTTGATGTGTCATTGAACGAGGAAGGTTGTCTTGTCATCAATGCCCCTGCCGTTCATGACGGTCCCCTTGTCACCAACGATATTGCCGAACTCTCACCTGCCAACTGTCATCTTTCATCTTTCAACTTTCAACTTTCAACTCAACAATTCCGTATCCTCGGCAGAAAAGACAATGTCATCTGCTCGGGGGGTATCAAGATACAGATAGAGGAGGTGGAGCGACTGTTGCATCCGCATCTTCATGTACCCTATATGATCACTAAGGCACCTGATCAAAGACTGGGTGAGCAAGTCGTCCTACTCACCGAGGCGCATGATCTTCTCCCTGTTCAGGATATTTGCCGTCAGGTACTTCCTAAATACTGGCAGCCACGCAAGTATCTCTCTGTCGGTCATCTCCCCATGACAGAGACCGGAAAACCCGCTCGTGCGGAAGCAGAACGGTTGGCAACCCGGTAACATGAAATTAAAGAAGTACCTTCGCAAGGATAAGTAAATGAAACGACTCATAAACATGTGATGAAACGAAAAAGTATTTTGACAATCTTGTTGTGCATGGCAGCAGTTGTAATGAGTGGGAACCCTGTGGAGATTCAAACAGGGGAAACGACAGTACGGTTAGAGTTCTATACCCCCAGAACAGTGAGGGTCGTGAAGTCGCCTGCAGGTCATAAATATGACAAGCAGGGGCTCGTGGTGATAGCGAAACCGGAGAATGTGAAGGTGATTCAGAAGGGCAATACCGTGAGTAGTGAGGTACTTACGGTGGTGATGGACTCAAAGACAGGTGCTCTCACTTTCTCTGCTAAGGGTAAGACGCTGCTCCGCGAGAAAGGTGCTGCAACCTTCGAGCCACGGACAGAAGGACCGGATGCCGGTAAATATCGTGTGACGCAGAGTTTCCAACTCGACAAAGACGAGGCGATCTATGGTCTTGGCACTATCCAGAATGGCAAGATGAACCGTCGTGGTGAGCACAAGTTGATGGAGCAGTCTAATCTAGAGGACTTCCAGAATGTCTTACAGTCCATCAAAGGCTGGGGCATCTATTGGGACAACTACTCCCGTACGCAGTTTGATGACGACCCAGTAAAGGGCATGTCGTTCTCGTCGGAGGTGGGAGATTGTGAGGACTACTATTTCATGTATGGTGGAAGTGCGGATGGTGTGATAGCACAGATGCGTCATCTCTCAGGTGATGTCCCGATGTTCCCCTTATGGACTTACGGTTTCTGGCAGTGCAAGGAACGCTACAAGAGTGCTGCCGAGGTGCTCTCGGTGGTCGACAGGTACCGTGAGTTACAGGTGCCACTTGATGGTATCATCCAAGACTGGCAGTACTGGGGCTCGAACTACCTGTGGAATGCCATGGACTTCCTCACGGAGGAGTATGCTAACGGAGAGCAGATGATCAGCGACATCCACAAGAAGAACGCCCACTTCATGATTTCTATCTGGGCAAGTTTCGGTCCAAAGACCAAGGCATACCGTCAACTGGATGAGAAGGGACTGCTGTTTGATTTTGAGACATGGCCCCAGAGCGGACTCACAGGATGGCCGCCACGTATGGACTATCCGTCTGGTGTGCGCGTCTATGATGCCTTCTCACAGGAAGCACGGGATATATATTGGCAGAATTTGAAAACGCTCTTCGATAAAGGAACGGACGCATGGTGGATGGATTCTACCGACCCTGATTTCTTCAATCCGAAAGAGTCTGACTACGACCACAAAGCCGGTCTGAATGGTACATGGCGTTCATTGCGCAATGCCTTTCCATTGGAGACCGTCCGGGGCGTTTACCAGTCACAGCGTAAGACATCAGAACAGAAACGAGTATTCATCATGACACGCTCAGCCTTTGCCGGACAACAGCATTATGGGTCAGGACTGTGGAGTGGTGATGTCGCCTCCTCATGGGAAATGCTTCGTAAACAAGTACCCGCAGGTTTAAGTTATTCTTTGACAGGCTGTCCTAATTTCAATACGGATATCGGTGGCTTTTTCTGTGGGTGGTATAATACCAAGGGCGCTAATACAGCGCCACAGAACCCTCAATATCAGGAATTGTATATCCGTTGGATGCAATATGGACTTTTCTGCCCTGTGTTCCGCAGTCATGGTGCAGATGCTCCTCGTGAGATATGGCAGTTCGGAAAGAAAGGTGAGATGGTCTATGATGTCATAGAGAAAATGATACGCTTGCGTTATCGTCTGATACCTTATTTGTATAGTACTGCTTGGCAGGTGACATCGAACAATGAAAGTTATCTCCGTCCACTGTTCTGTGATTTTGCCACAGACAAGAAAGTGTGGGACATGACTGACGAGTTTATGTTTGGACGCAGTATCCTTGCAGCCCCAATTCTTGATCCGCAATATACTCAGGAGCAGATTATCCGGGAGGATGCCATGACAGGATGGGACAAGAAGAATGTGAAGATGGAGAATGGCGAACAGATGGTGGACTGGAGTGCCTCTAAGGAAGTAACGAAATACTTGCCGAAAGGTGTCCTCTGGTATGACTTCTGGACAGGTAAAGCCTATCAAGGTGGACAGATGCTGACGCTTCAGACCTCACTCGAACTTGTACCGATGTTTGTGCGTGCGGGCAGTATCTTGCCTCTCGGACCGGATATGCAATACACGGGAGAGAAACAATGGGACCATCTTGAGATTCTACTCTATCCTGGTGCAGATGGTGACTTTACTCTTTATGAGGATGAGGGAGACTCGTATAATTATGAGCATGGTATATACACGACCATATCCTTCCATTGGAATGACCGCACTCGGACATTAACAATCGGTGACCGGCAGGGCAACTATCCAGGCATGCTTTCTACTCGTAAGTTCACGATTGTCTTGCCAGATGGAACGTCAAAGACAGTAGACTATACCGGGAAAGAACTGGTTTGCTCTGCAAATGAAGGCTTTAATTGACCCATTTAAGGGCTTTAAATGATGTGAAAGTGGGCTTTAAGTGATAAAAAGGAGGATGACATCCTCCTTTTTATTTATTTTGCGATGTATTTTTTCCCGTTCTGAATATAAATACCGTGTCGTGGATTCGTCACTTGCTGCCCTCTAAGGTTATATGTACGTCTGTTATAAGAATAAGACTCTTTCTTTACTTTTTGAATAGCGGTGATTCCTAGTTCTTTCATGGCTTCCTTGATGCCCTCCATCATATAACTGTTATAAATCGTTTTGGTTGAGCGATTGATAATGGTCATCTGGTTGTTGCCAGTACTGTTGGTATCCCATGCAAAGGGGACGATACCTCGTTCCATGCAAATCTTGTTCATGGTCTTGTAATAATACTTGATAGAGGCGTTGTGTTTTTCCTGGCTTTCATTAGTACCGCTGATGTTCGTACGCCAGATTACACCATATTCACCGTTAATCACAGGAATGCCTTTATCGACAAACGAGGTCTTCAAACGGTCAGCAAGTTTAATCATGTCACTCTCCTCACCATAGGTGGCATTATGCTTTGATCCGCTGACATGGTTAGCACTTCCCCAATAATAGAACATGTTGCCCCAACTCTCATCTTTTTCCATACCCCAAAAGTTCCAAGGGTAATAGAAATGTATCTCAATGGCAAGCTTGTTGCCAATAGGGTCTGTCGGCATCTTATTGGTCATCCAATTACAGGTCTTATCAATGTCAGTAGAAGGTCCCTGTACCACTAATAGTCGCTTGGCGTTATTACCTCCTGTAGCACGGACGGCGTCTATGAAAATCTGTTCATACGAAACCAGTTGCGTGACGGTAGCCTGGTTCTCTACATTTGGCTCGTTAAGTCCTGCGAAGATAAGATGTTCATCATAGTCCTTGAACACATTGGCAATCTGTGTCCAGATAGCTCTTAATACCTCTTCGTTCTTTGTCTTTGCAGAACCTGTCGCGTTGATATTCCTTTCTAGCCAGCCACCGTCGTAATGATCGTTTAATATGACATAAAGTCCGTCTTTGATACAATAATCAACAATCTCCCGTACTCTCTGCATCCATGTGGCATCTATCGTGTAATCTTGTGCATTACTGATATGTCCCCATACCCATGAGCATGGAATTCTGACAGACTTGAAACCACAACTCTTCACATAGTCTATCACCTCTTGTGTGGTCTCTGTTCCTTGCCACATTGTTTCTGATTCCAGTCCACCGTCATTGGTGAACACTTCTACTGCTGGGCGGTTAGGAGTCTCCCACGTAATAGCATAATTACGCGCAGCCTCCATGGTGTTCCCAAGGTTCCATCCGGGCATCATCTCGGAAGCAATCTGAGTGGCTGTCTTGTCTAGACCGGTTTGGGCAAATGCTTCCCAAGCTAATAATAAACACATGCATGTAGTCAATAGTCTTTTCATTTTCATTATTTCTTTAGTTTAAGTTCCTGACTGCAAAAGTAAGGATAAATTTTGAAGATTCAGAACTTTTTAGTAAATCTGCAACAGATTAGGTATACATTTAAAACAAATGCTACCGCTAAGCAGATATTCTATTTCCCACATGAGCATGGGCTTGATACTTTCCTACGGTTGTAGCGGTGTGAGTGGATAGACGATGTTCACAATGAAAATATTGGCAATGAGAATAATGAAATTCATCAAGAGACCAATACGCATGAAGTCGCTGAACCGATAACCGCCAGGACCATATACCAGCATGTGCGTGGGAGAGCCGATAGGTGTGGCGAAACTACTGCTAACACTAATCATCAGGGCAATGAGGAAAGTATAAGGCTCATAGCCCATTTTTTCTGCTGCCTCGTACATGATTGGGAAGAACATGGCACCAGCTGCCGTGTTGGATATAAACTCCGTGATAAAGGTGCCCACCAGACAAATCGCAGTCATCACGACAAGTGGATTGGTGCCACAGATGTCAAGGATGCCGAAGGCAAGGCGTTCTGCTATTCCCGTCTTCTGGATCGCGAGCCCCAGTACTACACTACCGGCAAACACCATCAGTATTTCCCCATTAATCGACTTCATCGCCTGTGCTGGTGTGCAGCAGCCTACGATAAGCATAGCGGCGGCAGCGATGAAGGCACATTGCAGCAGGGGCATGATGTTGAGGGCGGAAATGGCAACCATTGCCAGCATAATAACTGAGGAGGCAGTAGTCTTCCAGTTGATATTAGGTATCTGGGAGTTATCGAAGAACTGTAATTGCGACGATAGCTTGTCAGTATTGATATTCATTTGCGGGGAACACGACAATAGTAAGGTGTCGCCAGCCCGTAGCACCGCTTTGCGAGGAGTTTCATTAATACGTATTCCACAGCGGGCAACAGCGACTAACGTCATGTTATTGTCATGCTCGAAGTTGCTGTTCTCAATGGTCCTGCCAATCAAAGGACTGCCAAAAGTGATGTATGCTGTGCGGAGCTGACGGTTTTTGTCCAACTCGTCCAGGGAGAACACATGGTGATTGGCACTTACCAGTCCATGTGTGTTTTTCAGTTCCAGTAGTTCATCAATCTGTCCGGCATAGACCAGATGGTCACCTCCCAGGATGAACTCATCCTGGGTAAGCGGAGACGGCACGTTGTCGAAATGGTAAAACTCCAACAGAGAGCCACCTTTGACGTTGAAAAGTCCTGCTTCTCCCAATGTCTTACCGATAAATGGATTATCCGATGGTACTAACAACTCGACAGTATATTCGGTTGTCGCTTCGAAGGCAGACTCAGGGACTTTCCTCTCTGGTAACAACTTTCGTAAGGCGATAACAGAGAGTACACCGACGCAAAGGCAGAATAGTCCGGGAATTGCTGTCGCTAATACATTCATGGTATCCCCCGTCTTTTCGGTATATAATCCAGAGATGATCAGGTTGGGAGGTGTGCCGATCAGCGTGCATATACCACCCATGCCAGACGCATAACTTAATGGGATTAGCAATTTGGACGGAGACACCCCTAACTTCTTCGACCACATCTTCACGATGTTGACAAACATAGCGACGACGGTGGTGTTACTCAAGAACGAACTGAGTGCAGCCACTGGGAGCATCAGCCTGACTACCGCCTTGGCATAAGAACTGGGTTGCCCTAACAGGTTTTTGACTATCCATTGCAGTACTCCCGTATGAGTCAGTCCTGCCACGACGATAAACAATACCCCAATGATGACTACCGAGGTGGAGCTGAAACCGGAAAATGCCTCTTTGGCATCAAGGACACCAGTGACATATAAAACACCGATGGCACACAAGAAGACGAGGTCTGTACGCAGTTTAGTGCATAGGAGTGTTATGAACATTCCTAGGACTGTTACGATGGTAATCCATGCGTGGAGTGTGAAGCCCCAAAAAAGTTCTGTTTCCATAGACTTGTCAGATGTTTTATAGTTTCAGATAATCGCGGAAATAAGCGATGATATGATCGAGGCCTTCGTCCAGGGATACCTTGGGCTCCCATCCTAATTCTCGTTTTGCGACGGTGATGTCCGGACGGCGCATCTTCGGATCGTCACTCGGCAGAGGGCGGAACACAATCTTACTCTTACCTCCAATCTTCTTAATCACCTTCTCTGCCAGTTCAAGCATGGTGAACTCACCAGGGTTTCCGAGATTAACAGGACCAGTGAAGCTGTCGTCAGTGTCCATTACACGGAGCATACCCTCAATCAAATCACTTACATACTGGAAAGAACGAGTCTGCTGACCATCACCGTAGATAGTGATATCCTCACCGCGCAGTGCCTGTACCACGAAGTTGGATACCACACGGCCGTCATTCACTGCCATGCGGGGACCATAGGTGTTGAATATGCGGATGACCTTGGTGCGAACGTTGTGTAGTCTATGGTAATCGAAGAAGAGCGTCTCAGCGACACGCTTGCCCTCATCATAACAGGAACGCAGTCCAATGGGGTTCACATTACCCCAGTAGCTTTCGGGTTGTGGGTGTACGTTAGGGTCACCATATACCTCACTGGTTGATGACTGAAGAATCTTTGCCTTCGTTCGGCGTGCCAGTCCCAGCATATGGTAGGCACCGAAGAAACTGGTCTTAGTGGTTTGTATCGGGTCATTCTGGTAATAGATAGGAGAGGCAGGACATGCGAGATTGAATATCTCGTCCACTTCTGCCCAATAGGGATTGATGACATCATGGCGTACCAGCTCAAAGTTAGGCTTTCCGATCAGGTGCCATACGTTCTCCTTGGAACCACTATAGAAATTGTCGATGCAAATCACGTCATTGCCTTCGTTGACGAGGCGTTCGCATAAGTGCGAGCCTATGAATCCGGCTCCGCCAGTTACTAAGATTCTTTTCATAGCTTTTGATTTCAGTAATTGAATTGATACTGCAAAGGTAATATAAAAATTCTGACATTCCAAAAAAATAAGAAAAAAATATAAGCGGGACACGTCCTCCCGGATGAGCCCCGCCTTTCGGTTGTTAGCAATCTAAATAGGTAGTAGTGTATTGTATCAGGGATTAATACTCCCTGTAAAAGTCCAAAGCTTCTTTAATCTCCTCCTCTGATGCAGTCTGGTTGATGCGGATGTCTCCTATTCCGCTCAGCAAAGTGAAGTTGATGTCGTTGCCCATATTCTTCTTGTCATGGTGCATGAGTTCTATGAGGTGTGGATAGTCGTCACAGGTGATGCTCATGCGTCCGTAGTTCTCCTTGATGAAATTGACGGTCTGTCGCATCTTATCCTGTGGGAATCCCATCTTCATGCAGCAGAGGTATAGTTCTACCACTAATCCATAGGCTACGGCATAGCCATGGAGAATAGGGGTGTGCTCTAAGGCAAAAGACTCAAAGGCATGTCCTGCGGTATGTCCGAGATTCAATGCCTTACGAAGCCCTTTCTCGGTGGGATCCTCCGTGACGATACGCTGCTTCACGGCGACACTCTTGGCAAGGAGGTGGGAGAAATCTTTTATAGTTCCTATAGTTCCTATAGTTCTTGTAGTGGTATTTAGCAATTCTGCCCAATGGCTGTCGCAGTCTATCAATCCGTGTTTGAGCATCTCCGCATAGCCAGAGAGAATGTTCTCATGGTCGAGGGTGCGCAGGAAAGTGGTGTCGAGAATGACACATCGGGCATTGTTGAAAACACCAATCTCGTTCTTCAGTCCCCCGAAGTTGATACCTGTCTTGCCACCCACACTGGCATCCACCATGGAGAGCAGGGTGGTGGGGATATTAATATAAGGAATACCCCGTTTGAAGGTAGAGGCCGCAAACCCTCCTAAGTCTGTGACCATCCCTCCTCCAAGATTAATCATCAGGGAATGGCGGGTGGCTCCCATCCGCTGCATCTCACTCCAAACATAAGCGAGCGTCTCCAGTGTCTTGTGGGTGTCTGTCGCTTGAATAGTGATTACCTGTGCCTCTTTCATACAGTCATAGTCACTGATGACGGGCAGACAACAATCATGGGTTGTATTGTCGACAAGTATCAATAAGCGGTCGTGGGGACATTCACTCACGGCTTGCTCCAGTGTCTGGCGCAGATTCTCTGAAAAGATAACCCTTTGCTGTTCCATTGCGGTTGCAAATATAATATAAAATTTGTAAACACATCTATAAAAACGTAGAATAATTGTCATTAATACATTTTTTTTGATTCATATTGTTAAACTTTTCCCCTTTCGGAGCGTCCAAAGTGCATAATTAACAAATAATGATGAAGAAATTTTTGCTGTTTATGCTGATGGCTGTATCGGGAATACAGGCTATGGCACAACGAAACATTACCGGTAAGGTGTTAGAGAGTGACTCTCAGGAGCCGGTGGCTCAGACTACTGTCCGATTATTGAAAAAGGACAGTACGATGGTGACGGGTTCGCTCACTGACTTGAATGGATTTTTCCGTGTGAAAGCTCCTGCTGCAGGCTCCTATATTGTTCAGATAACCTGTGTGGGATTTAAACCGTTTACCAAGACCATCAAAGTGTCTGCTGACAAGGATATTGCTTTGGGAACAATCGATTTGTCCCCTGATGCTATTATGCTGAAAGGAGCAACGGTGACAGGACAGGCTTCCAAGGTGACGCTGAAAGAAGATACTTTTGTATATAACGCTTCAGCTTATCGTACCCCAGAAGGATCGGTCATAGAGGAACTGGTGCGTAAACTGCCTGGCGCACAGGTGGATGACGCTGGTAAGGTGACCATCAATGGTAAGGAGGTGAAGAAAATCCTGATTGACGGTAAGGAGTTCATGACGGGTGACACGAAGACGGCAATGAAAAACCTGCCTACGTCTATCGTTGAGCGGGTGAGGGCTTATGACCAGAAGAGTGACCTTGCCCGTGTCAGTGGTATCGACGATGGTGAGGAGGAGACCGTGCTGGACTTTGGCATCAAGCGGGGTATGAATAAAGGATATATGGTGAATGCCGACTTGGCGGCAGGAACCCGTCATCGTTATAGCGGTCGTATCTTTGCTGGTATGCAGAGCTCCGACCTGAAGATTTTTGTTCCCCTGAGTGCCAATAATGTCAACGATATGGGATTCCCTGGCGGCGGTGGTGGTCGTTTCGGAGGCGGCAGACAAGGTCTGACAGCAACGAAAATGGCGGGCTTCAACCTGAACTACGAGAAGAAAGACCGCTTGAAGTTTGATGCCAGCATCCGCTGGAACCATAACGATGGGGATGCCGTGGTACGCACCTCTTCGGAGAATTTCATGACGGGGTCTTCGTCTACGTTCAAAAACAGTCTGCGCAGCAATCTCTCCCGTTCAAACAGTTGGGATGCACGTTTCCGCTTGGAATGGACACCTGACTCGTTGACGAATATCATGATGCGCCCACAGTTCAATTACAACTCAAGTGATGGCTTATCGGAGGGAATCTCCCTCACGATGGATGCTGACCCATACCGGTGGGTGAAGGACCCACTGGACGATAGTGCGTTGGGGACACTCGTTGACGAGGATGTCTTGATCAACAGGGACCGGAGTAACTCCATTACCTATAGCGACTCGAAGAGTATGGGGGGATGGTTGCAACTGAACCGTAGGCTGAACAACAGTGGCAGGAATGTCACCCTGCGTTTCTCCGGTAATGTGGGAGACGGCATGGATAAGTCGTTTTCTAATAGTCTGGTGGAGTATTTCCAATTGGTGAACCAGCATGGGGAGGACTCTACCCATCAGACAAACCGCTATGCGGTGACACCGACGAAAAACTGGAACTATGGCATCCGTGCCACCTATAGCGAGCCTATCTTCCGACAGACATACCTGCAGTTCAGTTACCAGTACCAGTATAGTTATAGGAAAAGTGACCGTGCTACATATGATTTTAGCAATATATTCACCCAAAAGTATATCGACTTTTTTGGCATCGAGCCCCAATATCGTGGATGGGATGACTACCTGAGACAGGTCGGCTATCCTTATGATTCTTATAAGGATGACAAACTGAGCCGCTTCTCAGAATATCGTAACTACAACCATACGGCAGAGATTATGTTACGCATCGTCCGTAAGGCTTATAATCTGAATGTGGGCTTCCAGGTGCTGCCGCAGCGCTCGCATTTCACACAAGACTATCAGGGCGTGCATACCGATACAGTACGCACGGTGACGAATTTCGCACCTACAGCCGACTTCCGCTGGAAAATCTCGAAGGTGAGCCAGTTGCGCTTCACCTACCGTGCCAACAGCAGTCAGCCGTCAATGAGTGACCTGTTGGACATCACGGATGATAGTGACCCGCTGAACATCCGGAAGGGTAACCCGGGACTTAAACCCTCGTTCACACAGAACTTCCGCCTGTTCTATAATAACTATATCCAGAACCATCAGCGGAGTATCATGGCGCACGTCAATTTCTCGACAACACGTAACTCTATCTCTAATATGGTGACGTATAACGAGCAGTCGGGTGGAAGTACCATCAGACCGGAGAATATCAACGGCAACTGGAACACGTTCGGTATGTTTATGTTCAATACTGCCATCGACTCTGCGGGTTACTTCAATGTCAACACGTTTACAACGCTCCGATATAATAATAACGTGGGATATGTAAGTGTCAGCAGGAATGAAGACTCCCAGAAATCGACAACCCGTACGACGACAATCGGAGAGCGCCTTGCCGGCAGCTATCGTAATGACTGGTTGGAGGTAGAGCTGAACGGTTCGCTGGAGTTTATGCATGCCCGTAGTGAGTTGCAGAGTAATAACAACCTCGACACCTGGACATTCTCGTACGGTGGCAGTCTGCAACTGACAGCACCTTGGGGTACGCAACTGTCAACGAGCATGAATATGAATAGTCGCCGTGGATATAACGATGCGTCGATGAATACCAATGAGCTGATATGGAACGCACAGGTGTCACAGTCGTTCCTGCGAGGGAATGCGCTGACACTCTCGCTTCAGATGTATGACATCCTCCATCAGCAGTCTACATTCAGTCGTACGGTGGATGCCATGCGTCGCAGCGATACGGAGTATAATGCTATTACCAACTATGCGATGCTGCATGTCATCTATCGGCTGAACATCTTCGGTGGTAAGAATGGAGGCCCGAGAGGACATGAGGGTGGACCTGGTGGTCGCCGGGGTGGTGGCTTCGGTGGTCCTGGCGGTCGTCCCGGTGGGGGCGGTGGCTTCGGACGTCCAAGGTTCTAAGAAAAAAGAAAGGCACTTCATTCACGAAGTGCCTTTTCTTTGATTATTCTTCCTTTCGGTCGTCAACGTTATCACCCTCTGTGGGTGCCATCTCCTCTTCAAAGTCTGTGATGCCTGCATTGATGAGGATGTCATACCACTGCAGGAGCTTCTTGATATCACTGTTGTGGACACGCTCCTGATCCCACTCAGGAAGCACCTTAGTGAAATAGTCGTGGAGTTCCTGAGGTGTAGCCTTCTTGTAGTTAAGACTGGTAACCTTCCCTTTCTCCAGGTCACGCAGGGATGCAAGAACCTTCATCAAGGGGACATCCTCTGTCTCCGTGAACATGGCGATGTCGGCAAGGGATGTAATACGGTCGGAACCAAAGGCGGGCATGCGCTTGCCCGTTCCGTCAAGTGCCTCTACGATGAGGCTGTTCTTGGCACGTGATACCAGTTTGTAGAGTCCCGGTTTTCCCGAGATAGCTAAAATAGTCTGTTTCATATCTTTTCTTTTTTAATAATGTGTTCTAATTGGATGTCGATGTCGTTAATGCCATCGTTGATGATTTCGTAGTCTGCACGGCTGATGACCTCCTCCTGAGGCAGTTGCCGCTGCATCCATTGCAGCACTTTCTCACGGGTGATATGGTCACGTCGCATCACCCTGTCGATACGAATCTCTAAAGGGGCGGTTACGACAATGACTTTGTCCACCAGCCGATAGATACCTGACTCATACATGATGGCACTCTCCATCCATGCCATGCCACTCTCCTCGAAGTCACGGAAGACGGCAGGGTGGACGATGGAGTCAATGGCTTTGGCATGATCTTCACTCTGTAGTAAAAATTGTGCCACTACCGCTTTGTTGAGTTGTCCGTCAATGTAGGTGTCTGTACCAATGAGATCCGTGAGTCTCTGCCGGATGGTTGGTGAGGTGCGTATGAGCCGTTTGGCGGCAGCATCACAGTCGTATACCTCCTTGCCATATTTTGCTGTCAGATGCTGGCATACATAACTCTTGCCAGAACCGATGCCCCCAGTGATACCTATCTTCATTCCTCTTCTATCAGGTAGTCTACTTCCTTGGTGTCTAATACCGCTCTGCTGATGCCATGCGGAATCACCTTCAAGTAGATATTGCATTTATCGGATGGTTTTTGAGAAATCTCCTCATAGTCGGCTATTACCGTGAAGTCCTCAGGGCGCAGGGTACGGAACTGACTAACGCCTGTGACGAACCGCACCTTGACTTTGGGTGGGAAGGTACGCAGCACTTTTCCTGCCGGCATATTGATGGCCTTGATGGGGATACCGTCGATACTCTCCTCTGTCAAGACATCCGTGTAGAATCCGATACGTACTTGATCAGGCACTACCTTGACATCTTTGGGGTGTGATGTCTTACAGGTCACTATCAGGGTGTCACGGAATCCCACATAATTGAGCATTTCTGTATAGACGACATTGATGCTGTCTAACTTCTCTCTGGAAGAGTAGATGTCCACGCTGTCAGGCCAATACTGTACGTGTGAAATGAAGTATAATTGCTCGGGAATCACCCGACCGGTCCATCTGACAGGCACCCGTTTCCGCTCTCCGTTGTTATAGAAGAACTCCCAACGGTCTGGTTTGACAGAACTGATGGATGTTGACATCTCCAGCTGCTGGTTGATCATTCGCTTGACATCTGAAGCTGGTACGATACCATATCCATTGCCGTGGTCGTAGTTCTTAAAGACGATGTTGATGTTACGATTCTTCTCATACAGATATCTCATCAGCAACCATCCTTTGTCCCTCACGACCACTCGTAAGGTGTCTGTCTCATTGGAGGTGAGTACAATATTCTTAGGAATGCCTTTGATCTTTATCGTTACCTTAATCTCCCGCTCATAGGTCTCGTTGAGAGTGAGAATGAGCCAGAAGATACTTGATAGGATGAGAAAGAAAATGAATATCAGTATCTCCTTGCTCATCCGGTTGAACAAGAAACGTTTGATATATAGTGATATTCGTTTGGATTCCATCACCTGTCACCAACCTGCAGCTTTCGTCTTATTTCTGTACAGGTGTGCTTGCCATGTCTTTGAAGACGGAACCTTTGTCAACACGGACAACTACGCCGTCTGCAATCTTCACCTCGATGATGCCAGCGGCGAGGTCAATCTTCTTGACAGTTCCATAGATTCCACCGCCAGTAACCACGGGTGTTCCCTCAGTCAGTGAGTTCTGGAAATTCTGAATCTCCTTCTGACGCTTCTGCTGAGGTTTAATCATAAAGAAATACATGATGGCAAAGATGGCTACCATCATAATGATAAAACTGGTCATGCTGCCACCGCCCTGTGCGGCTTGTGCAGCGAGAAAAACTTGTGTCATATTGTTTTAATTATTTCCGATATTACGGGGGATTATTCTTTCTCATCCATGTGTTTCAGCAGTCGTCCCGTCTGAATCATATGGTGGGCAATAGCGTCCAGCATACCGTTTATATAGCCACCGCTGCGTGGTGTGGAGTAGATCTTGGCAATCTCCACAAACTCATTGATGGTGACGGAGATGGGAATGCTGGGGAAGGTCATCATCTCTGCGATGGCAATCTGCATGATGACAATATCCATATAGGCAAGACGGGAGAAGTCCCAGTTTCGTGATGCCTCACTCATATGTCTCTGGTATTCATCAGCATTCATGATAGTGGCACGGAACAGCTTCCGGGCATAGTCCTTATCCTCGTCACTGCCGTATTCGGGTAATAACTCTTGTTTGGAGTGGTTCTTTTCTTCAAATCGCTTGATGGTCTTCAGAACGAAGGTGTCTACCACCTCTTTGTCGTCATTCCAGTAGATACTCTGTTCTTCCAACAATGCATCCAGATCTTCATTGTCCTGTATGATGGTACGGTATATCTTCCGCCACAACTCTCTGTCAGCCTCGTAATTGTCCTCTTCAGCATCCATATAATCCTGATAGACCTGACTGTCTACAATCATGTGATATACCTTCTTCAAAAATTCTGGCTCGTCATCCCAATTCAGTTTCTTCGTCTCCATGAAATCGTTCAGCATTTTGTTCTCTTCCAGTTGAATGGCAAAACGGTTGTAGGCGAATTTCTGTGAAGGCATCGCAGTTCCCTCGCGTCGTGCTTTTGATTGGGCGACCTCCAGATAGCGCCGTGACTCTTTGGTGATTGCCACAATCAGTGCTAACAGGTAATTGTAGAGGTCATACGCTTTTGACAGACTGAAGAGAAGCTCTTTCTCTGCCGCCTCAATGTTTTTGTTGCCGTTTTGATAGTACGCGTAGGTTAACTGGACTACCTTGATTCTTATTAATTCACGATTAATCATATTCTATAGAATAGCTTGTTTGATACTCTTATCAAGTGCAAAAATACGAAGATTTCCCCTATCATGCAAGAAAATTGTGATATTTTTGAAAATTTTCAATCATCAATTAGCAATTATCAATTAAAATTATTACCTTTGCACCCGCTTTTCGCATCGTGTGATGGTGAATTAAGCAAAATGTATAACTTAATTTAGAGTAACACAATTAACTATGAGAGAAATTAGTGTAAACGGTCAGAAGCGCACCGAGACAGGCAAGAAAGCCTCTAAGCTGCTTCGCAAGGAGGGTCTTGTTCCCTGTAATTTGTATGGTGAGTCTAAGGATGACAAGAATCTGCCTGAGGCATTCTCATTCGCTGTTCCTATGGCAGAGATGCGTAAGGTGATTTACTCTCCTCACGTGTATGTTGTCAATATCACTGTTGACGGCAAGGAGCACAAGGCTATCATCAAGGAGCTGCAGTTCCATCCCACAACAGACGCACTGTTGCATGCTGACTTCTACGAGATCAACGAGACCAAGAACATCACTGTCGGTATTCCTGTGAAACTGACTGGTCATGCTCAGGGTGTACGTGATGGTGGTAAGCTCCAGTTGCAGATCCGTAAGATCAACGTTACTGCTCCTTATAAGAATATTCCTGAGATTCTCGAGATTGACGTTACCTCTTTGGAGCTCGGCAAGAGCATCAAGGTTGGCTCACTGAACTTCGAGGGTCTTGAGATCGCTACTCCGAAAGAGGTTATCGTATGTTCTGTTAGAGCAACACGTGCTTCTCGTTCGGCTGCAACTGCTGAGGAGGCTTAAGTCTTGGCAGTATGGACAAATATCTGATTGTAGGCTTGGGCAATGTCGGCGACGAGTACGACATGACCCGCCACAATACGGGATTTATGGTATTGGACGCTTTCGCAAAGGCGTCCAATATCGTTTTTGAGGATAAGCGTTACGGTTTCATCGGCGAGACGAGTCTGAAAGGTCGTAAGGTGTTTCTCCTCAAACCTTCTACATTCATGAACCTCAGCGGTAATGCTGTCCGTTATTGGCTCAACAAGGAGAATATTGATCAGAGCCGCCTGTTGGTCATCAGCGATGATGTGGCAATTCCTTTAGGACAGTTCCGGTTGAAGGCGAACGGCTCCAATGGGGGACATAACGGCTTGGGACATATCCAGCAGCTCATCGGACAGCAGTATGCCCGTCTGCGGATGGGTATCGGCAGCGATTATCCGCAGGGTATGCAGATAGACTATGTCCTGGGGCGTTACAGTGAGGAAGAGCTGAAGGTGCTGCAGCCTGCTATAGACCTTGGTGTGGATATTATCAAGAGTTTTGTATTGGCTGGCATTGATGTCACCATGAACCAATATAATAAATTAGGTAAGAATGGAGGAAGCAAGAGTTGACAAATGGCTGTGGGCGGCACGTATTTTCAAGACCCGCAGTATCGCTGTTGATGCCATCAAGAACGGACGGGTGACAATGAACGGCATGAACGTCAAGCCGTCACGCATGGTGAAGGTGGGTGAGGTCGTCAGTGTACGCAAGCCGCCTGTCACTTATTCCTTCAAGATACTGAAGACGATAGAGCAACGGGTGGGGGCGAAGCTCCTTCCGGAGATTTACGAGAATGTTACGCCCGCTGACCAGTATGAGTTGCTGGAGATGAACCGCATCAGTGGTTTCATCGACCGCGCCCGTGGCACGGGTCGTCCTACTAAGAAAGAGCGTCGTGCTCTGGACGAGTTCATAGGTCCTTCCTTGGAAGGTTATGATGATTTTGATTTTGATTCAGAAGATTTTGAGTCCCTTGATTAAGAGGCGGCTATAATACAAGGAGATTATGTTAATAGATATTGTTCTGATCATAGCAGGTGTGGCGATGGTACTCTATGGGGCTGATCGCCTGACAGAGGGAGCCTCCGCTTTGGCTCGTCGTATGAATGTACCGGAGATTATCATTGGTTTGACTATCGTTGCCGCAGGCACCTCCGCTCCAGAACTCTTCGTCAGTCTGGTGTCCGCACTCAAGGGCACTTCGGGTATGGCTATCGGTAACGTGGTGGGTTCCAATACCATGAATGCCATGCTGATAGTGGGATGTGCCGCCATGGTGGCACCGATGACCATCAGCAAGAATACTGTTCGTAAAGACATACCTTTTGCCGTCTTTGCCTCAGTCTTATTACCCCTGCTGGCACTCGACTCTTTCCTCGGACGTATCGACGGTGTCATCCTGTTGGCGGGTTTTGCCGCCTTCATGTACTATACTCTGTCGCAGGCAAAGGGTAGGAAGGCAGAACCAGCAACGGAAGTCAAGACGATTAATCCCTGGATGAGTGCGTTCTTCGTATTTCTGGGACTCGCCCTATTGGTGATAGGCAGTAATATCTTTGTCGATTCCGCCTCACGTGTCGCCTATTCCCTGGGTATCAGCGAAGGTGTTGTCGGTCTGACCATCGTAGCAGGAGGTACCTCACTGCCAGAGCTTGCCACCAGTGTCGTAGCGGCACGCAAGGGACAGTCTGCCATCGCCATCGGCAATGTCATCGGCTCCAATGTCTTTAATATCCTGATGATATTAGGACTCACCGCCACCATCAGTCCCATGCAGATACAAGGTATCACGATGATCGACTTCTCGTTGATGCTCGGCTCCGTCGTCCTCGTCTGGCTGTTCTCCCGTACGAAGTATACCGTAGAGCGTTGGGAGGGACTCCTGTTGGTCGTCGGCTATCTCGTCTATGTTGGTTGGCTGTTGAGTAATGTGTGAGCATAGAGTATTTAAAAAGAGTATCAGAAATTTGAAGAACACTTACGTATTTCGCAAAAACATATAACCATATAACATGATGTGGATCCAATGCCCTTGTACAAAGGGATGGAGCCATGTTACATGTTGCTCAAACATGTAACATACATGTAACATACATATAACATTTGGGTTAGAAGCATGTTATATGTATGTTATATGTTCAGCAAACATATAACATGCTTTAAAGCCTCTGTTTATCGGGGTTTGCGGTCTGTCATGTTATATGGTTATATGTTTTTGCGAAATTCTTTTTTTATTCAGCACAGAGACACAGCATGTGGGTTGTGAAGCTCTAGGCTCCGTGGGGCTTAGGGATTATCCCTAAGCCCCACGGGGATAGTTCCTTTACCCCCAAAGGAATGCCTTGCGTGACCCATAGGAGGCATCGGAGTACCCCCATAACAGATATCGGAACGAGGGATAAACTATATCTTTATCAAATGAAGGCTTCAATTGGTACAATTATGGGCTTCAATCGGTATGAAAAGGGGCTTCAGTCGGTAACAAACCACCCTTCAGTCGGTAACTGATTCCGAAGAAATTTTAAAAGGACCTGGCGCTGTCCCAGCGTCAAGGTCCCTCGCAAACTTGAACTCACGTTCGAGTTTGTCTTCGGCTCGGCAGAACACAAGCGGTCTTGGTTCTGCTCCCGCCTTTCGCAAACTTCAAACAACCAAAAAAAGAAGTAGTTGCCTGAATCTCTCTTTATCGGATGAACAGCAGTTCACGGTACTTAGGCAGCGGCCACAGAGCGTCGTCAACGATCAGTTCCAGTTTGTCAATCTGATAACGGATGTCGTCGAGTTTCGGCTCCACCTTATCGTGGTAGGCAATCGCCTTCTCATGCTCATCCACAATCTTGTTCGCCAGTTTACGGGCATTGACCAGTTCCTCCACCTGACGCTCGATAGACGAGGTGCGCTCGGCAATCTCCTCAATCAGTTTCAGGTTACGAGCTGACAGCTTCTCCGCCTTGTCCACGGGGAACACCTCTGCCATGTTCTCCACATTTTTCAGAAGCTGGCTCTGGTAGCGGGTGGCGACAGGGATGATATGGTTCATGGAGAGGTCACCCAGTACACGAGCCTCAATCTGTATTTTCTTCGTGTAGGTCTCCCATTTCACCTCATTACGCGCCTCCAGCTCCTTCTGGGTCATCACACCCAGACTCTCGAACATCTGGATACTCTCAGCGTCAAGGTAACGCTCGAAAATCTTCGGGCAAGACTTCTCCACATCCAGTCCACGCTTGGTAGCCTCTACGACCCACTTGTCGCTATAGCCATTACCGTCGAAGCGGATGGGCTTGCAAGTCTTGATATCCTCACGTAGCACGTCGATGATCGCATGGAAGACAGCGCTATGCTCGGTACCAGCCAGTTTCTTCTCATATTCTGGAATACGTTCGTCCACCCGTTTCTTGAAGTTGACGAGTGCCTCAGCGACAGCACTGTTCAGGGCTATCATCGCCGATGCGCAGTTAGCCTCACTGCCGACGGCACGGAACTCAAAGCGGTTACCCGTGAAGGCGAAAGGTGACGTGCGGTTACGGTCGGTGTTGTCGATAAACAGTTCCGGGATCTCCGGGATATCCATCTTCATACCCTGCTTGCCAGCCATGGCGAGGATGTCTTTCACGTCAGCCTTCTCAATGTGGTCGAGCAGTTCCGACACCTGCTTGCCCAAGAACGAGGAGATGATGGCGGGAGGAGCCTCGTTGGCACCCAGACGGTGGGCGTTGGTAGCAGACATGATGCTTGCTTTCAACAGTCCGTTATGGCGGTATACACCCATCAGTGTCTCAACGATGAATGTGGCGAAGCGCAGGTTCTGCTCAGGAGTCTTGCCGGGCGCATGCAGCAGTACCCCATTATCCGTCGACAGGCTCCAGTTGTTATGCTTACCGCTGCCGTTGATGCCATCGAAAGGTTTCTCGTGGAGCAGCACACGGAACCCATGCTTACGTGCCACCCGCTTCATCATCGACATCAGCAGCATGTTATGATCGACGGCAAGGTTCGTCTCCTCGAAGATAGGAGCCAGCTCAAACTGGTTGGGAGCCACCTCATTATGGCGGGTCTTACAGGGGATGCCCAGTTCAAGGGCGACAATCTCCAGTTCCTTCATGAAGGCGGCGACACGCTCAGGGATGCTTCCGAAATAATGGTCGTCCATCTGCTGGTTCTTTGCCGAGTCGTGTCCCATCAGGGTGCGTCCCGTCAGCAGCAGGTCAGGACGTGCGGCATAGAGACCTTCGTCCACCAGGAAATACTCCTGTTCCCATCCGAGGTTGCTGGTGACCTTCTTCACCTCCGGGTCGAAATAATGACAGACATCCGTAGCGGCGACATTCACTGCATGAAGAGCACGCAGCAATGGTGCCTTGTAGTCGAGCGCCTCACCGCTGTAGCTGATGAAGACCGTAGGGATACACAGCGTATCGTCGATGATGAACACCGGTGAGGTGGGGTCCCATGCAGAGTAGCCACGTGCCTCGAAAGTCGAACGGATACCGCCACTGGGGAATGACGAGGCATCAGGCTCCTGCTGAACGAGCAGTTTACCCGTGAACTCCTCCACCATACCACCCTTGCCGTCATGCTCAATGAACGAGTCGTGCTTCTCGGCAGTACCCTCCGTCAGGGGCTGGAACCAGTGCGTATAGTGAGTGACACCGTTCTCCGTTGCCCATTGTTTCATGCCGGCAGCCACCGCATCAGCAATCTCACGGTCGAGACGTGCGCCATTGTCCATCACATCAATCATTTTCTCATACACAGCCTTGGGAAGATACTTGTACATCTTCTCACGGTTGAAAACCTTCTTTCCAAAATACTCAGAAGGTCTCTCTACTGGATTTTTTACGTCAAGTGGCTTCTTCTTGAATGCCTCACCGACAACCTGAAATCTTAATGTTTCCATATTCATTTTGTGTTTGTGTTGTGAATAATTTATCTTGTCCATTTCTCTATTCTGTCCAATGCCTCCCCGGTATGCTCATGACTGCCAAAGGCGGTAAAGCGCACATAACCCTCGCCACTGGGACCAAAGCCGACCCCCGGGGTGCATACCACATTAGCACCATACAGCAGCTGCTCGAAGAACTGCCACGAGGAAACGGCATCGGGGGTACGCATCCAGATATAGGGGGCATTCTCTCCGCCATAGACCTCAAAGCCGAGCTTTCGGAGGGTGGCAAGCATCTGGTGAGCATTGTGCATGTAATAGTCTATCGTCTGCTGTACCTGCTGGCGACCGTCAGGAGTGTAGATAGCCTCTGCGGCACGCTGCGAGATATAGTTGGTGCCATTGAACTTGGTGCACTGTCTGCGGTTCCATAGCGGGTTCAGCGGAATCCTCTTTCCTTCGAGGGTGGCGGCAGTCAGTTCCTTCGGTACGATAGTATAGCCACAGCGCACTCCCGTGAATCCTGCCGTCTTGGAATATGAGTGAAACTCGATGGCGCACTTCCTTGCGCCCCGTATCTCATAGATGGAGTGGGGGATGTCAGGGTCTGTGATATAAGCCTGGTAGGCAGCGTCATAGAATATCAACGTGTCGTTTTTCAACGCATAGTTGACCCATCGGCGCAGCTCTTGCTTGGAGATGACCGTACCAGTCGGGTTGTTGGGATAGCAGAGGTAGATGACATCCACATGGTAGTCCTCGGGGATGGTAGGTATAAATCCGTTCTCCGCCGTACAGGGCATATAGACGACATTCGACCACCGTCCGTTCTCAAGGACACCGGCACGTCCGATCATCACGTTCGAGTCGATATAGACCGGGTAGATGGGGTCGGTCACACCAATACTGTTGTCCCAGCGGATCAGCTCCTGGATGTTGCCAGTGTCAGACTTCGCTCCGTCATTGATAAATATCTCGTCGATGTCCAGATGGATGCCACGGGGCAGGAAGTCGTTTTTCAGAATGGCTTCCCGAAGGAACTCATATCCCTGTTCAGGACCATATCCTCTGAATCCCTCCGCCGTTCCCATCTCGTCCACTGCCTTATGCATCGCCTCCACGACAGCAGGGCAGAGAGGTCGGGTGACATCCCCGATACCCAGTGAGATGATGTCTGCCTTGGGATGTGTTACCTTGAAAGCATTCACCTTCTTGGCGATGTCTGCAAACAGGTAGTTGTTGGGGAGTTTTAGAAAATGCTCGTTTACTAAAGCCATAGTTATGTTGTGTTTTGTTATTCTGTTATTATAATCTCTCCGTCGAAGACGAAAGTGGCAGGACCTGTCATGTAAACGTGGTTGTCTGTCTCGCACCACTCGATGTGGAGCGTACCACCGTCCATCACAATGTCACTCTCGCGTCCTGCACGGTGGGTCAGACAGGCGGCGACAGCCGTGGCGCAGGCTCCCGTGCCGCATGCCTGGGTAATACCGCTTCCCCTTTCCCAGACACGGGTGCGGATGCTGCCATCCTCCATGACGTGGGCAAACTCGATATTGCAACGCTGGGGAAAGGCAGGGTGATGCTCCATAGCCTTTCCTTTCTCTGTCACACTGTCCACGTCCTCAGTGAAAATGACATAGTGCGGATTACCCATCGATACGAAGACTCCCTCTTTGATTCCAAGTGAAGGTCTGAAGAATCGCTCGTCCTCCAAGACAGGCTGTCCCATGTCCACCGTGACGCTCTGTACCCTCCCGCCAGTGACGAGAAGGTTGAGTGTCTTAATCCCCGACAAGGTCAGCATTTGGATCCGGGTCTTTGTCGTCAAACCTCTTTCGTAGAGGTATTTGCCTATGCAGCGTGACGCATTACCGCACATCATCGCCTCGGAACCGTCCGCATTGAAGATACGCATGGAGAAGTCTGCCTCAGCGACAGGACTTTTACCAATGAGTACCAGACCGTCGGAACCGATACCCTTGTGGCGGTCGCTCCATTGGATGGCTGCCTCCGAAGGATGGGCTATCGGATACTGGGTGGTATCGACATAGATATAGTCGTTACCGGCACCATGCATCTTGGTGAATCTGATCTTTGTCATTTGTTGAGGTATTGGTCTATTTGTTTTGCTATATTCTTACCACTTGCCATGGCGCGGACTACGAGAGAGGCACCATTGGCAGCGTCACCACATACGAATACGTTCTCAGGATATTGCGGATGCTCTTGACGGAGGAATCCCATGGCAAGGAGCACCAGCTCAGCCTTGATGATCTCAGGCTCTTTCCCTTTCTCCTGTACCTTCACACCAGTGAGTCTCCCATCCTTACCGATGAACTCCAAGGTGTTGATGTTCCAGCGGCGTACACATCCCTCCTCGTGACTACTGGTGGTCTTCAGGGTACGTGGGAAGTTAGGCCAAGGATTATTGGGGTCAACAGGTCCCTCAACAGGTTTAGGCATGATCTCAATCTGTGTCACACTCTTACAGCCCTGCCGGTGTGCTGTACCGATGCAGTCAGAGCCAGTGTCACCACCACCGATGACGAGCACGTCCTTTCCCTTCGCCGTAATACGTTCCTCCTTTGAAAAGTCCATTCCCGCAAGAACCCTGTTCTGCTGTGCGAGGAGCTCAAGGGCAAAATGTACTCCTTTCAGTTCCCTGCCTGGAACTTTCAGATCGCGGGCTGTGGGGGTACCTGTGGCAATGACAATGGCATCGAACGGTCCCGTTTGCTGTTGTGCCACAGTAGCATAGTCGACAGCCTCGCCATAGCGGAACTCAATCCCTTCCTCCTCTAACAGATGGAGTCGGCGGTCAATGATCGCCTTGTTGAGTTTGAAGTTAGGAATGCCATAGCGTAGCAGTCCTCCCGCAGCCTCGTTCTTCTCATAGACTGTCACTTGGTAGCCCATCATGTTCAGCTCGTTGGCTGCGGCAAGTCCGGCGGGACCGCTTCCGATGACGGCAACTTTTTTACCATTCCGCACAGGATGATGCAGAGTGATATAGCCTTCGCGGAAGGCTGCCTCGGTGATGGCACACTCATCCTCCCGGTTCGTGGTCGGCTCATGCTCGATGAGATTCAGCACACAAGCCTTCTCGCAGAGAGCGGGACAGATGCGTCCTGTGAACTCAGGGAACGGGTTTGTGGCGTTCAGCAACTGATAGGCGAGTTCCCAGTCACCCTTATACAGGGCATCATTCCACTCAGGTGGTTTGTTGCCTAAGGGACATGCCCAGTGACAGAAGGGCACGCCACAGTCCATACAACGGCTTGCCTGTAGTTTGCGCTCACGGGTATTGAGCGTCTGTTCCACTTCTCCAAAGTCGTGGATTCTATCGTGAATAGGACGGTATCCTGCTTCCTGACGATGTATCTCTAAAAATGCTTTCGGATTTCCCATAATAATTTCAATTTTTAATACTCCCGCTGCATATCAGCGATTTTCTGTCTCAGTTTGTTCATCTGCTCCTCCTGCAGTACTCGCTTATACTCGATCGGCACGACTTGGATAAAGTCTTCTATATAACGTTGCCAGTCATCTAACATTGTGCGGGCGAGGGTAGAACCAGTATATAAATAATGCTGTCGGATCAGTTCGTGCAACTCCTTACGGCTGACACTGTCCTCCACGAGATTGATCTCCACCATGTCCATATTGCAGAAATAGTCGAAATGGTGATTCTTGTCCCACACATAGGCAACGCCTCCCGACATACCGGCTGCGAAGTTGCGACCAGTCTCACCGAGTACCACGACACGTCCGCCGGTCATATACTCGCAGCAATGGTCACCAGCCCCTTCCAGGACGGCGATGGCTCCAGAGTTGCGGACACCGAAGCGTTCGCCCACCTTTCCGTTGATATAGATCTCACCCGATGTGGCGCCATAGAGTCCGGTATTGCCGGCAATGATGTTCTCCTCCGCCGCGAAGTTGGTGCGTGAAGGTGGCAGGATGGCAATACGCCCGCCGCTGAGTCCCTTGGCGAAATAGTCGTTGGTCTCACCCTCCAGCTTGAAGGAAATGCCATGTGTCAGGAAAGCACCGAAAGACTGTCCTGCGGAACCTTTGAACTTGACGTTGATAGTACCTTCTGGCAGTCCTTGTCCTCCGTATTTCTGGGCAATGACTCCCGACAACATGGTACCGACGGCACGGTTGGTGTTCTTGATGGTATAGTCCAGATTCACCTCTTCCTGATGGTCAATGGCATTCTTTGCGGAGGCAATCATCTGTTCATCGATGATAGTACCCTGCATGCCCAACGGAACAGATGGATGATGGATGTCACCCGTGAAATGGAGTGTTCCCTCCTCCTTGTTCAGGAGTCGCTCGAAGTCAAGGACAGATGTGCGTGTCTCTATCAGTTCCGTATGACCAACGATGTCATTCAGATGCTTATAGCCCATCTCTGCAAGATACTCCCGTACCTCTTGACCAAGGAAGGTGAAGAAGTTGACGAGGTATTCGTAACGCCCCATGAAATGCTTACGGAGCTCAGGGTTCTGTGTGGCGACACCCATCGGACAGGTGTTGAGGTTGCATTTGCGCATCATCACACAGCCCAGGACAATGAGGGCGGCAGTACCGAAGCCATACTCCTCTGCACCCAGCAGTGCCATGAGTACGATGTCACGTCCCGTCTTGATCTGTCCGTCCACCTGTAGTCTTACCTGTGAGCGCAGTCCGTTCTTGACGAGGGTCTGCTGGGTCTCGCTCAGTCCTATCTCCGGTGAGATACCTGCGAAGCGCATGCTGGAGGCAGGACTGGCACCAGTGCCACCCTCGGCACCGGAGATGATGATGAGGTCGGCTTTCGCCTTTGCCACACCGGCGGCAATGGTTCCCACACCACTCTCTGCCACCAGCTTGACGGAGATGGCTGCCTTCGGGTTGACATTCTTCAGGTCGAAAATCAACTGGGCGAGGTCCTCGATGCTGTAGATATCGTGATGGGGTGGAGGGGATATCAGACTGATGCCCGGGATAGAGTGACGTGTCTTGGCAATCACCTCATTGACCTTGAAGCCGGGCAACTGTCCACCCTCACCGGGCTTGGCACCCTGAGCCACCTTGATCTGTATTTCCTCAGCGTTCACGAGGTATTCGGTGGTCACACCGAAGCGTCCGCTTGCCACCTGCTTGGTTTTACTGTTGAGGCTTATACCGTCTACTGTCGAGTGGAAACGCTCAGAGTCCTCTCCGCCCTCACCCGTATTAGAGCGAGCGCCGAGTTTGTTCATGGCGAGGCAGATTGCCTCGTGTGCCTCTTTGCTTAACGCGCCAAAACTCATGGCACCTGCCACAAAATGCTTGACGATATCCTCGACAGGTTCTACCTCGTCAATGCTGATGGGATTCTTTTTCCATCCGAGGAAGTCACGGATGAAGACGGGTGATTCCTTCATGTCAACCAGACGTGTGTATTCCTTGAATTTCTCATAGTCACCAGTACGGGTGGCGAGTTGCAAGGTCGCTATCGTCTCAGGGTTCCATGCATGTTTGATACCGTCCTTACGCCAGTGGAACTGACCCAGATTGGGCAGGAAGGTGGTCGGGGTATCGTATGCTTTTTGATGGAAGGACACCGCATCGTCGGCGATTTTCTCCAGTCCGATACCTCCTATCGTGCTTACCTCCGTGCCGAAATAGGTTTTCAACAGACTCTCGCTCAGTCCGATACTCTCAAAGATCTTGGCACCACGGTAGCTGCGGATCGTGGAGATACCCATCTTCGCCATGATTTTGAAGAGCCCTTTCTTCACAGCCTTGATATAGTTCGCCTCCGCAGTAGCGTAGTCCTCCTGTATCTTATGGCGTTTCACGAGGTCGTCAAGGATGGCAAATGCCATGTAAGGACAGAGTGCCGAAGCACCATAGCCCAACAGGAGTGCGGCATGCATCGTCTCGCGGATTTCACCACTCTCCACAATCAGGGCGGTCTGTACACGCTTGCCGACACTGATCAGGTAGTGGTGGACGGCAGAGACAGCCAGCAGAGAAGGAATCGCCACATGCTGTTTGTCCACGTCCTTGTCGGACAGGATAATATAGTTGTATCCCTCATCTACGGATTTCTCCGCCTGGTGACAGAGTGTCTCAAGGGCATCGTGCAGTCCGTCGGCTCCTTTCCTGCCATCGAAGAGGATGGGTAGTTTGATGGTGTTGAATCCCTTATACCGGATATTACAGAGCAAATCCAGCTGGGTATTGTTCAAGATAGGATGTGGCAATCGTACCATCTTACAGTTGGTCTCGTCAGGAGTCAGGATTCCTGAGCCCACCCGTCCGATGTATTCCGTCAGACTCATGACCAGCTCCTCACGGATGGAGTCAATGGCGGGGTTCGTCACTTGGGCGAACTGCTGGCGGAAATAGTTGAAGAACACCTGTGGCTGACTGGAGAGTACAGCCAGTGGGGTGTCGTTACCCATGGAGGCGGTAGGCTCCTGACCGTTGACAGCCATTGGGACGATGGTGTTGGAAACATCCTCCTCCCCGTAACCGAACATGATTTCTTTCTGTAGCAGGTTGCTGACAGCGTTCTCCACATGGCGGCCGGACTTCAGCTTCTCCAGCTGGATGCGGTTGGTACTCAGCCATTGACGGTAGGGATGCTCGCTGGCGAGCTGCTGCTTGATCTCACCATCATAGTATATCTTTCCCTCCTGAGTGTCAATCAGCAGGATCTTACCAGGTTGCAGACGTCCCTTCTCCGCTATCTCTGTCGGGTCAAAATCCATCACACCCACCTCACTTGCCACTACGATGGTGTCATTCTTTGTGATGGTGTAACGAGCCGGACGCAGTCCGTTACGGTCCAGCATGCCACCTGCAAACCGTCCGTCACTGAAGAGTAGGGCGGCGGGACCGTCCCATGGTTCCATCAATATGGAGTGGTACTCAAAGAAAGCCTTCAGATCCTCAGAAATAGGATTCTTGTCATTAAAGCTCTCTGGTACCAACACACTCATGGCATGAGGCAGTGACAGTCCGGACATGACGAAGAACTCCAATACGTTGTCCAGACTTGCAGAGTCGGACATGCCCGACTGTACGATAGGGGAAATCAACTTGACATCACCTAATGCCTCACTGCTGAGGACACTCTCCCTCGCCTGCATCCATCCCCGGTTTCCACGGATGGTGTTGATCTCACCGTTATGGGCGAGCAAGCGGAAGGGCTGGGCCAGAGACCACGTGGGGAATGTGTTTGTGCTGAAACGTGAGTGCACCAGCGCCAGTCCGCTTGTGAAATAAGGGTTGGTAAGGTCAGGAAAATATTCTCGTACCTGCATGGACGACAACATTCCCTTGTATATCATGTTTGTGTTGCTCAACGAACAGATGTAAAAATCCTGGTGTGAGACACGGCGCTCGATCTTCTTACGTATGATATATAAGGTGCGTGCAAAGGTGCTCACCTTGTCGTCACTCACACCGGTGATGAATACCTGTTTGATGGCGGGCTCTGTACTTAATGCAGAGTCACCCAGGCAGTCGGGATTAGTAGGGACGTTGCGCAGATGCATCAGTTGCAGTCCCTCACGCTCTATTTCCTCAATCATAATGCTGAGGATCTCACGCTGCGCTTTCTCCTCTTTGGGAAGGAATACCAGACCAGTGCCGTACTTCCCCTTCTCAGGGACAGGAATGCCCTGAAGAAGGATGAACTCGTGGGGAATCTGCACCATGATACCGGCACCGTCGCCGTCCTTGCCGACTTCTGCACCACGATGGCGCATGTTCTCTAATACGCGCAGTGCCTGGTCAACCAGCTCATGGCTTTTGTTGCCGTGGATATTCACTATCATCCCCACTCCGCAAGCATCATGCTCATATTGGTTTTGATAAAGTCCTCTTTTTTCGTTTTGAAGTTTACGTTCTGTCATATTATCCTCGTTTAGTCTTTCTTTTGTTTTGTTTTCTGGTGCAAAGATAGTGCAAAAAGAAAGAATATCGTTTGATTTTATGACGTTTTTAATGATATTTTTCTTTTTAACTTTCAATTTGCAACAAAAACAAACTATTTTCTTTCAAAAAGAAATTGTAATCACATTCCTGCTTTCAAATTGATAGTTTACGGTGTTTTTTAGGAACAAACTAAAAGAAAACGGGCTGTTTCTTTGTCAAAAAGAATTACTTTTGCAGTAGAAAATGACAAATTGTTACGTACGGACACATTATTTATTATTTAAAAGCATTTGAGGTATGAAAAAGATTGAGGCAATTATTCGCAAGACCAAGTTTGAGGATGTCAAACGGGCATTGTTAAGTTCGGACATCGACTGGTTTGAGTATCATGATGTTCATGGTATTGGTCAGAGCCGTCAGGAACGTATTTATCGTGGTGTTCAGTATAGTACGGATGTCATAGAGCGTGTGGCGCTTACCATCGTCTGCCGTGACGTGATACTGGATCCCACTATTCAGGTAATCTTGAGGGTCGCCCATACGGGTGAGATTGGTGACGGACGCATCTTCGTCAGTGACATGATAGACACCTGGTCTATCCGTACTGGCGAGCATGGCGATACGGTATTAAGAGATAAGAAATAGGATAACACAACACAAACACAAAATATAACGATTATGAATGAGATTGGATTATCACTCGATACGGTATGGATGCTGTTAGCAGCAATGCTGGTATTCTGGATGCAACCCGGTTTCGCTTTGTGCGAGGCAGGTTTCACCCGTAGTAAGAACACAGCCAACATCCTGATGAAGAACTTTGTCGATTTTATGTTCGGCTCCCTGTTGTTTTTCTTCTTGGGCTTCGGGTTTATGTTTGGTTCCGAAGGAGCCGGGTTCATCGGAGCGCCTAACTGGGGCGATCTCTCCTTCTATAAAGGTGATCTGCCGACGGAGGGCTTCCTGATTTTCGAGACGGTCTTCTGCGCGACCTCTGCCACCATCGTCAGTGGTGCCATGGCTGAGCGCACGAAATTCTCGATGTATGTCATCTACAGTGCTTTTATCTCACTGTTTATTTACCCCATTGAAGGTCACTGGACATGGGGAGGCGGTTGGTTGTGCAACAGTGCCGCTGATAGTTTCATGATGACGACCTTCGGTGATGTGTTCCACGATTTCGCAGGTTCTGCCATCGTGCATAGTGTAGGTGGTGTGCTTGCTTTAGTCGGTGCTCTTGCGTTAGGACCCCGTATCGGGAAGTATGATGCAGACCGTAAGAGCCGTGCTATCCCCGGTCATTCGCTGACCTTGGCAGCATTGGGTGTTTTCATCCTTTGGATGGGATGGTTCGGCTTCAACCCCGGTTCACAGCTTGCTGCCAGCGGGGAGGTCAACCGCATCGCCATATCGCATGTGTTCCTGACCACTAATCTGGCTGCTGCTGCAGGTGGAACGGCCACGATGTTTATCACTTGGCTGAAATATGGTAAGCCTTCCTTGTCACTGACCCTCAACGGCGTATTGGCAGGACTGGTGGGTATCACTGCCGGATGTGACCTCGTTAACCCTCTTGGTGCGGTGATTATCGGACTGGTCTGTGGCATTGTATTGGTATTCTCTATTGAGTTCATCGACCATGTCCTGCATATCGACGACCCCGTCGGTGCCTCTTCAGTACATGGTGTCTGTGGTATTCTCGGTACCTTGATGACAGGACTCTTCTCTGTCAGCAATGGAGCATTCTACGGACATGGCTGGGGCTTCTTCGGAGCGGAGTGCTTCGGAATCCTCATCATTGATCTCTGGGCGGCAGCCTGTGGTATTGCTCTTTTCTATGGAATTAAGTATCTTCGTGGCTTACGTGTCGAGTCTCGTGTTGAGGAAGAGGGACTGGATGTCTATGAGCATGGAGAAAGTTGTTATAACTAATGATATTTTAAGGTATGAGAAAGATTGTTTTATTCGCAATGGGACTGGTGGCAAGTGCCACCACCCTTGCACAGGAACAGTTACGGGTAGGCGAGCAAAGCCCGGAAATCAAAGCAGAGGTGACGATAGCCGCCGATTTCGTGAGCCAGTATATCTGGCGTGGACTGGACTGCGGTAATGTCAGTATCCAGCCGACACTGGGAATCGCTTACAAAGGTTTCAGTCTCTCGGCATGGGGGAATGTGGGTTTTAAGTCGGAGGACACAAAGGAGTTCGACCTCACAGCCTCTTATAGTACAGGCGGTCTGACTATTGGAGTGACTGATTATTGGTTTAATACCCCAGAGAAGCGTTACTTCTATTATAATGCCCACAGCACCAGTCATGTCTTTGAGGGCTTCGTCTCCTATGATTTCGGACTGCTCTCAGCCGCCTGGTATACCAACTTCGCAGGCAATGACGGTCAGAACAAATCAGGTAAAAGAGCCTACTCCAGTTATTTTGAGTTGAATGCCCCGTTTAAGTTGGCGACTCTCGACTGGACTGGAACGTTGGGTGTGGTACCCTATGCCACTACTTACTATGCCACTTCAGGATTCGCAGTGACCAGTTTGTCACTGAAAGCCTCGAAGGACATCAGGATTACTGATACCTTCTCTGTCCCGATATTCGCACAGGTTATTGGCAACCCTTCGTCACAGAAAGCCTATTTCGTCTTTGGATTCACGCTTAAGCCGTGAGTCCAAAGACTCCCTTTTTACGCAAAACTTCAAAACAATCAATATATGGAAACAAAGTATATCTTCGTAACAGGCGGTGTCGTTTCGTCACTCGGTAAGGGAATCGTCTCCGCCAGTATCGGCAAACTACTGCAGGCACGTGGCTATAAGGTCACCATCCAGAAGTTCGACCCCTACATCAATATCGACCCGGGAACCCTGAACCCATACGAGCATGGAGAATGCTACGTGACGGCGGATGGCATGGAGACCGACTTGGACTTAGGACATTATGAGCGGTTCACGGGTATACAAACTACACGCAACAACTCTGTTACTACGGGTCGTATTTACAAAACGGTCATTGACCGGGAGCGGCAAGGGGATTATCTGGGTAAGACCATCCAGGTAGTGCCCCATATCACTGATGAGATCAAGCGTCGTATGTTACGGGAAGATGAGAGGGAAGAGGCTCTTGACTTCGTCATCACCGAAGTGGGAGGTACCATCGGTGATATCGAGAGTGCCCCTTTCATGGAGGCTATCCGTCAGCTCCGCTGGCAACTGGGACGTAATGCGGTGTGTGTCCATCTCACCTACGTTCCTTACCTGAAAGCCGCCGATGAGTTAAAGACCAAACCCACTCAGCATTCTGTCAAGGAGTTGCAGGGCATGGGGATCCAGCCTGATATCCTTGTCCTGCGTACCGAGCGTCATCTTGATGACCATCTTCGTATGAAAGTCGCCTCGTTCTGTAATGTCGATTTGGAGTGTGTGGTGCAGAGTGAGGATATGCCCAGCATCTATGAGGTGCCGGTCAGTATGCAGCAGCAGGGGCTGGATGCTGCCATCATGCGGAAGATAGGTATCCCTGTGGGAGAAAGACCGGCTATGAAGTCGTGGCACGACTTCATACGGAAACAGCGTTCCGCCACCCGTGAGGTGCATATCGGACTGGTGGGCAAATACGATTTGCAGGATGCGTATAAGAGTATCCGGGAGAGTCTGACCCTCGCCGGTATTTATAATGACGTGAAAGTCAAGCTCCATTTTATCAATAGTGAGCAGATCACCAAGGAGAACGTGGCAGACCAGTTACAGGAGGTGGCAGGTGTCATTATCTGTCCGGGCTTCGGTCAAAGGGGTATCGAGGGGAAGATTATCGCAGCGGAATATACCCGCACCCATGACATCCCCACCTTTGGCATCTGCTTGGGCATGCAGATGATGGTGATAGAGTTCGCACGGAATGTGCTGGGCTATGCGGATGCTGACAGCTGTGAGATGAATTCCCAGACTTCTCATCCCGTCATCGACCTGATGGAGGAACAGAAGAGTATTACCCAGATGGGAGGTACGATGCGTCTGGGTGCATACGATTGTGAACTGGTGGCAAACAGTAAGGTTGCCGAAGCGTATGGTCAGGAGACGCTTATCAAAGAACGTCATCGCCATCGCTATGAGTTCAACAACGAATATAAGGAGGAATACGAGGCTGCAGGTATGAAATGTGTAGGTATCAACCCCGCTGCTGATTTGGTGGAGATTGTCGAGATCCCCACCTTGCGCTGGTATATCGGTACTCAGTTTCATCCGGAATACTCCTCTACGGTGCTTCACCCACATCCTCTGTTCATGTCGTTTATAAAAGAGTGTTGCCATGGAAGAACTGAAGCATGAGTGTGGGGTGGCGATGATCCGCCTGTTGAAGCCCCTGTCCTACTACCAGCGGAAATACGGAACGTGGCGGTATGGACTCAACAAACTCTATCTCCTGATGGAGAAACAGCATAACCGTGGACAGGAAGGGGCTGGAATCGCCTGTGTCAATCTGGATGCTCCGGCCGGTACGGAATATATGTTCCGTGAGCGGGCAGAGGGAAAGGATGCCATCACGGAGATATTCAAACGGACGGATGACTCCTTTGCCGGACAGTTGTATATGGGACATCTGCGTTATTCCACGACAGGGAAAAGCGGACTAACTTTCGTGCATCCTTTCCTACGCCGTAATAACTGGCGGGCAAAGAATCTGTGTCTCTGTGGTAACTTTAATATGACGAACATCGAGGAGGTCTTTGACTATCTGACCAGTCAGGGACAGTCACCCCGTATTTATAGCGACTCCTATATCATGCTGGAACTGATGGGGCACCGTCTCGACCGGGAGGCGGAACGGCTCTATGCCGAGGCGAGGGAGAAACAACTGGAAGGCACTGCCGTCACACGGTATATCGAGGACCATATCCGGATGGAGAACGTGCTTGCCAAGACCCTGTCTCATTTCGATGGCGGTTATGTGATGTGCGGAATGACAGGCAGTGGGGAGATGTTTGCCATGAGAGACCCCTGGGGTATCAGACCTGCTTTCTATTATCAGGACGATGAGGTGGTGGTGATTGCCAGTGAGCGTCCTGTGATACAGACCGTCTTCGACCTGTCCGTAGAGGATATCCATGAGTTACAGCCAGGACAGTCATTGCTAATCCGTAAGAGTGGAGAGCAGTGTCTGGAACAGATACTTCCTCTCCAGAAGTATAGCGCCTGCTCTTTTGAGCGTATCTATTTCAGCAGAGGGTCTGACAGTGACATCTATCAGGAGCGGAAACGGTTGGGAGAGCAGTTGGTGCAACGCATCATGCAGACGATTGACGGGGATGTGGCAAATACGGTATTCTCGTATATCCCCAATACTGCCGAGGTGGCTTTTTACGGTATCACTGATGGCTTCCGCCATCTGAACCATGAGGTTCGTATCGAGAAGGTGGTATGGAAAGACATCAAGTTACGCACCTTCATTACGGAAGGTGCGGAGCGTAACGACCTTGCCGCCCATGTTTATGACATCAGCTATGGCTGTCTGGTGCCATACGAGGATAACCTGGTGATTATCGACGACAGTATCGTGAGGGGTACTACCCTGCGGGAGAGTATCTTTAAGATCCTGGACCGCCTGCATCCTAAGAAAATCGTGATGGTGAGCAGCTCACCCCAGATCCGTTATCCTGACTATTATGGTATTGATATGTCGAGACTGGAGGAACTCTGTGTCTTCCGTGCCGCCATCGAACTGATTAAGGACAGGGGGTTGCAGCAGTTGATAGCAGACACTTACCGTGCCTGTAAGACTGATCCTTCAACAGCCAATCATGTCAAGGATATCTACCGTCCCTTCACCATAGAGGAAATCAACCGGAAGATGGTGGAGATGCTTCGACCGGAGGGGATGAAGACTCCCGTGGAACTGGTGTTCCAGTCAATAGATGGACTGCACTGTGCCTGTCCTCATCATCCGGGAGACTGGTATTTCACAGGTGACTATCCCACGGTGGGAGGTGTGCGGATGGTCAACCGTGCCTTTGTGAATTATGTGGAACAAGTATTGAAGTTACAACTATAAAAGAAGTATATTATGTGTGGAATCGTAGCGATATTGAATGTAAAGGAGCAGACGCAGCAGTTGCGTCAGAAGGCATTACGCATGAGTCAGAAAATACGTCACCGCGGACCAGACTGGAGTGGTATCTATTGTGGGGACTCGGCTATCCTTGCCCATGAGCGGTTGAGCATCGTCGATCCTGAGTCAGGAGGACAGCCATTGTTCTCTCCGGACAGGAGACAGGTTCTTGCCGTCAATGGGGAGATATACAACCATCAGGACATCAGACGGCAGTTTGCCGGAAAGTATGACTTCCAGACGGGGAGCGACTGTGAGGTGATTCTCGCCCTGTATCGTGAGAAAGGCATTGATTTTCTGGAGGACATCAGTGGCATCTTTGCCTTTGTGCTCTATGACGAGGAGAAGGATGCCTTCCTCATTGCCCGTGACCCTATCGGTGTCATTCCTCTTTATATCGGTTATGACGATGATGGGACGGTATATGTCGCCTCCGAGTTAAAGGCTTTGGAAAGGCAATGTCAGCGTTATGAGCCTTTCCTGCCTGGACACTATTATTGGAGTGGGGAAGGACAGATGCATCGTTATTACCACCGTGACTGGATGTCGTATGATGCCGTGAAGGATAACGGGGCAAGCTCTGAGGATATCCGTCAGGCATTGCGGGCAGCCGTCAAGCGGCAGTTGATGTCTGATGTCCCATACGGCGTACTGCTCAGTGGCGGTCTCGACTCCTCTGTCATCTCCGCCGTTGCGGAGCGTTATTCCGAGATGCGTATTGAGGACAACTCCCAGACGAAGGCATACTGGCCCCGTCTGCATTCCTTCGCAGTGGGACTGAAGGGGGCTCCCGACTTGGCAAAGGCAAAACTCGTCGCTGATCATATCGGTACGGTGCATCATGAAATCAACTATACCATACAGGAAGGTCTTGATGCCTTGCGTGATGTTATCTATTTCATCGAGACGTATGATGTCACCACGGTGCGTGCCTCTACACCGATGTACCTCCTTGCCCGTGTCATCAAGTCGATGGGTATCAAAATGGTACTCTCTGGCGAAGGTGCTGATGAGATATTCGGAGGCTACCTCTATTTCCATAAGGCACCTGATGCTAAGGCATTCCATGAGGAGACCGTCCGCAAACTCTCCAAACTGCATCTGTATGACTGTCTGCGTGCAAACAAGAGTCTGTCGGCATGGGGCGTGGAGGGGCGTGTGCCGTTCCTCGATAAGGAGTTCCTGGATGTCGCCATGCGTACCAACCCGCAGGCAAAGATGTGTCCGGGGAAAACGATGGAGAAGCACATTGTCCGTGAGGCGTTCTCGGACATGTTACCCGAGGAGATTGTCTGGCGACAGAAAGAACAGTTCAGTGACGGGGTAGGGTATTCGTGGATTGACACCCTCAAGAAGATGACCAGTGAGGCAGTGAGTGACGAGCAGATGGCGCATGCCGCAGAGCGGTTTCCCATCAATCCGCCAAAGAACAAGGAGGAGTATTATTACCGTAGTATCTTTGCGGAGCATTTCCCCTCCGACAGTGCCGCCCGTAGTGTCCCCAGTGAGGCAAGCGTGGCATGCTCTACCGCTATCGCTTTGGAATGGGATGAGGCTTTCAAGAATATGAACGACCCCAGCGGACGTGCCGTCAAAGGGGTTCACGAACAGGCTTATTAACGATGGAATAAAGCCTCCATTCACCATAAATAAAGCCTTTAAACGCATCGTTTAAAGGCTTTATTTGACTTATTCACCGTATATTTCCTTTAGCTTGTCGAGGAGATTCTTGCCTCGCAGGTCCATGGCGACAATCTTGCCGGTGGGGTCGACCAGTACATTAGAAGGGATGCTGGAAATACCATAGAGGTCGGCAGCCGCACATTTCCATCCTTTCAGGTCACTCATCTGCGGCCATTTCATACCCATCTGCTGGATAGCGCCCACCCATGCGCTCTTCTTCTGGTCGAAGGAAACACCCACCACGTTGAAACCTTTGCCCTGGTATTGCTCATAAGCGGCAATGACATAAGGCATCTCCCTGCGGCAGGGTCCGCACCAGGATGCCCAGAAGTCGACGAGCACATAGTCGCCTTTGCCCACCCACTGGCTGAGTTTTACTTCCTTGTCGCTCACATCATTCATCGTCAATTCATGGAACTGGATACCGGGACGACGTTTCTCATAACCCGCCAGCAGTTGTTTGGCGGCATCAAGTTCTGAGTTGCGGTAGTAGGAAGCCTTCGGGTCGAGTGCCTCTTTCAGTTCCTCATAGCTGAATTGGTACATCGCTTCCTTGATATAGTTGACGGGCAGGTCATTCTCCTTATTGTCACGGATGATCTCCTTGACAAATTCGAGTTGTGCGTCACCCAGTGAGTCGAGACGCTCAGATAATATCCTTGCCTTTTCCTTGCTTTCCGGAAGTTCTCCCTTAGGGTCTTTCTTCTGGATAGCCTTGAACTCATTCATGATTTTCTCAGCCTGTTTGTCGAAGGCATCCATCATGGGTTGGTAGGGGTCAATTGTCGTTTGTGCCTGAGCAGTCGTGGCGACAGCAATCAGTGCGGAAATGATCAGTTTCTTCATGTCGTTATCAGTTATTTGCCTGCAAAGATACAAAAAATCTCAAATTTCGATAGCCAATTATCTTTTTTTTCGTACCTTTGCAGCCGATTTCAAAAACAGGGGTACTTGCGAAACCTCAACGGAGGCGGACCCCCTTTAACAAAACAAGAATAATAATGGAAAAAAAAGACAATCAGAAAGTCAGTGTGCTTTTTATGCTTTTCAGTGCACTGTTCTGCGTTTGCCTGATTACGGCAAACGTATTGGAGACAAAGCAAATCTCGTTTGGTATTGCTAATTTCACAGGTGGACTGCTGGTGTTCCCCGTCAGCTACATGATTAATGATGTAGTGTGTGAGGTATGGGGTTACCGTCGTGCCCGACTGCTTATCTGGATGGGCTTCTCCATGAACTTCTTCTTTGTGGCAATGGCTGCATTGGCAGATGTGATACCAGGAGCTCCCTACTGGGATCGCAATGAGGCGTTTCACAGTATCTTCGGACTGGCTCCGCGTATTGCGGCAGCTTCGTTCATTGCCTTCCTTGCCGGTTCATTCATCAATGCCTATGTGATGAGTCGCATGAAACTGTCGTCGGAGGGTAAGCACTTCTCTGCCCGAGCTATCCTGAGTACGGTATTTGGTGAGTTGACAGACTCTCTCATCTTCTTCCCTTTGGCTTTCTCTTTTATCCTTCCTTGGGAAGAGATGCCCTCGCTGGTCATCACGCAGGTGGTGCTGAAGACATTATACGAGATTGTGGCATTGCCTTTTACCAAACGGGTGGTGAAATATACCAAAGAGCATGACCATGAGGATGTCTATGACTACGATATTTCATATAATATCTTTAAAATTAAGAAAATATGAATAGGGAACAGGATCACTTACAACAACTTGGTAAGAAGACCGAGTATCGGATGGACTATGCACCAGAGGTACTGGAGTCTTTTGAGAACAAACACCCCGGCAACGACTACTGGGTGCAGTTCAACTGTCCGGAGTTCACGTCTCTCTGTCCGATTACCGGACAACCAGACTTCGCGGAAATCAAGATCCTTTATATCCCTGACAAACGAATGGTGGAGTCAAAGAGCCTGAAACTCTATCTCTTCTCCTTCCGTAACCACGGGGATTTCCATGAGGACTGTGTGAACACCATCATGAAAGACTTGGTGAAACTGATGCAACCCAAGTATATCGAGGTCATCGGCTTGTTTACTCCGCGTGGCGGTATCTCCATCTATCCGTATGCTAATTACGGACAGCCAGGGACGAAATACGAAAAAATGGCTGAACAACGTCTGCTCAGCCATCAGATTATTTAAGATTCCAGTATCTCGGAATTACTCAAAAGCGAAATCTTGAAGTGTACACAGCGACTTCTCTTTCGTTTCTGATTTGAAAACAAAGAATATCGCATGCTTACCTGCCAGTTCCGAAAGGGCTGGCAGTTCTGTTTTGATCTCGGTGGATGTCTTGGGCATATCCTTCTTCAAGGTGATGGAACCAATCTCCTTTCCACCTTGAGAGGTCCATGGACGATCCAGCATGATAGTGATGGTTCCGTCAATACCCTCTGGGATAAGTCGCATCGAGAGTTTCACATCCTTCCTGCCTTGAACAGCATCGAAGTTAAAGTACTTGTATCCTACGATAGAACCGTCAGTGTTATTCACCACGAAATTGGTGTTGTTCTTCAGGTCATAGGGTTTCTCAAACTTGTCATCAGTACCGTAGCTGACAGCGACATACGAACCGTAGAACGTGTTGTTAGGCCATTCATGAACGGCAACCTTCGGTCCTGTGTACCAGCAGCAGATACCTGCGGAGTGACGCTCGAAGGGGTCCAGACCGTTCAAAGCGAAACCCTCGGAGGTGTATTCACCCTCACTGATCTCCACCTTACCGCCGGCACCTTCCTCCACTTTCACGGTGATGGGAGCCACCATTGCCTGACGGGCAAACTCATTGAGCCCAGACTGACGGTGATAGAACACATACCACTGTCCGTTGATCTCACAGATACTGCCATGGGTGTTACCAGAGACATTGGCGGAGGCGATGACATTGCCCTGCTCGTCCTTCTCACGGGCACGACCATCGATAATGGTACCTCCATAGGTCCAAGGTCCTAACGGCTTGTCGCTATAGGCATAGGCGAGAGTGTAGTTGGTGGTAGGCAGTCCAAATTCACCTTCCTCCGTGAAACGACTGTAAATAAACACATACTTATCCTTGACTTTACGGATGGAGGAAGCCTCGAAGAAACGGAACTTACCGGGCTCCTTAAACCCGGATATCATACCGTCCACCACCTTTGTTCCGGGTTTGACAGTAGCCATAGTGGCTGGGTCAAGCTCCGCAGCCATCGAGTGTCCAAAGCCCCAATAGCCATAGACTTTACCGTCGTCATCCACGAATACACCAGGGTCAAACTGCAACACACCATCAGTGATATTCGGATTCTCCTTGTTCCAGTTGCAAACCTCAAAAGGTCCGTCAGGGCGATCACTCTTGGCAATCAGTCCGTTACGTCCTCCATGCTGGTCATTGGGGTAGAGGTAATAAGTCTTTCTCCCATTCTTATCGGTTACTAATGTCACATCAGGAGCGAAGAGCACGTCCGCCAGACTGTCTTCATTGATGAACTCCCCTTTGGCATTCTTGCTGACAGCAAGTATCACACCGTCATAACGCCAGTTGTTGAGGCTGTCGACGGATGCCGACCACACCACCTGTTCCCTTCCGCAGTAGTCTGTAATGCGGCTATCGTGCGAACCATATATATATACACGATATTTACCTGGTTGGTCTGGATCCTCAAACACATAAGGCTCTCCGTCAGGGATATGTTCCCACAAGGGGAGATAAGGATTACCTACCGTGGTGAGTACTTGTTGTTTCTCCGGGATGGAGGTACTGCCTCCACAGGCCGTCAGCAGTATTCCTGCGACGAGGGTGGCAGTAGACTGATAAATGGTTTTTAGTTTCATAAGTGGGTTTATTTATTGATTGTCTTCATTCTTACGGTAATAGCCCTGTTCGTGGTCACTGAATTTCAGCACGAGGGTGTCACGTCTTAGCTGGATGATATCAACGGTGTCTCGCTCCGGAAGTCCTTTCTTCCCGTCTGCAAGACGGACAGAGTCAGTGATAAGGATAAGCCTGCCGTTAAACAGTCGCCATTCCCTGTACCTCCTGACTTTCGGATATTCCACAGGACTCATATTGTCTGTCGTTGTGTGTCTCATGCCTCCAAAGCTCTGTGCGGTGTATCCCCTTTTCAGTTGGAAACCATACTCACGGGGAGTCATGAGCGTTTGTTTCACAGAGTCAGGGATACGTTGCAGCATTCTCTTTTGGATACGCTCCGGCATCTTGTCGATATTCCGGAACGTGGGCATCACCTGATAGCACCATTTCCCTCTCAGTCGTTCGATATTCACCACCATCACAGCCTCTTGCTTGTCTTCCGGATTGAGGATGACGGCAAGTTCGTCACCGATATGTGGACGGCCATAGATGTGATGGTCATGATGGGCATTGATGATGTCAAACGTGTCAGGGTCTCCCCCTGTGAAGGGAAGCAATACCAGAATGGAGTCAGTACATCCGTCGCAGGCTAATCCATACAACGTAGAGTCTCCTGGCAGGTTCTTTAGCGTGTTAATAGGTTCTATGGGTTCCTCCCTGGGCGGTTGTTTCTGTCCACAGCCCACGATGAATGCTAATAATATCAAAAAGGATAGGAATTTCTTCATAACAAATCTAAATTTTCCGCAAAGTTATAAATAATTCTTCATTCTCAGCGGTCAATTATCAATTATTTTGTACCTTTGCAGAAACTTTAACAACAATAGATTCTGTTCATCGATGAAAAAGAAAATCAAGTTCAGTCTCGTTTATCGTGACATGTGGCAGTCAAGTGGTAAGTTCCAGCCCCGTAAGGATCAGTTGGAGCGTATTGCCCCGGTGATTATTGATATGGGATGCTTTGCCCGTGTGGAAACCAATGGAGGTGCTTTTGAGCAAGTGAACCTGTTGGCGGGTGAGAATCCTAATGCAGCAGTACGTGCTTTCTGCAAACCTTTCAATGAGGTGGGTATCCAGACCCACATGCTCGACCGTGGCTTGAATGCCTTGCGTATGTATCCTGTTCCTGACGATGTCCGTCAGTTAATGTATAAGGTGAAGAAGGCACAGGGCGTGGATATTCCCCGTATCTTCTGTGGTCTGAACGACACCCGTAATATCATCCCCAGTATCAGATGGGCAAAAGAGGCTGGTATGATACCACAGGCCACCCTGTGTATCACCACCTCTCCTGTGCATACCGTAGAGTATTATACGAAGATTGCCGATGAGGTGATAGCGGCAGGAGCAGAGGAAATCTGTCTGAAGGATATGGCTGGTATCGGTCAGCCAGCCTTGTTAGGTGCCCTGACGAAGAGTATCAAGACGAAGCATCCGGACATCATCATCCAGTATCACGGACACTCAGGCCCTGGTCTGTCAATGGCTTCTATCCTGGAGGTCTGCAACAATGGGGCAGACATCATCGATACCGCTATAGAACCACTGTCATGGGGTAAGGTACATCCGGACATCATCTCCGTCCAGTCGATGCTGAAGAACGAGGGCTTCGAGGTGGAGGATATCAATATGAATGCCTATATGCAGGCTCGTACCCTGACTCAGGAGTTCATTGATGACTGGCTTGGCTACTTCATCAATCCAGCCAACAAACACATGTCCAGCTTATTATTGGGCTGCGGACTGCCTGGTGGTATGATGGGTTCTATGATGGCTGACCTCGGTGGTATCCATAGTGTCATCAACAAGAGCCGTGCGAAGAAGGGAGAGCCGGAGTTGACGACCGATGATATGCTGGTGAAACTCTTCCAGGAAGTGGAGTATGTATGGCCTCGTGTGGGCTATCCCCCATTGGTGACACCTTTCTCACAGTATGTGAAGAATATCGCACTCATGAACTTGCTTACCATCGAACAGGGCAAGGGACGCTTCGTGATGATGGATGACTCCATGTGGGGTATGATACTTGGAAAGAGTGGTAAGATTCCCGGTACGATTGACCAGGAGCTTATCGAACTTGCCAAGAAACAGGGACGTGAGTTCACGGATGTCGATCCGCATACCTTACTGCCTAATGCGCTCGATGATTTCCGTAAGGAGATGGACGAGAATGGATGGGAGTATGGTCAGGATGACGAAGAACTCTTCGAACTTGCCATGCACCCTGAGCAGTATCGTAACTACAAGAGCGGACAGGCGAAGAAGAACTTCCTCGCAGACCTCCAGAAGGCGAAGGATGCGAAACTGGGTACTAAGATATCACCTGAGGAACTTGCCGCCTTCAAGCATGCCAAGGCTGATGCGCTGACCGCTCCTATCGCAGGACAGGTCTATTATGAGTTCTCTGGCGAGGGTGCTTGTGAGCCTTGTCTCGAACCGTTTGTCGGACAGCAATACAAGGAGGGCGACACCTTCTGTTACATCCAGGCGCCATGGGGCGAGATCGTTCCTATCCCTGCAGCACTGGGTGGTAAACTGGTAGAGGTGGCTGCCAAACAGGGTGCCAAGGTTCGTCGTGGCGATAACCTCGCATGGATAGAAAGAGCGGAATAATGGACTATCAGTCTGTCCTTGACAAATACTACCCGGAGGATAATGAGCTCCGGCGACTCCTCTTGAAGCACAGTCGGCAAGTTGCCGACCGTGCTTTACTCATTGTCGACAAGCACAAGGAACTGGCTGTTGACCGTCAGTTTGTGGAGGAGGCTGCCATGCTTCATGATATCGGCATCTTCCGTTGTAACGCCCCTTCAATCTTCTGTTACGGAAAGGAGCCCTATATCAAGCATGGTCCGATAGGGGGTGACCTCCTTCGGCAGGAGGGCTTACCCCGTCATGCCCGTGTGGCAGAGCGTCATACTGGCACAGGTCTTCCCGGTTATGAGCCTGAGACATTAGAGGAACAGATTGTCTGTTACGCCGATAAGTTTTATTCCAAGTCCAGTCCCGACCACGTACGAACGGTATTGGAGACAGCACAGTCGCTGGAGAAATTTGGTGCGGAAGGTGTTAAAATATTTTTGCATTGGGCTGAAATGTTTGAATAACACGTTAAAAATGTCAAGGCGGCAAGTAAATTCTTCACTCTTCACTTTTCACTCTTCACTTTTTTTCGTACCTTTGCAGCCGTGAGAAAAAATACGCTCATCATCGTATGTCTCTTCGTCCTCACTTTTGTGATGGCGGAGATACCTCGTTGGCACTTCCCTCAAGATGAGAAGGGCAAGGATAGTGTGCGTGTTGACACCGTGTCCAAAGATACTACCCTCAGCGTGCAGGATGATACCCTGAGCATGGATTCTCTTCAGAAGGCTATCTGGAAGCATAACAAGGCGATAGATGACTCCTTACGTGCCGACAGTCTGAACAGGGAGCGTAAGAATGGTATTGATGCACCAGTGAGTTATCAGGCGGACGACTCGATGACTTATGAGGGTGGTTCCGGTATTGCCCGTCTGTTTGGTAATGCCCAGGTGAAGTATCAGGACATGGATCTGCAGAGTGACCGGATTTATATGCAGATGGACTCCAGTCTGGTTCATGCCACAGGTTCTCGTGACACCACAGGACAGAAGTTTGGAACACCTGTCTTTAAAATGGGGAGTGACACTTATGAGAGTGATACGATGGCATTCAACTTCAAGACAAAGAAGGGTCTCATACAAAATGTATATACTCAGCAGGATGATGCTTTTATGGTGTCAGAGCTCTCTAAACGTAATGAGAAGGGAGAGCTGTTCCTGCAACATGGACGCTATACCACCTGTGACGAGCCCCATCCCGACTTCTATATCGCCCTGTCAAGGGCTAAGGTACGTCCCGGCAAGGACGTGGTATTCGGTCCTGCCTACTTGGTAGTGGCTGACGTACCCCTTCCTTTTGCCATCCCTTATGGCTTCTTCCCCTTCACGAAGAGCTACTCTTCCGGTTTTATCATGCCGACCTATGGTGATGAGACATCCCGTGGATTCTATCTGCGTGATGGCGGATATTATTTCGCGGTAAGTGATAAGTGGGACTTGAAACTGCTTGGTGAGATATATACCAAGGGCTCATGGGGGCTCTCTGCTGCTACAAACTATCGTAAGCGCTATAGGTACAGTGGTTCTTTCTATGCCAGTTACCAGAACTCGGTGTCGGGTGATAAAAACATGCCAGACTATTCTAAGACAACGAGTTTCAAGATTCAGTGGAGCCACCGTCAAGACGCGAAGGCGAATCCGTACTCTACTTTGTCGGCAAGTGTCAACTTTGCCACGACAAGCTATGAGCGCAACAACCTTTCGTCTATGTATAACCCGCAGGCAATGACCCAGTCAACACGTACCAGTTCTGTCAGTTGGAGTACCACTTTCTCCAGTATTGGCATGTCATTGAGCTCTACGGTGAACCTCAACCAGAATATGCGTGACTCTACCATTGGCTTGACATTGCCTGACCTGAATGTCTCTATTGCCCGCTTCTATCCTTTTAAGCGTAAGCATGCGGCAGGAAAAGAACGGTGGTATGAGAAAATCTCCATGTCATATACGGGACAGTTGAGCAACTCTATCAATACGAAGGAAGACAAGATCCTGCGCTCCAGTCTGACAAAGGACTGGCGCAACGGTATGAAGCACACTATTCCTATCTCAGGTAATTTCACATTGTTTGACTATCTGAATCTGACAGCATCGTTTAACTTTACTGACCGTATGTACACGCAGAAATACAACCGGTCATGGGATGAGGAGGAACAGAAGGAGGTCGTTGACACGGTGACTGGTTTCCATAATGTGTATGACTGGAATATGAATTTGTCGATGTCAACCACTCTTTATGGTATGTATGTGCCCAGTCGTAAGATATTCGGTGATAAGATACAGGCTATCCGCCACGTCTTTACTCCCACTGTCAGTTTTAATTACGCACCAGACTTCAGTACGTCGCGCTATGGCTATTACGACACTTATCAGAAAACGGATGCTGATGGTAATGTGTCAACCGTGACTTACTCTCCATATTCTGGAACATTATACGGTGTACCTGGACAAGGAAAGACGGGTAGTATCTTGATGGATATTAAGAATAATATCGAGATGAAAGTACGCAGCGATGATGACTCTACTGGATTTAAGAAGATCAGTATCATCGATGAGCTGGGAGCATCCATGTCATATAATCTCGCAGCAAAAGAACGTCCATGGAGTGACTTGTCTACACGCTTACGACTCAAGCTTTCGAAAAGTTATACCCTCAATCTGAATGCGGTGTTTGCTACCTATGCCTATGAGGCGGATTCAGTGGGGGCACGCCCATATATAGGTACCCGTACAGAGTATAGTAAAGGACGTTTTGGACGATTCCAAGGTATGTCGCAAAACCTTTCGTACACCCTCGACAACAAGAAAGTGGCTAATTTCTTCAAATGGCTTAGGGGAGAAAAGGTGAAGAAAGACGACGGGAAGGATGATAAGGATGAGTATGACTCTGGTGCTGAGACGAATGTCGATGATAAGATGGAGGCGGGAAAACATGGTGCCAGGAAAGAGAATGCCGGTAAGACAGAGACTGATGAGGACGGTTATATGGCATTCAACGTGCCCTGGTCCCTGAGTTTCGGTTATGGTGTGACGATGCGGGAGAATACGAGTGGTGACTTCAATTACGACACGATGCGCTATCCGTATAAGTTTACACAGAATCTTAACGTCAGTGGTAATGTCAGAATCTCGGACGGCTGGAATATCTCGTTCTCCTCTGGTTATGACTTTGAGAACCATAAGATTTCCATGACAACGGCATCACTCTCACGTGACCTCCATTGCTTCAACATGTCGTGCTCCGTCGTGTTGGCACCTTACACCTCTTATAACTTCTCCTTCCGATGCAATGCCGCTACGCTTACCGATGCTTTGAAATATGATAAGCGCAGCAGCTATTCAAATGCCGTACAGTGGTATTGATCGTCAAGTGTTAAGTAGTGTCTGAAGGGCTTCTTCCTCACCGACTACCCAGATGATGTCTCCTTCCTGGAATTTCCTGTTAGGACGGACGGGTGAGAGGTTCTCCTTTCCTTCCTCCAGTCCGACAACCATACAACTGTAGATATCACGGATACCACTCTCTATCAGGGTCTTACCGATAAACTGACTTCCTTCACCGATAATCATCTGACGGAGCTTCATCTCACGGTCTTCCAGATGGAGGTCTTCTCCGAACACCTCTTTCTCTACAGCCTGCTTGAACTTATTCAACTGGTCGTCACTACCGATAATCTCCAACTTGTCACCAGGGTAGATAACATATTCGCCGTCAGGGATGTTCAGACGGTGGTTGGCACGGAGAATACTCGTGATATGTACCCCGTATTTCTGTCCGAGTTTCAGTTGTTTCAGCGAACAGCCCATCCACATCGAGTCCATAGGGACGTCAAAGACGGCTATATGCACGTCACGGTCCAGCAACCTGCCCTCATAGAGGGGACGCTTCTTTCCATGTACCTGGGCTGCTATGTCACGGGAACGGAGGTTGAGGATAAACAACCGCTCCAGTCGGATACTCCTTTGTTTGATAGTACGGGAGATGATAATCAGGCTGACAACAAGCAGACCAATGGTGATCATAACCGCACTGGAGAACCTGCTCAGGTAGTTGCAGATATAGAAAATAAAGGATACGGCAATAATGACTCGTACCACAATGGTAAACAACAGCGGGAGACGGTTGACGTTACTCTCTGCCCATAACGCTTTCCATTCATCACTATGGTTCTTCTTCATCACGATGGCACGGAGGAAGGGGGAGATGAACAGAATGGTCAGAATACCCGTAATGGCATTGGCATACCAGTGGAGCTCCCATCCTGGCAGCATCTTACGGGTGATGGGCAACACGAAGGTGAACATCACGGTGATGACTGCAGTGGTGAGGATGGAGTAAATCATGGTGTTGATGGTCATCTGTGTCAACAACTTCTTCCATTTGCTGTGCTCCTTGGTGGAGGGATGACTCATCGACAGGTGGTTTAATAACTGGATGAGACGGGTGGGGAGTCTTCGCTCCAGACTGTTATAGACGGGGGTGGCAAAACGAATCATATAGGGGGTCAGGAAGGTGGTGATGACAGAGACGGCAACAACCACTGGATAGAGGAAGTCGCTGATCACTCCTAACGATAATCCTAACGAGGCGATGATGAATGAGAACTCACCGATCTGTGCCATGGAGAAACCGCATCGCATGGCTGACTTCAGACTCTCTCCACCTAACATAAAGGCTATAGAACCGAAAATGCTCTGTCCTAATAGGATGGCAAGGACCAGAGTGATGATGGGAATGGCATATTCCACCAGGATATTCGGGTCGACCAGCATACCTACTGACACGAAGAAGATAGCACCAAACAGGTTCTTCACGGGTTCTACCAGTTTCTCAATACGCTCTGCCTCAATGGTCTCGGCAAGGATACTGCCCATGATGAAGGCTCCGAAAGCCGATGAGAAACCGACTTTCGTCGAGAAGACTGCCATCGCACAGCATAGTCCTAAGGATACGATGAGTAATACCTCAGGATTAATCAGTCCACGTACTTTCCGTAAGAACTCCGGGATGGCGAAAATACCGACTACCAACCAGAGGACAAGGAAGAAGCCTATCTTCATAACAGACCCAAGCATCTGACCGCCATCGGGGTTGTTGCCACTGGCAATGGCACTCAGCATCACCATCATCACAATGGCAAGGATGTCCTCCAGTATGAGCACACTCATCACCAAACCGGCAAATTGTTGCTGGCGTAACCCTAAATCGTCGAATGCCTTATAGATAATAGTGGTGGAACTCATGGCGAGCATACCACCAAGGAAGATACAGTCCATCTTGCTCCATCCGAAGAGCTGCCCTACCAGGACACCAATCACGGACATGAAGAAGATAATGGTTACCGTGGAGATAATCGGGGAGGCCCCCATCTTCAGGATCTTCTTGAATGAGAAATCAAGTCCTAACGAGAATAACAGGAACATCACACCGATGTCCGCCCATAGGTGGATATTCTCTCCGTCAACGACAGAGGCGGTATATGGCATGTGGGGACTCACGAGGAAACCTGCCACGATATAGCCTAATACCAATGGCTGTTTCAGCTTCTTGAAAATAAGAGTAACAATACCTGCTGATATCAATATCAACGCAAGGTCATTAATTAAATCAGGTAGCTCTGCCATAATCTCCCTCCTTAACTAACCACTAATCATTATACCCCGCAGTCAACTCGCAGATCTTCACAATCACTGCCATGGCTTTCTCCATCGACTGGATGGATACAAACTCATAGGGACCATGGAAATTGACACCACCTGCGAAGATATTGGGGCAGGGGAGCCCCTTGAAAGAGAGCTGGGCACCGTCCGTACCGCCACGGATGGGCTTTACCTTCGGAGCGACTCCCACCTCCTGCATGGCTTTCAGCACGAGGTCGATGACATGCATCTCAGGGTCGATCTTCTCTTTCATATTATAATACTGGTCTTTCACCTCGGCAACAACAGTCCCTTCTCCGTATTTTGCATTCATCTTCTCGGCACAGAGCTGGATGAAGCGCTTACGGTCTTCAAACGTCTCTCTGTCGTGGTCACGGATGATATAACTGAGTTTTGCCAACTCGGTATTCGACTGGATATTTGTCAGATGGTAGAATCCTTGGTAACCCTCGGTCGTCTCGGGTGTCTCATCCTCTGGCAGCATCTTGGCAAACTCAGCGGCAAGGCTGTTGGCATTCACCATCTTACCCTTGGCATAACCGGGATGCACACTCACTCCCTTGATGATGATTTTCGCTGAGGCAGCGTTGAAATTCTCAAACTCCAACTCACCGACATCACCACCATCCATGGTATATGCCCACTCGCAACCGAATTTCTCTACATCGAAATGATGGGCTCCCATACCAATCTCCTCATCAGGGTTGAAGGCGATACGGATCTTTCCGTGCTTGATCTCTGGATGCTCCTGCAGATAGACCATTGCCTGGATGATCTCAGCAATACCTGCCTTGTCATCCGCTCCCAGAAGGGTGTGCCCGTCAGTCACTATCAGGTCTTCTCCTATATGCTGCAACAGCTCGGGAAACTTCTTCGGACTGCTTATAATACCCTCACTGAGCAGGATGTCAGAACCGTCATAGTGATGCACGATCTGTGGCTTGATGTCAGCACCGCTACAGTCGGGTGATGTATCATAATGGGAGATAAACCCGATGGTAGGGATGTCGCCTTTGACATTGGCTTTTAGAGTGGCATAGAGATAACCCTTCTCATCGAGTTCCACATCATCAAGCCCCTCGCGTTCGAGCTCTTTCTTCAGGTATTCCGCAAAAATAAGTTGTTTACTGGTACTCGGTACACTGTCGCTCTCCTCTGCTGACTGTGTATCAAACTTCGTGTAATTTAGGAATCGTTCAGTAATATCCATTTCGTCTTTAATTATTTACTAGCATCTAATTAAATGCAAAGATACGAATAAGCGAGCAAAATGCAAAAGAAAATCACGTTTTTCTTTTACAATTACAAGCGAAAGTACGAAAAGTTGAGGGCATGACAAAATAATCTGGTTTATTTTCTGTTTTTTATTTGTTTTTCCTGCATAGATGGATAGTCTTCGATATTTTTGTGTATATTTGTGGCAAAATTGCTACTGCCTATGAATACATATACAAAGTTCAAAGAATACATCTGGCTGGTGAACACCATCTATCAAGCCAGAAGCATTACGCTCGCAGGGATTAACGAGAAGTGGCTACAGACAGAAATGAGCGAGGGAATCCCATTGTCACGAACAACCTTCCATCGCCATCGTATTGCCATTGAGGAAATCTTTGGCTTGTATATTGATTGCGACAGGAATAATGGTTACAAATATTCCATTGGGAATAGACATGTGTTACAAGAGAATAGTATGCAAAATTGGATGCTTTCTACGCTTTCCGTGAGCAGCACCGTTAGCGAAAGCCTGGCTTTGAAAGACAGAATACTCTTGGAACCTGTCTCTTCTGGGCATGAGTACTTGTCAACAGTCATCGAAGCGATGAGGCGAAGTGTCAGGATAAAGGTTGCCTATCAACGTTATGGAGCAGACAAATCCAAAGATTTGGATTTCGAGCCATATTGTATCAAACTATTCAATAGGCGTTGGTATGTATTAGGGCATTATCAGAAGACAGCCCCATCAGACAATGTTACTGATGATTTCTTTGGCGTTTTTGCCTTTGACAGAATCCGTAGCCTTTCTCTGACGGATATTAAATTCACCATAGACCCCGACTTTGACGCAGAAGCCTATTTTGAAGAATGCTTTGGTGTCGTGGTGCATGACGATACGATGGTAGAACGAGTTGTTATCAGGGCATTCGGACAAGAGCGGTTCTATTTGGAAGATCTCCCTTTGCATCATAGCCAAAGAGAAATCGCACGAGGGGATGATTACACGGACTTTGAGTTGACTTTACGTCCTACAATGGATTTCTGTAATTGTCTGCTCAGTCATGGCTGCCATATCAAGGTGCTTTCCCCAGAATGGCTTGCGTTAGAAATCTTTGAGATGCACGCAGAATCGGCCCGACTTTATGGGATAGATGCTAAAGGATTTTACGAGTAAAACGTATTTTCTTTGTTGTTGTTTCACGATTTGAAACAACTATGGTCTATCTTTGCAGTCGTAAAACTAAAAATGTTGATGATGAGTAAGTACAGTGAGATGACAGATGAGCAGTACTTTACTGCACAGAATGAGTTTATGGAGAAATACAAGGCTCCTGCGTGCGAACCTATTGAGGTCTTGGACTTAATTATGCGCAGAGAGTTTGCAGAAGCCATTCTTAGTGGTGAAAAGAAAGTCGAGGTTCGCAATGGTTCTGATCACTATATCAATCGCCTTACTGACAAAAAGGTGGATAAGTGGATGACAGAACATCGTGACGAGCCAGGTATGGATATGGAGGCTTTCAATGAGTTCATGTGTGCTACAAGACCTGTATTGAAGATTCACTTCCATGATTACAACAAATCGTGGTATCTCGATGTGGAATGTACGGAGAATGCGCTGATAGCAGTCACCAGACAAAATGTGGAGAACTTGCAACAGCGTTTTGACTGCCATGAGTTTGACGAAATCCTTGACGAGTGTGAGAATCAGCATACTGACGAACGTCCACTGTTCTATTACTTTGTGATAGGTGATGTCTTAGATACCGATTTGAGGCCTATGAGTTTGCCGGATGGATTTAAAACCGTTAATGAAGACAAGACATATACAACGACTGAGGCATATAGAGAAGCAGAGCGCATTTTTGAAGAGAAAGGTAATACTACCAATTTGGAAGATGAAGTTCTCTCCAACTTCCATGACATGCTTTGGGCATGTGATGACAAATTCATCAATTTGTTCGATATTCACGTTTTTCCGGATGTCGATGATGAAACGGAGATTGTGGACAACAGAACAGATTTCGACTTGTTTGAAGATGATGAACCTGTAATTATTCTTGTTCCAAAACTAAAATGTCGATTTAAATATATGGGAATCTCATGCAGAGGATATGAATTCAGCAACGGATATTCCATTTCGTGTGAATTTGATGAAGATAACACATTCAAGGGCAGCGAGTGTGTTAAACGACTTGTGCAATTCATGGATCCTGCTGGAGATTGTGATAAGTTTATCGAGAGACATAATAATAAAAACAATCTGTAATTTTGAGACTATATAAGAGCACTTTATGAATTAATATAATGGACCAAAACAATGGGATGGGATGTAGTAGAAATTGGGTTAAGGCATAACTTGCCAGTCCACGATCCTTTTGCGACAGCACAAGAAGTTGCAAAAAGAATGAATAGGAATGTCAGACTTGTATACAGAAATGAATATGAGTATGATAATACAAAGAATGTTGTAAGAGAAGCCGAAGGTTATGAATTAATCGAACTTGGGAAGTATGAAGTGAATAGTTCCAAGGACTACCTACAGATGATAGCCTCTGATTATCAGGCACGTCAGATACTGGAATCTGTAGGTGAAGAAAAATTGCGCCAGGTAACCTTTGCAAGTGCTGCAGACTCAATACTTGAAGATATTGAAGACTCATTCGAGTTATACGAAATAGAGGATAGAAATGATAACACTTATATTAGGATTTTCAAAGAGAATGTAAATCTCGATGTATGCGTAATTGAAAGGTGGACAACGTGGGAATACGCATTTCATTCATCAGGAAAATGGCGAGAGTGGCTGCGCGATTATCGGATGAGGATATATCAGCAAGCAAAGATGTTTGGTTGCAAAGAGGTGATTATCTGCTCTGACCAGGGGCCGACAATTGAAATTTTCGATAAGATGAATTATTTGGCAGATGATCTTAAGGAATATGCCCGTTCTTTCCAATACTTAAATGATGATACCACATGGGTGGAAAAGTGGGAAAAAGAAGAATGGAGAAAGAATGCAAAGCATGTTATGTTCTCCTCGTATTTTCAGAATCAACTTAACTTGTCAAACGAAGATTTCGTAGAAGTTATCTATGATGACTTCAGCGATATTGATAACTTATGAAAACAATTTCGCTGATGCATGGTAAATGTGGTAGCCGAAAGGTATGGGTAGTAGTTCAAATCTGTCGCTTGTGCCACCCTTTTTGAATAGACTGGTGAGTAGAGCGCATGATGTTTGGAACGGAGCAACGGCAGGTAATTCTGCTGATATGAGGGGCATCGATATCCCCCGCTTGCCAGTCTTTGTATGAATTTAAAAACTTACCTTTGCATCGATGATTAGAAAAAGATGTTAGAATTATGTTTTTGGCTAATAAAACTGCACCTGAAATGTATAACTCAAAATACAATAAGCAATGAGTGACCTTGAAGAACTTCGGAAAGTTATAGTACAATTCACGCAAGAGCGTGACTGGGATCAATTCCATAATGAAAAAGATCTCGCACTGGCTCTTTCTATTGAGGCTGCAGAACTTAATGAAGCCTTTCTTTGGAAGGATGCCTCAGAAGTTAATGTCGAAAAAGTGAAGGAGGAGTTGGCTGATGTATTCAACTATGCCATTCTGATAGCAGACAAATTCAACCTCGACGTCAAACAAATCGTTTTAGACAAGCTACAGAAAAATGCAGAGAAATACCCTGTAAATAAAGCCTACGGTAATGCAAAAAAATACGATGAGTTGTAATTGTCTGCAGCATGTTTCACGATTTGAAACAACTTGCGACTAATTTTGCAGTGTCATCAAAAGATGTGCGCTTGCAGGGTAGCAGTTTCGACATATCCGAAACGGCGGTAGTGCTTGGCAAGGCGAAGGCAACCAATATGTTGGCACTGCCTTCAAGATGTCAAGATGGCGCGGGATGGCGCGATAACTTCAAGCTTAGCCTTCTTGGCATCATCAAGGGGGCGTATTCTGAGGCTGCTGCGATTGGTGCAGCGAGGTGCAGAAAATATCAAGTCGTCTTCTCAGCCGCCGGATGAAAGAGTTGCACAGTGACTTCGGGTTAGCAAATCATTCGGCGGTTTTCTCTTTTGAAATATCGAAGTGAATACACCCTTGAAATGGAGACAAAAACAAGGTCTCATAGAATTCTGTGATGCTAATGTACGAATATAGTATTTATTGTCTAAATATAAGCGATAAAGAATTGAATTTTTTCGGTTAGATTTACTGATAACTCAAATATTTTTTTGTATTTTTGCAGAAGAAATATTTAATACAGTACTAATATGAGTAAGATTACAAAATTCACAATTGTGTATGTCTTTGGACCTGAGCAGTGCGAAGATAAATATTATAGTGACAAGATCATATCATTGGATGCAAATGAATGGATAAAAATTGGTGAGACACAATGGGAGGGAGAACTAGAAACACTTCTTTCTAATCCCGACATAGTCAGACAGAAAGCAATGTCTCGGATTAAGGGCGAATCCAGAACAGGTATTCCATTCCCCTCAAGAATCTTTGATCTGTTTATCTTTCCATACAGGATTAAAACAGATTTGAAAATAAGAAATCGTCTATGCCAAGATTTATATGAAATAGACAATAGCAAACAAATGAATCGTGAACGCAGGGAAGATAAGTTTAGTATACCTGCTGGAGAAGAATTCGTCTACAATGTTCAGAGAAAGAAAATTAAGTACGCTATACAATCCATTGACCATGATCTTATTGCTGATGAAGAGGATGAGGAACGTGTTCAGCAAATCATTAAGCTTTGCCGATTCAACAATATCAATCTAGATAGTGATGCAGAGGAATCTGAGAAAGAGATGGAAACAGGGACAAGGAAGAAAAACTTGGATTTGGATTTAGTTTTTGCTGAAGTGGAAAATGCAGAAGTTGTACTAAAGAACGGTAAAGGAGAAGAAGTTGTCGATAAGAATGGTGTACCTGTGACAGCCATTTACGTTGGGGACAACAAGTTTGATTGTCGTGGTGAAATAGCCCGCACGTCTCCTTTGGCAAAAAAATATCTCAACGAATTTGCTGGAATGGATTTGAAGACAGTCAATGGCAATGAATATTGGTATTACAATGGGCAAAAACTTACTTCGTTACGTAAAAATTGATGCTGTTTGTTATGAATAGGAAGAATAGAACAACAAGAGATCATGTGGGAATAGTGTATTTGCTCACAAATGAGCTGTATGAACGTGAGCATATTTATAAGTATGGTATCACAATTAATCCTTTTCAAAGAAAAAGAGTGCAGAACAACTCTGTTCCTCCGGTTTATGCTCTTTATGACATTATCGTGATGTTTTCAAAATCCTATAAAGAGATAGAAAAACGACTTGAGGGTATCTTTAAAGAAAAGAGCCTCATTTTAGAGACAGAAGAAAGTAGCAGCAAGGAATGGATTAGGGCAGAAGAAGCGGAAATAGTTGAAATATATAAGCAAATGCTTAGTGAATTCCCCGGTTCTGAAATGTGCTATCAAGGCAAAAGGTATAAATATGAGGACAATGAAATAAAAGAATTGAAGATTCCTAATTGCCGTTTGGACTTCTTAGGAATTCTTGATGGTGACCAGATAAAATGTATTGTAGATGGGAAGACTTTTACAGTGAAAGGTAATGGCATTTTAGTTGCTGGTGAAGAAATGTCGTTGTCGAATTACATGAAGAAAGAACATCCAAGGAATGGCCAGACAAATGAGCACAATGGCTATCAGTCCTTTACATATAAGGGTGACAAAGAAACATTATACAGTATGTGGCAAAAATTGGTAAAACCTCATAAAAAGTAAAAGAAGATAATCTCTTTAAGAGTTATTGTAAATGTAAAAATTGCTTTATGGCAAAGGATTTAACGACATCAGAAATTAGTAGGCAGAATATACTGAACAATCCGGTGGCTCTGCCTCGCATCCGTGAAGCCTTGGAGATTAAGCCTCTGGAGTTTAATGGCGTATTATATGTAACAAAGCAGATGGCTGCAGATTTCTATGAGGTGGATATCCGCACCATAGAAAATTGCTTATCTGCAAACGAAAATGAGTTACATAGAAACGGATATAAGGTTTTGACTGGTAAAGAACTGAAGGAGTTTAAGTTACACTTTGATACCGAAATCGATTTCGGTATCAAAACTGTTCGCCTTGGAATCTTCGACTTTCGCTCGTTTCTCAACATCGGCATGTTGCTCACCACAAGTGAGAAGGCAAAGCTGGTTCGTAGTTTAATGCTGGACATTGTTATCTCCGTAATCAATGAAAAATCAGGAGGCGGAACGAAGTATATCAACCGCAGGGATAGGAATTATGTTACATCTGCCATCCAAGAAGAGAATTATCATAGGAAATTAACTGATGCCATCAGGGATTATGTTGATGGGCACAAGATATATAAGTATCCCACCATCATAGATATGATATACAAGGCTGTCTTCTGTGAGAAGGCCAAGGAATACAAGAAACTGCTTGAACTGAGCGAAAAAGACAACTTGCGCAGGACACTCTATGCAGAGGTGTTGGTGGCTGTGTCTGCATTTGAGAACCAAGTTGCAGAAACCATTAGAGCAAAGGCTAAAGAAGTGGGGACTGTGACTGTTGAAGAAGTCGGACAGTTCGTTAAAGATTTGGCAGCAATGCCTTTTGTAAAGCCGATCTTAGAGGATGCCAGAACCAAGATGGCTTCACGCGATTTTGCTCTCCGTGATGTATATCACGACAACATAGCCGAATACCTAAAAGCCGTGTCGCCAGAGGAGTATGAGAAATTCATTGGTAGCCAGTCTGTCGATTTCGACCATCTGCTGGATGAGAACAAGGCTGTACTCGATCGTCTAAAGCAATAGGGAGGAAAAGGTATGGCAAACATCACATATATCGATTATGACGAAGCCCTCGCCATTTACAACAAAACGGTAGAAAAGAGCGGAGGCGGAATGGCTGGTGTGCGCGATGAAGGTGGCATCAGGTCAACTCTCGACTTTGTGCAGGACGACTTGTATTATCCCGAGATTGCTGACAAGGCTGCTTATCTGATGTATAGTTTGTGCAGAGGACACTATTTTGCTGATTGCAATAAACGCATCTCTATTACGTTGACATTGTCTTTCTTCTTGAGGAATGGCTATATGTACCTGGTAAAAAACTTCATGGAGGAAATGGAGGCTATCGGCTATCATGTGGCTGCTGGGCATATTGACCGTGATTTGCTGACGGAAGTGATGCGGTGCATTGTCAATGACGAAGATTATAGCGAATCCATCAAACTGGAATTGATAGAGGCAATGAGTAAGGATATTGGATTTTCTGAATAATGATCATTTCTCCCGAGGTTGTTCCATGTTTTGAAACAACCTCGTTTTAATTTTGCAGCACGATTTATTAAAATAGAAGTATAAGTATAAAACATTGAAGCGATGAGTAAATTTGATTCTATGACCGACGTGGAATATTTTGCTGCGGAGGATGAGTTTATGGAGAAGTACAAAGCCCCCAAGTGCAAGCCAATAGAGGTGCTAGACTTGATTATGCGCAGGGAGTTTGCTGAAGAGATACTTAGCGGAGAAAAGAAAGTGGAAATTCGTCAATGCTCAGATTATTACTTCAACAGACTTACAGACAAGAATGTTGATGCATGGATGACGGAACACCGAGATACCGAAGGCATGGATATGGAGGCGTTTAATGAATTCATGTGCGCTATACGACCCGTTCATAGAATCCATTTCCATGATTATAACAAGTCATGGTTCTTGGATGTGACATGTATAGAGAACGCTTTAATTGGCATAACGCGGAGCAATGTTGAAGACTTGCAGAAGCGTTATGACTGCCATGAGTTCGATGAACTATTGGAAGAACTTGAAAAAGAAGATGCAGAAGAGCGCCCGTTGTTCTATTGTTTTGCCATTGGAGATATATTGGATACGGATTTGAAAACAAAGCCCAAAAAGGTTGTCAAAGTACCTAAGACAATAGAAAAGCCACAAGACAAAGCAGGAGAGAAAGAGGAAAAGAACGGCAGACGCCCACCTCTGAATTTTAAAGACTTGGGCATTCTGCCTGGGGCAAAGCTGATATTCAAGAACAATCCAGAAGTACAGGTTGAGGTGGTCAGCGACCGCGAAGTAAAATACATGGATAAGATATATAAACTTACTCCTCTTACTCAAAGACTTCTGCACACCCGAAAACCATTGCAGCCCAGTCCATATTGGCTGTACCAGCTTCATTTGCTGAAGGTCCTATATGAAGAAAAATACAAAAAGTAAATAGCATAGACTTTGGCTATGAGCAAGTTCAAAAGGATGTCAGATGGAGAGTATTTCCTTGCTATGGATGAATTCATAGCAAGGTATAATGCTCCACAATGTGAACCCATCAAGCAGTTAGACCTTTTGCTGAGCCGAGAGGAAGCAGACGAGATTCTTCAATGTAAAAGAAAAGTCGTGGTCCGCCTATTCAACGATCAGTATTTTGATTGTTTGACGGATCATTATGTTGACGAATGGATGACAGCCCATCGAGACTGTTTTGGTATGGACATGGAAGCCTTTACGGAATTTATGTGCGCCACACGTCCCGTAGAAAGGATTCATTTCCACGATGAGCAGAATTCTTGGTTTATCGACGTGACTTGCTATGAGAATGCTCTCATTCCTGTCACTCGCAAAAACATTCAAGACTTGAATGACCGTTTCGGATGCAAGGACTTGAACAAATTGTTTATGAAGGTCGCTAATGGGAAAGATGCTCATTTTGAGCCACCACTATATTACTATTTTGCAATTGGTGATATCATTCGAACAGAAAAGGACAAAACTGATTGTGAAGAAACTACTCCTATCATAATCAAATTGAAGAGACCAATAGATTAATGAGGGTGCAAACTTTCAGATATTGTCGTGTATGAAGAAATAAAAAAGAATAGAAGGGGCGCATAGATCTCTGATTCTCAAGAAAATTAGAGAAATTAGGGTGGATGTCTTTGTTGGTTTTGAAATAAACTTCTGCCATTTGGTTATCCAAACGTGACGGATAAAGCACTTGAAGATACGATATTTGATAACTGATGAGGCAAAATAGGCTAATATTATGTAGTTCACTTATCGTCAAACACGATAATGTTATTTGGTAATACGACTGGCGGAATGAAAAATCTGCCAGTCGTATTGTTTAATAAGATACTCGTATTGTTGAATAAGAGTATCGGAATGACCCAATTAAGGGCTTCAGTCGGTATGAAAAGGGGGCTTCAGTCGGTAACGAACTGCCCTTCAGTCGGTAACTGATTCTTATGAATTTCGCAAAAACATATAACCATATAACATAATGTGGCTCAAATGCCTATATACAAAGGGATTGAGCCATGTTACATGTTGCTCAAACATGTAACATACATGTAACATACATATAACTTTTGTGTGAGAAGCATGTTATATGTATGTTATATGTTCAGCAAACATATAACATGCTTTAAAGCCTCTGTTTATCGGGGGTTGCGGTCTGTCATGTTATATGGTTATATGTTTTTGCGAAATTATCTCTGTGTTTACCAAAATACTGCATGTGGGTTGCGAAGCCCTAGGCTTCAAAGGTCGAAGCCCTAAGCTCTGAGGGGCGGAGGTACGGGCTCCGTGGGGCATGACGATATCTCCCAAGCCCCTTGGGAATATCTCCTATCCCCCCATGGCAATATCCCGCATGACCTACGGGAGATATCGGAGTACCCCTATAGCAGATATTAGCAAGCTTTTCTCTTTGAAACCTTAAAAAAAATAACTTTTCAAGGAAATATTAGAAAAAGTTGAAATTTTAACATTTCGGGGACTAACTAAAAGGCTATAAATATAGAGGTAAAGTCGTTAAAAATAGCCAAATACGACAAAAATTGGCAGATTGTTTTGGTAAAACAGAAAACAATTGAAAATAAATCACTACCTTTGTGGAATAAAGCTATAAGTATGGAAGATATAAACCGACTGAAAGTCGTATTGGTAGAGAAAAAGCGTACTGCGCGATGGCTCTCAATGCAGATGGGTGTTAACCCATCTACAGTAAGCAAGTGGTGTACTAACTCTTCTCAGCCCGATGTTGCAAGTCTGCTTAAGATAGCCGACTTGCTGGAGGTTGATATAAAAGAGCTGTTAGTTCGAGAATACGAGCAGTTCCTATTGTCAAAGATAAAGAATTGAGGATATGCCTGTTGACAAACAAGTGATAGAACGCTATCGGGTTTTGAACGAGTGCTTTAGGAATCCCTACAGAGATTACACTATCGATGACCTTGTCGATGAGTGTAACGAGGCTTTACGCAGACTTGATAAACCTGAGGTCTCAAAGCGTACTATTCAGAACGATATAGTTAACATGGAAACAGATTATGGCATCAGGTTAAACGAAAAACTCCGTAAAGGCCGCCAGCGTATTTATAGGTATATTAATACCGATTTCTCCATCCATCTTGTCCGCATGAATGATAAAGAACGGCACAAGATTCAGGATGCCATCTATGTTTTGAGAGATTTTGAAGGAGAGCCTCTTTATGATTGGGCACGAGCTTTTCTTATGCAAATAGAGGGAGGCTTGTTTAGTGAAGACAACACGCCAGTCGTATCATTCCAGTCGAACCCAGATTTGAAAGGCATTTCGTATTTCTCAGAACTATTGCAGGCTATTCTCACCAAAAGAGTGTTGAAACTCAGATATACACCTTATGGAAAAGATACGCAGACGGTTAACGTCTATCCCTATCATCTGAAACAATTCAATGATCGCTGGTATCTCATCGCTCAGGCAATAGGCTATAAGTCATATGCTCACTATGCTCTTGACAGAATTGACAGCTTTGAAGAGGTTGCCCTGCCTTATAAAGAAGCAGAGGTTGATTTCTCTGAGTATTTCGATGATGTGATAGGCGTTACCGTTCCAGATGAAGATGCAGAAGACATAATTATTAAGGTAACAGGCAAACGATTCAACTATATTCGCACTAAGCCCCTTCATTTGTCACAACGAATTATTGAAGAGGGCAAAGGATATGCTATTATCTCCATAAATGTGAAGATAAACAATGAATTGGAATCCCTGATACTCTCTTTTGGTGATGATATGGAAGTTATTGCTCCATCAACCTTCAGAGACCGAATAGCGAAGAAAATTCAAGCAATGAATCAACAGTATTGTAAAAAAGATGAATAACATAATAGTACAAGATAGAAAGGACCAATTTGCTGAAATCGTAACCATGATTCAGCATACTCGCAGCGAAGTGGTTCGATTGGCTAATGCTTCTCTGATAGATTTATATTGGAGAGTTGGTAAGTATATATCCGACAAGATTTCAATTTCAGAATGGGGTGATGGTGTGGTTAAGCAATTAGCAGACTATATTGAGAAGAATAGTCCTGAAGTCAAGGGATTTTCTGATAAAAACCTTTGGCGCATGAAGCAGTTTTATGAGACATATAAGGATGCTGACGAAAAACTCTCACCACTGGTGAGACAAATTAGTTGGACCAACAATCTCATTATAATGAGTCGAACAAAGTCTTCTGATGAGCGATTTTTTTATCTAACACTTTGCCAGAAAGAACATCTTTCAAAGCGAGAACTGAATAGACAAATTGATACATCTCTATATGAACGTTCAAAGATTGGAACCCCAAAAATCTCACCACTGGTGAGAGAAATAGCACCTCAGGCAGAACAAATCTTCAGAGATCAATATGTATTAGAGTTCATTGGCGGGAAGGACTATGAACATGAAAATACGATGAAGAAAGCCCTGATTGCCCGAATGAAAGACTTTGTTTTGGAGTTTGGGAAAGACTTCCTTTTCATTGATGAGGAATATCGCCTACAGGTAGGAAACAGCGATTTCCGGATAGATTTGCTATTCTATCATCGTGAATTACAATGTCTTGTTGCCTTTGAGTTGAAGATGGAAAAATTCAAACCAGAGCACTTGGGGCAGTTAAACTTCTATTTGGAGGCATTAGATAGGGATGTAAAGAAACCCAAAGAGAATCCCAGCATAGGTGTTCTGCTCTGCAAAGACAAGGATGATGCAGTCGTAGAATATGCTTTGAGTCGTAGCTTGTCCCCAACAATGGTAGCCGAGTATCAGCTATGTTTACCAGATAAAGCCCTACTACAGAGAAAACTTCATGAGATTCAAGAATCACTAAGCGAATCAGAAGATGAAAATAATTTGAACGATGCAGAAAACCTGCATACTTAGACATTACCTTTGCAGACGAAAACAATAAAATAATGTAGATATGGCAAGAACATACAAATATCAGAAAGTCAAGAACGGTGTGAAGTCACTGAGTACAGAGGCTTTGGTTGAGCAATTTAACGCTCTGGTAGGTAAACGATGCTGGCCTTCTGCTCGTGCTGCTCATGATGCTGCTTTGATTGATACACTTGTTGACAGAGGTGTTGATGTCTCTGCCGTCTATGATGGTGAAAGTATTTCGTTCAGAGACCATGTTGTTCTGAATGAGGATTTGAATAAACTATTTGTAATAAAATAAAGATACAATATATGAACAAACAACAGTTAGCAAACAAGATTTGGGCTTCTGCGAACAAGATGCGTTCAAAGATTGATGCCAACGAATATAAAGACTATATCCTGGGACTTATCTTCTATAAGTTCCTGTCAGATAATGAGGTGAACTACCTGAAAACTGAACATGAGTGGACAGATGACTATCTGCCTTATCTCGTGGAGGATTATAGTAATCCGGATATGGAGAAGTTGATTGGAGACTGCAAAGACCATATCGGTTACTTTATCGAATATAAGTATCTCTTTTCTACATGGTTGAAACCGGATGTCAGCTTTAGTGTCTCGGACTTGAGTGCAGCCCTGAACAAATTCGATTCGTTGATTAGCGACAAGTTCAAAGGAGTGTATGAGAAGATTTTCATCACTCTGCAGGCTGGATTGAGCAAGCTGGGCGAGAATCCTTCTGCTCAGACCAAAGCCCTGAAAGGCATTATCAAGGATATCAAGGATATTCCTACTGACAGCAAACAGGACTATGATGTGCTGGGTTATGTCTATGAATATCTGATTGGCAACTTTGCTGCCAATGCAGGTAAGAAGGCTGGCGAGTTCTATACCCCTCACGAGGTTGCTATCCTGATGTCTGAGATTGTTGCTGAACATCATAAGTCCAAGGACAATATTGAGATTTACGACCCTACCAGTGGTTCTGGTTCGTTGTTGCTCACCATTGGTAAGAGTGTTGGACGTCATATAGAGGATAAGAATCATGTGAAATACTATGCTCAGGAACTGAAGGAGAATACTTACAACCTGACTAGAATGAATCTCGTCATGCGAGGCATCAGTCCAAGCAACATCGATACTCGCTGTGCTGACTCTCTTGGTGAAGACTGGCCTATCAGCAAGACTGGCGTTGATGCAGGCAAGGCGCTTCGTGTGGATGCTGTTGTTTCAAATCCCCCATACTCTCAGTATTGGAATCCTGAGGATGCAGAATATGATGCGCGTTTCAAGGAATATGGTGTAGCTCCCAAAAGCAAGGCCGACTATGCATTCCTTTTGCACGAACTGTACCATTTGAAGTCAGATGGTATCATGACCATTGTTTTGCCTCATGGTGTGCTGTTCCGTGGTATTCCTGAAGATAGTAGCGAGGGACAAATAAGAGCACGTTTAATAGAAAAAAACCAAATAGATGCTATCATCGGTCTGCCAGAAAATATTTTTTTTGGCACAAATATTCCAACAATTATTATGGTGTTGAAGCAACATAGGGATAATGATGATGTTTTGATTATCGATGCTTCGAAAGGGTTTGTTAAAGAAGGCAAGCAGAATAAACTGCGTGCTTCTGATATCAAACGTATATCTGACACTTGGCGAGATCGTAAGACTGTTCCAGGCTTCTCTCGCACTGTAAGTCGTGATGAAATTCGTGAGAATGGTTACAACCTGAATATTCCTCGCTATGTTGATTCTTCAGAAACTCCAGAGCAGTATGACATCTACGCTACGATGAATGGTGGCATCCCCAATAGCGATATCGCTACCATGCAACCATATTGGGATGTGCTACCTTCGCTCCATCAGCAGCTGTTCAAGTCAGAAGGAGATATTCCTTATTCTCGTTTGGCTGTAGAAGATGTTGCTGCCTCTGTGAAAGAGAATGCAGACGTAAAGGCCTTCACGGCACAGATGATAAATGCCTTTGAAGATTTTGAGGATGAACTGCATCGTTGGCTTATCACCAACGTGATGAGCGTGAACGAGATGAAGGAGCAGGACGAAATTACAGACGACATTTTCCGTCGTCTGAAAGACATCCCTTTGATAGACCGTTATGCAGCCTATCAGGCATTGAGCGATAACTGGCAGGTGATTGTCAACGACGTTGAGACGCTCCAGTCAGAAGGCTTTGATGCTGCCCGTACTGTTGAAGAGGCAACCAAGCTGGTGAAGAAGGGTGATGAAGAGATAGAAGTCCCTGATGGGCTGAAAGGTCGTATCATTCCCTTTGAGATGATTCAGCAAGAGATGTTTGCTGACGATTTGGCAAACATTGCCCATATGCAGCAGCGTGTTGAAGACATCAATAGTGAGGTTGATGAGATTCGCGACAGCTTCTCAGAAGATGAAAGCCAGGAGTATCTGGATGCTGACGATAACACCAAGATGGACAAGGCTAAGATTAAGAAAGACGCCAAGGCCAAGGGTGATGAGATAGAGGCTGACACCAAGGCAAAGCTGAAGAAGATGGTTGCTCTGTGGGATGAGCAGACAAAGGTTAACAAAGCCATCAAGGCTGCTAAGATAAAGCTGGAAGCAGATACAGTCCATGCTATTCAGAATCTGACAGATGAAGAGGTGAAGCACTTCTTGCATGAGAAGTGGGTTACTCCTGTGCAGAGTGGTATTATTGCTACTGCTTCAGAGGTCATTGAAACACTGATCAAACAGGTAGAGGCTCTATCGTCGAAGTATGCAGTATCATATAATGACCTGAATGCAGAACTTGTGACAGCACAAGACGAACTCTCCAACCTCATTTCCGACCTGACAGGTGATGAGTATGCTATTCGTGGCCTTAATGAATTTAAGAACTCTTTAAAGTAATCAGGCTATGGCAAAACCACAAATAAGACTTAAAGGATTTGAGGGGGAGTGGGAAAAGTTTGAATTAAATCAGATTTTTCAGGAACGCCACGTAATAAGTACTATAACACCAGATCTTCCTCAGTTGTCTTTTACTATTGAAGAAGGGATTATTAAACCTGAGAACAGAAAATCAAATAAAAGAGATTTTCTCATTAAAGACAAAACCAATAAGAAATATTTGGTCACCTTATTAAACGACATAATATATAATCCCGCAAATGTCATACATGGTGCTATTCATAAGAATAGTTTATGTAATGGCGTTGTTTCACCTATCTATAAGATTTTTTATACAGATCAGAATGCAAACTTTTTAGATTGTATTGTTAGAAGAAAGAATTTTATCAAGGAAATATCAAAGTACATGGAAGGTACAGTGCTAAAATTGAGGACCTTAAAGCCTGAATCTTTCCTAAAAATGTCTATTTATATTGGATCTGTAAATGAACAAATAGTCATTGCAGATTATTTTAAGTCACTTGATACGATGCTTCAATCTACCACAAAGAAGATAGAATCGCTCAAACAGATGAAGCAGGCTTGTCTTGTTTCTATGTTTCCACAGGCAGGTGAAACAACTCCTCGTGTCAGATTCAAAGGATTTGAAGGAGAGTGGGGATGTGAGCCTTTACGTAGCTTCAGCAAAAAAGTCATAAAAAAGAATCAGAATTTAGAGTATAGGATAACACTCACTAATTCTGCAGAATATGGTATTATCAACCAATTGGATTTTTTTGACCATGATGTTTCTAATGGTGATAACATCAGAGGTTACTATATTGTAGAAAATGATGATTTTGTTTATAATCCAAGAATTTCAGCTAGTGCACCTGTAGGTCCAATTAACAGGAATCAATTGGGGTATGCAGGTGTGATGTCTCCATTATATTATGTCTTTCGTGTATATGGAATGAGTAAAGACTATTTGAGTGTGTTCTTTAAAACTACTCTTTGGCATAAATTTATGAAAGATAACGGAAATTCAGGTGCTCGGTTTGATAGGCTTTCTATAACAGACGATGTATTTGTGCAAATGCCGATATCTTATCCGAAAGATATACAGGAGCAGCAGCAAATTGCCTCATTCTTCACAAGTCTCGATAAGCAAATCTCCCTGCAGGAAAAGCGTCTGGAGAAACTGAAACAGATAAAGGCAGCATGTCTGGATAAAATGTTTGTTTAATTTAATAATCCACAAGATGAACAGCAAAGAGAATATACAAACCTTTGATAAGGAACTTGATTTCGAAGTGGCTCTCTGTGAAGTGTTGAAGCAGCACGGATGGGAGCCTGAGATATTCAATCATCCAACAGAAGAGGAACTGCTGGAGAACTGGGCACAGATAATCTATGAGAATAATCGTGAACAGGAGAAACTCGGAAATGCCCCACTGACTCCTACTGAGATGCAGCAAATCATTGATCAGGTGAACAGTTGGCATACTCCATACGAAATCAATAGCCGTATCAACGCCAAACTGGTGAGCATCAAGCGTGACAACAAGAAGGATACTCACAACTATGGCAAAGAGGTATATCTGAAGCTGTTTGATGCTAAAGAGATATGTGCCGGACAAAGTCGTTACCAGATAGTTCGTCAGCCTCACTTCAAGACTGCACATCCGCTGGCAGGTGACAGACGAGGGGATGTGATGCTGCTGATAAATGGAATGCCGCTGATTCATGTGGAACTGAAGCGTTCGCACGATTTTGTTTCAAATGCAGTAGGGCAGATTAAGCGCTATATGCATGAAGGTGTGTTCAGTCAAGGCATATTCTCAATGGTACAGGTGTTTGTGGCTATGACACCTGAAAAGACGCTATATTTTGCTAATCCTGGCAAGGAAGAGGGCTTTTCTGAAGAGTTTCAGTTCCATTGGGCAGACTTCAATAATGACGAGATATTCGACTGGCATCGGGTAGCAACAGAGTTGCTTAACATTCCTATGGCTCACCAGCTGATAGGCTATTACACGATAGCTGATGATAAAGACCAGACGCTGAAGGTGCTTCGCTCCTATCAATATCAGGCTGTTATTGCCATTTGGGACGTAACCCAGAAGACAAATTGGGACGAGAAAGGCAAGAAGGGCGGATATATCTGGCACACGACAGGTTCTGGTAAGACCATGACCAGTTTTAAGACAGCACAGTTGATAGCCAACAGTGGTGATGCTGACAAAGTAGTATTCTTGGTGGACCGCATAGAGCTGAGCATACAGTCTTTGGACGAGTATCGAGGATTTGCTGGGGAGGACGATACCATACAGGACACCCAGAATACTTTGATATTGGCCAATAAACTGGAGAGTACTGATAGCGATGATAAGTTGATTGTGACTTCTATTCAGAAGATGTCGAACATCAAGGACAATCCGTTGGTATCAGATGCTACCATAGAGAAGATAGGCAAGAAGCGACTGGTATTCATTGTGGATGAATGCCATAGAAGTGTGTTTGGTAAGATGCTTCTCAATATTCAGCACACTTTCCCCAAGGCTTTGCTTTTTGGATTTACTGGTACTCCCGTGTTCGATGAGAACTCACACAACGATATCAAGACCGAAACGCTGTTTGGCAGCATGCTGCACAAATATACCATCGCTCATGCTATACCAGATAAAAATGTGCTCGGATTTGATGTATATAAAGAAATAACTTATAGCGACGAACAGGAGCTGAGAGAAAAGGCAGCATTCTATAAACTGGATGTTCACTCACTTGATGAGATTGAAGGGGATGCTGAGAAAATGAAGGTGTATGATCTCTTCATGAATAAACTGCAGATGCCGTCGTTCTATATGGAAGATGGGAGCATGAAGCATGGAATTGAGTATTATCTGCCTAGAGGGAAAAAGGATATTTATCAGCAACCTGAACACCATCAAAAGGTGGCACAGCACATTTCGAGGAAGTTTGCTGTGCTGAGCAAGAACTATAAGTTCCACGCCATGCTTGCAACACAGAATATTCCTGAGGCAATGGCTTACTATAAAATATTCAAGGAGCAGTATAGTTACTTGAATGTGGTAGCAGTGTTCGATAATAATATAGACAATACAGATGAGGGTATAGCAAAGGAAGACGCTTTGTTGGAGATGCTGTCTGACTATAATGCAAAATATCAGACGAACTTTGCGTTGCCCAATTATGGAAAATATAAAAAGGATGTGGCAAAGCGTCTTGCTCACAAGAAACCTTATACGAATATAGAACATGACCGCTTGCAACAGATAGACTTGCTCATTGTGGTAACCCAGATGTTGACTGGTTATGACTCAAAATGGGTTAATACACTGTATGTTGACAAACTGATGGCATACGTGGATATTATTCAAGGATTCTCGCGTACGAATCGTATCTTTAATAAGATAGACAAGCCTTGGGGTAATATCTATTACTATTCGTTCCCATACACCATGGAGAAGAACATTGAAGATGCCCTGAAATTGTATGTAGATAGACCTTTGGGAGTATTCGTTGATAAACTGGAGCAGAATCTGAACTTCATCAACGACCTGTTCCGTCATATTCGTGACATCTTCCAGTCGAATAACATCATGAACTTCGAGAAGCTGCCACCATCACCTGTTGACTGCAGAATGTTCGCACAGGACTTTGTGCAGATGACACGACTGATTGAGGCTGCAAAGTTCCAGGGATTTGAATGGGAGCAAAGCGAATATTACTTCAAACACGAAAACAGTGTCACAACGGTAAAGATGGAGTTTGATGAGCAGACCTATCAGATATTGGTGATTCGCTACAAAGAACTATTTAATAACCCTCCAGGACCTCGTACTCCTGATAGAGATTTTGACTATCCTGAGAATGTATTTATTACAGAAATCAGTACTGGCAAAATAGATGCTGAATACATCAACTCAAAGTTCGAGAAGTTTATCAAGCAACTCTATAACGAGGGACCTGGTAGTGAAATGACAAAAGCCGCTCTGAGGGAATTGCATAAGACTTTTGCTTCTCTGACGCAAAAAGACCAGCGTACAGCAATTCTCATACTGCATGATATTCAGCGTGGTGACCTTCGTCCAGAGCCTGGTAAGACATTGCAAGACTACATCAACGAATATCAGTTGAAGGAATTGTTTGACCAGATGCGTATCCTGCACGAAGCAACAGGTGTGGACTTCGATAAACTGAAAGCCATTGTGACATCGAATGTCACAGAGGACAATCTGAATGACTTTGAGCGCTTCACTGAGTTACGCAAGTCTATTGATAAGGATAAAACCATCACGTTTATCGAGATGGTAGAGGGGAAACCCGTTGCGCCTCCTTTCATGATGACCAAGTGGAGTTATCTGCTGAAAGAGTTTATTCTGAGTGCAGATAGTCGGAAGAAGATTCTATATGCCTACCTGCACGATGATGTGACAATAGAAGATGTGGAAGAGAAGTACGATGAAAATATTGACGACCAGTTTGAGAATCTGGAGAATCCACAAACAACATCTGGCAGTGCAGAACCCCACATCAATGAGATAAAGGCAAAAATTGAAGAGATAATTGCCTTCACTTTAGTGGGGGTAAGTCAGAATATGCGTCCGCAACCGGAAATCGTTAATGCACTGATGTACGTGATAGATAAGGAATCTTTGGGAACCCTTGATGGGGTTGGTGTGTTTATTCATCGTGCTTTCATAAATCTCTTTAAACAGGATGCTACGATAGTGGATAAACATGTGGCGTTTAACCTACTCGTTACTAAGTTTGAAGCATATCTGAAAAAGCTCTATTACTTGTATAAAGGTGAAGAGGTGAAGCCGCAGCATGAAGGCGAGGATGTGACGTGGGCTAATGTTATCTATGCAGTAAAACCTTTGTGGCAATTGAAATTCAATCAAAACGATGTCCACCAACGTTTGTACCAATATCTGCAAATGGTGAAGGAATGGCGCAATGCTGAGTCACATATTTCGCCAACGGCATCGGAACAGGAAATCAATGGTGCTATCAATATCATCCTCACCATGTACTGCTATGCAACAGGAATGTGCATTACTGATTTGGAAATGGCAGGGCAAAATATTCCTTACGAGGATGATATGTCTCTTCATATGGCAGCAGAAGGTGCTGTAGAAACAGGTAAATAGAATATAAAGATGTTACAGTCATTATTACCGATTAAATTAAAGGAGGGTGATCCTTCGCATCAGACAGTGGATGAACTGGCTGAGGTGCTTAATCATGCTTTGGAAAATGAGGATATTAGAAATATAGCACTGACTGGTCCGTTTGGTTCAGGTAAAAGTTCTATTATCCAAACTTTAATGGAAGAACATAAAGAATTCCATTACCTCCCTATCTCCTTAGCAACACTACAAGCAGAAGAGGATGGGGAAACATCAAATAATAGTGACAAAGACATTGAGGCATTAAACAGAAAGATTGAATATAGCATACTCCAACAAATCATTTATAGGGAGAAGGCGAGTACTGTCCCAAATTCAAGATTTAAGAGGATTGTACATATAGAGAAGGAATATTTACGGTTCTATTCGATATGTGGAGTTTTGTTTATTCTTGCTTTTATATCAGTTTTCTTTCCAAATCTTATAGAGGTCTTCTTTCGCTATTTTCATTTAGTGAAGTTTAAGGCCTTGATAGTTTTTTTTGCCTCTCTTTATTTATTATGGGCCTCATACCATATTTTCAGGTATATCATAAAATCCTATTCTAATTCGAAACTTAATAAACTTAACCTGAAGGATGCACAAATAGAAATCGAAGAAGAAAATTCTATCTTCAACAAGCATCTCGATGAAATATTGTATTTCTTTCAGGTTACGCCTTATGATGTTGTTGTAATAGAAGATCTTGACAGATTTGAAACTGAAAAGATATACCTGAAATTAAGAGAACTGAACCAGTTGGTGAATGAGTCTAAGATTGTTGGACGCCATATTGTTTTCCTTTATGCCATCAAAGATGATGTTTTTGTGGATGAAGCAAGAACAAAATTCTTTGATTATATAACAACAGTAATACCCGTTATCAATCCTTCGAATTCAAAAGCAAAATTAAAAGCAGCTTTGCATGCCAGAGGATTTGAAGATGACGAAATCCCTGATGATGACTTGTCAGAGATAGCCTTCTTTATTCAGGATATGAGGATTTTGACTAATATTGCCAATGAATATAGTCAATATCGCAAGAAACTGTATGATCCTAATAAAAAGAATCTCAATTTGACAAAGTTGTTGGCAATGATAGTTTACAAAAACTATTTCCCTAAAGACTTTGCTCAGTTACATCGAAGAGACGGTTCTGTATATAAATGTCTTAGTTCTAAGCGGTTATTTGTGGCAGAAGCTTTAAAAGTTTTAGATACGAAAACAAAGCAGTTGGAAGAAAAGAAAAAAAGGATAGAAGAAAATGAACATCTAAAAGAATCCGACTTGCGATATTTGTTCTTGCAGGAATTGCGAGAGGCAGTCTATGTATCTATGTCATCTATTCAGATAGACAATCAATACTATACACTTAGACAGATTTCTCAAAATGAGAACTTATTTGATAAGTTAAGCAAGTTATCATCCATACGTTATCAATATTTTTCTTATGGATCGGCATATAATCAATCTGCAAATGTGAGTTTTGATTCTATTGATAAGAAAATTAAATTTAAAGAAAGAATTGAGGCAATCAAAACTGCTGGTAAAGTAATTCAAAAAGAAGAAAAAGAACTTCATAAAGAGGAACTTAAAATACAGTCACAAAAATTATCTCATCTTTTGAAAGCATATAATCTGGGTGATAGCGAATTATATAGAGGTTTCAACCTAGCCCCATTGATGGATGTCTTTATCCGTCAAGGATATATTGACGAAGATTATTACGATTACATATCATATTTCTATCCAGGAATGGTATCTTTGGCTGACCGTGATTTACTCTTATCCATGAAACGTCAAATTAAGAAAGAATACACTTATCATATAGACAAGATAAACAACTTTGTCAAAGAGTTGAAACCATATATGTTTGAACATGACGCAATACTAAATAATGACTTATTGGATTATTTAGCTCCTAAGAATAATGCCAAAGAGCGTGATATGTTTTCACAAATGATGGGAAGATTAGAAAAAGTGGATGCTCCTTTAGGTTTCTTAGCTCAATATTATCAGTTGGGTAAACAGAAGGAAAAAGTTTTTTCTGAATTTATCAAATGGAACACGGATCAGTCCTGGCAGATGATAGAGGCTCATAGCAATACTGAAGAACAACAACTTCTACGAGAGGGGTGGCTAAAATACTGTGATGAGGTAACCGAAATACAGTCACTTTGGCTTAATGAAAACTATTCGTTTTTGTCGTCAAGGGTGGATAATATAGGCTTGTCAAAATGCAAGGAACTAATAAAAGCATGTCTTTTCTCAAATCTTGATAATGCTAATAAAGACCTTCTTACCGAGGTCATCAAGCAATGGCATTATGATATTAACAAAGAGAATTTATGTCTTATCGCTAACTTCTTAAACAATGGAAATGATGTGAATCCAGATAATTTGAATTTAACCAGAATTACAGATACACATCATCCTGAATTTGAGAAATGTATAAAACATGCTTTTGTTGATGCATTTGCTTGTTTCTCAACAACCAGTAAAGACGAATCTGTAGATAATTTACTATTTATCCTAAATTATGAGAATTTGAAGCCTGAACAGAAAATTCCCTATTTGAATAGTCAAATAAATCTATTGGATGACTTTACTAATGTTAATGAGAATAGTTGGAACATTGCTATTAAGTCTAAAATAATAGCTCCAACTTGGGAAAATATTGATTGTTATTTCAATAAGAATGGAGGAGTTACAGATGAATTGCTAAGCTATATTGAATATTATTACGCAGAATTAGAAGATGAATGTTCAGATGACATAGAATCAAAAGGAACTTTGTTTAATGAATTATTAGGATCATCAAAATTGAGTTTAAAAGCATATCGTTCGATAAGTAAAGCATTCAATAACAAGTTCGACGGCTTTGAGAAGTTAGGACAACTGGACCGAGAACGTCTTTTGGTTCTTTTGGCTGACGATAAAATTGCTTTTTCTGAAGCTAATATTGTTATAATGCAAGAAATGGCAATCTATCCTGATTACCTGATTCATTATCATAATGAATTCTTAAACAATATGGGATATATTTACAATATAGGTGTCAATGATGCTCTGACTCTGCTAAACTCGGAAAAGTTCTCGTTGCAAGAAAAAAGAAGAATAGTAGGAATATTATCTCCTAAAGTCATAACAGGAACTAAGATCATTGCAGACAAAATAATTGAAATCTTGTTGTCGGCTAATGATATATTGATAGGCCAAGATGTTTTTAGTGAATTATTAACTATGGCAGAAAATGAAAACAACAAAGTTGCCATTGCGAGTCAAATGCTTTCAAATTACAAATATAATAATGATGGAATTTCTGCGCTATTAAACTCTTTAGGAGGAATTTATGTGGAAATTGCAGAAAGGAGAAAACGTCCTATTCTTGAAAATAGTGCCGGGAATGTTGCCCTGTTATCTATACTAAAAGATTTAGGCTTTATTTCTTCAACGACTCCAGAAAAAGACGGAATAAGAGTCAATCCGAAAAGAAATTAAATAGTTTATATTAATTTCGCAAACGATATGGACAATACAAACGAAATAGAGATGTTCTCACCAGAAGAAATGTTGTCGCCCTTTGAGGCTATCAAAGAGACGGATGGTGAAGGTCGTGAGTGGTGGAACTCGCGTAAGTTAGCGCGACTCATGGGTTACCAGAAGTACTGGAACTTCGAACGGTTGATGGACAAGGTTGCCACCTTCCTACAGCAAGAGAAGGGCTTAGACCTAAAGGAACACATGGTGGAGATAGAGGAGATGGCTAAACTGGGCTCGGGAACGACAAGACAGGTAAAGTCATTCAAACTGTCTCGTACGGCCTGCATAGCGATTGCATTGAACGCAGATCAGCGGAAACCTATTGTAAAAGCTGCAAAGGAATATTTCACCAGTAAGATGAACTCTCAGGAGCTGGCTACAAGCGTCGAGGGTAATGTCTTGATATACCGTTCGAGCACAGGAAAAGTGAATGTGAACGTGCTTTTCAGTCAGGACACATTCTGGCTTTCTCAGAAACGGATGTCTGAACTGTTTAATGTTTCTATTCCAGACATTACTTATCATCTAAAACAGATAGATGAGAGTGGAGAACTCCAATTGTCCGAAGCAATTAAAAAATTTTTAATTCCGTCGGAAAAATGGGATGAACAGGGCGTTCTGCTGTATACCCAATCCCCACACCAAGTATTAAAGTGTGGGGATTGGGTTTTTGAACACCTTGTCAAGCAACTTGAAGTTGTTGTCGTTTCCTCATAAAGATTTTCCACCGAGGCATCGCAAATCAAATGGAGCCTCCAATTGACTTGAAAACGGGCTTTAATCGGCATGAAAAAAGGCTCCAAAGAGTTAAAAAGCAAGCTTCTTTCTTTGAAACCTTTCAATCTTTCGTGATCCCGTTGGGATTGCATATCCCTGTAGGCTGGCGCCTGCCATCCTACAAAGTAAAAAGGAGCCTTAAATATTTGAAAACGAGTTTCATATTTAATTCTCCTTTTAACTTCGTGATCCCGTTGGGATTCAAACCCAAGACCTTCAGAACCGGAAACAAACGCTGAAATCTCCCAAAACGCCTTTATTTATCGGCCTTTCAAGGATTTGCCCTTTTCACTTTGCGGCTATTTTGCGGCTATCATAGACGGGAACTTGGTTCATTTGCTTATTTCTCTTTAAATTGTTACTTGTCTTCAATGACCTCAAAAGCCTTGGGGAGATTGCTGTATGATTCTCCCTCC
>CACYPF010000010.1 GCA_902776195.1 uncultured Prevotellaceae bacterium | reverse complement strand
TCAGCGTGTGGGAACCAATAAGTCGTATATCTCTCGCATAGAGAATGGCAGCGTGGAGCCTGGTGCAGGTATGTTCCTCAGAATCCTCAGCGCCCTTGGTCTTCGCTTTGAAGTGTCGCAGCCCTTGGCATTTGGATAATTGAAACCATATATAATATAAGGAATCATGGGGTCGGTTCTAGTGATCATTCGTATTAGACCAATTGACCAGATAGAGACACTTTGTGTCTGCAAAATTTGTCTTTCACAAAGCTTGAGGAAGTAACTTTTTCTGTTTATCTTGCATCTCTTTAGATAATTATTCATATCTTTGCTCTCAAATTATAATGATATGAATATTAAGTTACACACCCCGAAAAGTCTGAAAATGGGCAGTGGACTGTCTACGCTGAAACAATTCCTGCTTTCCATCGTGGCAACCAGTGTCTCGATCGCCTTGACGTTTGGTACGGCAGCGATTATCGAAAACAATAAGAAGCAGAAAGAGAAACGTGAGATTGTGATGATGGTGATGTACGACATGTATGCAACAATTCACGCAGTGTAAGCAGATGATGGATATTACAGACGAAGACTTAGATGCTTATCAGCGTGAGAGGAAACAAATGGATAAGAGCAAGACAGACAATAATGATGCCATTCATTCCATAGAGCAAGAAGTCATTAAGCATCATCAGATAATTGAAGAAGCAAAGAAGGGAATTGAATAGGACGTTCCAACAAATACTGGAATAAAACAAAAAGCGGGGCATTCCAACAGGAATGCCTCGCACTAAGTAGATATTAGTTTTGATTAGTAGATGATACTTGAGAGGATATAGGCTATGATGGTCGAGGTGATGATACTGACCAGACCGGGCATCATAAACGAGTGGTTGAGCAGGTATTTACCAATGACGGTCGTTCCAGAACGGTCGAAGTTGACCGTAGCGATATCAGAGGGATAGTTGGGGATGAAGAAATAGCCATAGACACTGGGCAAAACTCCCAGCAGTACAGGACCGGCAATACCCAAAGAGTAGGCGAGGGGTAGCATCGAAACGACCACAGCACCCTGTGAGTTGATGAGCACAGATACCAGGAAGAATACGAAGGCTATAGACCATGGGTATTCTTTCACAATATCTGTCAATAACGTCTGTATGACATCCAGATAGTTTGAGAAATAGGTATCGGCAAGCCATGCGATGCCATAGATAGCAACAACGGCAACCATACCAGACTGCCATACAGGACCTGCCACAGCTTTCTTAGGGGATGCCTTGCAGAAAATAATCATCAAAGCAGCAGCAGCAATCATCACAATCTGAATAACGAGGTTCATAGCAAGAGGCTTGGGAAAGAACTCCGTCATACCGTCAACATGGATTTTAGCCTTTACCAACTGGTCTGCGGTTAGGGTCAGATGGTCATTGATGACCAGCGGATCGGTGCCTTTAATACCTCTCAGCGTATCATAGGCAGGGAGTGCATTCTGGAAGACAGCGAAGAAAACGATGACAGCAAGGGCACCGAGGAAAATAAACACAGCATTCTTAGCCGACTGGGGTATCTCTTTGTCCAGGGTAGTAGCATCACCACCATAGATATACTCATACTGAGCAGGATCCTTCAATTTCTCCTGGAACTGCGGGTCTTTATCCAAGTCAAGACCACGGTGGTAGCTTGCAGCAGCGGCAGCCATCAGTCCACAGATACTGGCAGGGATAGATATCATCAATACACCAGGGATGGTAATGTCAAAACCGTTAGCATTAGAAATACTCACAAAGGCAACAACGGCTGCAGCGATAGGGGAACAGGTGATACCGACCTGTGAAGCAATAGAAGCAACAGCACAAGGACGCTCAGGACGGATTCCTTTCTTCAGGGCGATATCACATATAATGGGCATCAGCGTATATACGACATGACCTGTTCCCACCAATACCGTAAGGAAGAATGTTGTCAGCGGTGCCAGGAACGTGATACGGTCGGGGTGCTTACGAAGCATCTTCTCTGCTATCTGTATCAACCAGTCCATACCTCCGGAAGCCTGCATGATGCCTGCACAGGTAACTGCCGCGATGATAATGTATATCACATCTGTAGGAGGATTGCCTGGTTTCAAACCAAAACCAAAAACCAGAAGTGCCAGTCCGATACCCGAAATAGCACCGAGGGCAAGACTGCCATAACGGCTGCCCACCCATAATGCTCCCAACACGATGAGGAGCTGAAGAATCATTACTAAACTCATAGTCTTAAATCTAAGTTATTGTTATGAGAGACAAAGGTAGTGTTTTTATTTTGCATGACAAAAAATTTGCCAAGAAAAAAGAGATAAACTTTCGTTTACCTCTTCCTTCGTACGCCTGCAGGGGGTCGAACCCTGGACACCCTGATTAAGAGTCAGGTGCTCTACCAACTGAGCTACAAGCGCATCCTTTTGGTTTTGCGGTTGCAAAGGTACGAACTATTTTTGAAACCAACAAACTTTTCTTCGACTTTTTTCAAAAAAAGAGGGAAAAAGACAGAAAAAGGCTCTGAATCTCACGTTCAGAGCCTTTAAATTCGTGTTATTAAGTACTTTTTTACATAAAAGCAATCGTCAGACCTGCCATCACAATGCTAACCATTGACATCAGTTTGATGAGAATATTCAAGGACGGACCACTGGTATCCTTGAACGGATCACCGACTGTATCACCGACAATGGTAGCCTTATGGGCAAATGAGCCTTTACCACCGAAATTGCCTTCCTCGACATTCTTCTTGGCATTGTCCCATGCACCACCGGCATTCGCCATGAAGATGGCAAGGGTGAAGCCACTGGCAAGACCGCCGACCAGCAAACCCAACACACCTGCAACACCCAGTACGCAACCCACGATGATGGGGATGATGATGGCGAGGATAGAGGGGAATATCATCTCATGCTGTGCCGCACGGGTAGAGATTTCCACGCAACGGCCATAGTCTGGTGTACCTGTCCCCTCTAAGATTCCTGCTATCTCCTTGAACTGACGGCGTACCTCTACCACCATCTTCTGGGCGGCACGTCCGACGGCTTCCATCGTCAGACCACAGAAAAGGAAAGCTGCCATGGCACCAATGAAGGCACCTACGATGACTTTCGGGTTCATCAGGTTAACCTGGAAGTAGTTCATGAAGTCTGGTATAGTGGCATCAGTAGCTTTGATCATCTCACCTTGTACATTCTGCATCATCACCTCAGCACGAGTCATCGCAATCTTAATCTCCTCAATGTAAGAGGCGAGGAGTGCCAGTGCGGTTAATGCAGCAGAACCGATAGCGAATCCCTTACCAGTAGCTGCGGTGGTGTTACCCAATGCATCAAGGGCATCCGTACGATGACGGACATCCTCACCGAGCTCGCTCATCTCCGCATTACCACCGGCATTGTCAGCGATGGGACCATAGGCGTCCGTTGCAAGAGTGATACCTAATGTTGACAGCATACCTACTGCAGCGATACCGATTCCATAGAGTCCATGGGCAAGACTGCTGGAACTCATACTGAGATCGAAGCCGTTGGCACAGAGATAACTCAACATGATAGCGACACCAATGGTAAGCACAGGAATACAAGTGGATATCATACCCGTACCAATACCTTTGATGATTACTGTGGCAGAACCTGTAAGACCAGCCTCAGAGATTTTCTGTGTGGGTTTGTAACTGTGAGAAGTATAGTACTCGGTAGCCTGTCCGATAATCACACCAGCCGCAAGACCAGAGATAACGGAGAAGGACAGACCTAACCAATTCTCTATACCTAATAAATATAATATAACAAAAGTGGCAATGGCAATCAGAATGGCACTGACATTCGTTCCCAACGACAAAGAGTGGAGCAGGTCTTTCATTGTTGCTCCCTCTTTGGTACGAACCAGGAAGATACCCAACAAAGAGAGGAACAAACCCACGGCAGCGATAATCATCGGGGCGATAACAGCTTTCAACTGCATACCGTCTGCTGCACTTGCCGCAAAAGCGGAGGCACCAAGAGCCGCAGTAGATAGTACAGAACCGCAATAGCTCTCGTACAAGTCGGCACCCATACCTGCGACATCACCTACATTATCGCCAACGTTATCAGCGATGGTGGCTGGATTCCGGGGGTCATCCTCAGGGATATCCGCCTCCACCTTACCTACGATATCAGCACCCACGTCTGCCGCTTTGGTGTAAATACCACCACCAACACGGGCAAACAACGCCTGTGTGGATGCACCCATACCAAAGGTCAGCATGGTCGTCGTGATAGAGATAAGTCCATCGGCATCAAAACGACTGAGAACAACAAACCAGATGGCGATGTCCAACAAGCCAAGACCTACAACAGTCAATCCCATAACAGCACCAGAGCGGAAAGCAATCTTCAATCCTGCATCTAAGCTGTGACGGGCGGCATTGGCTGTACGGGCGGAAGCATAAGTAGCTGTCTTCATACCAAAGAAACCTGCCAGTCCGGAGAAGAATCCTCCCGTCAGGAAAGCAAATGGCACCCACGGGTTCTGCACGTTCAGACCATACGCCATAAAGGCGAAAAGGATGACCAGAACGGCAAACACCATGATCACAACTTTGTACTGCTGCCACAGGTAAGCCATGGCACCTTTTCGTACATACTCCGCAATCTCACGCATCCGAGGGGTTCCCTCATCGTACTTCATCATAGTTTTGAAGAAGTACCAAGCCATTCCCAAAGCCACTACGGAGGCAATGGGAACGAGCCAAAAAACACTTGGTATATTCATATCGATTAATAAAGTTTTAAGTTCTTAGTTATTGTGTCTGAAGATAGATACAACTATTCGTCAACGGAGAAGTCTGAGAGTTCACCTGCCTCTTCGTCTGGGTCTGTTTCAATCTCGAAGGTTGTACGGTAATTGTCCTCGTTCATCTCGTCCTCATTGAACTCGTCCATCTCGTCCTCCTCGTCGTGACTGACATAATTGTCCTCGATCTCTGTATCCTCATCGTCTTCATCAATGCTGTCAAACTTCATACGTGGCTTGATGGTCTCAGGCTTCAGCTTGGCAAAGATAGCCTCTACCCATGTTCCTTTGGGAACCTCAAGTACCTCATAGCCATCGGCAATCTTCTTCTCATACATGCCCCCCTTCTTATGCAGACGGTCTTTGGGAAGGGTAGTGGTGGAAATGTCAAAGCCACTCTCTATGATATCCTGAATAGACTGGGAGAGGGAATCCCAACCACCACCGAAGTTGCGTTCCAGGACCTCCACCAGCTTGCTGGCGGTGATATGACGGATATTCTCGTATGTCAAATCGGTGACACGCATAATGGGTCGTTTACGTATAGCCCATAACACCTTAGTGCTCTCGTCCAAAGAAACCTGTCCAACCTTATATCCTTGTTTCTCATAGGATTTGCGAATGGCAGGGGTGTCTTCCTTCAACTCCTCAATAGTAAAAGCAGAACGGATAATATCAACATAATGGCGGAGATTGTCCTTTACCTCCGCATCCTTACTGCCACTGCTGAGCATTCTATAGACATCATTCTCCTGAACATCCCATATAGAACTCTTGTTTAAGTTCTTAATGCTAAGTGCTTGTTTCGAAGCTGCTTCTTTCATAATTTATGTACTTTTAATGATTATGGCTGCAAAGTTAATGTAAAAAGTATCTATATACAAGTATTTCTCATATATTTTTTTGTTAATTTCCTCAAAAAGCACTACCTTTGTCGTGGAATATGGCAGAACCTTTAGCAGAAAGACTGAGACCCCGTACACTGGATGACTATATCGGTCAGCAGCATCTGGTTGGTGAGGGAGCCGTCTTGCGTAAGATGATTGACGCAGGGCGTATTTCCTCTTTTATATTATGGGGACCTCCTGGAGTCGGGAAGACGACACTGGCACAAATCATTGCCCACAGGTTGGAGACTCCTTTCTATACGCTCTCTGCAGTGACCAGTGGCGTGAAAGATGTGAGGGAGGTCATCGAGAAAGCGCAGAAAAGCAGGTTCTTCAATGAGGCTTCACCTATTTTATTTATTGACGAGATTCACCGTTTCTCGAAATCACAGCAGGACTCGCTGTTAGGGGCTGTGGAAAAAGGTATTGTCACCTTGATAGGTGCCACTACGGAGAATCCCTCGTTTGAAGTTATCAGACCTTTACTGTCACGCTGTCAGATATACATTTTAAACCCATTGGGAAAAGATGACCTACTGGGGCTGCTGAAACGTGCTATCACTGAAGATGTTTTCTTGAAGGAACGCCAAATAGAACTGAAAGAGACTGGGGCTTTGTTAAGGTATAGTGGGGGAGATGCACGGAAGTTGCTGAACATTCTGGAACTGGTTGTAGAGGCAGCCGGGACAAATGACCCTATTGTCATTACCGATCAGTTTGTAGCTGAGCAACTCCAACAGAATCCGCTGGCATACGACAAGGATGGTGAGATGCATTATGACATCATCTCGGCATTTATCAAAAGTATCAGAGGGTCTGACCCTGATGCCGCTCTATATTGGCTGGCACGGATGATTGAGGGTGGGGAAGACCCGAAGTTTATTGCGCGACGGCTGGTTATATCAGCTTCCGAGGATATCGGACTTGCCAATCCTAATGCGTTATTGTTGGCTAATGCAGCTTTTGATGCAGTACAGAAGATAGGGTGGCCGGAGGGTAGGATACCATTGGCAGAGGCAACGGTCTATCTTGCCACCTCACCAAAGAGCAACTCTGCTTATCTGGGCATCGACGCAGCTTTAGGGTTGGTGAAACGAAGTGGAAACCAACCAGTTCCGCTTCCCATCCGTAATGCACCGACACAACTGATGAAAGACTTAGGCTATCATGACGGATATCTATACCCACATGATTTTCCTGGACATTTCACTCCTCAGCAATACCTACCGGATGCCCTCGTTAACGAGAGACTTTGGCACGGACAGCATTCTCCTGCTGAAGAGAAATTATATGAAAGAATGGTTAATTACTGGGGAGACAGATACAAGGACTAATGATGGAATACGATACTTTATTACAGCAACTTATTGAATTCTTGGGGACTTTTGCGTTTGCCATCTCTGGTATACGACATGCTGCTGCCAAGCATTTCGATTGGTTCGGTGGCTATGTCTGTGGCATTGCTGTGGCAATCGGTGGCGGAACCATACGTGATTTGATGTTAGGAACGACACCATTCTGGATGACAAATCCTTTTTATATCATTTGTACTGCTTTCGCCTTGGTATTTGTCATTATATTTGCCCGCCATTTGGAAAGACTCCATAACACGTGGTTCGTATTTGACACATTGGGGCTTGCTTTGTTTAATATAGCCGGAATTCAGAAATCATTGGTTTTTGGCCAACCGTACTGGGTGGCAATTATCATGGGTTGTATTACAGGTGCTGCTGGCGGTGTCATCAGAGACATTCTTTTAAATAATGAGCCTGTCATATTCCATAAAGAAATATATGCCATGGCTGCCATACTTGGTGGCATAACTTTTTGGGGATTGGATGTTCTGCAGCTTCCATTGGAAGTTACCATTATATCTTCTTTCTGTGTCACTTGCCTGATAAGATTCCTTGCCGTCAAATTCCATTTGTCACTTCCAACGCTGAAAGGCGAATAATATTAAAAGATTCCTATTTATCATAATGCCGATTCAAACCTGTTTGGTGTCCATTAAGTCATTCCCATATTTCGAGGAAATGCTCTTGCGTCAGAATATGATAAGAGGAAGCATTTTGGGCATGATGGTCGAAAAAGTCAATCAAGAATCGCTTGGTATTTATTGACAATCCATCATGCAAGTCATTGTCATGTTCATCAAAACATGCTTTTTCTTTGTTTCCGTCTTTATCAATATATATGATCCGCTTAATCATTCGCTGACCATACTCAACATAATAATCGCCATTTGAAAGTTGGAAAAGTAAAAACGAGGAATCTTTGTTGGCGGCTTGTGTTTCCAGCCATTCCCTTATCTCAAGCAAGTGCGCTTTTGTGGCTTGCTCTCTTGCCATGCCGAATTGATACGTAAAACGCCCAAGATAATTCTGATTGGAAATGTCATAATCAATAATATAGTCATTATCCTTTACCCATTTCTCCATCTTCATCATTTGCACGGGCAATAATTGAACTTCCTTTGTTATGGGGAATTCTATTGTATGATAATAAAAGAACAAATGTTTCTCTTGGTAATACATGAAATATGTAGGATTGTTGTCATTATCTGCTACATATAAAGTAACACCGTCCGTCCACTTCATCTTCTTTACATGAAGATTTTCCCCTATCCATTTACTACGCCGAGCAATCCATGCCCTGTCAGTAAAGGAATAACATAGTGCAGACAAGCATACTATCGTCATCAATACAAAGATCACAATATAGGTTTTACCATCATGGTATGGAATAAATGATTCTATAAAAATCTCCAACCCAACCATTAGTGAAATAAAAGTCAAGAATACCATTAAGTTAACAACAAATCTTGCAATTCTATTAGAATTGTCTCTGGATTTCCGTATTGCATTTTCCTTTTCCTCTATCTTTGAGTCAAGAAACCCATTCCTTACATGCTCAAAGTCAGTGGAAGAAATAGAACATAAGTAATCAATATTACCGTTATTCTTCTCCTCAGCCACATCGCACAAATTCAAGTAAAACTCTGGTAATTCATCTATGTCTAAACGGTAATAGGTCTTATCCGGATAGGTCACATATATTTCATCCTTACTAACACTTCCGTCCACATAATGACAGCATAGGAATTCATCAGAATAAGACTCTTGAATCACTAAATAGATATCTGTGTTGTGGATATCTACGTCATCCAATGGCTCCTCTGAAGAAAGAGGTGTCCGCTCTATGACTGGCTTCTGAGTGTTTTTCCCCACTCCTTTTCTCTTAAAAAAAGAAAATGACGGATCCATGGAAAATACTAGAAAAAAAATTCCAAACAAAGAACAAAAACTACGTAAATCTCCTTTCTCTAATTGAAAAACAATAATAAATATCCCTATTGACAATAATAAGCATATTATGGAGGCTATTTCCTTTTTTGTCATCATAATTCTACAGATAGTTAATAACTACTATTATTTTTGCAAAGATAAGAATAAGAGAAGAAAAAAACAAATAGTTTTGGCTTTTTCTCTGAATTTCGCTACCTTTGTAGCTGCATGATACTGGTATTTGGAGGAACGACGGAAGGACGTAAGGCGGTGGAGGTGCTGGAGGAAGCCGGCACTCCTTTTTACTACTCTACCAAGACGGAGGAGCAGGATGTGGCTTTGCACCATGGCATACGACTGCATGGAGCGTTAGACCATCAAGCGATGATTGCTTTCTGTAGGGAGCATGACATCCGACTCCTCGTTGATGCCGCCCATCCTTTTGCCCAACAGCTGCACGGCACTGTCGCAGATGTGGCAGAGGAGTTGCGACTGCCTGCCATCCGCTATGAGCGTATCTTCCCGGAAAGGGACAGCAGTCTGACGTGGATTGACGACTATTCACAGGTTCCTACAGATATTCATTCCTTACTTGCCACTACAGGGGTACAGTCGATTGCGAAACTGAAACCTTTGGAGGCGAAGGGCATCGAAGTGTATTATCGCATTCTGCCCCGTGAGTCATCCATCGCATTGGCAAAGGCTCAAGGGGCTTCCGATCAACAACTTCTCTATTACGAGGACAGCAAGACAATAGACGTGAATGCTGATGCTATCTTATTGAAAGAGAGCGGACTATCAGGTGGCTTTCAAGAGAAAGTGGAAGCTGCAAAGGCGAAGGGAATGCAGGTCATCATACTCAAACGCCCTACTATACCTGTCATCTTCCATACCGTCAACGGTCCCCACGGACTGCGCAGGATGGTGGAGAAGCTGTTGCCCGATTTCTATCCACTGCATAGTGGACTGACGACGGGGACGTGTGCCACGGCAGCGGCTGTCGCTGCCGTCCTGCAACGGTACAGCGGTGAGACTCCCGCCGAGGTTCCTGTCATCCTGCCCAACGGGGAGACCATCCATGTCGCGGTGGGCTATGGTGATGGTGACGCATACTGCATCAAAGAAGCGGGTGACGACCCTGACGTGACGGATGGTGTGGAGATCAGGGCTGAGGTAAGAAGTGAGAGGTCAGCGGTGAGTGGTGAGCAAATAGTGATAGAAGGTGGTGAGGGTGTCGGAAGATTCACCCTCCCCGGCTTCGACTATCCTCCCGGGGAGGCTGCCATCAACAAGGCACCACGGCAGATGATCCGTCAGAATCTCTCACCTCTTACCTCTCACCTCTCACCTCTCCGTGTCACCATCAGCGTACCCGGCGGTGAGGAGATTGCCCGACGCACCTTCAATCCCCGCTTAGGCATTGAAGGGGGTATCTCGATTATCGGGGTCAGCGGTATCGTCAAGCCCTTCTCTGAGGATGCCTTCATACAAAGTATCCGGAAATGTCTGGAGGTGGCGAAGGCGAGTGGCACGGAACGGGTGGTCATCAACAGCGGAGCGAAGAGCGAGCGGTTTGTCAAGGCATACTATCCCACCCTGCCCCTGCAGGCTTTCGTGGAGTATGGCAACTATATCGGTGAGACCCTCAAGATAGCCAATGAACTGGGTTTCAGGAAAATCACCTTAGGAGTGATGCTGGGGAAGGCTGTCAAACTTGCCGCCGGCAACCTCGACACGCACAGTAAGAGGACGGTGATGGACAAAGCGTTTATCGCCACCATGCTCCAGGAGGCAGGCTGTCCCATCGACCTGACGGACCTTACCCTTGCCAGAGAGCTGTGGGAAAGGATTCCCAGCACCTGTCTGCAGGCTTTCGCGAACACTGTTATCGACCATTGCGACAGGCATTGCAGCCGATTAGTGCCTGCCGCACAACTGACAATCCTATTGATTGATGATGAAGGGAATATATTCCATTACTCCCCTACTTCACCTTGATGGCGACGGAATAATACACTTGCAATAACGGGTGCGCCGACTAATGCCGTTACGCTGTTGACGGGTAAAGCGCCCTCGAAACCAGGCATACGGGCGATGAGATTGCACAAGAGCGCCAAGGCGGCACCGGCAAGTAACGTACCGGGCATCAGCACACGATGGTCGCTGCTGCGGAAAAGGGCACGGCAGAGATGAGGGACGGCAAGTCCGATGAACATGATAGGTCCGCAATAAGCAGTGACAATGGCAACCAAGACACCCGAGCACAGGATGACCAGCATGCGTGCCCTGCGGATATTCAACCCTAAGTTGCGGGCATAGCCGTCACCCAACAGCAAGAGGTTCATCGTCTTCACCAGCAGCATGCTCAACGGCAGGAGGATCGTCATCAGGACAACGAAGAGAATCATCTGATTACCAGAGACACGGGCAAAAGAACCCAGTCCCCATACCACATACGCCTTGATGTCCTCCTCAGCAGAGAAGAACTTCAGCACCCCGATGATGGCAGTGGCAAGATACCCGATCATCACACCGATGATTAATAAGGTGACATTCCCCTTTACTTTCTGTGAGACATAAAGGATGAGTGCCATCACGGCAAGAGAACCCACAATGGCTGCCACGGACATGGCAACATCACCGATATACCCCAGACGACTCAAAGCGACTCCTCCCAATGAACCAGACATCAATACCACACAGGCAACTCCCAAGGAGGCACCATTGGAGATACCCAATACAGAGGGACCTGCCAAGGGATTGCGGAATACCGTCTGCATCTGCAGACCGCTTACCGCCAGTCCTGCCCCTGCCACCATCGCCGTCAAAGCCTGGGGCACCCGTGAGCTCCAGATGATGTTACGATGGATCTCCGATACCTCGTGACTCCCCATCAGGGTGGCAACGACCTCTGCGACAGGTATTCTGACAGTACCAAGCAGCAGGTTAAGCACAAACAGCAGGATGATGCTCAACAGCAAAAGGACGGTATTGGAGACAGTACGGTTTCTCATTTCAGCAACTGATAGTATTTAGGTTTGTAATCCTTCTCCACCAACTCCGGATGGAAGATGGCAAGCAGGTCTTTCAGCAACACGTCAGGCTCTACGGGAGTCGTCTCGTAATAAGCCGTCTGCTTCATATTACAATAGATGACATGCTTCTCCCTGAACGCCTTGAAGAGGTCGTTACGGGGTTCCGAAGCCTTCAAGGCATCGTAGCTGAAAGTGTCGGGATAACTGTTGAGGATGCGCCAGTAGTCTGCATTCGCTGCCATGGCATACATCTGCTCAAACTCGATATTGGAGCCGCCAGTGTCCTCGTTCTTCACGACATAGTCGGCACCAGCGTCACGGAACAGTTGGGCAAGGAAGTTCTTACCACCCACGGCATACCAGTTGCCCCCATGCATCTCACCACTGAAAACGGTGGGACGTGGCTTCGCATCAGCGGCAAGTGCCTTCGCCTCGTTATAGCGTTGCTCGATACCCTTGAAGAGGTCGTTCGCCTCTTTCTCCTTACCGATAAACAGTCCTACGAACTTCACCCACTCTGCTTGTCCGAGGGGGTTGAGTTCCTTGTAACCCAGATGGGGAATGAGGGTGATACCCGTCTCTTTGATGGCATCATAACCGCCACGCTTAAAGGGAGATATAAAGATAACCTCAGGATTTGCTGCAAGGATCAGTTCGGTATCGAAGTTACCCTCCATACCTATCTTCACGATGCTGCCATCCTTCACCCGTTTCCTGATATCCTTATTGAAAAGGTTCTTGGTGCCTGTGATACCCTTTACGATGTCGTGGGCTTTCAGTGCCGTGAAGTTAGAGAGTTGCAGCATCGTCATCACGATGGTACGCTGCACAGGAACCTCCACCTTGGTATATCCCTCAGGGACCTCTGCGTCACTACCCTTCTCCACCAAGGCAAACTGGTAACTCACCGGCATCTTGTCCTCGTCCTTCTGCGGGTCCTCCACGTCTACCAGACGGACACCATTCTCCAGGTATCTCACCGTGAAACCTTTGGCATACTGGGGCTTGACCAGTGCCGCTGAGTCATGGAGTGTTCCCTCACCGGACACCTTTGCGTTTTTCTTTCCACCACATGCCACTAACAAGAGGAGTGACAATAGCAACAATACCTGTTTTTTCATTTCTTTCAGCGTTTAATGATTACATAGATGATGACGGGTGCACCTATCATCGGTGTCACCGCATTCAAAGGGATGACCCCGTCCTCACCGGGAAGGATGGTGATGAGATTACAGAACAAGGCTATCACACCACCCATCAGCATCGTCGCAGGCAACAGGGAACGGTGGTTGTCTGTCGTCAGCAACAGACGGGTGATATGCGGGACGGCAAGACCGATAAAAGCGATGGGACCGCAGAAAGCGGTGGTGATGGCGGTCAGGATGCCCGTCACTATCAACAGCCAGTTGCGTGTCCGGATGATGTTGACTCCTAAGTTCTCGGCATAACTGTCACCTAACATCAAGGCATTCAGAGGTTTGATGAGCAACAGACTGCCCGTCAGTCCCAGTAGCGTGACACCAGCGAAGACCGGCATGATCTTCATCGACACCCCGCCAAAGGAGCCTAATCCCCATACCATATAGGAGCGGACACCCTCGTCTGTCGCAAAGAAGTTCAGCAGGGAGATGGCTGAGTTGGCGATATAGCCGATCATGATACCGATAATCAGCAGCATCACATGGTTGCGGACTATCGTAGAGAAGAAGAAGATGAGTGCCATCACTGCCATGGCACCGACAAATGCCGCCGTCAGGACAGCGACAAAACCGGTGAGACTGACAGACCCAGCAGAGATACTACCGCCAAGGAACAGCATCACCAAGGCGACACCCAACCCCGCACCACTGTTGATACCGAAGATGCTGGGTCCTGCCAAGGGATTGCGGAAAGCGGTCTGCAGCATCAGTCCACTGGCTGCCAGGGAGGCACCGCAGAGGATTGCCGTCAATGCCTGGGGCAGACGTGACTGCAGGATGATATACTGCCATGAGGGTCTCTGACTTTCCTCCCCCAACAGGATGCGGAGAGTGTCACCAACGGGAATGTCGACAGACCCCATCACCAGATTAAGGATGAAGAGGAGTGCGATGACCATTGTCAGCAAGAGGCAGTATAACGTTCCTTTATTCATTCAGCTTCTGATAATAGCGTAAGGGGGACTGGGGCTTCTTGTCCGGATGGAGTATCTGGATGAAATCACTCAACAACCAGTCAGGACGGAATGGCGACTCCTCATAGAAGAGGGTCTTCTCGACATTACAGCCATAGACGGTCCTGTCTGCGAAAGGCTGCAACTGCCGGTAGCCACGATACTCACTTAACAGTTCCTGATAGGTCTGCAGATGGTCACTGCTGTAACGGTACAGCCACACCTCCGCACTGCCTCCCTTCTCCAGGACGGTCTCGAAAGGCAGGGAAAGGCTGCCGCTATGCTCATCGTCAGCCCAAGGATAAAGACCTCCGGCATCCTGCACCATCTGTCCGATGGTACTCTTGCCACCTGGCACATACCAGACGGAGCCCACCATCTTGTCGATGAGGACAGAACGTCCCTCACCCGCATCTCTTGCCAGCGATTTCAGTTGCTGGTAGTTGTCGTCGACGACCGCAAACAGACTGTCTGCCTGTACTTCCTCACCGAACAGCATCCCATAGAACTTCATCCATTCTGCACGTGCCAGCGGGGAGCTCTCCATATATTCCGCACACTCCACCAAAGGAATATCTATATCCTCCAGTTTACCATATCCGCCACTGTTCTCAAAGGGAGACAGCATGATGATGTCTGGCTTGACATCCATAATCTTCTCGACCACAGGACTCATCCCATTGCCACAGTCGGCAATCTTGCCCTTCCTCACCTGCTCTTGGACAAAAGGAATCTTGATGTATTTCAGGTCGGCAACAGCTACGATGTTTCCACCATGACCCAGTGTGTTTAACAAAGAGCAATGAACGGTGGTAAACACGGCGGCACGCTCAACCGGTGTGCGGATAATAGAACCGTGTGGCAGCTGTTCCGGAATCTCTCCGTCTTTGGGTACGAGAATATAGGAATGTAACAGCATCCCCTCTTTCCAGGGGTTGCGGATGTTTACCTCCGTATAGCCGTCATGACGGACAATAGATAATAAGGTGGAGTATTTCAGATGCAGCGTGTCACCGTCTTCCTGTGAGAAACCAGTACGGTTCCCACAAGAAGACAGCCACACGACCGTTATTCCCAATAGGAGGAGTTTACGCATCAATAATTAGTTCTTACGTATTCTACACCAGTATTGAAAGCGATACGGGTTGGACCGACACCACAAGTGAACGAGCCTTTCTTGGTGAAGGAGGAATCGTAGAAGTTGACGTAACCGTCCTTGGTGTAGCTGGGGAATGTGCCCCACTCTGTGGTGTCCATCTGGCGGGAGGCAACAAACAGATAGTCTGTTACCGGGTCGATGCCGATAGCAGCAGGGCTGTCTATGTCTTTCAAATCGATGGGTATGGAGATACCAGAATAGATGTCATAAACCGTATAGCTGGCTCCTCCGGTCGCACCATAGGGGTCGTTGAAGGTATATATCTTGGTATTATAGCAGGTCATACCCGTTGCATTGGGAATAATCTGCTTGATATTATCACCTGAGATAAGGTATACACCAGCATGCTCTTGCGCATAGGTGGGAGCAGGTCCGTATGCTCCCCAGTCCAGATAATAGATGTCAGAGCCTGCCACGGCAATCTCTTGCGGGTTACGGATATTCTCATTCTTAATCTCCGTAGTGGCTTTGGTACTGAGGTTAATCACCGAGATAGAGGCATTGCCATTTCCATAATCGGAGTTTGCCACATAAAGATATCCTCTGTTGACGGCTACACCCTCGGGATAGGAACCTGCTTTATACTCATCTTTCTTCTGGAAGCTGACGGTATCAATAGCAGCAACATAGCCTCCATACGTGGAGACATAGATATTATCTCCGTCAGCTGTGACACGACGCGGGCTCACACCTTTCTCCTCTCCTAACATTAATATATCTGTCATATTGATACGGTGAAGCAGGCGCAACGTCTTCGCATTCAGCACGAATACAGAATTCTCACCGTCAACCACTACATAGACCTTATCGCCATAACGGAGCACGTCATTGGCTGTCATGCCCAGACTCTGTCCATTCAAGCTGCTGAAGATGTCTTTTGTAGCAGTCTGGGAAGTATAGTCATAATACGACAGACTGCCGGGAATACTATTACTCTGATTACCTGAACCAATCACAAAGACACCATTGGTCATGACCACGGGATAGGGGTCGTTTGATCTGTTGTCATTGTTTGATACACACGCAGAGAAGAGTGCTACGCTCATCACTGCCAAACTCCATAATTGTTTTTTCATTTTCATCCTTAAAATTTATAATTGATTGTCATTTGATAACTTCTTCCTGGCATGGGGTAGAACCGTACCAGTTCATATTGACGGTTGAAAAGATTCTTCAAGTCGAAGCGTCCTTCCAGTTGATGACTGCCAAAACAGAACTTCCGCCAGACAGTGAGTCCGAACTCCAGATAACCATTGATATCTGTGTCCTCATAATGCTCATTATTCGCCCATCGCATGGACATTCCTGTGGTATGTACCGCCAGGTTAACCCATGGGTTCTCATAACTCAACGAGCCGCTGAAGGTATGTGCTGGAGTATAGGCAAGCTGGTTGCCATAGGTGGACGTACCCTCCATGGTCTTGTCCTTGACACTCTGATAGGAGTAGCTGCTCGTCAGGGATAACAAATGCTCCTCCGTCAAGTGCTGCACGTAACGGATGGTGGCATCCGCACCCAGCACCTCTACTTTCCCCACATTGACACAACGCCATACGAACATATTATAGGGTACGGCGACAATCTTGTCACGGACCTGGTTATAATAGCCGTCCAGTGTCAGTTGCAGGAAATCGTTGCCATAGGTGGTACCGATATTCACCTGATGGGTACTCTCCGGTTTCAGGTCAGGACTGCCATAGTGGTAGTAATAGTTCTCATTGAACGTCGGCGCCCTGAAGATGTTCTTATAAGAGACACGCACATACCAGTCAGTATTCTCCAGTAGCTGATAGGATAATGACACGGAGGGAGAGAGACGATGGAAATTCCTTGACGGTTCATTCAGGTAAAGTGAGAACAGCAGTCTGCCAAGAACCGTCAGGCGGTCATCTTTATATTTCGCCGTTGCCGACTGCAGGACGGTATGACGACGGGGATGTCCTACCACTGTTCTTTGAGAACTGCCGTTAAGGTTGTTGAAGGAATAATCAGCAGAATAGTCAAACGCCCATTTGCTGTTGGGGGTATATAACAATGCCAATGCCGTATAAGCCTCGCGCTGCCAATAGTCGGCATCGTTTACCCCACCCTGATATAAAGGGTCACGATAGGAAGAGGAATACCAGTTGAATTTCCCTAACCATTTCAGGGATAAGCGGTCGCCCCAACGGGTCTGATAGTTCAGTTGTCCGAAGAAGTTACGGTCTCGTAACGTCTCTTTGCAGAGGTTGGTGTAATAATGTACCTGTCCGGGAAGCTGACGGTCGTTGTCATAATAATAGACCTTACCGCCCAACTGGTTGAAAGCATTGATGCTCCACAGGAAGTTCAGTTCACCATGACCGCTGTTCATCCGGCTGTTCGTACGACGGTCATGCTGTTTGACAGTCATATTCTGTAGAGTATACGGATAGTCGTTCTCTGCGTATATATACTCAGCTACCGCACTGAATGCGAAACGGTTGGAGAGATTCTGCTCATAACGGACGAAAGGACTGATATAACCGAAAGAGCCGAACTTCACCTGAGTGGTCAGATGAGGCTTCACATCCTCTGTGGGCATTCGCAGGGTCTGAATATTCAGCACGGCAGGAGTGGATGCCTGACGGGCAGGCAGAAAGATATCGTCATGATCACCGATGACCAGAGAGAGGTGCTCAACATTATCCAAGGAGTAACGGGAGAGGTCTATCTCTCCACTCTGACATTCCGAGAGCATCACACCGTCATAGCTCACCCCTGTATGCTTGGCTCCGAAACCACGTACGGAAACCGTCTTCATTCCCCCTGCCCCACCATAGTCACGCAAGGTGATACCCGGCATACGGTGCATGGCATCAGCAATATCCGTCACCCCCATCGTCCGCATATCCAGACGGTCTAACAGACGCAATGGTGATGAGCTGCTGATGGTATGTTTTCTTAGCGTCTCTGTGACAGTAACCTCCTCTAACTGATGCACACGTCCTGTAATGGTATCTGTCTGTGCCAAGGCATCGACAGCACCACTTAACATAACCAGAACTGCGATCAGTGACTTCATATACATGACTATACTAAGTTACTCTCTACGATATTCAGCATTTTAAAAGTTGCTTTGATGGCGGCTTCCGTCTGGTCGGCATCCAGTCCACGGGTACGGAGGAGTCCGTTGTTATAGTGCCAGGTGATGACCGTCTGCACCAAGGCATCGGTACGTCCACCGGGAGGAATAGACACCTGATAGTTGGCAAGGATAGGGAAAGTGCGGTTGAGATATTTCTTATAGATATACCGTAAAGCCTTGACGAAAGCGTCATACTGACCGTCACCTACCGCACTGCCGTCATATTGCTTCCCATTGATCTCCACCTTAATATTTGCTCCTGGTTTCAATCCATAAGCTGTTGAGACAACGTAGCTTATGAGTTTTACCTTATCCTCTGGTGCATCATGTTTCAGCACATCACTGACGATATAGGGTAAGTCTTCCTGTGTCACGATCTCCTTCTTATCACCGAGTTCTGTGATACGTTGAGTGACACGGCGTGTCTGCTCAGGAGTTAGCTCAAGCCCCAGTTCTTCCAAGTTCTTGGCAATATTCGCACGACCGCTGTTTTTCCCCAGGGCGTACTCACGCTTACGACCGAAGCGTTCAGGCATCAGCTCATTATAATAAAGCTTATCTTTCGAGTCGCCATCAGCATGGACACCAGCCACCTGTGTAAACACATTCTCACCGACGATAGGCTGGTTGGGGGCCACCGCAATACCGCTATATCCCTCCACCAGACGACTGATACCATTGAGCTTGTTCTCCTTGATACCCGTCTTGGCATGGAACTGGTCCTTAAGGATAGCCTGCACACTTGCCATAGGGGCGTTTCCACAGCGCTCACCCAGTCCGTTGACAGTCACATGCAGTCCTTTGGCACCACTCAGGACTGCAGCTAACGAGTTACTGACGGCAAGGTCATAGTCGTTATGGGCATGGAAGTCGAAATGGGTCTCAGGATACCGTTTTATCATCTTACGGAAATACTCAATGACCTGTAAGGGATTCATCACTCCTAACGTATCTGGAAGCATGAATCTTTTAATGGAGGATGGAGAAAATAACGTTAATTCATCCATCAACTGATAGACATAGCCAGGAGAGTCCTTCATACCATTGCTCCAGTCCTCCAAATAGAGGTTGACAGCCAGTCCTTGTGAGAAGGCATATTCCACCGTCTCCTTTATATCGTCAATATGCTCTTGGGGAGTTTTATGCAACTGATGGGTGCAGTGTTTGAGGGAGCCTTTGGCAAGCAGATTAATCACCTTACCGCCACATTCAGCAATCCAGTCGACAGAGGCATGTCCGTCAACGAAGCCAAGTACTTCAACCTTCTCCAGTTTGCCGATCTGTTCCGCATAACGGCAGATCATCCTCACAGCCTCCTTCTCACCCTCCGACACACGAGCCGATGCCACCTCGATGCGGTCGACATTGACCTCACCTAATAGCATACGTGCCATCATCAGCTTTTCATGAGGCAGAAACGACACCCCGTTGGTCTGTTCGCCATCACGGAGTGTCGAGTCCATTATCTCGACGTAAGGAAGAGTACGTTGAGAAGCATTTATGCGTTCTGCTGTTCCCATTGCTCGATTTTCTCCTTATTCTCTATTAGGAAATCGATATCGTCCAATCCATTGATCAGACAGTGTTTCTTATAACTGTTAATCTCAAACTTCTCCTGTCTGCCTGTCGCTTTGTTGGTGACCGTCTGGTTAGGAAGGTCTACCTCCACTTCCATCTTCGGATTCTGCTTGATACTCTCGAAGAGCTCGGCGAGGAATTCCTCTGACACAACGACGGGAAGAACGAAGTTATTCAACTCGTTGTTCTTATGGATATCAGCGAAGAAAGAGCTGATGACCACACGGAAGCCATAGCCGGCAATAGCCCATGCGGCATGCTCACGGCTGGAACCGTTACCAAAGTTCTTACCTGCAACGAGAATACAGCCACCATAGGTGGGATCATTCAACACAAAGTCCTTATTAACCGTACCGTCGGCATGATAACGCCAGTCGCGGAAAAGATTGTCACCGAAGAAACTCTCCTCACGGGTGGTCGCCTTCAGAAAACGAGCAGGAATGATCTGGTCAGTGTCTACATTCTCCAATGGGAGAGGTACACAAGTAGATGTTATAACGTTGAATTTCTGTTTCATAATAATGTTCTTGGATCAGTGATTACTCCAGTGACAGCTGCTGCGGCAGCAACTAAAGGCGAGCAGAGGATGGTACGACTGCCTGGTCCCTGACGGCCCTCGAAGTTACGGTTAGAGGTAGATACGCAATACTTGCCGGCGGGAACCTTGTCGTCATTCATCGCCAGACAGGCAGAGCAGCCAGGTTGACGAATCTCGAAACCTGCAGCCTCCAGAATCTTGTCAAGTCCCTCCTCACGGATCTGACGGTCAACAGCCCAGGAACCGGGAACCAGCCATGCGATGACGTTATCAGCTTTCTGACGACCTTTTGCGATAGAGGCAAAGGCGCGGAAGTCCTCAATACGTCCGTTGGTACAAGCACCGAGGAACACATAGTCAATCTTCCTGCCGAGTAATTTCTCACCAGCCTTGAAGTCCATATAGTTCAGCGCCTTCTCAAAACCCTGCTCGGGCGATTTTGCCTGAGCAGCATTTGCTGGAATCGGCTCTGTGATACCGATACCCATACCTGGATTTGTTCCGTAGGTAATACGGGGCTCGATATCCTTGGCATCAAAGACAAGTTCCTTGTCGAATACGGCATCGTCACCACTCTTCAGTGTCTTCCAATAAGCAACAGCTTTGTCCCATTCCTCACCCTTGGGAGCAAACTCCTTACCTTTTATATAATTAAAGGTTGTCTCGTCAGGAGCCACGAAACCGCCACGGGCTCCCATCTCGATAGAGAGGTTACAAAGTGTCAGTCGTCCCTCCATGGACAAGTCCTTCACCACATCACCACTATACTCCACGAAATAGCCCGTAGCACCTGAGGTCGTCAACTGGCTCATCAGGTAGAGAGCGACATCTTTTGCCGTCACCCCTTTGGCAAGTTTCCCGTTGATACTGATACGCATGGACTTGGGTTTTTGTTGGAGGATACACTGTGATGCCATCACCATCTCCACCTCACTGGTACCTATACCGAAAGCAACGGCACCCATGGCACCATGCGTAGAGGTATGGGAGTCACCACACACAATCGTCATACCTGGCAGGGAGAGTCCTTTCTCGGGACCTACCACATGAATGATACCGTTCGACTGATTCATCATACCATAGTGAGTCAACCCAAAGTCCTTAGCATTCTGTGCCAAGGTGCTCACCTGCTTGGCTGATACAGGGTCCTCAATAGGTTTGTCCTGATCGTGCGTCGGTGTGTTATGGTCGGGCATACAATAGATGTGATCAGGACGGAAGCACTTCAGTCCGCGTGCCCTCATCCCGTCGAAAGCCTGCGGCGATGTCACCTCATGGCAATACATACGGTCGATATACAACTGGGTGGGACCGTCCTCTATGTTCTGGACGACATGCTTGTCCCATATTTTATCAAATAGTGTATTCATAATTATCTCTTGAACTTATTGATACAGTCAATATATGCCTCGACAGATGCTGTTACGATATCAGTGTTAGCACCGAATCCATAGTACAGACTTCCGTCGTACTCCACCTGCATGTGTACCTTACCCACATCGTCGGAGCCTTTGGAGATAGCTTGTATGGTGAACTCCTTCAACGTCATCTGCTTGATGATAATCTTCTTCAGAGCCTTGATGGCAGCGTCGACAGGACCGTTACCGCTGGCGGCAGCCTCAAACTTCTGACCGCTAATGTCAAGACCGATACTTGCCACACTCTTCACACCCTTACCGGTAGTAACCTGCAGGAAATCGAGCTTCACAGCATGAGCCTCAGCAGTGTCGGCACCAGCGAGCATCAGCACATCGGCATCGGTCACCTCCTTCTTCTGGTCAGCCAACTGCAGGAACTTCTCATATACCTTGTCGAGCTTCTCGTCAGACAGTTCCACTCCATTCACACTCAGACGGTATTTCAGGGCGGCACGACCACTGCGTGCTGTCAATACGATGCTGTTATCCTCGATACCCACATCCTTCGGGTCGATGATCTCATAGGTCTGCACATTCTTCAAGACTCCATCCTGATGGATACCAGATGAATGGGCAAAGGCATTACGTCCGACAATAGCCTTGTTAGGCTGTACAGGCATATTCATAAGACTCGACACCATACGGCTCGTAGGATAAATCTTGGTGGTGTTGATATTGGTATCAATGCCCAGATGCTTATGGCATTTGAGTATCATGGCAATCTCCTCCAAGGAAGTGTTACCGGCACGCTCACCAATACCGTTGATGGTGACCTCCACCTGACGGGCACCAGCCATCACACCATTGAAAGTGTTGGCGGTAGCCATACCGAGGTCGTTATGACAGTGTGTGGAGATTATCGCTTTGTCGATACAATCCACATGCTCTTTAAGATATTTGATTTTCTCATAGTACTCCTGAGGAAGACAGTAACCGGTAGTGTCTGGGATATTCACTACAGTGGCACCAGCCTTGATAACAGCTTCCACGACACGTGCCAGATATTCATTCTCCGTACGTCCGGCATCCTCACAGTAGAACTCCACATCCTCCACATATTTCTTGGCATACTTCGTAGCCCTTACAGCACGCTCAATAATCTCCTCACGGGTGGAGTTGAACTTATACTTAATATGTGAGTCTGAGGTTCCGATACCTGTGTGGATACGCTTGTGCTTGGCATATACCAATGCCTCATACGCCACATCGATATCCTTCTCGACGGCACGTGTCAGTGCACAAATCGTTGGCCATGTCACAGCCTTCGATATCTCTATCACAGAATTAAAGTCACCTGGACTACTGATTGGGAAACCTGACTCAATCACGTCAACACCCAACTGTTCGAGAGCCTTAGCTACCTGAATCTTTTCCACCGTATTCAACTGACATCCGGGGACTTGCTCGCCGTCACGGAGTGTTGTATCGAAAATAAACAATCTGTCACTCATAGTCTTCCTTATACTAAATAATGTTATTCCTTTTCCTATTAAATTGGTTGCAAAATTACACTATTTTCACCCAACTACCAAATAAATCGTCACTTTATTTGGAGAAAATGAAATAATTTCATACTTTTGCATTCAATTTGGAAAACAAAATAATTGACATATACTATGAATAAGAAAGTATCTATTTTAGTACTTAGCCTTTCTCTGTGTTGCACATCCATCAACGCACAAGAGGTACAAAAAAGTGACTTGCAGAAAAAAGCGGAGGCTGCGCAGACAGTTCCAGCCGCACGCTATGAATATATACGTGCTTATGAGGATTATGCCGGCAAGGGACAATTGCAGCAAGCTGTGGAGTGTGGTGCCAAAGCGGCATCACTCTATTCCAAAGACGGTCTCCATAAAGAAGCTTTCGAACTGCTACGCGGTATTGACCAGACTATCAACAGCAAGGTACAAGGAGTCAGTGCTGCAGGATTCCACTACTATGTGACGAAAGAACGCCTGCAGATGTATATGAAATTCCGCAAACCTGACAGCGCCAAAGAGCAACTGAAGGTGATGGAGACGCTTGCCAACACATCAAACGATGAGAAAGTGAAGGATGACTTGCTCTATAGTAAGGCTATCTATTATTATACCTTCGGTCTGAACGCCCAGGGGGACGCTGTCTTCAAGGAGATGGCAAACAAACTGACTGCCTCGAAAGAATACGATAAGGTGGACGAAGTTTACAAACAGTTGATAGCAAATGGCCGCAAGAGTAATAATGCAAACATGGTGGCACAGTCATACAGCAACTACATTGCCTGGAAAGATTCAACCAATGCCTTGAAGCATGCCGATGAGATTGCCGGTCTGAAGAAACAGATTGCCGACAATGAGGCTGCTATTGAGGAGAAAGACAGTTCGCTGACTACTCGTTGGGTGATTATCGTGGGACTCCTGATCCTTGCCGGTGCCCTGGCGGCAGCTTTGGTGGTTGGCGGCGTTATCTTGCTCCGTTTTATCCTCCAGACTCGTAAGCAGAAGAAGATTATCAATCTGGAGAAAGACAATAACGCACTGAAAGCTAAGTTCATCAGCAACATTTCTGCCCAGTTGGATCCCACCTTGGAAAAACTTGACAGCACGAAACCCGAGGTGAAGGCACTTCTCAATTTCTCTGAGCATATTCAGACGCTCTCCCAGTTGGAGAACTCCTCTGACGAGATAGAGAAAGAGGATGTGCAGATTCCTCCCTTCTGTGAGGGCTTGATGGATCAGATTCGGGACAAGGTCAAGCAGGATGTCACATTGAAGGTCAATGCTCCTAAGATGACGATGGAAATGAATAAGGAGTATGTTTCTCATATTTTGCTCCACCTGCTGACCAATGCCGCAGAGTATACCCCTGAGGGTGGCACTATCTGGTTGGAATACAAGAAACGCAGTGCGCACACCCACCAGTTCATCATTTCCGATACTGGTTGCGGTATTCCTGAGGAGAAGCGCGAGGATATCTTTAAACCCTTCCTTGAGATCCGCGATCTCACAAAGGGTGATGGTCTCGGACTGCCTATCTGCAAACAGATGGCATTAAAAATGAATGGCGACCTCGAGATCGACCCCGAGTTCACCAAAGGAACCCGTTTCGTTCTTGACCTGCACTCATGATCTTTTATTTTACCGGAACAGGAAATACCAAATGGGCGGCAGAACAACTAGCTCGGTCGACGGGTGAGCAGTTGCTTTATATTCCTGAGGAGCTAAAAAAGGACTCTTGCGAATATTGTCTACAGGAAGGGGAACGGCTGGGATTCTGCTTTCCTACTCATGGTTGGCAACCGCCTCGCATCGTACGTGAGTTTATCCGCAAGGCGACATTCCGCTCCACCTCTTATATTTATGCATTGACGACCTGTGGTGACAATATGGGACATGCCATGCGTATCTTCAATAAGGAGTTAGGGCGACAAGGACTCCATACCGACGCGACCTTCGCCGTGGTGATGCCCGAGTCAAATGTCTGCTTTTCTTTTCTGCATCTGGATACCCCTGAACGTGAACGTCAGAAGATTGAAGCGGCAAGACTGCGTATGCAGCATATCTGCCAGGTGGTCACCGACCGTCAATGTGGTGTGGAGGAACTCGTCAAGGGAGCGATTCCATACACATATACTTATGTCATCGGCGGCTATTACAACAAGCACCTTATCACCGACCAGCATTTCTGGGTGGATAACGAGGCATGTATCCAGTGTGGCTTATGTGCCAAACTCTGTCCTGTAGATGACATCGAAGGTACCCCACCCCAATGGAAACACGACGGTTCCTGCACAAACTGTCTTGCCTGTTATCACCACTGTCCTAAGCATGCCATCCATTGGGGTAAGATGAAAAGAGGACAGTATGTGATGGTTGACTTAGAGTCAAAAAGTCGGTTGACTGGAGTCAAAAAGCTTGTTGACTAGAGTCAGCAGACCTGTTGACTGGAGTCAGCAACCGATTAGGATGATTCTAACACCTGCGAAGGATGGCACTTCACATCGCTTACACTGACACATACAACTGCAAGTAAGCAAGTATGCAATCAAAATTATCGCCAAGAACCTGTCTCGTGGAAGTGGAGTCACAGGGATTATAAAGTATGAGCACCGGTTCGCTGGCGGACTGCCTCAAATAATAAGATGGCGGCAGAGACGCTGACATTCAAGGAGTCGAGTCTGCCCAACATCGGGATGCGGATATGGGCAGTTGCAGCCTCACGCCACTGATCGGTCAGTCCGGTAGCCTCTGTGCCCATGACTATGGCTGTACCTCTCCGCATGTCCTGGTCGTAATAAAGACTGGAGTCCTGCAACTGAGCAGTCAGGATCTGGATGTTACGCTCTTGCAGGAAACGGATGCATTCCTCTGAAGAACAAGCGACAGTTGGGACTGTAAAAACGGCACCAATGCTGCTGCGTATCAGATTGGGATTGTAAAGGTCGGTCAAGGGATCGCAGACGATGACCGCATCAGCTTTGGCGGCATCGGCAGATCGAAGGATGGCACCCAGGTTACCAGGCTTCTCGACCTTCTCCAATATCATCAGCAACGGGTGAGTCGGCAACTGCAAGTCATCCAATGTTTTCGACTGGGTACGGACAATCGCCACGATGCCTTCGGTCGTTCCCCGATAAGCAATTTTCTCATAAACGGCTGGAGTCACGAGGACAGCATCACCAGGCACTTCGTCCTGATACAACGCAGGACAGATGAAACGGGTCACCACCTCGCAGCCCCCCTCCAGACAATGCTGAAACTCACGTTGTCCCTCCACCACAAACACACCCTGTTTGCGACGTTCCGAGGATTTCTGCTGTAAGAGCAACAATTGTTTGATTCCCGGATTATGAGTACTCGATATCATTTGCTTATTCACGTCCGCAAAGATACAACATTTTTTTTAATAAAGAGAAAAAATGCGATAGATTTGGCTGTATGCGAGGATTTTACTAAATTTGCAAAGTCAGATTAAGAAGCGAGAAGAATGGAGAAAAAGACAAAGTTTGTAACGATGGGCGAGATCATGCTACGCATGACCCGACCAGACTACCAACGTATCATACAGGGAAACAAGATAGATGGCTTCTATGGAGGCAGTGAGTCGAATGTTGCCGTATCACTTGCCATGATGGGAGATGACGTAGAGTATGTGACGCGCCTCCCGAATAACATGCTGGGCGTGTCATGCCGTAATGAATTGCGACGCTACCAGGTAGGCACAAATCATATCATCTGGGGAGGGTCACGGGTAGGAAAATATTTCTATGAGCAGGCTGCGTCGCTCCGTGGCTCCAGTATCGCATACGATAGAGAACACTCATCGATGATGACACTACATCCCCACATGCTTGACTGGAAGGATATCCTGAAAGACGCAGACGTGTTCCATTGGACAGGCATTACCTGCGGACTGTCGGAGGGAGCCAGTGACGCTACTTTTGACGGATTGGACGAGGCATTACGGAAAGGTATGTATATCTCTTGCGACATCAATTACCGAAAGAACTTATGGAAATACGGACAAGAAGCCCGTGACGTGCTGCTGCCCGCTCTCAAAGCAAGTCATATCATTTTTGGAGACACAGGAGAATGGAAACTCATTACAGGAATGACTCCTCCACCCTTTGACCCTAAGGACACATCGTTTGAGTTAGACGTGGAGGCTTACAGGAAATATTTCGAACGTACTCAGGAGATGCTACCTAAAGGAAGGTACTTCATCATGGGCATCCGCCATGTCGTGTCTGCCAGCCATCACCTATTGACAGGAATGCTCTATGCGGAAGGGAAACTATACCACACCGGTATTGTAGACATCAATCCCGTACTGGACCCGATAGGTGTCGGTGATGCTTTTATCGCCGCCTATCTGCATGCCCACTTCCGCTGGCATGGTGAGCACCAGAAACATCTGAACTACGCACTGACAGCCTCTGCCATGAAAAACACCATCATGGGAGACTTCAACCTACTGACAGAGCAGGAAGTGCTGGATACCATGGAGGAAGTACTGGGTGAATTTATTCCACGATGACATCATCCTTATTAATAAAAAGATAATCATGCCCTGTCTTGAGAACGTAATAGCCGTCTTTCAACAGCTCATACTCATCGGCGATGACAATACCTTTCTCCACGAACCCATAGGGAATATATTTGGGACCTTCATCGGCATAATTATCGGTATATAAGGACGTGATCTCTTTCTTAGCGACCAGACGGGGCTTGCCATTATGTGTATACCATCCTTGAGTACCCATATATTTGGTATATACCCAGCCTACAGTATTCTCAACTCTGACCTTACTCCACCGCTTACCATACTCCAACAGTATGCCACGTCCTAACCCATGGAACATCATAGGCAGTGTCGTCAACACGTCAGCCTTACTAGAAGGCTCGGCACGTACATTCAGAAAGCCATCATCGGAGACTGCATAACACACAATCAACTCATTCTGCGACCATAGAGTAATACTTACAAAAAACAGACAAAAGGAAAAGAATATTCGTTTCATAAGCGTTTAAGATTGATGTTTGACATTGCAAATATAAGTATTTCTGATGAAATTCACAAATAAATTTGGTTTTTATCTATAAACTTTGTATCTTTACACCCCATGAGAGAGCTGAAAGTAACCATCTATGAGCATGCCAAAGAGTTGCCGGACATTCCTGAAGGCAACTATTTCCATAGTCCTGAACTAATGGAACTCTGTGAGCGTACACCTCGCCAAAAACCATTGATGGCTGTGGTGACACAGAACGGTGAAGTGGCGGCTCACATGCTTGCCCTCATCTATTACAGAAGGTCGTGGCTTCCACCTTATATATATATAAATGTCAGGGTGATGAGCGAAGGTGTCTATCATCTCAAAGACGAGGAACACAACGAACAACAATTGTTCGGGCTGATGGCAGAGGCCATCACGGAACGGATGCAGAACAAAGCATTATATATTGAGTTCAGTCATTTCTCTCAGAAGATGTTCGGCTATAAAGAACTAAGACGCATGGGGTTTTTCCACGTGAAATGGATGAACATTCACAATTCACTGCATTCCCATACCCCGGAGGAACGTATCACAGAACGACAGATGAAACATATTGAAGCAGCGCGGGAGCGCGGTGCTATCACCAAAATAGTGGAAACAGACGAGGAGTTTAGGGAATTCTCCAAACTGTTACGTCGACATAATTGGTTAAAACCACGACGCTACCTTCCTGTTGACGACTTCTTCCGAGGGATGATGGACAGCCAGCGATGCCGCTTGTTTATCACGAAATACCACGAGAGGGTTATAGGCTGCTGCGCCTGTGTCCATTCTGACGGTGATATGTATTTCTGGTATTCCGCATCCAGAAGAAAGAGTTTTGCCATGCTACATCCTAATGCCACCACTATATGGAATGCCATGAAACACGCTCACACCGAGGGAATGCAACATTTCCGCTTCGTGGACGTAGGACTGCCGTTCAGACGTAATCCGTACCGTGACTTTATTCTCAGCTTCGGAGGTAAAGAAGTGACGGCATTCCGCTGGTTCCGCATCAGCATACGCTGGGTTAACGCCCTTGCTTCATGGTGGTGGAGGGAGTAATGTAATAATTCCCTTTTTTTTCCGTTATAAGAGTATGAGTCGACAATTTCATATTCTGACATTATATATGCTACTCTTCGGTAGCATGATATTGCATGCACAATCGTTTACACTTTCAGGTGTTATAAGTGATGAAGAAGGCAATGCCATTGAACTTGCCACTGTGAGCTGCCTGGACCAAGGTGCAGTGACCGTCGCAAACCTCAAAGGTGAATATTCACTGAATCTGAAATCAGCAGATTCGGTAGTTGTAAAATTCTCAATGGTGGGTTTTCAGACTCGCACCCGTGTGCTCCATAATCCAAAAGGTAAGCAACGATTACTTGTCACATTATATCCCATGAAAGAACTCGACGAAGTGGTAGTGACAGAGAAACGCAGACAGACAACTGGCACAGATCAGCTGGATGCCAAAAACCTAAGAAATACTCCCTCGACAACAGGTAATGCCGTAGAGGAATTGGTACAGCAACAGGCCGGCGTATCGACTCATAACGAGTTGTCAAGCCAATATAATGTGCGCGGTGGGTCTTTCGACGAAAACTCGGTCTATATCAATGGAACGGAGGTATATCGTCCCCTGCTCATCCGCAGTGGTCAACAAGAAGGACTGTCAGTCATCAACAGCGACATGGTAGAGAAAATCGGGTTTTCGTCTGGTGGCTTTGAAGCGAAATACGGAGACAAGATGTCTAGTGCCTTGGATATCCAGTACCGCAAGCCTACCCGATTAGAAGGTAACATACAGGCTTCGCTTCTAGGAGGCAGTGTGTTTGTGGGTTATGGCAACAAGAAATTTTCCATGAGCCATGGTGTGCGTTATAAAACAAACCGCTACTTATTAGGGTCCTTAGAGACGAAAGGAGAGTACAGACCTAATTTCCTCGATTATCAGACCTATATCACATGGAGCCCCAATAAGCGATGGGACTTAGAGCTGATTGGAAATATATCGGAGAATCACTACAATTTCTCACCGAGCGACCGTGAGACATCCTTTGGTACCATGCAGGACGTAAAATCTTTTAAGGTTTATTTCGACGGACAAGAGAAGGACATCTTCCGCACCTTGTTCGGTACGGCGTCTATTACCTATCACCCTACAGAGAAAACACATGTGAAATTACAAGCCGCAGCCTTCCATACCAAAGAACAGGAGACATACGACATTCAAGGACAATACTGGCTGGATGACACACAGACATCTGAGAATCTAGGGGTTGGAACCTATATGGAGCATGCACGCAACTACCTCACCGCTAATGTGGCAAGTGCGAAACTGACAGTCAACCACAAGGCTAAGCGACATGACATAGAAGGTGGTCTGACGATGAAATGGGAAGAGATTGAGGAGAACGCCAGAGAATATGAAATGCGTGACTCCAGTGGATACAGTATTCCTCATACAGGAAAGCGTTTGGACATGATCTACTCTCTTGCCTCGAAACAGAAAATGTCTTCTACAAGACTGGAGGCTTATATGCAAGATACTTACCGGTTCCAGACCGGTAACGCTGAGAGACCTAACCTGTGGACGCTGAACATGGGAGTCAGACTAGCCAACTGGAACTATAATAAAGAAACGATTATTTCTCCGCGTGTGTCGCTGGCGATGATACCTGGCTTCAATGAGAATATGACTTTCCGTCTCTCTACAGGACTTTACTATCAGGCTCCATTCTATAAAGAACTGCGTGACACGACAACAATTAACGGAAGAACAATCGTAACCTTGAATAATGATATTAAAAGTCAACGGTCTATCCATATTGTAGGTGCTTTTGACTATCGCTTCCGCATGGCAAACCGTCCTTTCCGCTTTACGGCAGAGGCTTACTATAAGATTATGAACAATCTCATCCCGTATAATGTACAGAACATGAAGGTCGTGTACTATGGCGAGAACCTCGCAAAAGGCTATGCTGCCGGACTGGACCTGAAGCTCTATGGGGAGTTTGTACCAGGCACAGACTCATGGTTGACCTTCTCCATTATGAGTACCCGTCAGAAAATCAATGGTGTCAGTATCCCGATGCCTACAGATCAGCGATGGGGCGTCAATTTGCATTTCACAGACTATTTCCCAGGTACTGAACGTTGGAAGATGACATTGCGCCTTGCCATAGCCGACGGACTACCTTTCGGTGCCCCACACCGCGGACTAGAATATCAGCAATTCCGCGCTCCAGCGTATAAACGTGCCGATATCGGAATGAGTTTCCTTGCCTACCAAAATGAACAACGTAGCAATTTCGGCCTGCGCCGCATCTGGCTCAGTGTGGAAGGACTCAATATCTTTGGAATATCGAATGTCAACAGCTATTATTGGGTAACTGACGTGACCAGCCAGCAATATGCTGTACCTAACTATCTTACTGGCAGGCAAATTAACGGAAAAGTGATAGTTGAGTTTTAATTAGCGTTAATTATCAACACCAGATGCACTGTTTTCAATTAAAAGTTGTACCTTTGCATCTTAGTAAGATAAAACTCAATTTTTTACAATATGAAAATTTCACACATTGAGCATCTGGGCATAGCTGTCCAGAGCATTGAAGAAAGCCTTCCATTCTTTGAGAATGTTTTAGGCTTGAAGTGTTATGCCGTTGAGACGGTAGAGGATCAGAAAGTTAAGACCGCCTTCTTGAAGTGTGGTGAGGTTAAACTCGAACTATTGGAGCCTACGTCTCCTGAGAGCACAATCCAGAAATGGATTGACAAAGGCAACAAGGGTGTGCACCATGTTGCATTCTGCATTGAGGATGGTGTAACTAATGCTCTTGCAGAGGTTAGCGAGAAAGGGGTTCGTCTGATTGACGAGAAACCTCGTAAAGGTGCAGAGAACCTGAACATTGCTTTCCTGCATCCGAAATCAACAGCAGGTGTGCTGACAGAACTTTGCGAACATTAATATATAGGAAAAGAAATAAATTATGTCAAAACAATTAGAGAAAATCAAGCAGCTGATTGAGAAGCGCGAACAAGCTCGCCTCGGTGGTGGTGAGAAAGCTATTCAAAAACAGCATGACAAAGGTAAATACACAGCACGTGAACGAATTGAAATGTTGCTCGACAAAGGCTCATTTGAAGAATACGACATGTTCAAGGAGCACCGTTGCCATAACTTTGGTATGGAGAAAAAGCAGTTCCTTGGTGATGGTGTTGTGGCTGGTAGTGGTACGATTGATGGTCGTCTGGTTTTTATTTTCGCCCAAGATTTCACCGTACATGCCGGTTCTCTTTCTGAGACTATGAGCCAAAAGATTTGTAAGGTGATGGATATGGCAATGAAGATGGGAGCCCCCGTTATTGGTATTAACGACTCTGGCGGTGCCCGTATTCAGGAAGGAATCAACGCACTTGCTGGGTATGCTGAAATTTTCGAACGTAACATCCTCGCTTCTGGTGTGATACCCCAGATTTCCGGTATCTTCGGTCCATGTGCTGGTGGAGCTGTATACTCCCCTGCCCTCACAGACTTCACCCTTATGATGGAGGGTACGTCATACATGTTCTTGACAGGTCCAAAAGTAGTAAAGACCGTTACTGGTGAAGATATCGATCAGGAACATCTGGGTGGTGCAAGTGTTCATGCTTCTAAAAGCGGTGTCACTCACTTTACTGCTAAAACTGAGGAAGAAGCTGTGGAGATGCTGAAAACCCTGTTAAGCTACATTCCTTCTAACAACATGGAACTGGCTCCACGCAAGCAGTGCACAGACCCCATCGACCGCTTGGAGGATTCCCTGAATGAGATTATTCCTGAGAATCCCAACGAGGCATATGACATGTATAAGGTTATCAGTGCCATCGTTGACGATAATGAGTTCTTCGAGGTACAGCCTAAGTTTGCCAAGAACATCATCGTAGGTTTTGCCCGTTTCAATGGTCAGAGCGTAGGTATCGTTGCCAACCAGCCTTCTTGCTATGCCGGTGTACTTGATGTAAACGCATCTCGTAAGGGTGCCCGTTTCGTCCGTTTCTGCGATGCCTTCAATATTCCTATTATATCTTTGGTTGACGTACCAGGATTCCTTCCTGGTACAGGTCAGGAGTACAACGCTGTCATCCTGCATGGTGCCCAGTTGCTGTATGCATACGGAGAAGCTACCGTTCCCAAAATTACAGTTACCCTGCGTAAGTCATACGGTGGCTCTCACATTGTGATGGGTTCTAAGCAGCTGCATACCGACCTCAACTACGCATGGCCCTCTGCGGAGATTGCTGTGATGGGTGCCTCAGGTGCCGCTGCAGTGCTCTATGCAAAGGAAGCAAAGGCAAAGAAGGAGGCAGGAGAAGATGTAAAGGCATTTATCGCAGAGAAAGAGGAAGAGTACAACGAACTCTTTGCCAATCCATATCAAGCAGCCAAGTACGGCTATATCGACGATGTCATAGAACCACGCAATACGCGTTTCCGCATCTGTCGCGCACTGGCGCAGCTTGCCACCAAGCGTGATGCTTTGCCTGCGAAGAAACATGGTAACATCCCGATGTAAATAAATAGGAGTTCTGAATGTAGTATTCAGGACTCCCTCTAAACAAAGTAGTTATGAAGAACGAAATTTATGCAGCCATAGCTCTGGCTCTTCATGAGTTCAAGGGCAACAATGTCCACGACAAGGAGCCTGGAATCATCACTATTCTGGAGAAGCATACTCAATGGAATGGATATGCTCAGACTATGACCGAACATCCATAAAAAGAAATCGTTATGAAGAAAGAGTATAAGTATACTATCAATGGCAACAAATATGAAGTCGCCATTGGTGATATCATAGAGAACACTGCAACCGTGACTGTCAACGGTGAGGAGTATAAGGTTGAAATGGAACCTGAGCCAGCAGAGGAGAAAAAGGTCGTTGTACGTAAGCCTGTCGCTGTGGAAAGTACCGGAAGTACAGAAGCAGGATCTTCTGCCAAAGTAAATAGCAACAATGCTGTTAAGGCTCCACTGCCTGGTGTGATTACTGAGATTTGTGTCAATGAAGGCGACGAGGTGAAGGCTGGCGACACCGTAGTTGTATTGGAAGCTATGAAAATGGCTAATAATATCGAGGCTGAGAAAGACGGTAAGATTACTGCCATCTGTGTAAAGCCTGGTCAGACCGTCATGGAAGACGACCCACTGGTTGTCATTGAGTAAACGTCTTGACGTGACAATAAGATAAGAGGATGCGTTTGCATCCTCTTTTTTCTTTCAAAAGAACATCCCGTCAGCCTACCTGTTGACTTAGAGTCAGCTACCTTGTCGACTGGAGTCAGTAGCCTTGTCGACTGGAGTCAGCAGCCTTGTCGACTGGAGTCGACAACCGATTAAAGCCTTTGTTATCATTGAGAAGTCCCTTGGTTTTCAATCGTTAAAAGCATCCTAACGAGCGGCTGAGCCTAAGTCGACCAATGAAAGTAAGGTTTCTATTCTGCTACAGACTGTTACCTGCTTTAGGGAACACGACAGTAGGCTGGAACGTCTTAGCCTCCTCAAAATCCATCAAAGCATAGGAGATGATAATAACGGTATCACCTGGCAACACCTTGCGAGCAGCGGCACCATTCAGACAGATACAACCACTGCCCCGCTCGCCCTTGATGATATAGGTCTCAAAACGCTCTCCATTATTATTGTCCACGACCTGCACTTTCTCACCGGCAATGAGGTTAGCAGCATCCATCAAATCCTCGTCAATGGTGATGCTCCCCATATAATTGAGATTGGCTTCCGTAACCGTCACACAATGGAGCTTGGATTTCATCACTTCTATCATCATGATTCCTTGTACTTAATGTGATCAATTAAACGAATAGGAGTCTTACCACAATAAACCGTAATACATCCAACAACGTATGGAGAATCCTCCCAATCCTGAACGTCCTGCAACGTATTGCCATCAACAATTGAGAAATACTCCACGTCTAAGCCGTCCACACTGTTGATGTCATTAACGACCTTGTCGTGAGTCTCCTTAACCGTGTGACTCTTAGCATATTTCAAACTATCCTTCAATGCTTTATAGATAGTGGGGGCAATGGCTCTTTCCTCATCTGTCAACAAGGTGTTGCGTGAACTTTTGGCAAGTCCATCCTTATCACGGATAATATCACACTCCACAATCTGAACATTTATTCCCAGATGACGGACCATTGCTTTCACAACAGCAATCTGCTGCCAGTCTTTCTCACCGAAATAAGCACGTGTAGGCTTCACGATATAGAACAGACGGCTAACGACCTGACAGACACCATTGAAATGCCCGGGACGATGTGCACCCTCCATGACAGTAGACACGGGAGGATACTCAAACTGACGGGTATCAGGTGTCGGATACATCTCCTCCACAGAAGGAGCCAGCACATAATCCGCACCGCATTTTTCCAACAACTCACAGTCTGCCTCTAATGTGCGAGGATAGTTCTTCAGATCGTTCTTGTCATTAAACTGAGTAGGGTTAACAAAGACGGAAACTACTGTTACACCATTCTCCTTCACACTCCGTTTTACCAGTGAAGCATGTCCTTCATGTAAGGCCCCCATAGTGGGCACAAGACCAATCTCTTTTCCTTTCTTGCGATCCTCAAAAAGCTGATTCTGTAGATCGACAATTTTATTGAATACTTTCATCTTTTTCTTATGCGTTATAAGCAAATCGAGTGCAAAATAACAACATTTTTGGCAAATAAGGAAAAAATATCGTGAAAATATGCCAAATTCAAGACTAAAAATCCTTAAATATGCACGAATATGTGTTTTTGTGAATTTTTTTTCGTAACTTTGCATTGATTAAAGAAAGCAACATGGCAAAGAAGATATTGTTCATTAACCAAGAGATTATTCCTTATGTACCTGATAGTGATCTATCGCTGATGGGTAAAGCTCTTCCGCAAACAATGCAGGAGAACGGACATGAAATTCGCACGTTTATGCCCAAATGGGGTATAATAAACGAGCGTCGTGGACAATTACATGAGGTAATACGCCTTTCTGGCATGAATCTTATCATTGATGACACTGATCATCCCCTTATTATTAAAGTAGCATCTATTGCACAGACTCGTATTCAAGTCTATTTCATAGACAATGAAGATTATTTTTCCAAACGTCAAATGACTGTTGACGAAAAAGGAGTGGATTATCCAGACAATGGAGAACGTGCAATTTTCTTTGCACGTGGTGTTCTTGAAACTGTCAAGAAACTACGCTGGGTTCCAGATATCATTCATATACAAGGATGGATGGGTGCCGTTGTTCCTCTTTATATTAAGACAGCCTATCATGAGGAGCCTTCTTTTGCCAATGTGAAAGTTGTAACTTCTCTCTTTACGAAGAGTTTGAAATCTGACTTAGGGGATAATTTCAAGAAATGTGTTGAATTCCGGGAAGCAAAAGCAGACTTACTGAACAAATATAATGACAATTTTGACTTTGAGGAATTAGGAAAGCTTGCCATTGACTATAGTGACGGTGTTATTGCAGCACACAAAGATGTCAATGAGAATTTATTAAAATATGCACAATCAAACAATGTACCGACATTGGCATATCCAGGAGATGATTTTGGTTCCGCATATGAAGAGTTTTATAACCAGATTTGTACAGAATAATAGATAATTTAAGGATAATATCATTAAGATTTAAATACTTCAATGATGAAAAAAATATTTCTGATAGGGATTGTAGCAGTTACGATGCTTACAATCTCTTCATGTGATGAAGATACTGTAGGAATAGGCAAGACATTGACAAGTAACGTTGACCTATTTACCATTGAGACTGACACTTTTGATGTCACTACCCAATCCATTGCGATAGACGCAGTACTATCACATAGTAATTATACTTACTTGGGACGTATCAAAGACCCGGAGACCAGCGCATACATAACAGCAGACTACATGACGCAGTTTGCCATATTGGAGAATGCAAAAGATAGCATTTTCTACCCAAAAGAGTATATTGTCAGTCTTGATGAGAACAATGAAGTTATTGCCGATTCATGTGTCATAACCCTATTACTAAATAAGTTTGTTGGCGACTCATTGGCTGCCATGAAAATGACCATGTATGAGTTGGACAGACCTGTTGAGGAAGGAAAGAACTATTATACAAACTTTGACCCTGAAGCAGAAGGTTATATTAGAACTAATGGACTAAAACAAAATATAGTTTACAGCATTACTGATATGCAAGATAATGACAGCACCAGAAAAGCTAACTCAAGCGAGCTGTCTGTCAGAATACTTTTAGACAAGCCATATAAAGACAAGAACAATAAAGAATATAATAACTTTGGTACATATATATTACGTACTTACTACGAGCATCCAGAATATTTCAAGAATTCATATTCCTTTAACAAGAATGTATTTCCTGGTTTTTATTTTAAAACTACGGATGGCGTAGGTGTCATGTCGGAGATAATGGCTACTCGTATTGGTGTATATTACAAACACGTGAACAAAGATGATAAAGATGTGGTATATGTTGATAACACATTTTTCTATAGCACTGAAGAAGTTTTACAGACGACTCATATCACCAATGATGAGACTCGTATCTCAGAGATGGCTTCAGAAACTGATTGTACTTATTTGAAAACTCCTGCAGGTATCTATACTGAAGTAACACTTCCCATTGACGACATTAAGCTGAATCATGAGACAGACACCTTGTCATCAGCGAAAGTGGTATTCCATAAGATGAACGACAAAACAGATCTGGCAGAGAAATTACTTCAAGACCCCACTACACTTCTGATGGTTCCAAAGGACAGTCTTTCTGGTTTCTTTGAGAAACACCAGATTCCTGACAATGTAACTTCTTATCTGGCAACATTAAACTCATCCTATAACTCTTACACCTTCAATAACATCTCAACATTAATCAATGTATTATACGATAGGAAGAAGAGTGGCGGAGCCAACTATACCACAGAGCACCCCAACTGGAATAAAGTAGTTCTGATTCCTGTACAGACTTCAACTGCGACATCAACATCATACAATAGTACATCGTCGTCAATTAGTGCGGTAAATAACGAGATGTCCATAACCAGTTCCCGACTTGTCGGTGGCCCTAACAACCCGCGAGATCCTATTAAGATTAGTGTGATATACAATAAGAACAAGTAGTATGGCTGACAATTTCCTCGAAAGGCATTATGAGGATTACCAAGTCCGAAAGGCAGCCTACCTCCGTAAGAAAAAACATCTTCCAAAGATAAAGCTTCATCTTCCCGAACGTCCGGAGGATGAAGCTTTATAAGATTACTTGATAATCGTATATTTCGCGAACTTCAACAATAGTTGTTTGGTACCAGCATTCTTGAACGCTACTGTTGCTTTCGTATTCTCACCAGTCCCCTCTATCTTGATTACTGTCCCGACACCAAAACGCTGATGTTCGATGACATTTCCCTCTCTTAAGCCAATATCACCAATGGCGGACTGAGGTCTCGGTGACTCCTGGCGTACGGGAATCAGTCGGGGCTTGGGGTCAGCCATAAACTGTGTGGCAACAGGACGGGGATTCTGCATCCTGGATACCGGGCGCTTGACTATCGTCGCAGAAGAGAACGAGCCTCCCCTCTCCGACTCCACCTGCAACAGGCTGGGGTCGATGTCCTTGATAAAGCGTGATGGCGTATCGTATTCCATTCTGCCATAGCGCCAACGGTTCTGTGCACAAGTCAAGATACAATGCCTCTCTGCACGGGTGATCGCCACATAAAGCAACCGGCGCTCTTCCTCTAACTCACGCATAGAGTTGGTACACATAGGAGACGGGAAGATATTCTCTTCCAGTCCTACTACAAAAACGGTCGGGAACTCCAGTCCTTTGGCACTATGAATGGTCATCAGCGTCACCTTATCATCCTCATCCCCATTGTCACTGTCAAGGTCTGTCAATAAGGCAACCTCCTGCAGGAAGTCTGAGAGATAGACCTGCTCCTCCATGTCTTCCTCTTTTCTGCTTTCCACAAAATCCTGCATACCACCCAAGAACTCCTCCAGGTTCTCCTGACGGGACAAGTCCTCCGGGTTGTTGGAACTGTATATCTCTTTACTGATACCACTCTCCATGATGATCGAGTGTCCTAACTCATAGGCATCCTCCTTATCCAAACGAGCAGTCCACCCTTCTATCAACTGGCGGAAAGCCTCTATCTTTGACGCTGTACCTTTGTTCAATGACAGCTGGAACACCATGGGTTGACAGATAACCGTCCACAGACTTACCCCATGGGTGTTCGCTACCTCAACAATCTTATTGACCGTCGTATCTCCTATACCACGAGTCGGATAATTGATGATACGGCGCAGTGCCTCCTCATCATTGGGATTAGAGACTACCCGGAAGTAGGCTATCACATCCTTGATCTCCTTACGCTGATAGAAACTCAGTCCTCCATAGATACGATAAGGGATTCCGTCTTTCCGCATCTGTTCCTCGAAAGAACGGCTCTGGGAGTTCGTACGATACAGAATGGCAAAGTCACTGAAGCGACACTGGTCCTGTCGCTTTATCCGCTTGATGTCATTGCATACGATAATCGCCTCCTCCTTATCACTATAGGCTGGTTTGAGCATCAATTTCTCCCCATGTTCATTTTCGCTGAACACATCTTTGGGTATCTGACGCTCATTATGACGAATCAGGCTGTTCGCCGCTTTTACGATCAACTGGGTGGAACGATAGTTCTGTTCAAGTTTCGAGAGTTTCGTCCCGTCATACTCTCTCTGGAAGTTCAGGATATTGTCAATATTGGCACCACGGAAGCTATAGATACTCTGCGCGTCATCACCGACGACACACACACGCCCATGCTCTTTCGTTAGCAACACCACGATCTCCTGTTGCGCATAGTTGGTGTCCTGATACTCATCCACCAGCACATACTGGAAGCGTTCGATGTATTTCTGTCTGATATCCTCATGATTCCTCAGCAGCATATAGGTATATACCAGCAAGTCGTCAAAGTCCATGGCATTCGCCTGCTTGCAACGCTCACTATACCTTATATATATATCCTTCAAGGCTGGACGCTTATGCTGTGCGTCATCCTTTGCCCAGTCACTCTGTGCATAGGCATGAGGTAACAGGAGATGATTCTTAGCCATCGAGATACGGTCAGCAACAGAAGCGGGTTTGTACGTCTTGTCATCCAACTGCATCTCCTTGATGATATTTTTCACCAATGAACGGGAGTCACTCTGGTCGTAAATCGTAAAGTTCGACTGGAAGCCCAGCGCATCAGCCTCCGCCCGTAATATCCTTGCGAACACCGAATGGAAGGTACCCATCTGGAGATAGCGGGCACGCTCCACTCCCACCAGTCTGCCGATACGCTCCTTCATCTCACGTGCCGCTTTATTCGTAAATGTCAGAGCAAGGATATTCCAAGGATTCATGCCCTGCTGTAGCAGGTATGCTATCTTATAAGTCAGCACACGTGTCTTGCCAGACCCTGCGCCAGCGATGACCAGCTGGGGTCCTTCACAATAGGTGACAGCCTCACGCTGACCATCATTCAGTTGTTCTAACAGATTCTCGTTCATCATCATCATTTTTGGGATAGAATGAGCCCTCGATTCGCATCGGGGGCTCATAACAACACAAACACAAAATAAACACAGTCGATTATTGACTGGTTATAGGTCTATACTATTGAATACCTTCCTCGCGTAATTTCTTCTGCCAGTTCCAGGCACTCTTCAATGTATCCTCAAGAGAAGTCTCAGCTTTCCATCCTAACACCTTGTTAGCCTTTTCCGGATTAGCCCATACCTTCTCAATATCACCTGCACGACGAGGAGCGTACGCCCAATTAAGTTTTACACCTGTTGCTTTCTGGAAAGCATCAACGATTTCTTTGGTGCTGCAACCATGACCGGTTCCCACATTAAAGACCTCCAGTTTGTCACTATCCGTATCCAGCACACGCGCCATAGCTTTCACATGAGCCTTGGCAAGGTCAACGACATAGATATAGTCACGGATACAAGTACCGTCAGGTGTGTCATAGTCGTTGCCGAATACTTTCAGCTGCTCACGAATGCCCATCGCCGTCTGTGTCACATAAGGAATCAGGTTCATGGGAACACCATTCGGCAACTCTCCGATAATGGCAGACGGATGAGACCCTATCGGGTTGAAGTAACGCAACAGGATAGCCTTAATGGGAGCACCACTGTTAATATCGTCACGGATAATCTCCTCATTAATCTGTTTGGTATTACCATAAGGACTCTCTGCCGGCTTAATGGGTGCGTCCTCTGTCACAGGCAGGTTCTCTGGATCAGGCTGACCATATACCGTGCAACTGGATGAGAAAATAATACCTTTTACATCATATTTAGGCATCAGTTCCAGCAGGTTCACCAGACTGACAATATTATTACGGTAATAAAGCAATGGTTTCTCCACACTCTCACCGACAGCCTTGGAAGCTGCGAAGTGAATGATGCCCTGGATGCCTGCGTATTTCTTAAACACCCCTTCCATTGCTGCTATATCACAACAGTCCACTTTCTCAAAAGCAGGACGTATACCCGTTATTTTCTCAATTCCGTCAATCACATTTTCATTAGAGTTGGAGAGATTGTCAACAATCACAACCTCATAACCGGCATTTTGTAATTCAACGGTAGTATGGCTGCCAATAAAGCCTGTACCACCCGTCACAAGTATTTTTTGTTTCATTTCCTTTTTATATAGATTTATTCTTCTTTCTTCAATGGTATCAACACACTGAACGTAGAGCCTTCACCTAATACAGACTCTACCATGGCATCACCACCATTCTTCTTCGCAAAGTCCTGACAGAGCTGCAATCCCAGTCCTGATCCTTCCTCACCACCAGTACCATAGGTTGTCTCTCCTTTATGGAAGATGGTCTCCAATCGTTCAGGTGCAATACCCACGCCATGATCGTGAACACTGATCTTGGCAAAGTCACCTTCTTTTTTACAGAACACTTCGATTCCCTTGCCTTCTGGAGTAAACTTGATGGCGTTAGATATAAAATTACGGATAATGGTCTTGATCATATCATTATCCGCATGGACTATCAGTTTTTCTTCATTAGGAAGATACTGAAGATTGATCTTCTTCATCTCTGCAATCATATTGAAGATATCGACGACACCAGGAACGATATCATCCAAGTCAATGTCTTGATAAACCACATTAAGGCGCCCCGTCTGACTTTTGGTCCACTTCAACAGATTATCCAGCAAATCATGAGTTTCCTCGGACTCCCGGTTAGCTTTGTCCAATAATCCGAAAATCTCCTCGCCTACAGTCTCCGGTGAAACCACATTCACAGCTAAGTTCAACACCATACGGATAGATGCCATAGGTGAACGTAAGTCATGAGCAATCACCGAATACATCTTATCACGGTTAGAAATAGTACGTTTTAACTCCTCATTCTGTTGTATGATAATACGCTTAGCTGCCACAAGACTAATTTGGTGCATCACACGCATCACCAGTTCTTCTTTATTAAATGGTTTAGTCAAGAAGTCATTGGCGCCTACTTGGAAACCATGAACCAAATCGCTGGGGTTATTCAAGGCTGTCAAGAAGATGATAGGAATATCCAAAGTCTCAGGATCTTTCTTCAGAATCACCGCTGTGTCAAAACCACTGATGTCAGGCATCATCACGTCCAACAAGATCAAGTCAGGATGTTCTTTCTTTGCCTGCTCAATACAGGTATTACCATTTGAGGCAGTACATACCTGAAACTTCTCATTCGTCAACAATATCTTAAGTAACAAGACATTACTGACAACGTCATCAACGATGAGAATCTTGTAATCACTACGGTTTATCTTAGATTCAAAGGTATCTCCAAACTCCATTTTATTTGCAGTTCTTTAGTTATTTATCTGCAAAAGTAGCAAATATTTGGCGAATCGCCAAATATTTGCTGAATTATTTATTTGTACTCACTCCATGACTTAATACCTATTGCATCCAGTTTCACGGTGCAAAAAGCATTAATGAATGCGGAAGCGAGACGGCTATTAGTAATCAGAGGGACATTCAGGTCAATGGCAGCCCTACGGATCTTATAGCCGTTTGTCAACTCATGAGTGGTCAGGTCTTTGGGGATATTCACCACCATGTCTATCTGATGGTCATGCAACAAGTCCAATGCCTGTGGCTGCTGTTCCGGTTCACTGGGCCAGTGTACCAGGGTGTTTGCTATACCATTGTCAGACAGATACTTGGACGTTCCACCAGTGGCATACAGCTCATACCCATTCTCCACCAGCATCCGTGCGGCATCGAGCATCTCCGCTTTCTGTTTGGCACTACCTGTTGACAGCAAAACGGTCTTCTTGGGAATGCGATACCCCACACTCAGCATCGACTTCAACAATGCCGTGGAGGTATTGTCACCCAGGCAGCCCACCTCACCAGTAGATGCCATGTCCACACCAAGGACAGGGTCTGCTTTCTGCAGTCTGTTAAAAGAGAACTGACTCGCCTTGATACCCACATAGTCTAAGTCGAAAAGGTTCTTATGGGGCTTCTCTACAGGAAGTCCAAGCATTACTTTTGTCGCCAGCTCTATCAGGTTCAGTTTCAGCACTTTTGACACAAAGGGGAACGAACGGGAAGCACGTAAGTTACACTCTATGACGAGGATGTCATTATCACGTGCCATATATTGGATATTGAACGGTCCGTTGATATGCAATGCCTTGGCAATCTGCCGGCTGATACGCTTAATACGGCGTACGGTCTCCACATACAGTTTTTGTGGTGGGAACTGGATGGTGGCATCACCGGAATGTACGCCAGCGAACTCGATATGCTCCGAAATGGCATAAGCAAGAATCTCACCGTCCTTCGCCACAGCGTCCATCTCAATCTCCTTGGCATGCTCGATGAATTTAGACACGACGACAGGATGATCCTCACTCACATTGGCAGCGAGCTGGAGGAAGCGCTCCAACTCCTCCTTGTTAGAGCAAACATTCATCGCTGCTCCGCTGAGGACATAAGACGGACGTACCAGGACGGGGAAGCCCACCCTCTCCACAAAGGCATCAATATCCTGCATGGAGGTCAGGGCACTCCATTCCGGTTGGTTCACTCCTATCTCGTTCAGCATCTGTGAGAACTTCGCACGGTCTTCCGCACCGTCGATATCCTGTGCCGATGTTCCAAGAATGGTGACATGCTGCTCATCCAACGCTACCGCCAGATTATTAGGAATCTGTCCTCCTGTAGAGACGATGACTCCATGTGGCTGCTCCATGTCGATGATATCCATCACCCGCTCAAAGGTCAGCTCGTCGAAATACAAGCGGTCGCACATGTCGTAGTCTGTGGACACCGTCTCAGGATTGTAGTTTATCATGATACTCCTCCACCCTTCTTTGCGGATGGTGTTCAGTGCCTGCACGCCACACCAGTCGAACTCCACACTCGACCCGATGCGGTAGGCTCCGGAGCCCAACACAATGATACTCTTGCCGTCATGCTCAAAAGGAATATCAGAACCAGTACCGCTATAGGTCACATACAGGTAATTGGTCTGTGCGGGATACTCAGCGGCGAGCGTGTCAATCTGTTTGACGACAGGCAGGATACCCATCTCTTTCCTGATGCGGCGCACTTCCAGCATCGCCTGATGCATATTCCCCATCTTACCTTCCAGACCGATAGCACGGGCTATCTGGAAATCCGTAAAGCCATAGACCTTCGCCGCTCTTAGAATTGTAGGATTCAAGGATTGAAGAGCTGAAGTTCCGGACTTCAATTCTTCCATTCTTAAACTTTTCAATTTTTCGTCAATATCAATGATATTCTTCAATTTATAGAGGAACCACTTGTCTATCTTTGTCAACTCATGGATACGCTCTATATCATATTGTGGCAGATGCATCGCCTTCGAGATGACAAAGATACGCTTGTCGGTAGGTTCACGCAGAGCGGCATCCACGTCGGCAATCTCCAGTTCCTTGTTCTCCACAAAGCCATGCATGCCCTGACCGATCATGCGCAGTCCCTTTTGAATAGCCTCCTCAAAGGTTCTGCCGATAGCCATCACCTCACCGACCGACTTCATGGACGACCCTAACTCCTTGTCGACACCATGGAACTTAGAGAGGTCCCAACGGGGTATCTTACATACCACATAGTCGAGGGCTGGCTCAAAGAACGCACTGGTCGTCTTCGTCACTGAGTTTTTCAGTTCAAACAGTCCATAGCCCATTCCCAGTTTGGCAGCGACAAAGGCAAGCGGATAACCCGTTGCCTTGGAGGCAAGAGCAGAGGAACGGCTCAGTCGTGCGTTCACCTCAATGACACGATAGTCTTCTGACTGCGGGTCGAAGGCATACTGCACGTTACACTCTCCTACGATACCGATATGCCGGATGATCTTGATGGCAAGGGCACGCAGCTTGTGATACTCTGAGTTTGTGAGGGTCTGTGAGGGAGCGATGACGATAGACTCTCCCGTATGGATGCCCAGCGGGTCGAAGTTCTCCATGTTACATACGGTGATACAGTTATCATAACGGTCACGCACCACCTCATACTCTATTTCTTTCCATCCTTTCAGCGACTTCTCCACCAATACCTGCGGAGAGAACGAGAACGCCTTCTCTGCCAACTTATCCAACTCCTCTTCATTATCACAGAAGCCAGAGCCCAGACCGCCCAGAGCATAAGCGGCACGGAGAATGACAGGATAGCCTAAGTCCTTGGCTGCCTGACGCGCCTGCTCGATGGTCTCACATGCCTCACTCTTGATGGTCTTCACGTCAATCTCATTGAGTTTCTCCACAAAGAGCTCACGGTCTTCCGTGTCCATAATAGCCTGGACAGGAGTACCTAACACCTGTACGCCATATCTCTCCAGTACCCCACTCTTATAGAGTTCCACACCACAGTTCAGGGCAGTCTGTCCTCCAAACGACAGCAGGATACCATCCGGATGCTCCTTCTCGATCACCCGTTCCACAAAGTAAGGTTGTACGGGCAGAAAATAGATCTCGTCGGCAACACCCTCCGAGGTCTGCACCGTCGCGATATTCGGGTTGATAAGTACCGTCTTCACCCCTTCCTCACGCAAAGCCTTCAGTGCCTGCGAACCGGAATAGTCAAACTCACCTGCCTCTCCTATCTTCAGGGCACCTGAACCCAGCAGCAGGACTTTCTTGATATGATTGTATTTCATCTTATAATGCTTCAATAAAACGGTCAAACATAAATTCGGTATCTACAGGACCTGAACAAGCCTCAGGATGGAACTGACTCGAGAACCAGGGATTTGTCTGATGACGAATACCCTCATTCGAGCCGTCGTTCATATTCACGAACAACTCACGCCACTCCTTTCCCAAGGTGGCGGCATCCACGGCATAGCCATGGTTCTGACTGGTCACATAGCAGCGGTTGGTGCCTACCTCACGGACAGGCTGGTTATGGGAGCGGTGACCATATTTCAGCTTGTAGATAGTGGCACCACCAGCCTTTGCCAGCAACTGGTTACCCATGCAGATACCACAGATGGGCTTGCGGCTCTGTGACATCTGTTTGCGGATAATGTTCACAGCGTCCTCACACATATCCGGGTCGCCAGGACCATTGGCAAGGAAGAGTCCGTCAAAGTCCATATCGGTATAGTCATAGTTCCAGGGGACACGGATAACCTCTACCCCACGCTTGATGAGACAGCGGATAATGTTTGCCTTGACACCACAGTCCACGAGGACGACTTTCTTTCCTGCCCCCTCATTATATTTAATAATGTCTTTGCAGGAGACACGGTCTACCCAGTTGATGGTACTATAGTCTTCTATCGTTTCCATAGTATCTATAGCGTCTATCGGTTTGATAGTGCCCATCATCACACCGTGTTCACGCAGCACCTTTGTCAACTGCCGGGTGTCAATACCTGTCACACCAGGTACTTTCTCCCGCTTCAACCAGTCGGCAAGACTCTCATGGGCATTCCAGTGACTGTACTCCTCACTATAGTCACTGACGATAATGGCAGAGGCATAGATCTTGTCACTCTCCATAAAGGTCGGCAGCCCGTTCTCCTCAAAGGAGAAACGGGGTACGCCGTAGTTACCTACCAGCGGATAAGTAAGCGTCATCAGCTGTCCGGCATACGATGGGTCTGTCAGCGACTCTGGATATCCCATCATCGCCGTGTTGAACACCACCTCACCGGCAACGGGTGCGTCATATCCAAAACTCTTTCCCTTAAATGTGGTCCCGTCTTCCAGGACCAATGTTACATCTTTCATCTTATTTTGTATTTGCATCATATCTTAAAAAGAAGGGCGAAACGTCAATGACGAATCGCCCTTTGTATTATTCAACGGTAACGCTCTTAGCAAGGTTTCTCGGTTGGTCGACGTTGAGACCTTTGCAAACAGCGACGTGATAGGCAAGCATCTGCAAGGGTATCGTTGCCAACAGTGGTTCCAGACACTCTATCGTGTCGGGCAGCGCGATGACCTCGTCGGCAATCCTGCTGATAGTGTTGTCACCCTGGCTGACCACGGCAATGACCTTACCCTTACGTGCTTTCACCTCCTGGATATTGGAGAGCACTTTCTCATACATGCCGTTATGGGTGGCAATGACGACCACTGGCATGTCAGAGTCTATGAGGGCGATAGGTCCGTGCTTCATCTCAGCGGCAGGATAGCCCTCGGCATGGATATAGGATATCTCTTTCAGTTTCAAGGCTCCCTCCAGAGCAACCGGATAACTGAAGCCACGACCCAGATAGAGGAAGTTGCGGGCATAGGTGAACATACGGCTCAGGTCTGCGATACGGTCGTTGAGTTTCAACACCTCTTTGATCTTAGCAGGTATCTCATGCAGTTCCTTGACGATATGCATATAGTCGTCACTGGAGATCGTCCCTTTCTCTTTGGCAAGGGCAAGGGCAAGCATCGTCAAGACGGTCACCTGTCCTGTGAACGCCTTCGTGGAGGCGACACCAATCTCCGGTCCCACATGGATATAGGAACCAGTATCGGTGGCACGGGGGATGCTGGAACCGATGGCATTACAGATACCATAGATAAAGGCACCAGCCTCTTTTGCCAACTGCACGGCGGCGAGGGTATCCGCTGTCTCTCCACTCTGTGAGATGGCAATCACCACATCTTCTTTGGTGATGACCGGGTTACGATAACGGAACTCGGAAGCATACTCCACCTCCACAGGGATGCGGCAGAGCTGCTCTATCATCTGCTTACCGATCAGACCGGCATGCCAGGAGGTACCGCAGGCAACGATGATGAAGCGCTTGGCACTCAGCAGCTGCTGTTTATAATCGATGACGGCGGAGAGCACCACGTTGTCGGTATCTACATTGACACGACCACGCATACAGTTGGTCAGACAGTCTGGCTGCTCGAAAATCTCTTTCAGCATGAAGTGCGGGAAACCGCCCTTCTCCAACTGTCCGAGGTTGATATCCACCTTCTTGATGGCAAGTTCCTGCTCCTCACCGAGGATGCTGACAACCTTGAGGTCCTCACCGCGACGGATCACGGCGATATTGCCATCCTCCAGATAGACCACCTTATCGGTATATTCCACGATAGGACTGGCATCTGAGCCGAGGAAGAACTCATCATCACCGATACCCACCACCAACGGACTCTGTTTGCGAGCCGCAATGATCTGGTCGGGGTGACGCTTGTCAATGATAGCGATGGCGTAAGCACCTATCACCTGATAGAGAGCTACCTGAACGGCAGTCAGCAGGTCGAGTTCCTTACGCTCCATGATATACTCCACGAGTTGCACGAGCACCTCGGTATCGGTGTCAGAGCGGAACGTCACTCCTTTCGACTGGAGCTTAGCCTTCAGGTCAGCATAGTTCTCGATGATACCATTATGGATAATGGCAAGATTCTTCGATTCCGAATAATGAGGATGCGCATTGACGGCAGAGGGCTCACCATGGGTCGCCCATCGGGTATGTGCGATACCGACAGTACCGCTGACATCCTTGTCACTGCAATATTCCACCAGATTGTCTACCTTTCCTTTCGCCTTGCAGACATTCAGGTTACCATTGTCATTAATCAATGCGACACCTGCAGAGTCGTAACCACGATACTCCAGGCGTCGCAAACCTTTAATCAGAATAGGGAAAGCGTCCTTCTTTCCGATATATCCTACTATTCCGCACATAATGTTTCTCTCTCGTAAGTTTGTGTTGTGTTGTTGTATCTCTCTTATTTTATTTTTTCTTCGGTGTGTACTTGACAGACAACGTGGGTTTGTAGGTGTTCTCCAGGATCACGGCAATCAAACCGTCCGAAGCGTCGAAGTTGGCAACCTTATGGTCATCCTTCAGGATAGGACAGTCGGGCCATGCGTCCAACTCTTTCTCCAGTCCGTCACGGATCTCCTGCCATAACTGGCGGGTACTGTCATTCGTGGAGAAGGCGTAGTTCTCTTGAACGGCAGCTATCTTCTCGCCGCTGAACGCCATCAGCACGCGGTATTTCTCCGCGGTACTTGCAAAGACTACCGTACGTCCGCTGTCAGAAGCGGCACTGTCGATGGCAAAGCCACGAGCCTGCATGGAGTCAACAAACTGTGCTGTCGTCATAGACAAAGGGAGTCCACGATAGTTGAAAGGTTTCTCACTCTTCGAGCAGCCCATCAACACTGTCATCACCACGAATAAAAAAGTTACTTTCTTCATTATTTCCTTATTTGACGATGCAAAGATACGATTAAGTAAGCAAAATGCAAAAAAAATTAAGATTTATTTTGCATTGGAAATCTGTTTAGAACGGATAACCAATAGCAAAGTGGAGGGTCTGATTCTTCTTAAAACCGTCGGTATTAAAGAACCCACTCTTACTTGTCTCATAAGGAACATGAAGTCCTATACCCCAATCAAGACGCAGCACAAGGAAATCAAGATCATAACGTAGACCAATACCAGTACCAACAGCTATCTCACGTAAGAAATTCTTAAATTGGAACTTTTCGGAGAGAATGTTACCATCTACGTCAGAACGCTCATGGATATTCCACACATTACCGGCATCGATGAATACAGCACCCTGCAGACTACCAAAAAGCTGATGACGGTATTCCAGGTTACCCACCAGTTTCAAGTCACCATTCTGGAAGATATATGACATCGCATTGTCAGAGAAACCTGCAAAACTGCCCGGACCGATACTACGGACAGAAAAGGCACGGATGCTATTGGCACCACCCACATAGAAAAGTTCTGAGTTAGGAATCCAGTTACTGTTACCATAGCTCCATATAGCACCGGCATTGACATGTCCCACCAACTGGGAATGGCTGCTCAATGTCCAGGTCTTGGTGAAATCGGTCTCTATCTTCAAGAACTGAGAATAGGGATTCTTAAAGAGCTTCTTGTCTTTCTCATTCCATTTCTTGCCGGCAATCATCATTCCCAAGGAGGTTATGTTACCTGACTCGGCAATCGTCGTCTCCCAACGGATAGGATTCAGCGTACCAGCCGGACTGTTATATAAATAGGTGTAGCGCATCTGTGGGATGAAATAGTCTTGCATGGACACCCGCAGATAGGGATTCACCTTCTGGATGGAGTCAAAGGCTGCCGTATGACTGTTCATAAACTGATACTTCAATGTCAAGGGCGAGAACTCGTGACGACTCTGGGCAGAAGATTGCCACCGATAGGTCCACTCTCCACTCACCACATGCATCTTATAATAGCTGGGACGATAGATAATATTGGTTGACACCTTGGCAAGGGTGATGGGAGTACTATAGAACCGACGACGGCGAATACGACGACCATTACTGTCACGACGTACCCTGTTTCCACCAAAGAAGGGGGCAATGATACGGGGGAACTCAATAGACGCATCGAGACCATACTCGTAGTTATTCATGCTGGAGCCACCACTCGTCGCCCATTCGTAAGAGCCGTGCACGTTTATGTCAATCTTCTCACCTCCACGGAAGGCATTACGACGAGTGACGCCAAGTCGTAGCTCCGGTCCCATACGTCCAATGGTGCGGGCATTGAAATTTGTCTCAATATAGGTGTCCCATGGCTTTTCAAAAGTACAATTGATCGTCAGATCAAGCGTGTCACATGCTGCGGTGGTGTCACGAGGGGTAAAGGCGAAGTCAACCATCGAGAAAAGCCCCATGACATTCATCTTACTGACCGACTCCAGATAGTTCTCGTAGCTATATGCCTGGCGGGGACGGACCTTCAGGTCTGCCATGATGACACGGGGGCGCAAGGGCGGTCTTTTCCCATGATAGCGCACCGTGAAGAAACGACGCACGGTGGAGTCGGTATACTGCTCCTGGAAGGACTTGCGCATATTGATGTTGATACGACCGATATACCAGGGATGCTGGGCTTGAACAGGTACATCATCTGCCATCTGAAAACGTAATTGCGCCTTTCCTGCCACAGCAAAGGTGTCTGCCAAATAGGAGGCATAACCTGGTTGATAATAATAGAAACCATTGTTACGCAGCAAACTGCTGATACGGTTACGCTCCGCATCCAATTTTGACACTACAAAGGGATCGCCCTTATGCAGCAGCGTCTCGGATGACGCTGCTTGTATCAAGGTATCGGCGGCAATGGGAAAGCGAAGGTATTCAATACTGTCGAGGGTAAAGAGATGTCCTAGACTGACATGATAACCTATCTTAGAGGTCTTCGGATTCTTTTGTGGTACAATCTTATAATCTACATTGCCATGGAAATAACCGTTATTGCGCAATACACTCTTAGCAACGGCGGCACGTAACTCTGGGTTCACCCATGACATCAGGACAGGCTGTTTACCGAAGGACTTAGTCATCCATTTGGCAAACTTACTGTCACTACCGGAATAGGCATTCCAGATGGACAGACCGATGGAGAAGGGCATGCGGTAATAGCTACTTCCAAAGATAGCACCATTGGGAGCTGTGGCAAGGGCTGCCTCTACTTCCTCCTGGGTCGTTATGAAATGATCGTTTTTCTCATATTCATCATAGGTGATCTTCGTCAGTCCCGTGAAGAGTTTGTCATCCTCAGGGATATTTTTCGTCATACTACAGGAACAAAGCAGAACGACAGACAATAATAGCAGGAGGTTATTTCGCTTCATTTTCTTTCGTTTTTAAGGAATCACCGGGAACACCTTTCATAGGATTGCCAGAATTAATGGGACGCTGTGGCATCTTCGTTCTGCCACTGCGGAAATGGATCAGGTCGCTGAAACTGGATACCGTACGGCGCCACACGAAACCGGCACCATATTTCTGGGTGTAACCGTCGAGCCAGTCGTAGGAGTTGTTTTGATAGAACAACGTGACATACTTATTTGCCGTATTATCCAAACGGTATTCGAAAGTGACATTGTCAAAGAAGGACTTGTTCTGGTTTTGAATCTCAGCACCAGATGACACCTTACCACCTACTATAACCTTTAACCGGTTGTCCCAGAAACGCTTGGCAAATTTGAAGGAATAATCGGTGTGCATCGCTCCTGTCGCATCTGTGGAGTTGTCCATACCAAACGAGAGGTCAAGGGTGCGAAGTGCATTACCTGTGATGCTGTTAATCTCTGAGTTCAGGAAGGCGCTGAGGGCTGTGTTCATCGAGAAGGAACCAGTATTGCCATCTGCAAGATACATACCCGTCGTCAACATCGAGACAGCAAGTTTACCACGCTGTTCCTTACCCATTGCCTGCAACTCACTATGCAACTGCATGTCTTCTGGTGCATCGAGCGTGAACTCCAGTCCCATATCATTTAATGTGCGGGTAATCAGCACACCACAGTCAAACTCCACCATACGCCCTACTCCACCTGAGTTCGACACGGCAGCCTTAGTACGCTCTGCAGCTGCTATATTCAGCGTTGGGTTCATCGGTTCACCTGTGAACTCTATATAGGAACCATCTTGTATCGTAAAGGTCTTCAGTGGGATGACGGGCAATGAGTATTTCATCTCACCGTTACTCAGCGTATACCTGCCTGTCAACTGGAGATTCTCCACTGGTGTATAACGCAGACGAAGGGTACCGCCACCCATCAGATCAATATAGTTGGAGTGGTCTGCATTCAGGTAAGCCATGATATGGGCTCCCTTTGACACGTCCACAGTCAGGTCCATATTCATACCCGTCAACGCCGGGCGTTTGACAACTGCCTGGATAGTATCATTGAAATCGGTGAACTTCACCAGTTCCTCCATATGGTTGTCATTTGACAGAGGTGTATCACGCAATACATAACTCATATCTGTTGATCCAAGGACATTCAGCCGCCCTCGCATATTCAAATTATACAATGACCCTCGCAACCTACCAAAGAAATCCACAAAGGCTTTACCATAGGCTACACTATTGGGATTCTCTTTCTCACTAATGATTTGATAATCACGGGCACGCATTCGCAGATCTACCAGGATATTGTCGAGGTCGGCAAAGTTGATACTGCCCATCAACGCCAAGGGATTATCATTATAGGCATAAAGGGAGAAATTCTCAAACAGCAAGTTTGAACCGACTATACGGACTGGGTCATTGTCGAAACGCAGACGCATACCATAGGGCTCACTGACGAGATAGGAGGAGTCGAGATATACCTCACCATCTACCTGGGGAGTCTTGAGAGCTCCTTTTATTGTCAATTCTCCTTCACCGAGACCTTCCAACCCAACTAACCGGTCGGGAATGAAACCATTTACAAGTTCTAAAGGAAAACGGGTTAACAACAATTTGGCATCCAGAGCCCCTTTTCCCGCATTGTAATAGGTACCATTCAACAAACCTATCTCCACATCATCCCGTAACAGACGGGCTTCTACGGCATGGGCATCGCCCTCTTTCTGCAAATAAACCAACTCGGTGCTCACATTACCTATCGGACTTTTCTCGTAGGTCATATCCTGTACTGCCATGTCACTCACGACAGATATCTGACCTGCGGCATCCTGCACGACATGGTAATCACCGTCCAGGAAACCGGTCATACGGGGTACATACGGCAGGACAGAGGTAATCTCACCCAAGTTGAAACGGTGCAGACTGATGGTAATATCTTGTTGGGCGGTCGGGTCGCTCTCTTCTGAATAGATTTTCACACCAGTCTTATCATCGGCTATCAAATCAACCTTTGCCTTGACCTTCTTGTTGGCTCCTAAGAAAATGTAATTATCGCTATTCAATACGAACTCTTTATATCCTAAGGTCGGGCGGTTAGGAATCAAATGGATATTCAAGCCACTATCCACCATCTCAGCTTGAGCTCCAATACGACCTCCCAATCTATTATCAGAGTCGTAATACCGAACACCCATGGTAGCACCACGCTCTTGTAATACTCCATCAAAGAGGGCATTGAACACAAATTGAGGATTTCGTTTATTATTACGTATCTGACCGCCAAAACTAAGATGCTCCTTGCGTTGTGTCAGGCGGAAATTAATCGTGTCCAGACGCGTCCCATCATATTCTAAGGAATGGATATAGCCATTGCCATTCACGCCAGTTTCTGGAGAGGTTGACAGGTCGATAAGCATGTCTTTAAAATCTATATTCTGCCCACTCTTCAAGAGGGTTGCAATGGGATTGTCTTTCTTACTCTCCACATGGAGTCTCATAGTAGGCAGGAGTCTGCGGAGAGCAGGCTGGTTAATGACTTTCTTGTCATACTGCGCCATCGCCGAGTCACTTAACACTGTCAACTGACTCAGAAGATGCTCATAATGTCCACTGGCATCTACCTTCACAATGAAATCACCACTCTGGATACGGGCATAGGTAGTGTCAGCACGGAGATTGATTAACAGCCCCAAATCTTCCGGACGGTATACTTTTACAGAGTCACGTATAGTCAAATCAGAGAAAAGACCACTGGCATAATGTGTCTTGTTCAGGTCGGAACTAATATCCACATGCCCACAAAGTCCAATGGTCAGGGGCTTATCAACCAAACGGAGATGGTACAGATCTAACTGTGACATATCAGCAGTGATAGTACCGTTCATCTTTTTCTTGCTCATCAATGCATCCATGATGATGGTACCGTTAAGCAGCTGGTTGTCACCTGTTACTTGAGCTAAGGCACGACCATTCTTAATATCTGCCGTTGCTGTTATGTCATTCAGATTATAGGTACCATATATTAACTGGTGTATCTTTGCATCAGCCTGCAGGGTCGTGCGGGGAGAGAAGGGGTCTGTCCCCTGCCCTTTTACCGCAATATCCGCGGAGAATGTATAGACAGAGTCTCTGGGCATGAAATGATGAATATTTAAATCACGCACTTGGATATTGGCATCATATCGCATGGCATGGGCATTGAAGTTTCCTTTTGCCTTTACAACACCCTTTCCCTCATGCATTACAACATCAGCGAAATAGTGGGCACCATCAGCCTTGACAAGCCCTTGGGCTGTAATTCCATGAGGAATGCGATAGTTACGTTGCATGTCCTTGGGCAACATCCCCGTCACAAATCCCATGTTCTCTGTCCTTGCCTTAAAATCGACCTTGGCACGCAACCGCTCTGGATCAGTCAGATTAGCGGCAAAACCTGTAGCGGTAGCATGAAATGCTGTGGGTAAGGAGACATCCAGTCCATCAAACTCCATATAGTCCATATTACCATTCACAGAACCTTTTACACTCAATGGATAATTGGGCCAACGCTGTTGGAACGTCTGGGACATCCCTCCCAAGAAACGCAGCAGATCTTGCTTACCCAACTGGGCGTTCATCCTCATGCGCATCTTACCTGGTGCTATTTTATCCATCAAGGAAAGAGGCATGTCCAACTCCATCTCCACATCTGAGTCGGGGGTCTTCAGATGCAGTTGGGGCAACTTAATCTTACCATTGTCCATCGCTACATAACCTGTGAGGTCAACGACTTGCAGACCGCTCTTCTCTTTTAATTGAACAGAGCGCATGACCAGTCGCGCTGTTGGATCATGGTAATATACAGAGTCCACCCCTATATCTATATGACTGAGGTCTATATGGTTATAGTCCAGCCCCTCAATACGGGGGTCATAGTTCTGGTCATACTGAAGACTGCCATTGTTCCAATCTATGGAGGTAATCTGATAAGTCTGCATACCAAGGTCTATGTCTCCTTCTTTTGCAATCAAGCGACCAAAATGAGCCTTGATGCTCATCGTGTCACCAGGCTGGTGGATTACAACGTCCGACCGGAGAATACGAAGACTGTCCGCAAAGATTTTCCAGCGGTTGTCTGAGGTTGTGGTATCCTCTGGAACACTGTCTTTAAGAGCAATGTCTATCATGGCATCTTCCAATCTTGCTCCATTTATTTCCATGGACTGTTTATCAAGGTCTATTCCCTTGCTAGATAATGCAAGACGTTTAAACCGCCCTTTCACACGTGCGACATCCACAAACTGTGCTGTGTTAAACTGTACATTGTTAACATCTAAGGTATTGATAATGACCTTACTTTCCAGTAGTGGCAATAACTGTACATCAACCACCATACGTTCCACATCAGCAATAGTATCTGTTTTTTGGATAATATGAAAGCCGTCAATTCCCAAGTCCATGGGGAAAGAAAGGTCTACATGATTGACGGTGATTTGCATTCCAGTTTTATCCGATGCAATAGCTGCCACCTTATCTACCGCCCAGTTCTGTACAGGAGGAAAATAAAGCAGCATCGTCAGAATCAAAAATAGTAGAATAGGACTCAAAAGTATTCCTAATATCCACCATAATGCTTTCTTCATGTCCAATAACATTGCAAAATCTGTTGCAAAGTAAGTAAAAATATCGGAAATACAAAACTATTTACCAAGAAATTTAATGTTTTTCCAAATATTATCCACAGGTAAAGGGGACACCACAACAACCTGCTCCTTAGATACAGGATGAATGAACTCTATACGATATGCCAATAATGAGATACCACCATCTGGATTACTCCGTCGGGCACCATATTTCAAATCTCCCTTAATAGGACAGTCTATTGTAGACAACTGACAGCGTATCTGATGATGACGACCCGTCATCAGATTAATCTCTAATAAAAAATAATGATCGGACTGCCCTATCAGCTTGTAATGCAGCAGGCATTTTTTTGAACCTGGTACTTCGTGGTAATAGGCATAACTCTTGTTTTGCTTCTCATTACGCACCATCCAGTGCTCCAACGTTGCCTCGTCCTCCTCAGGCCTTTCCTGAACCAATGCCCAATAGGTTTTATGTATCTCACCATTCCTAAACATATCATTTAAACGGCGTAAAGCCTTAGAAGTACGCGCAAACATTACAACACCACTGACAGGACGATCTAAACGATGCACTACACCCAAAAACACAAGACCTGGCTTGGCATATTTTTCCTTAATATATGCCTTCACTTTCTCCACTAGCGGTGTGTCACCAGTTTTATCGCCTTGAACAATCTCACCACTCTCCTTGTAGACAATAATAATATGGTTATCTTCGTAAAGTACTTTCATACAGATATAAAACGAAAAAGCCCCGAAGATATTGTATATCCTCAGGGCTTCATCATTGAAAAGTGGCGGCCTCCTACTCTCCCGCATTGCATTGCAGTACCATCGGCGCAGGCGGGCTTAACTTCTCTGTTCGGAATGGG
>CACYPF010000009.1 GCA_902776195.1 uncultured Prevotellaceae bacterium | reverse complement strand
CTTGGGGCTTGGACCTTCACCGAGGAGCCCAGACAAAAGGACCGCTGGCGAAAATGATAAAAGAGTCAGGATGTGACAAGAAGAGTCAGAAAGAGTCAGAAAGAGTCAGGATGTGCATAGTAATCCTTTCCAATTGTTATATCTTTGCAAACGTCAAAAGGGAAGTCCCGACACCCAAAAGCGTTCTTTGACATCATGTAAATCAGGCAGTCATCGACGAAATCGTTTTGCCAAGTGGATCATTCGGTCATCGACGAAATCGTTTTGCCAAGTGGATCATTCGGTCATCGACGAAGTCGCTTGCCAGAGCAAGTCCCCGATTTTCCCTTGATAATTTTTTGTGAATTATTTGGAGGTTTACTAAAGAATACTTAACTTTGCAGCAGGAATCATAAAAATAATGACGGCAATACAATTAAAAACGGAGTTAGTGCAACAGATTGATTCTTTTGCAAATGACGAATCAATGTTAGCAAAAGTTCTATGTTATGTCAAAAACTTACGGGCTTCTCAGATTCCTGTTCCTGTCTCAGACACTACGCCATATACTCTGGAAGAACTGGAAAGTCGCATCTCTATGAGCTTAGAGCAAGTAAAAGACGGCAAAATCATATCTAAAGATAAGGCAAATCAACTATTAGAAACAGAATTTGAATGGCTCAGATAGTTTGGACTGAAAGAGCATGGAATGAATATAGAAAGCAATTATTATATTCTAAGGAGGAGTTTGGTGCGAAGGCAGCCAAACATTTTTTTAACAATGTTTCTAAGCGATTATTACGTCTGGAAAATTATCCATTAACGGGATTCATAGAACCTCTGTTAACTAATTTCAAGGAAGGATTCAGGTCTACAGTTGTTCTAAAGAATTTCAAGTTAGTTTACCATTATGTACCAGAGAACGACATTGTATATATTGATGATGTATGGGACATGAGACGTGAACCGTCAAGCCTGGTCAAGAGGGTTAAATAGACAATATGAAATGACCCCCACCGCACTACAAGATTCAGTGTTTTGGCGAATTCCTTAGAATACAGGGAGTGGATCAGGCTGTCATCGACAAAAGTCGTTAAGTGGATCATTCGGTCATCGACGAAGTCGCTTGCCAGAGCAAGAACAGTCCGCGATTTTCATTGTGGATCATTCAGTCCCCGAGTTTCCTCAACCAGTACATCGTCTCTTTCTCCATATTCTCTTGATTTATGTTTTAGGTTTAAATAATTCTGGGGCGCAAGGCGCGAAGCCCTGCGCCCCAGAGTGGCATGTTATAAACGATCAGGGGCAGGGCATTCAGTTATCGGCATAGCCGGTTGACTGAGCAGCTCCTCCCCGATTCCTTAGCACAGAATTAATCGAACAAATTGTAATCAGGATCGGTCTCCTTTGTCTCAGGGTCGTCACCATCCTTAGAACCAGGAACAGAACCTGCGAGAATGGTGTACTTCATGTCAATCTTTACATCCTCCATCTCTGGAGCAAAATATGTTTTCTTCATTTTTCCTTTTCGTTTTATTATTTAAAGTATGCAGGAGCGCAGACTCCTGCATACCAATAGTGATTAAATTACGAATTCACGTTTTATTTTACAATGAACTTCTTACCGTTCTTGATGTAAACACCCTTCTGGTTCGTATTGTTCACACGCATACCATTGAGGTTGTAGGTAGCATTGTTGGTGGCATCGTTCATCTCACCAGCCTCCTCAGTAGCAACCTTCACACTCTCGATAGCTGTAGTGTTGCCATCCTCATCAAGCCATACAACCTGACGTGAGCCTGTTGCAGCCTTCTTGGTCAGCAGATAGTAACCACCGGCAGCAATCTTAACGGTTGGCTGAGTCTCAGGATCGAAGTCTGCGAACTGGATGTAGTTGGACTTAGCAGGATTAGAAAGCAGTACAATTGCATTGTTGTTTGCATAATTAGCATCGGTCTGCAGAGTAGCCCAGTTAACACTAGTAGTACCGTCTGTCAACTTGAAGAAAGCAGTATTCTCCATGGTAATCTTAGCACCAGTCAGAGCAGTAGCCATATCGTTGTAGAGGATACCGAACTTATCATCTGCGTTCTGGATAGACTGCTTGGTAGGAGCCTCATCAGGATTCATAGTAACAGTGATATCCTCACCAGACTTAGACTTCACTACAATGGCAGCACGGATAGCAGAAACACCATTGATCTGATACTTACCACCATATACACGGAGCGGATTCATGTAGATGTCCTCACCGTCTACGTAGATAGAGTAAGCTGTCACACCATCAACCTTGTTGAATACGGCTTTCTCATCCTTTGCGACATAGAAGCGAGCATACTTGTATCCATCAGGAGCAACCTCACCCTCGAACTTGATAGTCTTCGTAACAGCAGCCTTTGAGAATTCTGCAGTGGTACGGTAGAACCATGTTACAACACCAGCAGCCTCGGTATAGTTATCGAAGAACTTCTGGGTAGTCTTCAGGGTAACCTTAACCGGATCACTTAAAGCACCGAAAGTAGCCTGATTGAAAGGCTTTGTCAGCTGATCGTCAGCTGGCTTGTAAGTAACTACCATATTGGTACCGGCAGCAAGTGCAGAACCAGCAGTCTTGAAGGCACTGGCAGCTACAGCACCATCAGCCAGCAGACCGCTGAAGTTTACAGTGGCGAGCATAGTGGCATTGTTGAAAGCGTCAGCAGTAATACCGGTAGCCACCTCGATAGCGGCGAAGGTAACCTTAGCAAGAGTGGTGTTGGCAGCAGCAAACGCAGTAAGAGAACCACCCTCCTTGATATCACCGAACACGATTTCCTTAGCAGCACCGAACACATCGAGACACACAGCCTTGGAGATCTCACCTACGGTAGCTTTCTTGATGTTACCGGTAGCCAGATTGTTAGTCAGAGGAGCGGAAACGTTACCGATAGTCAGAGTCAACTCTTTACCAGCGGTCGTAGGACCAGTGATAGCGCCTGCAGTGAATGTACCACCACTGATGGCACCGAGATTTGCTGTTACGTTGTTGGCATCAACATATACAAATGAGCCAGCTGCGAAAGTACCAGCGCTGATACCATTAGTAATCGTCAGAGACTTAATGCTCTTGAATGCGTTAGCACCGAGATTTGCGCCCTCACCGATAGACTCAATAGTCACCTCAGCACCAGCAGCAAGAGTAGAAACGAAAGAGGCACCGATATTACCAGTGATCTCACCTACAGTAATAGTAGCGAGATTTGCACCAGCGAAAGCACCATCACCGATAGCGGTAGTGGCAGCGATATCACCAATCTCCACGCTCTTCAGACCCGTGAATGCATCATCAGCGATTTGAGCGTCAGCACCAATCTCCTCAATCGTCAGGTCAGCACCAGCAGGAAGAGTAGAAGCGAAAGAGGCACCGATCTTACCAGTGATGTCACCTACAGTAATAGTAGCGAGTTTTGCACCAGCGAAAGCACCATCACCGATAGCGGTTGTGGTAGCGATATCACCAATCTCCACGCTCTTCAGACCCGTGAATGCGGAAGCAGCGATAGTAGCGGCACCGATGTTACCAATCTTCAGGTCAGCACCAGCAACAAGTGTAGAAGCGAAAGCTGCCTGGATATTAGCACCAGCCTTCACGTCACCAAGAGTGATCTTATTCAACTTGGGGTTAGCGGTGAATGCACCTGCTGTGATTGTTCCGCTTACTGCATCGAACTTAACTTCGGCAAGATTATCAAGAGCATTGAAAGCATTGGCAGCGATAGTTCCCTTGAACTCACCCTTTACAGTCAACTTGGTCAGGACTTTCTTGTCTGCAGCAACATCTCCATAAACCTTACCGACAGACTGTGAATTATCTGTCTGATAAGCATTGATGGTCAAGTCTGCAACCTTAGTGCTCGTCAAAGCACCGTCTGCAATAGTCTTACAGGTTGCGGGAAGCTCCAGGGCTGTAATCTTGGTGTTGCCCTCCAAAGCACCCACTGCCAGAGATGCCAGCTTGGTGTCAGTGATATTCACTTTCTCCAGATTAGGCAGTTTAGCAAGGGCAGTGCTGATGTCCGTGATGCTTGCAGGCAGTACGACTTCCTTCACATAAGGATTCTGTTCTGCAGTAGCAGAAAGGAAAAGCTTCGCAGGCAGAGTCGTCAGAGAAGTGGCACTTGAAAGGTCGAACTTCTCAGTGATCCATGCGGAGAAAGCATAATTTCCAATCTCTGTCAGTTTACTGCCAGTGGCAATCTGTACAGAAGTCAGTGCATAGTCGTCAGCGAAAGCAGACTCTCCGATTTTCTTGATAGAAGCAGGGATAGTAACTGATGCCAGCTCGTCGAGATTTGCGAAACCGTTGTCATCAATTTCAACAACATCAAAAGTTACCTCCTTGTCAATATCAACATTCTCAAAGTCTTTACCTTTGACAGAGAAAGTGATAGTAGCAGGAATGACAAGCTTCGTGTTGTCGTCAGCCTTCTCATTCCAGTTGTTCTGGCTTACAGATACTGTGTTTGCCTCACCTTCGGGTACATTATTGTACACCTTGATAATGGTAAACTTAAGTCCCTTCAGGTTGTCCTGAATGGTACCTTCATACGTTTAACATTTAAATTAATAAAAAAGTGAATTAATAAATAAACACGTCCCAAGTAGACCGACTGCTCCCCTGCCGGTATTTATTTACTAACTAAACGTATGGATACAAAAAAAGACGTGGGAGTAAAGTTTCTCTCCGCGCCTATCCCTGATTTCAGGCTCTCGCATTGCCCCTTCGTAAGGATAAGCAACTTCAAGCCTGCCCACGTCAACTGATGATGCTACCCAACACTACAGCATACCTCCCCCATGCCTGCCATATACGCAAAGATAGTACGCCCATGAATGGAGTACACCTTATTATATATATTTAAAGAGGAAGACAGCCGCAGGCAGATATCATATAATCAACCCACGCGGACGTCTCTGTTGCATCACCGCTGTACGAAGAATCAAATTTGCGAGATTTGAAATCACAGACAGGTAACGTTTCGAAAACGTCCTTTCGAGACTGGTTATTGTTCGTGCCCGCCCTCTCGTGGACAGGTTTCGGGTGCAAATTTAAACAATTATTTTAAACTGACAAATATTTTTAAAGAAAAATCACATTTAAGGGCTAAAAAAATTGATGAGCGATAGAATCTTAGAGGTGAGAGGTAAGAGGTGAGAGGTGAGTTTATCTTCAAACCTGAAGTATCTTGAACAACTTGTCGCTTGCCCGCACCTTCTCCGGCACCTTGATACTGACCCGTGTTCCCTTCCGTGCCGTCTGTACCGCCTGTACGTCATCATGTATCTCGTCAACGGTGACATAGAGGGCACCAGTGGTGGGACCTGTAATCAGCATCTTGTCACCCACGGAGAACTCACATGCCTCACAGGTGAACTCTGCCACTCCGAGTTTGGAGAAATACTTCACACCCTTGCCCACATACTGTTTACGCTCCGTGGCACACGAGCCATAGTGCTTGTTCCATTCTCCTAACAGCTGTCCCTGGTAGTAGCCGTCCCAGAAGCCACGGTTGAAGACGGTGGCAAGACGTTCGTCCCATGCGTCTTTCTTCTCTTCGGTAAAGGTTCCGTCGAGCACGGCATGGATAGCCTCCTTATAGCATTGTACCACAGTCAGCACGTATTCAGGACCACGGGCACGTCCTTCTATCTTAAAGACCCTCACTCCGCTCTTCATCATACGGTCGATGAAACGGATGGTCTTCAGGTCTTTGGGTGACATGATATATTTATTGTCAATCTCCAGTTCCGTCCCCGTCTCCCTATCCGTCACGATATACGAGCGGCGGCATATCTGCATACACTCCCCACGGTTGGCGGAGCGCCCTGTATTGTCAAGACTCATATAGCACTTGCCACTGACTGCCATGCACAACGCACCATGGCAGAACATCTCTATGCGGATCAGTTCTCCCGACGGTCCGCAGATATGCTGTTGCTCTATCTGCTCATAGATGGCAGCCACCTGTTCGAGTCTCAACTCACGTGCCAGTACCACCACATCGGCAAACTGCGCATAGAACTTCAGTGCCTCGATGTTCGAGATATTCAGCTGGGTGGACAGGTGCACCTCCATCCCCTTCTGTCTGCAATAGGTCATCACGGCAATGTCGCAGGCAATGACGGCAGAGATATGCGCCTCCACTGCCGCATCGATAATCTGGTGCATCAGTTCGATGTCCTCCCCATAGATAATCGTATTGACGGTCAGGTAGCTCTTCACCCCATGCTCCTCACAGGTGGCGGCTATCTCCCGCAGGTCGTCAATCGTAAAATGGTTGGCGGAGTGCGAGCGCATGTTCAACTGCTCCACCCCGAAATACACCGACCCTGCCCCTGCCTTCAGTGCCGCAGCCAGCGAGTCACGGCTACCCACAGGAGCCATAATCTCAAAATCCTTGATACTTTCTTTCATTTCGGTGGCGAAGGTACGAAGAAATGAGTAAAATACCAAATTTTTAATAAATCGTTTTGTCATCAAACATAAAATACATAACTTTGCAATAAATTAACCGCAAGTTTAGCGCAAAAAGAAGATTATGATGGCGACAATTAACGAGATACAAGACGAGATTATAGAGGAGTTCGCCGGTTTTGACGACTGGATGGACAAGTACCAACTGCTGATAGACTTAGGCAATGAGCAGGAGCCGCTGGACGAGAAATACAAGGTGGAGAGTAACCTGATAGACGGTTGCCAGAGCCGGGTGTGGCTGCAGGCAGACTACCATGACGGTATCATCGACTTCACGGCGGAGAGTGACGCACTGATCGTGAAGGGTATCGTAGCACTGCTGATACGGGTACTGAGCGGACATACCCCGCAAGAGATCCTCGATGCGGAATTATACTTCATCGACCAGATAGGACTGAAAGAACACCTCTCACCCACCCGCTCCAACGGTCTGTTGGCGATGGTGAAGCAGATGCGGATGTATGCCCTTGCCTTCAAGGCGAAGGAAGGGATTTAGTATTCCTGGTAAGCATCGAGTTTCTTCAGGTAATATTCCCTGAAGTCGCTCCAACGATAATAAGGGGCAATACTGGACGGTAACGGCAGTGTTGCCTCTTGTTCATTGAGCAGCACTTTGAGCAGCACGTCCTTGTCGAAGATATCCCTGCGATAAAAGACAATCTGGATATTGCAAGCCATGGGATATACCCGATATGCCACCCAGCCGTTCCGCTCCACCTCCTCCAAGTCCATGGTCTGGAAACCAAAGCCGTTCAACTCCAGCAGACATGTCAAGGGCAGCACGACCGTCTCATGACCGAAGCGCAGGGTGGCACCCGGTTCAGGCAAGGCAATGCAGCTGTCTGCCTCCGCAATCATACGGCGCAACAGATGGCGCTGGGTATAGGGCTGTTTGCCACCATTCAGCAGACAGGGTCCGAAAGAGATATACCACCAGGCATTCTCTTTCTGCCAGATACGGTACAACTCCTCGTCGGTAAAGATACGGAAGAGGTGCAGACTGTCCTCCAGACGGGTGTCCTGCAGGATGGAGGCAAGCTTGTAAAGATAGTAGTTCAACGTTCCGTCGTCTACCTGCTGACGCACATACGCCGTATCATTGAACAAGCTGCACATCAGCCGCTCGTTATGCTCCCTCTTCTTCGTAAAGACATCGTAAGCCTGTTGGGCGGCAGGAGTCATCATCTTTTTCCGCAACACCCGGTCCTGATGGTTCAGATACCACATGTCATGCTTGGAAGCATCCATCCGGATGCGGAGGTGGGGGTTCATCGCCTTCATCTGCTGGAGAGCGGCACCCATGGACAGGATGCAACGGATCTTCGTCGTGCTGCGTGCATCGATGCAGGCACTATCCTCAAAAACCTCCGGGAAGTTCTCCATCATCCTCCTGGCAATATGCCGGTGCTGCCGGGAGCCCAGCTCCGTCAGGTCGCCCCAGCGGTTGCTGGCATCCTCACGGACAGTACCCACCTGCCAGAGGACCTTCTTACCCAATGCGGTCAACTTGCCCAAAGAGTCCGCCTTACTTAATATCTCAAAAGGAATGTCATAGCCTTCCCTTTGGCTCATATTGCGAGAGCCATGACGACCATAGTGACTGAGATAGAAGGGGCGCTTCCCCTCGGGAGCGGGAGTGTACCGGTGATAGTCACTGTCAGGGTAAACACAATAGTTATTGCCACAAAGGTGGGGGTTCCTGGCTATCTCCTCAAAGACAGTCTGGGCAAGCCCCCCTGCCGTCAGACACGACAAGGAGACGACCACCCATATCCTCAACATGCTATTGCCCCCTGGTCTCCTCATAGCTGTTGATTTTATTCAAGTAATACTGACGGACATCACTCCATTTATAATAAGGAGCGTTATCACTCTTGACCGGTAATGTCGCCTCTTGCTCGTTGAGCAGTACCTTCACCAGTATGTCCTTGTCGAAGAGATTCTCACGATAGAATACAAACTGGATATTGGAAGCCATCGGGAACACCAGACAAGCCCACCATCCATGAGCCTCCAGCTCGTTCAGGTCGAGTGTCTGATAGCCGAAATGGTCGAGTTCCAGCAGACAAGTCAGTGGCAGGACCATCGTCTCATGACCGAAACGCAACTGCACACCAGGTTTCTTCAAATGGATACAGCTGTCAGCCTCCTGGATAATCTGGCGAAGAAGATAACGCTGCGTATAGGGCTGTTTACCACCATTCAGCAAAGAAGGACCGTACATAAAATACCACCACGCATTCTCCTTCTGCCAGTACTGGTGAATATCCTCATAGGTGAACAAGTCCAGGAAATCGATCTTACTGCCCATCCTGGTGTTCTGCTGTATCAATGCCGTTTTCAACAGGTAGTAGTTCAGCCACACCTCATCCACCTGCTCCTTCACATAGACAGAGTCGTTGAAGAGAAGGGACATCAGACGGGGATTATGCTCGCGGGAGCAGCAATATTCATCATACGCCTTCTTGGTGACAGGAGTCATCATATTACCACGCAGCAACTTATCCTGATGATTCATATAATACATATCATGAAGGGACGCATCCATCCTCACCTGCAGCTTCGGGTTCAGAGCCACCATTCCCTGGACGGCAGAACCCATAGAGAGAATACAGCGGGGAACCGTGGTGTTCTTAGCGTCCACATGCGCTTTCCCTTCAAAGACCTCAGGGAATCGTTTCATCATCCGGCGGGCAATACCGCGATGCTGCTGCTTTCCCAACTCGGAGAGGTCGCCCCACCGTCCCTCGGAGTCCCGGATAATCATCTCCATCTGCCGTTTCACGTGCTGTCCCAGAGGAGTCAGTTTTCCCAGCGAGTCAGCTTTTTGCAGTACCTTGTAAGGAATATCATACCCCTTGCGGTTACTCAGATAACGGGAGCCATGACGACCATAATGACTCAGATAGAAAGGACGCTTTCCCGCTGGCGGCGGAGTCTGCCGCAGGAGAATGGTGTCGGGATAGATACAATAGTTGCTGGCTGAGAAACGACGGTCGTTACTGATCTTGTCGAATGCCGACATCGGCTGGGCATAACCATATACTATCACACCAAACAGCATGACAGCTACCGATACGATATGTCCCAGCAACCTATTTCCCATGATAAGCATCCAGCTTTTTCAGATAGTAGTCACGGACATTGGACCATTTATAATAAGGAGCATCGTCTGTCTTTATCGGCAGTGTCGCCTCGTTCTCATTCAGCAAGACCTTCACCAGGACATCCTTATCCTGCAAGTCCTTCCGATAGAACACGAACTGTACATTAGCCCCCATGGGGAATACCCGGTAATTAATCCAACCCTTATGCTCCAAAGACTCCAGGTTGTCGGTCTGTAAGCCATAGTTGTCCAACTCCAACAGACAGGTCAGTGGCAACACCATCGTCTCATGTCCGAAACGTAGGGTGGCACCGGGGCGCTCCAGTTGGATACAACTGTCCGCCTCCTCTATGATACGGCGCAGCAGGTTACGCTGACTGTAAGGCTGTGTCCCTCCGTTCAGCTTATACCCACCATAATAGATATACCAATTAGCATTCTGCACTTTCCAGTTATCATATAGTTCCTTGTCAGAATACAAGTCGTACAACGTCACCTTTTTCCGAGCCTCCAGACTCTGGATATTAGACGCCAAGGTAAAGATATCCGCACTCAGCTGTTTGACATCGACTTCCTTCTTCACATAATCCTCGTCGCTGAACAACTTGGACATCAGATGCTGGCTGTGGTCATATTTCCTGGCAAAAGCCTTGTACTTCTCATTGATGACAGAGTCTGTCCTCTGACTTTTAAGTGCCGTATCACGAAGATTCATATAATACATGTCGTGATGGGAGGCATCATGACGGATCCGCAGACGGGGATTCATCATGACGAGCTGCATCAGGGCGTTCTCCATCGAGAGGATGCAGCGGATCACCACCGTACTCTTCGCATCGATACATACATCCCCATCGAACACCTCGGGGAAGCGCTCATACATCCGACGGGCAATCTGCCTGTGCTGCACAGCCCCCAACGGGCTCAGTTCCCCCCAACGCATGTCTGCCTCGTCACACAACATCCTGACACGGTGCAACACGTCTCTTCCCAGAGCGGTGAGTGCCCCGGCACTGTCGGCTCTCGCCAAGACGGCACAAGGACGCTCATAATTCTCTTTCTTGACAAGGTACCGTGAGCCATGCCTGCCATAATGACTAATATAAAAAGGGCTCTTACCCTCAGGAGCCGGTGTCAGCATAGCCTGCTTAGGTCCGGGGTAAGCAAGGTGATTGCTTGCCGAATTATGAAGGTCTTTTTGTATCTCCTCCCAAGCAGTCTGCGCATTCAGCACCACTGAGACACAGGACAGGGCAATAGTCAATACTAGGTTTTTCATATCATTCATAATAGGATGGAGATTGCAAAGATACAAATAATTGTTTAAAAACTTGCAAATGTTCAACATTTTCTTTGTGATTTCCCTTTTTATCACTACCTTTGGCGAAGAAAAGACATTGACTATGGCAAGAAATCAGAAATGGCAAGATGACTACTGGCTGCTTTTGATGCAACTGTATCTCAAGAAGCCTGCCGGAGTGAAACCAATGTATAGCAAGGGCATGGTAGACCTTGCCCTGGAACTGCATATCGCTCCACAGATCCTTTTTAATAAGATGTGCGAGATTGCCAATCTGGAGACACCCCGTATTGAACGCATCTGGACGGAGTACGGCAAGAACCCACGCCGGCTGAAGCGTGCCGTCACCCTGTGGCATCAGATGCGCGGCTTTGGCAACGAGCAGTTTTTTGAGGGAGTGGATGTCCAAGAGACCTTCGAGCGTGATTTCCGCCCCATCAGTACCGACAGCCGCATCATTCCCGTCATGCTGGTAATCATCCTCGACCAGTACTTCCGCCTGACTCCTGTCACCATGGTGGCAGAGACCCCGGAGATCCGCCAACTGGCAAGTCTGCTGAAGTTACCTGTCCAGGACATTGTAGACATCATGGTTCTTTTCCAGCATTGCGATCCGTATCTCAGGCGCAAGACGACGGCAGACAGCCCGCTACTGAAAGCCTGTCAGGAGATTTGGCAGCGTTATGGGAATATGGATACCGAACAACTTGCCTCTTATGCCAGACAACTAAAAGAATACTTCAAATAATTACTGCAAATGATAATAAATTTGTAATTTTGCAGTCGGAATGGCACAGGAGCAGATACAGGAACAGCAACAGACTCTGTCGTTGAGGCAAACACAGAGTATCACGCAGCAACAATTGTTGCAGGCGCAGCTCATCGAACTGCCCATCACTCAGCTGCTGGAGCGTGTCAATGCGGAGATGGACGACAACCCCGCTTTGGAGGTCAATACCGATGAGGAACCTGAGTTCACTGAGTTTTCAGAGAACGCCGAGAACCCAGAGTCACCCGACGATTACGAACAAGAACAGCGTCAGTCGGCATTAGATGTCGCCTTAGAGAGTATCGGCAGAGATGACGAGGACCTTCCCGTATATCATGACGGACAGAATTACCATGAGGAAAGAGATGAAATGGTCTATGGCGAGACACAGTCGTTTTATGACCAACTCAAAGAACAGATGGGCGTTCTGGACTTGAACCAGCGGCAACAGTACATCATGGAATACTTGATCGGCTCGTTAGATGATGACGGTCTGCTGCATAAGTCACTTGACAGTATCAGCGACGAGCTTGCCATCTATCACTCCATCGATGCCACACCACAGGAGATTGAGACAGTGCTGCGCCACCTGCAGGAGTTTGACCCTGCGGGAATCGGAGGCCGCTCTCTGCAAGAGTGTCTGATGTTGCAGATTGAGCGTCGCAGTCCCTCACACCTCCGTGACCTGATGAGACAGGTGATACAAGACCACTATACTGAGTTCACCAAGAAACACTGGAAAAAGATACAACAGGCACTGGGACTCAGTGACCTGCAGGCAGACACACTGATGAAGGAGTTGCGGAAACTCAACCCCAAGCCAGGAGCGTCAATGGGAGAAGCCGTTGGACGCTCCATGCAGCAAATCACCCCCGACTTCATCATTGACACACAGGATGACGGGACCGTCACTTTCCAGCTGAACGCAGGAGAGATACCGGAACTGCATATCTCACAGTCGTTTACAGACACTTTACGTGAGTATCAGGACAACAAGGAGCACATGAGCCGTCAGATGAAGGAGGCACTGCTCTATACGAAGAAGAAGGTGGATGCCGCACAAGGTTTCATTGAGGCTATCAAGGTGCGCCGCCACACCCTCTCCCTCACCATGAAGGCGATTATCCAATGGCAACACCGTTATTTTGAAGAGGGTGACGAGGCTTTGCTGCGCCCCATGATACTAAAGGACATTGCAGAGAAGACAGGACTCGACCTGAGCACCATCTCACGTGTCAGCAACTCAAAATACGCACAGACCCGCTGGGGTACCTTCCCGCTCCGCCACTTCTTCAGTGACAGCTATGTGACTGCTCAGGGTGACGAGCTCTCCACCCGGAAGATCAAGGCGGCACTACATGACCTCATTGACGCAGAGGACAAGCAGAACCCTTTCAGCGACGAGGCATTAGGAAAACTCCTTGCGGAGAAAGGATACCCCATTGCCCGCCGTACCGTGGCAAAATACCGTGAACAATTAGGAATACCCATTGCAAGACTAAGAAAATGAGAAAGCGCCAGCAGTTGATATTAGTAGCACGGGTGATCAGCATGCTCTTCACTCCCTTCTATCTCCCCATTATCGGGTTGATAGCCTTGTTTACTTTCAGCTATATGAGTATTTTCCCATGGCCTTATAAGTTGCAAGTTCTCATCATGGTATATCTGTTCACCATCCTGCTGCCCTCACTGATGATTCATTTCTATCGCCGCTACCAGGGATGGAGCCTTATCGAACTCGGGCAAAGGGAGCGGCGCATGGTACCTTATGTCCTTTCCATCGTCTGCTATTTCACTTGCATCTATGTCATGGAGCGGCTCCACCTGCCCCATTTCATCATCTCTATAGTGATAGCCGCACTAATGGTTCAGATTGTTTGTGCCCTGATTAATGTGTGGTGGAAGATCTCCACCCATACCGCTGCCATCGGAGGTGTCGGCGGGGCACTCTTCGCCTTCGCAGAATACCTGGGTTTCAATCCCGTCTGGTGGCTATGTGTCGTTTTCCTCACGGCAGGAATATTAGGGACCTGCCGGATGGTACTTCGCCAGCATACGCTTTCACAAGTTATCGGAGGATTCTGGGTTGGCTTCATCTGTGCAGCTGTTGCCATACTATTTATTTAATATTGAAATAACAAAATATTATGAACCCAATTGTCAGTATTATCATGGGCAGTACCAGTGACCTGCCTGTTATGGAGAAAGCCTGCAAGCTCCTGGACGAGATGCAGGTCCCGTTTGAAGTCAACGCCCTCTCGGCACACCGTACGCCAGAGGCAGTAGAGGAGTTTGCACGTAACGCCAAAGGACGTGGCATCCGTGTGATCATCGCAGCCGCAGGTATGGCTGCCGCACTACCCGGTGTGATAGCCGCTTCCACCACTTTACCCGTCATCGGTGTCCCCATCAAGGGAATGCTCGACGGTCTTGACGCGATGCTCAGTATCATCCAGATGCCTCCCGGCATCCCTGTCGCCACTGTGGGAGTGAACGGTGCCCAGAATGCCGCCATCCTCGCTGTGGAGATGCTCGCCCTGAGCGACGAGGCTGTCGCACAACGCCTGAGTGACTATAAGAGTGGACTGAAAGAGAAAATCGTAAAGGCAAACAAAGAACTTGCCGAGGTAAAATACAGTTTCAAGACAAACTAAATGACCTACCAAAGAAGAGAATCCTCCGTTACCCATGTAGGTAATATCGCTATTGGTGGCGACAACCCCATCCGCATCCAGTCGATGGCTACCGTGGACACTAATGATACGGAAGGGTGTGTGGCACAGGCAAAGCGTATCATTGACGCTGGTGGCGAACTGGTACGATTCACCACCCAAGGTACTCGTGAGGCAGAGAACATGAAAAACATCTCAGCACGCCTGAAAGGTGACGGCTACGATACACCGTTGGTTGCCGATGTCCATTTCACGGCACATGTTGCTGACGTTGCCGCCCTGTATTGTGAGAAGGTGCGTATCAACCCCGGCAATTACGTGGATCCGGGACGTGTCTTCAAGCACTTGGAGTATACAGATGAGGAATATGCTGAGGAGCTGAAGAAGATAGAGGCGAAACTCATTCCCTTCCTGAATATCTGTAAGGAGCATCATACCGCTATCCGCATCGGTGTGAATCACGGTTCCTTGTCCGACCGTATCATGTCACGCTATGGCGACACACCAGAAGGAATCGTGGAGAGTTGTATGGAGTTCCTCCGTATATGTAAACGGGAGGACTTCAACGATATCGTTATCAGCATCAAGGCAAGCAATACCGTGGTGATGGTGACCACTGTCCGTCTGCTGGTCAAGACCATGGACAAGGAGAATATGCACTACCCCCTCCATCTGGGTGTGACAGAGGCTGGTGAGGGAGAGGACGGCAGGATCAAGAGTGCCGTAGGTATCGGGGCATTGCTGACAGAAGGAATCGGTGACACGATCCGTGTATCCTTGAGTGAAGAGCCTGAATGTGAGATTCCCGTGGCACGTCAATTAGTGGATTCCATTCAGGAATGTGCCCGTCTGCGTGCCGATGCTGAGGCTTCCATTAAAGACGACACCATCACGCTCAACATCGACGAGTCCGATTGGGAAACGCTTCAACTGAAAGCCGCCATGGCAGTAGGAGCCTTGTTGATTGACCGTAAGGCAACAAAATTAGTGATCAATCCCGGTTCCTCTGATGACCCAAGGCTTACCAGTCTGTCTGATGCCATCCTGCAGGCAGCCCGTATCAAATTCACCAAGACAGAGTATATCTCTTGCCCGGGTTGCGGGCGTACCTTATATAATTTACAGGAGACCATTGCCCGTATCAAAGCCGCTACCAGCCATCTGGTAGGATTGAAGATAGGCATCATGGGCTGCATCGTCAATGGTCCCGGTGAGATGGCAGATGCTGATTATGGCTACGTCGGAGCAGGCAGGGGCAAGATCAGCCTCTACAAACAAAAGGTATGTGTGGAGAAGAATATCCCCGAGGAGGAGGCTGTTGACAAGCTGTTAGAGCTTATCAACAAAGACCTCGCTTAGTTCTCGAAATAATAGAGGAATGACGCAATACCCTCCAATGCGGGTTTGCGTTGTCCCTCTATCTCAATGACAAACTTAATCTCCGCCTTGCAGATACCTCTCAGGTTCTGGATGTTATGTAACTTAGTGACCAGGCGCACCCGACTTCCGGTAATGACAGGTTGTCCGAAACGCATGTCGTTCATCCCATAGTTCACCAGCATCTTGATATTGTGAACCTCAATAATCTGGTCCCACATATAAGGAAGCAGGCTCAGTGTCAGATAGCCATGAGCAATGGTGCTCTTATAAGGACTTTCCTCCTTGGCACGTGCCACATCCACATGAATCCACTGGTGGTCAAGTGTAGCATCCGCAAAAAGATTAATACGCTCCTGGTCTACCTCCAGCCACTCTGAGGCTCCCAGTTCCTCACCCAGATGGGCTGCAAACTCGTCGTACGAGTTGATAATTAATTTTCCCATAGTTTAAAATTTATAAATTTGTTGCAAAGGTAGCAAAAACTTTAAACTTTAAACTCTAAACTCTAAACTTTTTATTATCTTTGCATGCACTTAGACGAAGCCCTGATAGTTAAATGGATATAACAAGGCTCTCCTAAAGCTTAGTTCCGAGTTCGATTCTCGGTCGGGGTACTATGAAAACGTTGGAAATCAAGAAAGTAGGAAGTATAAAGGAACTGGAGCAATTTGTCCAGTTTCATTATGACTTATACCGTGACTGCCCTCAGGCAGTCCCATTTCTTTATTCTGACGAGATGAACACCCTGCGCCACGACCGTAACGCATGCTTTGACTTCTGTGAGGCAGACTATTTCATGGCTTTCCAAGACGGGAAGATGGTGGGACGTGTCGCTGCCATCATCAACCATCGCGCCAACGAGCGCTGGAATCGCAAGGAGGTCCGTTTTGGCTGGTTCGATTTCATCAACGACATGGAGGTAAGCCGTGCCTTGATGAACCAAGTGATCACTTGGGGCAAGGAGAAAGGCATGACGGAGATAGCCGGACCTTTGGGATTTACAGATATGGACCGTGAGGGATTGTTGATAGAGGGCTTCGAAGAGGATGCCACCATGTATATCAACTACAACTATCCATATTACATGGAGCATATCGGGCAGTTGGGCGGTTTCGAGAAGGACAACGACTATATGGAGTATCGGGTGAGAGTGCCAGAGAAGATACCAGACAAGTTCCATAAGATTGCCGAGATGGTCCGCAAACGCTACAACCTGCAGGTGAAAAAGTTTACCCGGAAGGAACTGCTTCAAGGAGGAAAGGGGAAAGATATCTTTGCTGTCATCAATGCCACCTATAAGGATCTTTACGGCTACTCCCAACTCTCAGAGAAACAAATCAACCAACTTGTCGACCAATATATCAAGGTAGCAGACTTGAACTTGGTGACAGGTATTGAAGACTGGAACACACCCGAGCATAAGTTAGTGGGCTTCGGCATTACGTTCCCTTCCTTCAACCAAGCTTTGCGAAAGACAAAAGACGGAAGACTGTTGCCTTTCGGGTGGTGGCAAATACTGAAAGTACTGAAATGGCATAAGACTGAGGTGGTGGACCTGCTACTCATCGGTGTCTTGCCAGAATACCGCTCCAAGGGAGCCAACTCCCTCATCTTTGATGACCTCATCCAGTGGTTCCAGCGTTATGGGTTCAAATGGGCAGAGGCAATGCCCCAGATGGAGTCAAATGAGCACATGCGGGGACAATGGCAGTATCTGGAATCTACCCAGCACCGCCGTCACCGTTGTTACCGTAAGACCTTTTAATTAAACTAAAACTACATAATTATATGATACAGACTGTTGTAAAGCGCGATGGGCGTATTGTGGGATTCAACGAACAGAAAATCATGGCCGCTATCCGTAAGGCGATGCTTCATACGGACAAGGGAGAAGATGAGCGTTTGTTGCAGACCATTACCGACCGTATTGCCGCCAAGGGTAATACCCAGATGACGGTGGAGGAGATTCAGGACTCCGTTGAGATGGAGCTGATGAAGAGTGCCCGTAAGGATGTGGCACAACGATATATCGCTTACCGCAACCAGCGTTCCATTGCCCGTAAGGCAAAGACACGTGATGTCTTTCTCGACATCGTCAATATCAAGAATAACGATGTCACCCGTGAGAATGCGAATATGAATGCCGACACGCCAGCCGGTATGATGATGAAATTCGCCTCCGAGAGCACCAAGCCCTTTGTCGACGACTACCTGTTGTCGCCTGAGAGCCGTGATGCCGTAGAGCATAACTATATCCATATCCATGACAAGGACTACTACCCCACCAAGTCGCTGACCTGTGTACAGCACCCCCTCGACAATATCCTGACACAGGGCTTTATCGCCGGTCATGGTGCCAGCCGTCCTGCCAAGCGCATTGAGACGGCAGCCGTCCTTGCCTGTATCTCTTTGGAATGTGCCCAGAACGAGATGCATGGCGGTCAGGCTATTCCTGCCTTCGACTTCTATCTGGCTCCCTATGTGCGTCTGTCCTATATCGAGGAGCTGAAGGCATTGGAGGACCTCAACGGAGAGGATTACAGTAAGCTCTATGATGAGGTGCTCATGGATTATCTCAAACAACCCCTCGATAAGTTGACGGGCATCGACCGAGTGCGTCAGCATGCCATCAACAAGACGGTGGGACGTGTCCACCAGGCGATGGAGGCATTCATCCACAATATGAATACCATCCACTCCCGTGGGGGTAACCAAGTAGTATTCTCCAGCATCAACTATGGTACTGACACCTCTGCCGAGGGACGTTGCATCATGCGTGAGCTGCTGAACAGTACCTATCAGGGAGTGGGCAATGGCGAGACCGCCATCTTCCCCATCCAGATATGGAAAAAGAAAAGAGGTGTCAACTACCTCCCGCAGGACCCGAACTACGACCTCTACCAGCTCGCCTGCAAGGTGACGGCACGCCGTTTCTTCCCTAACTTCCTGAATCTTGACGCTACCTATAACCAGGATAGTGAATGGCGTGCCGATGATCCCAAGCGTTATCTCCATGAGGTTGCCACGATGGGATGCCGCACCCGTGTCTTTGAGAACCGTTTCGGACCAAAGACCTCTATCGGTCGTGGTAACCTGTCATTCACCACTATCAATATCGTACGTCTTGCCATCGAATGTATGGATGTACAAGACAAGGAGGCGCGTATCGCCAAGTTCTTCTCCAAGCTCGACGAGATGCTGGAAGTTGCCGCCAAGCAGTTGGATGAGCGTTTCCAGTTCCAGAAGACCGCTTTCGTCAAGCAATTCCCCTTGCTGATGCGTAGTCTGTGGATTGGTGCAGAGAAACTGAGTCCTAACGACACCATAGAGAGTGTCATCAACCAAGGTACCTTAGGTATCGGTTTCATCGGACTTGCCGAGTGTCTAGTGGCACTCATCGGCAAGCACCATGGTGAGAGTGAGGAGGCACAGGAGTTAGGACTGAAGATTGTCGGCTATATGCGCCAGCGTGTCAACGACTTCTGCGACCGCTACCAGCATAACTATTCTGTATTAGCTACTCCTGCAGAAGGACTGAGCGGTAAGTTCACCAAGAAAGACCGCAAGGAGTTTGGTGTTATCCCCGGTGTTACTGACCGTGACTACTATACCAACTCCAATCACGTCCCTGTATATTATAAGTGCTCCGCCCGTCATAAGGCTGAGATAGAGGCTCCTTATCATGAGATGACACGTGGCGGTCATATCTTCTATGTGGAGATTGACGGTGATGCCACCCATAACCCACAGGTCATCATGAGTGTAGTGGATATGATGGATAAGTTGAATATGGGCTACGGCTCCGTCAACCACAACCGCAACCGCTGCATGGACTGTGGCTATGAGAATGCGACACCCCACTTAGAGAAATGTCCGAAATGCGGCAGCACCAATATCGACAAGCTGCAGCGTATCACGGGATACCTCGTCGGCACCACTGACCGCTGGAATCACGGCAAGCTCTGTGAGCTCAACGACCGTGTGACCCATATCGAGGGCTCTCAGCAGCAGAATCTCTTCTAGAAAATCTAGAACAATCTAGATATTTCTAGAACATTCTAGAACGTTCTAGAACTTTCTAGAAAAAAACTACAATCATGATCTCTGTATTAGACATTATAGAAGACACTATGGTAGACGGTCCGGGATTCCGGACCTCTATCTATTGTGCCGGTTGCCGTCATGCGTGTCCCGGCTGCCATAACCCGCAGTCATGGGACTTCAGTGGCGGGCACCCGATGTCTACAGAACAGATCATGCGCATCATCGAGGCTGACCCCTACGCCAATGTGACGTTCTCGGGGGGTGACCCGATGTACCAGCCGGAGGGGTTTGCCGAACTTGCCCGCGCCATCCGGGAACGTACTGATAAGGATATCTGGTGCTTCACGGGGTTCACGTTTGAGACACTGCTTCATAATCCCCGGCAACGGCAATTACTGGAATTGATTGACGTATTGGTAGATGGACCTTTTATCAAGTCACTACGTGATGAAAGCCTGTTATTCCGTGGCAGTAGTAACCAACGGCTTATCGACGTGCCGGCATCACTAAGAACAGGAAAGACAGTACTTTTCCAACCTGACGTGTAAACTATTTCAGCAACTTTTCTATCTCTTCCTCTACCTTGTTAGGCTCCAGGTCACGGGCAACCACTTTACCTTGGCGATTGACCACCACCACAGCAGGCACAGAATACAGTCCCAACTGTTGAACAATAGGAGTTTGGAAAAGGTGTCCGTCCCAAACTACCGTCCAGTCGAGGGTATCACGTTCAACACGCTGTTTAACTTCTTTCTTCGCACCATCGAGACAGATACTGACCAACGAGAGTGAGGTTGGATATTTCCGCCAGAGCCGACGCAGCCTGCGCTGGATATCCGTGCTGGGATAGTTCCATGATGCCCATGTGGTGATGACACCCACCTTTCCCTTCATCTCACTGCTGTTGAATTTCCTGCCTCTGAAATCCGTGGCAGAGAAAACGGGTAATGTGGCTTGCAGCTTACTGCTTTTCAACCCATCGAGTTGTTTCTTCAAACGGCGCAGTCTTCCGTTATCAGGATCAGCTTTCAACATCAATACCGCAAGTCGCTGGGCTTCCACATAGTCTGGAGTTTTTGACGATATATAGTATTTGTCAAGCAGATACATACTGACAATGGAAGTGGGATTCTCCTCTATAAATTGGGCGATGGCACCAGGAACCTCCGGCGGAGTGAGTTTGTTGATGCGTGCCATAAGTTCCGTCAAGTCCTCATTCTCATCTGTTCCCTCGATAGATATTTCTCTCAGATGAGTAGCGTCACCCTTTATTTCCACCTCCTCACCGGGAGTGGCAAAGACAGCCTGTTCCGCGAAGTTAGGGAAGACAATCATCAAAGTCACCACATTACGCAACTCCTTCTCATAGGAGAAACGACCGTTCCGCACTTTGACGGTGTCTATTCCTACAAAACCGCCGTCAGGACTGTATACCAAGAACTCACCTTGGTTGATGTTACGCAGACGACCTGACAAGCGGAACTTGTCCCCGTCAGGACCACAGGACAAAAGTAAAAAGGCAAAGAAGCAAAAAGGTAAACACCTTTTTACCATCCCATACACCTTATTATATCTTATCCGACTCAACACTACCCTTATATTTTTTTACTTTCTAACCTTTAAAAGCTCCAGATCCTTCTCTGCATATTGTCTCAGCGAAGGATCCTTCTCCAGTGCACTGCGCAGGAAAGACGATGCAGCATCGGTATTTCCCTGACGAGCCTGTACGATAGCGGCAAGATAGTCGGTCATGCCATTCGGATTCTTGACATTCTTCAAAGTCTGCTGGGCACGGGCATAGTCTTTGTTCAGCAGTTGCGCAAGAGCGGCACTATTGCTCGGGCGATAGCCAAAGTCTTGCTGGGCAAGCGCATAGTTCCCCTGAGCCAGATGCAGATTACCCAAAGCCTCAGCAAGTCCGGAGGCACCAGCCGACTTCGCGATAAGACTCTCTGCTGTCTGGATATCCCCCTGCTGCAAGGCAATCAGTCCCAGGTTAGCACTCGTCTCAGGCAACTGCTGTACAGCCTGTGCCTGTTGGAAGTAACGCTGTGCCTCGTCATTCTTACCCTGCTGCATGGCAAGGGTTCCAAGGTTATTATAAGCACGGGCATCCTTGGTATACAGGCGTGCCGTCGTCTTAAGGATATCTTCTTTCTCTGCCTCCGTGTTAGCGATAGAAGCCGCATAGATAAGTTCCTCGACACTCAGTTTCGAGGCATCTTTCTTATACTGGTCGAAAATCTGTTCATCATCACGTCCGATCACCTCATAGTTAATCGTCATACGGGCACGGCGCAGTTCCGGCAACACACCCTCAGCGAGTTCACGGAAGCCCTGGCTCATATTCTTGATCTGCTGCTCACGCTCCTGTGGGTCCTGATACATGGAGAGCACCCGCAAGATGACATCCTTGTCCTGGATATTGCTTGCCTTCACCAGTTCCTGGAATCCCTCCCAGTCCTGAGCGGTATATTCAGAGCTGACACCACCCTCCAGATTAGCGTTCTTCAACTGCTGACGCACATAGCTCTCCGTATTCTGCTGACGCCTGTTCGCCAACTGCTCGTTGAGTTTCAGTCCTCCATCAGGAGAGGCGTATGCTGAAATCTCCACATTTGAGAGATTCAGTCCCTCTTGGTCACGGGCTATCTCCTTCAACATCTTCACGAAGTCCTGGACGGAGTTCGACTGCAACTCACTCTTCCGTAACTCTGCCTGCTGAATCAGGAATTTGACATTCGCCTCCTGCTTCTGCTCCGTGATACGCTGGAAAGCATCCTGAGCCACACAAGGCTGTGCCGAAGCTACCGTCTGATGATACAGTTCACTGGTGGCGATAACACCGTCTGCCACTTTCACAGCAGGAACTTTCACCACCTTATTGCCCACCTTGGCATCAAAGGTCAGGTAAAGATCACTCTGCTGCATCGCTGCCTCATAAGGGAAAGCGGTCTTCATCGTGTAATGACCACCGAGCAGGTAGGAGATGGTCTGGTCGTTACCCATCACCTTCTCGCCCTGGAAAGAGGCAGGCTGTCCTTTGAGCGTTTGCTGTACCCCATTCTTCGTGTAGCGCAACTCAGGAACGACAGTCACCACAGCCTTCCGGTTCATATATTGCTCCGGGAACATTCCGTTAATCGTCGCCTGCACCTGTCCCCCTTCTGCCTCTAAAGGGTTAGGTACTACCTTGAAGTTATCGGCAGAGAGTGGTTTCAATCCACCTCCGCATGAGGTCAGCAGTGCCATGGCACCAGCCAGTAATATTACATTCTTTTTCATATCCTTTTCTCAAATTTGTGCCAAAGGTACAAATATTATTTGAAAAAAAGGAAAAGAATAAGGATTATTTAGGAAGATAAGTCCTGAATACCAGATAGTAGCCGTCAGCATGGATGGTGAAGGAAGTACCTGTTGCCTCATTCAATGTGCCTTGCCACCACTCTGTTGTGGGATAGCATTGCCATCTCAATCCTTCTGATGACAACACAGAACTGCCGAAATTAAAGATGCTGACCTGCTGGCGGGGGAAACTCTCAAAGGTCTGGTCACCATGAGCAGGCACAAAGGTACCGTGGTCGGTATACATCGTACCCTCCACCCCGAAGTCTCTCAGGTACCGCACCAGCAACGAGATATTGCCAAGGGTATGGTCTTCACGTCCACCGGTACATCCCAGATAGGCGATTCTTAGAGGTGAGGGGTGAGAGGTGAGAGGTGAGAAGTTCTTCAAACAATAGCGCGTTGCCTTCGTCAGGTCGTTATCCTCTTGTTCGTCGACTCTGATCAAACGGTCGTGATACATGACGGGGACAGAGTCACCGTCACCAATGACGACATCTGCATTGGGGAATGACTTGACAGCACCGTCACAGCACACCACCTTGTCTGCCTGACGCAACACCTCCAAGGGAATAGGATGCGTAGGAAACGTACCATTTGCCAATATAACGATATCAGGTGATTTCATACTGCGTGATGATGAACCATTTTCTTCCACTTATAATAGCCTGCGACGGCAATGACGACATACAGTCCGTAGAGGGCTGCCTTGAAAGGGATGCCCTTGGTGACATAGAGGTAACAGCACACAACATCAACCACGATCCAGAACAGCCACTGCTCGACAAACTTACGGGCGAGAGCCCACAGTCCCACGAAGGAGAGGGCATTGGTGAATGCGTCGAGCAAGGGCACTGTGGAGTTGGTCCATGTCACTAATATATAATAGGTGATGCCCCATGCCACAAAGAAACCTGCCGTTGCCGGCAGATAGTACTTGAGAGGCATGTGGGTAATGGGCAGTTCAGTGTCCGTCTTACCGCTCTTCTTGAATTTCCAGAACAGGAAGCCATAGATGGCGGCAAGGGTATAATAGCATGCCATACCCGCGTCACCATAAAGTCCATGCCGCCAATAGAGCACAATGTCCAGTGCCGGCATCACGACACCGACCAGCCACAGCCAGATACTGGCACGATACTCGAGCCAGATATATACCAGCCCGAGTATCGTTGTGAATATGTCAAGCCAATCACAGTTCATAATTAAAAGTTCACCGACAAGTGAGCCATGAAGTTAAAGGGTGCCGACGGCGCAAAGCCTGCCTCATACTGGTCGGAGTCACTCCAACCCGTAGCTATCACCTTCCCATTCTCCTTGGTAAAGGCAGGTGCCGCCCATCCGTTGTTATCGTATTTTGCCGAGAAGAGGTTGTACAGGGTCACACCGATGGTGGCATCCTTCACACCGACCTTGGGCAGGCGGAAGTTGTAGGACAAGTCGAGATTCGTGTTGAAGTGTCCTTCCAACATCATACCCACATCTACAGGTTTGCCGTTGTCATCAAGTGTCTGGTAACTCTTGATACCAGTGTTGGTCAGATACTGATCACTGACATATTGGCTCTGTACAGAAGCCTTGAAACCGCAGTAGGAGAAAGTCAGGATATTGTTCAGCAGGAAGTCTGGAGAGAATGCCAGCGGCTGAGTACCCAGGTCTGCCACGCTACCGTCAGTCAGTTGTACAGTGATATCCTTGACACGGTTCTTCGACAAGGTGGCGTTAGCATCCCACCGGAACCAGTCAACAGGTTTCCATGCCGCTTCCAGTTCCACACCGATGCGGTAGCTCTTGGGCATGTTACGTGTGATCGCCTCACCGATCTTGTCTATCTCACCCGTCAGCACAAACTGGTCTTTGTAGTCCATCCAGTAGAGGTTGGCTCCCGCAGAGAAATGTCTTGACTGAAACTTGTAGCCTGCCTCCAGGTCGTTCAGTCTCTCCGTCTTAGGCATCTCCAGTCCTGCATTGTTGTTATTCTCGAAATTGTTACGGGCAGGCTCCTTATGGGCGATAGCATACGACGCATACACCTTATGGTTCTGTGTGATGTCATAGTTCAGTCCGAACTTCGGGTTGAAGAAGTCGTACGACTTTTGGATGTCATAGACAATACGTTTGTTGACTGTCCAGTCTATCTCGTCCGTAGGACCGTTCATCTTGATACCTATATGACGGTACTGCAGGTCTAAGAAGGCATTCAGACCAGGCAGCAGGTCGTAGGTTACCTTGCCGTAAATATTGAAGTCAGTCTTCTTCGTGTTATTGTCGTAGTAGCGATGGTCAGGAAACAGCTCATCCACAGGATTCTTCACCCATGGAATGAGACCATAGTGGTCACCATCGTATTTGTTCCAGCCTCCTCCTAAGATGGCATGCAGGTTCTTCTTGTTATCATAGGTCAGCGAAGCCACGACACCATAGAAGTCATTATCCATTGTCTTCTTGCGCACCAGGTCGCTTTTCGCCCATGTCATCGCATGATCCAGGTCATACTCGAAGAGGGTACGTTTCGTCTTGTACTCATTATAGTAGCCGTGCCCCTTGGTGTAATGCAGTGCCGCATTCAGCTTCAGTTCATTCGTGAGGCGCTGGTTCCAGATGAGTTGGTAGTTCTGCTGATGGTAGTTGTCCGTCTGGTCGTCATAATAGTGGCGGTTGCCCTGCTCGTCGTAGTACTCACCGCATGAGTTGTAGGTACGTCCATAGAGCGACTGCTCGTATTTTGACGTGTAGTTCCACGCATGGTAGGTCTCCTCGACACCATTCCACGTGATGAACTTCACCACGGTGTTGTCGCCAAACCACCCTGCCTGCAGGAAATAGCTGTTCAGCTTTGTGGATGCACGGTCGAGGTAACCTTTCGAACCGATGTTCGAAAGACGACCCTGAATGCCCCAGTGACCACCCAGCAGTCCTGTGCCGAAGCGCACAGTCTCTTTATGACTATAGTAAGAGCCCGCACTCAGGTCGATGCCGATAAACGGGTCGATACCGATATTCTCAGTCAGCATATTGATAGTAGCGCCAAAGGCACCGGCACCATTGGTAGAGGTACCCACACCGCGCTGTATCTGCATGGACTGCACACTGCTGGCGAAATCACCCATATTCACCCAGTAGAGTCCTGCACTCTCGGCATCATTCATCGGGATGCCGTTGGCGGTGATGTTGATACGGGTAGGGTCTGTTCCACGTACCCGGATTGAAGTATAGCCGATACCGTTACCTGCGTCACTCGTCATGGTCACAGAAGGAGTCAGCGACAACAAGTAAGGCACATCCTGACCATAGTTGACCGCCTTCAACTGCTCTTTGCCCACGTTAACAAAAGCGACAGGTGTTTTCTTCGTGGCACGCACAGACACCACTTGCACGTCCTGCAACTCCACACTCTTCAGTGTGTCCATCTCCACTGCCTGCACGGTCATTGCCGTACCCATCAGCAGCACCAGAATTAATCTTTTCATTTCTTTTCCTTTAATTTTTAAATGACTAAAAATAAAGGGGACATATTGATTTCTGCTCTATCATCCCTACGTCGGTATTACCCGCATCAGGTTAAGAGGGTATCATCTCAGCCACCAACTGGTGGCACCCCTTGATAATTCGGGTGCAAAGGTACGAATAAGTGAGCAAAGAACAAAATAAATCACTTATTTTTTATTCCTCCCCCTAAACAGGGGGAGGTTAGGAAGGGGTCTCTTATCCAAATTTCGCCACTGCCTCATAATACGTGTCGAGACTGCCGATGTCGAAACGACCAGCCGTCATCTGCCACGCATGTATGGTGGTATGGTCCACCATATAATGGGCGAGGTTACCCGGCGCATCCTTGCCGCAGCCGTTCTCCACGGAGTGACGCACCAGGTCGAGGTCTTTCTTCAGATATATATAAAAAGGTGGGACAGCCCAATGACTCTTCGGCTCCTGCGGTTTCTCCTCCATGTTCAGCACCCTCATCTGCTCATCGACAACGATGACACCGGTCCGTTGTAGTTTCTCGATACTCGGTTGCTCGTGGCACATGATACAGGATGTCTGCTTCTCCTTGGCGAATTTGACAAACTCCTGAAACGAGAAGAACAGCAGGTTGTCGGCAGCGACAACGAGCATATCGTCATGAATATTGAGTTTATCCATCGCAAACAGCAGGTCGCAGACCGCCCCCAGACGAGTCTCATTAGTCTCCGTACCATCATCCACGATAGTGATGGGCTTCTTATAATGCTGCGTCTCTTTCCACTCCTCGAAGATGGGTGCAAAACGGTGGTTAGAGATGATAATATGCTCATCTATTTCTGGTATCTGGTCGATATCATCGAGCATACGTCCTAAGATCGTGTTCTCACCAATCTTCAACAATGGTTTCGGGAAATTCCTCGTCAACTCTCCCAATCTTGTGGCATATCCTGCCGCTATAACAATATTCTTCATCTTATCTCTGCGGTAGCTAATCGTTTCTTTAGTACGCTTGCCTTAGCAAGAAATTCTTCATTCTTCACTCTTCACTTTATACAAACCTCGCTCCATCATCTGGTTTCACCCAGAACACCTCGAACGTCTTCTCATACTCTGGGAACTCCTCCAGGTAACGGCGGGTCAGTTCCTTCTCTATCTCCTCCTTACAGGCAGGATCTACCAAGGCGATGCAGGCTCCCTTGAAACCGGCACCACTGAACCTGCCACCATAGACACCAGGCAGTGAGCGCATGATCTCATAGATGGCTATCAGCTCCGGACTGCCACACTCGTAGTTATGGATACTGCTCTCACAGGAGTCAAACGACAACTTGCCGAAGAGTTTCAGGTTACCTGTCTCCCACGCTGTCACACCCTGGCGCACCCTACGGTACTCCGAATAGAAATGCTCGGCACGACGGGCAAACCGCTGGGGCATGGCGATACGGGTCTTCTCAAACGTCGCCTTGGGGATGTCACGCAGGAAGGTCTTGTCGAATGTCTTCAGGGGCTGGTCGGTATAGGCAAGCATATTCCATGCTGCCGTCTTACATTCATACACACGGAGGTTATAGTCGCTGTTTACCAATGAGCGTGTCAGTCCTGAGAAGAAAATACCGATCTCGAAAGGGAGAGACTCTCCTAAATCCTCCCTGCTTAGGGAGGACTTGTCTCCTCCCCCTAAACAGGGGGAGCTAGAGGGGGTCTTACCAAAAGGTATCAGCCTGTATTCATTCGAATCACAATCCAGGAACAAAAGCTGATTCTTTTTACCCAGCGCAATACAAGCCTGATCCAACAGACCGTTGTTCAGTCCGATGTACTCACGCTCTGCCTCAGAGGCTATTTTCACCACCTCGAAAGGTTGCAGGGTGATATCGTTTGCCTTGGCAAAAGCCATCACATAGGCTATCAACACTGCTGCGGAGGATGACAATCCGCCCACAGGCAACGAACCCTGTATCACACCGTCGATACCCCGTTTCAATTCAAACCGCTTCCTCAACGCATACTTGGCACCACGGGCATAGTCACCCCAATGGCGTTCCTTTACCTGCGTCGGGGCATCAATGTCAAAGTCCACCACCCCCTCAAAAGTCCTCGACTCCAAGTGCACATGGTTTGCGGCATATCCTCCTCCCCTGTCAGAGGAGGTCTTCTCACAAACATTAAACCACAGGTCCACACCTTTGTCAATCGCAAACCCCGTCACCAGTCCATGCTGGTGGTCCACATGGGCACCCAAGGGACAAACCCGGTAGGGTGAGAAAATATGATACTGATATTGCTGTTCCATCTGTTTTTAGTTATTTGCTATTTGCCTACAAAGATACAACTAAGTAAGAAGAACACCAAATTTTATTCGACTTTTCATGGTAGTCTCATGAAATGTTCGTACTTTTGCACTTGACAATATGAGAGAGATAGTCGTACATACACTTAGAGAGAAGGCTGTACCTGTTGAGGAACTTAACAGGCTGATATGGACATCCTTTGAGCAGTGGACATCGATAGGTCTGTATGTTCCCCTTTCTGACGACGCACACTTTGCCAACTATATCAAGAGCAGGGTGGTGTTCATCGCGGAGGATGCCGCAACGGGGGAGCTGCTGGCGGTGCATACGCTGAAGCTGAATAAGCGGAAGGGCAGTGTGTGGGGTGCCAACCTGGCGGTGTCTCCGACAGCGAAGAACGAGGGTATCGGTACACGGTTGCTGCAGGAGGAGATTGTGCAGTTGCGGCAACGGGGATACAGGTATATCAGTGAGCGTACGGGATTCCCTGCCACCTGGTCGGTGCGCTGGCACCTGAAGAACGGCTATCGCATCATGGGGTACGGTCGTGCACCAAAGGAGAACTACCCCTCCTATAAGTTCCGTAAGCAGTTCGCCTACGACCTCCGCCATCATCCTTCCGATTTCGTCTGGCTTCCCTATGTCGCCCCTGTCACCGCACGTCTTACCTATGCCTTCACCTTCCTCGCTACCCGGTTATGCAAGAAGCGCAATGGGGAACTGAATGGCCTGGGGAAGGGAGTGAAAAAGGTCTTGAAGTTAAGGAGTTAGGGAGAAAGGAATTAAAGAGGATTATATGCTTTTTTACGGCAAAAAGCGAATTATTTACATGTCAGCAAAAGGTTTATCCCACCTTAATCATATATAGGTAAAAGGTGAGAGACAGACGCGGCTTTGTCAATTATACAAAAATGCGTAACGCAAATTTGTATAATTGGAATATTACAACAATAAATATTTAGTCCTCTCCTCCACTCTGCTGGTAACCTTGGTTCTGCTGTGGCTGCTCGTTAACAGGTTGCTGCAGTTCCTCCCGCTCACCATGCTTGCGCTGGTTGTTCATGTTACCGAAGTTCCACGTGATCTGGAAATTGACATTCGGGTCACGCCAGTTCTTCTGGTGGCGCCAGAAAGTGTCGCTCTCGGTATAGTTCTCCCACTTACGGGTGTTGAAGACATCACGCCAGTTGATAGCGACAGCGATCGTCTTATTGAAGAAATTCTTGCGGAAACCAAGGTCAAGAGAAGCGTTCGGCTTACGATAGCCCTGGGTGATGACACCACGGGAGCGGTAGTTACCCGTCAACTGCAAGGAGATATCATAAGGCAGGATGAGGGATGCAAGTAAGCGGGCATCCCATGAGAAGCTCTTGTCGCTCTCGCCAGTGACCGTCTGTCCGTCGATAACATACGAGAAACCGTCAAGCTTGTTGTAATATCCATTCACCGTCGTGGTGAGGTCGAGGATACGGAAGAGCTTGTTCTTACCGATGATCTCGACACCCAGACTCTGCCGCTTGGTGAGGTTCATCTGGGTCATGTACATCATCCCGTCGGCAGCATTCTGATAGCGGATACGCTGCATGACATCCGTTGTGGGACGGTAGTAAGTAGAGATACTGAGCGTATGCTGCTCCCATGTCTTCAGGAAGTTGAGGGAGATGGAGTGGGTATATTCCGGTGTCAGCTCCGGGTTACCGAACGACACCATCGATGCATCACTGGTATTGCGGAACGAGTTCAGCTGTCCACCCCAAGGACGGCGGAGACGATAGGTGTAGTTCAACTGCAGCTGTGCCGACTCCGTCAACTCATAGTTCAGGAACAGCGAGGGGAAGAGTTTGAAGAAGTCTTTCTTGTAAGGCTCGTCCTTCGCCGCAGTACCATGCTCCTGTGCATAGTCATAACTCTCGGTGTTCACCTTCCAGTACTCACCACGCAGTCCTGCCATAACACCCAGTTTTCCTAATTTGGTATTGACGGTGGCATAGAGGGCATGGGTGTCCATGGAATAGATGAAGCGGTTGTAATAGAGTTCATCCTCCAACAGGTCGGTACCCTCCCAGTTGTCAGCCATCCAAGACTCCTGTGGTGTGTTCTCATGAGAGAAGCGTCCGTTATAGCCCGCCTCCAATTTGAAGTTCTCTGAAATCTGATTCTCGTAGTCTAGTTTAACCTCCCATGAGCGGTTGCGGACATGCATGGGACGGTATTGATAATTGAAAATTGTTGGTTGAGAGTCGAAAGATGTCGAGTCTTGGTAAATATTATCGTTATCGCTCATCCAGCGGTTATACTCCACGTTAGCAGTCAACTTATGGGTGTCTGTCCAGCGGTGCTCATATCCCATGTCGGCATGGTAGAAATGCATATCGCCATCACCTCTGTTCAGACGGAACATACGGTAAGTGTCCTCTGTGGCGCCGATGGTACCATAATGGTAGGGGGTATAGTTACGGTTGTGGAACTTGCCATGCATCATCATACCTCCGATGGAAAGGTCGTCGTTCTTGGTGAAATGCCAGGTGAGTCCCAGACGGGTGAAGAGGTTATGTCCCCTGTTCTTGCTCTCACTATCGTAGTTCTGATACTGGTTGGTCTGCTTGTAGTGCTGTTCACTCTCACTGCCCCCGCTGTTCCTGCGATTACGGAAGCCCACATTGGCATAGGCATCAAGCACACCGCTGGAGTAATTAATATTGCCACTGGTGTTCCATCCGCCACGGATATTGGCACCGGCACGCAAAGAGCCATAATAGCCACCCTTGCGGTCACGTTTCAACACAATATTAATAATACCTGCCGAACCCTCGGGGGAGTATTTCGCGGATGGGTTGTCAATGACCTCAATACGCTCGATGCTCTCCGCAGGAATCTGCTGCAGGATCTCCGCACGGTTGTCAGTGGTGAGACCACTCGCCTTACCATTGATCCATACCTCCACGCTGGAATTACCACGAAGGGATATCTCACCGTCCGTTGTCACCTCGACACTGGGGATATTCTCCAGCAAGTCACTTGCCGAGCCACCTGCGGCAGCCAGTATCTGGTCGACAGAGAACACCTTACGGTCGACCTCCAGTTTCATCTGTGAGCGCTGTCCGGTAACCTGTACCTCACCCAGTACCTTGGCATCCTCCGAGAGATACAGCGCATTATAGTGTTTGTTGCGGTCACTGGCAGAGATGGTGAACTGTCGTGTCAGTGTCTTATAACCCACGAAAGAGACCTGCAACTGGTAGTTGCCGTCTTTCAATCCCTTAATATAGAACTGACCGCTGACATCCGTAATAGCTCCTTTGACTAACTTACCTGCTGGTGTCTCTACAACGACATTCACGAACTCCATGACCTCATCGGTCTGCTTATCCAAAACTTTACCTTTTACCGAACCTTGTGCAAAGGCTGCTATTGTGCTTACAAAAACCACAACTGCGGAAATCACTAATCTATACATAACTACCTTTAGACGAAGGTCGTGACGAAACGTTTAATCCATCATTCAAAAAAATAAATGCTGTTTCTTCATTACTTCACTGATTTTTTACTACCTTTGCAAAGAAATTCATAAACAGACAAATAAAAGATGAGAAAGTATCTGATAGCTGCCATCGCCACATTAGCTATGGCATCATGTAGTGAGAAAAAATTCCATGTAGAGGGAAATATCACCAATGCCAAGGACTCCGTACTCTATTTCGAGAATGTGGGACTGGAGGACATTGCTGTCGTCGACTCCGTGAAACTGGACGAGGATGGTGCGTTCTCTTTTTCTAAGGAGCAGACACCAGCCCCGGAGTTCTACCGCCTGCGTATTGCCGACCAGATCATCAATGTGAGCATCGACTCTACCGAGACCGTTACCGTCAAGGCACAATATCCGCAGATGGCTACCCAGTATGAGATCAGTGGTTCCGACAACTGCTCGAAGATCAAGGAGCTGACCCTGAAACAGATCAACCTGACACAGCGTGCCATCGCCATTTCACAGAATGACGCCCTCAGCGTCGACGAGTCGAATGACAGCATCCTGAACATGATCAAGGCATACAAACAGGACGTGAAGACCAACTATATCCTCAAGGAGCCCAACCGCTCGTATGCCTATTTCGCCCTGTTCCAGGCATTAGGGAACACACTGATCTTCAATCCCCGCTCTGACAAGGACGACATCAAGCTCTTCGCTGCTGTCGCCACCAGCTGGGACACCTACTATCCTGGTTCTGAGCGTGGTGCCAACCTACATAACATCGCCATCGAGGGGATGAAGAATGTACGTATCGCAGCACAGAACGAGGCACGCACCATTGACGTGAACCAGATTTCCGCCACCGGACTGATAGACATTGTTCTGCCTGACAACAAGGGACAGATGCGTAAGTTAAGTGACCTGAAGGGAAAAGTGGTTATCCTCGATTTCCATCTGTTCGGTATAGAGAAATCACCAGAGCGTATTCTCCTGTTGCGTGAACTATATAATAAGTATCAGGCACAGGGACTGGAGATCTATCAGGTATCACTGGATCCTGACGAGCACTTCTGGAAACAACAGACCGCCGCACTGCCATGGGTCTGTGTACGTGACCCGCAGGGACTGGACTCTCAGACACTCATTACCTATAACATACAAGGACTGCCAGACTATTTCCTCATCAGCAGAGACAACGCCCTCTATAAGAGAGCCGCTCAGGTGAAGGACCTGGAGGCAGAGATCAGAAGTCTGCTTTGAGAGGTGAGAGGTAAGAGGTGAGAGGTGAGAAGTGGTTATTGACAATAGGGTGCTGGCTGGTTGCCACCTATGCTTTGGGGCAGAGGTTCTCCCTGGAGCAGAAGAATGACACACTGTCGTTTCTGTCGCTGAAGACCGACTCGACCTATGATAAATGGAGACTGCCATACCCCGTTTACCGGTTCTGCACAGGGGATGTGGATGGTGACGGCAGTATCGATGCGATGGTGGGTGTCATCAAGAGCACCCGTTACTATCAGGAGAAAGGGCACAGACTCTTTATCTTCAAGAACTACCACGGACTGGTGCGTCCCCTCTGGCTCGGTTCCAAGTTAGGAGGCATCTTAGAGGACTTCCGTTTCAAGGACGGACTTATCAGGAGCCTCGAACGCACGACAGACGGGAAATATGTGGTGGCGGAGTACCGCTGGGACCATTTCGGTATGGCTTTTGAGCGGTTTCTCGCCAAGAATGTCACCAGATCGGCTGCATTGGAAATATTTAATCATGACTAATAAACCATTTTACCTATGAAAAAGTTGTTGTTGATGATGGTGACACTGTGTCTGACCATCAGCGTAAGTGCCCAAGAGGAGAAGCGGAAACCGTTCATTCTTCCCGGTAAGGCGAAGATCAATGTGGAGTCGCTGAAAACCAAGCTGCCCCTCAATATTGATGTTAACAGTCTGTCACTCTCCGAGGTGCGCATCCTGCGCAATGCCATAGCAGCCCGTCAGGGGTATCTCTTCATGAGCAGTGACCTGCGTGGTGTGTTTGCCTCCACCACATGGTATGAGAGTATCGCCGAAGACAGGTTGGACAAAGAGCAAAACGGGAAGGCTACCCCTATCAAGTACACCCCTGCTGAGCAGGCTTTCGTCAAGAGACTGCAAGCCCGTGAGAATGAGCTGAAGGCACAGAACAACGTGGTGCCTGCGGGAATGATGACCAATATGGACAATATCGTCAACCCCTTCAGTCTCTCTGAGTTTGACCCGCAACTCTACAAAGCGATAGCCAAGAACGGGTTCGCCATCGTACCTGCTAACGAGAACCAGCTCTTCCAGATTTATGAGAACAATGACTACCGGGAGTTCCCCAGTTTTGTGACGACAGACCTCTACCTGCAGGCATTCCACATGTTCTTCGACTGCCTGCTGAAAGAGACGGAGCAACAGAAACTGTCACCCATGGTGACGGATTTCGTGAAACGCAACTATGAGCTGCTTACGAAAATGGCTGCCAACACAACCGACAAGAAGGTGAAGGAAGCTGCAGAATACTGTGCGGCATACTATGCCATCGCCTATGAGCTGAACGAGGGGAAACCACTGCCCGTGGCTGCCAAATACACAGCGTTGGTGAAGGAGGAGATCAAACATGTGAACAATGCGGAAAGCTGCCCCTCGGAATTCCTGAGATATACCGTCGCCTACCAGCGCCCAGCCTTCCCCTATGCGCTCTACCGTCCTCGTGGACATTATACTCGATCAGAGACGCTGCAACGCTATTTCCGCACGATGATGTGGTTGCAGAACGTACCCTTTGAGATGGAGAATGACGAGGAGCTGCGTTATGCGCTGATGATGGCAGAGACGATCTGCCAGGACGCTTCTCTCTCGAAGATGTACCAGAACCTGACAGAACCTATCACCTATCTGATGGGACTGCCCGACGATGTCAGCATCACACAGGTCTATAAGGAACAGAAGACATTCGGCACTGTCCAGCAGATCTTCAACTCCAAAAAGAACATGGAACAGGTGTGCAAGGCTCTGATGAAGATCACGGACCAGCAGACACGCATCAAACCGAAGTTTGCGGTGACCAGTCCCTATAAGGTACGCCTGATGCCCCAACGCTATATGCCCGATGCGGAGGTGTTGCAGGAAATGGTGGATTACGAAAGCAATCCCACCTTGCGTGCGGTACCTACCGGACTTGACGTGATGGCTGCTATAGGTATTCCTGCTGCCGAGCGCATACTCATACAGGAGCTGAAGGAACAGGAGAACTGGAACCAGTTCACACCCAATCTCCTTCGCATGAAACAACGGATGGGTACCATCGACTGGGACCAGACGGTTGCCAATAAATGGATTGCCTCTTTGAAGGATGTGAATAGCAAGAATGCCAACTACCCGAGATTCATGCAGACACCCCAATGGGACAAGAAGAACCTGAATGCGGCACTTGCCTCATGGGCGGAGCTGAAGCATGACGCCATCCTCTATGCCAAGCAGCCATTCGGTGCTGAGTGTGGTGGCGGCGGTTTGCCGGAACCTTACACCCGTGGCTATGTAGAACCCAATGTCGCTTACTGGACAAAGGCGATTCACCTCATCGATGCCACAATGGACGTGCTGAAGAAGTTTGACCTCGTGACGGAAAAAGCCACCACGACTTCCCGTGACCTGCGTGAACAAGCAGAGTTCTTACTGAGCTGCAGTGAGAAGGAGCTGGCAGGTAAGAAACTCTCAGAACAGGAATACCGGCAGATAGAGGCTATCGGCTCTGTCTTTGAGAATATCACCCTTGACCTCGTCCGTGAACCAGACCAGGAACTCTACGGCTGGTATAACGTACAAGGTGCCGACAAGTCGGTGGCTGTCGTTGCCGATGTATATACCGCTAATTCTTTCAACAACCCCAATAAGTCGGTACTGTATGAGGCAGTTGGTCCTGCCCACCAGATTTATGTAGTCGTTGAGATTGAGGGGTATCTCTACCTCACCCGTGGTGCCGTGTTCAGCTATCGTGAGTTCGAGGACGACTTACAGGCGCCACGCCATACCGACGAGGAGTGGCAGCAGGAGTTGGAAAGCCAGCCCAACAAGGGCATCCCCAGTTGGATGGAGGAGATTATCGTACCTCTCGGCGGTAAGAAACTCGACAACGAGTATATCTTCTATAGTTCGGGATGCTGAAGACGATGTTATTCGCTATGTTGATGGTCACAGACTCCGTGTCTGTGACCATCACTGGTGATATCCTGCTGGACCGTGGTGTCCGTAAGGTGATAGAACAGAAGGGGACGGATGCGGTGTTCTCTCCCTTTGTCGATTCGGTGTTTCAAAGCAGCGATATCGTCATCGGCAACCTGGAGTGTCCTGCCACAAAGATCAAGGAGCCCTCGTTCAAGCAGTTTATCTTCCGTGCCGAACCGGAATGGCTCTTTACCTTGAAACGGCATGGGATTACCCATCTGAACCTTGCCAATAACCATAGCGTTGACCAGGGGAGGGCAGGACTGGTGGACACCAGGGAGAATGTCGTCTCAGCAGGTATGATTCCCATTGGGGCAGGACATACCATGGAGGAAGCAGCCAGACCGGTACTCCTGACCTCCTCCCCCCGGAAGGTTTACGTATTGGCTTCTCTGCAACTGGCATTGGAGAATTTTGCCTATCTGTCCGAAAAGCCCTCTGTCAGTCAAGAGGATTTTGACACGTTGGTGGAGCGTGTCAGACACCTTCGGTCGTCTGAACCCGACAGCTATATCATCGTCACCTTGCACTGGGGAGGTGAGCATACGCTACAACCCGTCACTATCCAGCGGGTAAGGGCTCATCAGTTGATAGACGCTGGTGCCGATGCCCTCATAGGTCATCATACCCATACCCTCCAGACGATAGAGGAATATAAAGGGAAGCCCATCTATTATAGTATCGGCAATTTCATCTTCGACCAGCGGAAGCCTGTCAACAGCAAGGCATGTATGGTGAAACTGACTATTACGAAAGAATCGTCCCACGTGGAGACGATTCCTGTAGAGATTATCAAATGTGTGCCCTGCCGGGGACGTTAGAAACTATTCAGCCAAGCCTTCAGCTCCAGCATCATCTCATAATGGTAGGTGAACGACTGCAGACTGCCGAAACCATGACCGCCTGTGGGATAGATGTGCATGGTGGCAGGCACCTTGCTCTGGCATAGTTCCTCGTAATAAAGGACGCTGTTGAGGGGTGGCACCGCCTTGTCGTCATTGGCAAGGACGATAAAGGCACGGGGTGTAGAGGCAGTGACATGCTGCTCGTTACAGAACTGGTTCAGCAGCTTACGCTTGGGTTTCTTGCCCAGCAGATTCTCACGGGAGCCCTTATGGGTGGTCCCCTGCTCCATCGTTATCACAGGATAGAACAATATCTGGAAGTCAGCAGCCGCATCGCCTTTGGAATGAGTGGCAACAGTAGAGGCAAGATGCCCACCTGCCGAGAATCCCATGATACCGACCTGCCGGGGATTGATGTCCCAGGTGGCAGACATACGGCGTACCAGTCGCATCGCCTCCTCCGCATCCTCCAGAGGAACCTGCCATACCCCATGAGGCATGCGGTATTTCAGTACGATGACGGCAACACCCTGGGCGTTGAAGAAAGGTGCCCACGACGTACCCTCCTTCTCGAAAGAAAGATGCTGATAGCCTCCTCCCGGGCAGATAACGACAGCACGACCTGTTGCCACGCTCTTCGATGGCAGGAAAACGGTGACCTTTGCCAAATCGTTCGGGTCTCCATTGGAAGTCTTAGGACCAGAAGGCCATAAATCCATTTCCAACCCCTGCTGTGCAGATGACGATACGGCAACAAGCAGCATTGTCCAAATCAATAAAGATTTCTTCATTTTCATATTTTCTTACCTTTGTTGCTTGCAAAGATACAAAAATTCATTATCTTTGCAGCAATTTTAGACTAAAAACTTTTAACGATGTATAAACGAATTCTGTCATTAGCGGTTCTTGCTACCCTTACCATGAGTATGCAGGCAAAAGTAAAGTTGTCGCATTTGGTAGGCGACAACATGGTGATTCAACAGCAAACTGATGTCCGCCTCTGGGGATGGGCAAAACCTAACAGCACGGTAACAGCTACCGTTTCGTGGAGTCAGGAGAAGTCGACCGTGAAAGCGGGTAAGGACGGTCAGTTCCTGTTGACCGTCAAGTCGCCCAAAGCATCCTACACTCCTCTGAGTATCACCTTCAATGATGGGGATGGTTCAGTCACTATTAATAATGTACTCGCAGGCGAGGTATGGGTCTGTGCCGGACAGTCGAACATGGAGATGCCTGTCAAAGGTTTTGGCATGTGTCCGGTCAAGGATTATAACCATCACGTCTTGGATGCTGTTAACTCCAAGGGTGTGCGTAGTATCAAGATTCCCAGTGTGATGTCGTCCAAACCGTTGAATGACGCACAGGCAGCATGGCGTGTGTGCAGTCCAAAGACTGTCAGTGAGTTCTCTGCTACGGGTTATTTCTTTGCCCGTCTGCTCAGTCGTACACTCGACATGCCCGTAGGTATCATTGAGGCGAATAAAGGCGGTACCCGTGTGGAGAGCTGGTTGACAAAGGAGAACTTAGAGAAATATACCAATGACCCTACCGACTCTGTGGAGATTTGCAAGAAATGGTCACAATGGGACTACCATCGCTCTCTGCTCTGGGGTAACGGTACCTTTAATCCTATCCTGAAAGCCACCGTGAAAGGTATCCTCTATTATCAAGGATGCTCTAACGTCGGTGACCCTGGTGACCAGTACTCTCAACGCATGAAACTGCTGGTAGAGCAGTGGCGCAAGCAGTTCGGACTGGGTGAGATACCTTTCTATTTCGTACAGATAGCACCTTACGCCTATGACGATGACAACGTCAACGGCATCAGTGGTGCCAAACTGCGTGAGCAACAGTACAAGGCAAGCCAGATCATCCCCAACAGTTCCCTGGTTTGTACCAATGACCTCGCTTATCCTTATGAGACGACCCAGATTCATCCTGCCCAGAAACAACCGGTGGGTGAGCGTCTTGCCTTCACGGCACTTAACCGTGACTATGGCTATGAGACCATCCAGTATAAGAGTTCCTCCTATAAAGATATGAATATCAAGAACGACACTGTCTTTATCCATTTGCAGGACAACTACTGGTGTGACGCACCCTTCGAGAAGATGGAGGGTTTTGAGATTGCCGGCGAGGACAAGGTCTTCTATCCTGCCACTGCCAAACATTTCTGGCAGCCAGGTGGAGGCTATTGGGATGAGGCTATCATCATCACCTCACCTAAGGTCAAGAAGCCTGTTGCCGTGCGCTACTGCTTTAAGAACTTCCAACTTGGTAATGTGAAGAATGGCGGTAACCTGCCATTGTTCCCCTTCAGAACAGATAACTGGTAATGGAACATCCCTTGGAGAAATTTGCTTACTGCCCGATTTGCGGCAGTAAGCATTTTGTTATTCATAACTTCAAAAGCAAACAGTGTGAGGACTGTGGCTTTGTCTATTATGCCAATCCCTGTGCCGCTACTGCTGCCTTTATCGTCAATGACAGACAAGAGATGCTGGTGGTACGCCGTGCCAAAGAGCCTGCCAAAGGAACACTTGACCTGCCAGGTGGTTTCGTGGATATGTATGAGACGGCTGAGGAGGGTATGCGTCGAGAGATTAAGGAAGAGACAGGACTTGAGGTCGATGACGTAGAGTATCTCTTCTCCAGTCCTAATGTCTATATGTACAGTGGCATAGGGATTCACACCATTGATATGGATTATCTGGTGCATGTCCCTGACGGTTGTGAAGTAAAGGCTGACGATGATGCTGCGGAATGTATGTGGATTCCCATTAAAAATATCCATCCAGAGGAGTTCGGACTACTCAGCATTCGACACGCTGTCGAGAGATTTATAGCTCAACAGCACTCATAGTTTCACGACAAAGTTCATCAATTTCTGTTATTTTCTGTTGCAAACCAATGATATATCTTTGAAAATGAGTATCTTTGCACCGTATTAATACAGAAGCATTATGAAAATAGCATTAATCGGCTATGGAAAGATGGGTAAGATGATTGAGCAGATTGCCCTTGACCGTGGTCATGAAATTGTAAGTATTATTGATATTGACAATCAAGGTGATTTCGAGTCCGAAGCCTTTGCCTCGGCAGATGTTGCTATCGAGTTTACGGCACCACAGGCTGCCTATGGCAACTATCTGAAAGCATGGAAGGCTGGCGTGAAAGTTGTTTCAGGTTCTACCGGGTGGATGAAAGAGCATGGTGATGAGGTGCGCAAGGCATGTGCGGAAGGTGGTAAGACCCTTTTCTGGGCTTCCAACTTCAGCATTGGTGTCGCTATTTTCTCTGCTGTCAACCGCTATCTGGCAAAGATCATGAATCAGTTCCCGCAATATGATGTGGAGTTGGAGGAGACACACCATGTACATAAACTGGATCACCCCTCAGGTACAGCCATCACTCTGGCTGAGGAAATTGTTGCCAATCTTGACCGCAAAGAAGGATGGGCAGAGGAGACCACTGACCCGAAGCTGTTGCGTGTAGATGACATCCGTCGCGGTGAGGTACCAGGAATCCATACTATCCGTTACGATTCAGAAGCTGATTTGATTACCATATCCCACGATGCCCATAGCCGTAAAGGATTTGCCCTTGGTGCCGTGTTAGCAGCGGAGTACACCAAAGAGCATGAGGGTTTGCTGACCATTAGCGATATGTTTAAATTCTAAACTATGGAAGATAGAGAAAAGAAGAAGTTGAATATGAAGGTACAGTGGACGAAATTCATTGTCGTGCTGGTGCTGTACCTGTTGTTCCTCTATTGGGTGAAGTCCTGGTGGGGACTGCTCGTCATACCCTTTATCTATGACGTATATATCACCAAGAAGATTCGCTGGCAGTGGTGGAAAGATGCGGAGGGTCCCGTTAAATTTGTGATGTCATGGGTCGATGCCCTGGTATTCGCCCTTGTCGCTGTCTACTTCATCAACCTGTTTTTCTTTCAGAACTATGTGATACCCTCCTCATCACTGGAGAAATCACTGTTGACTGGCGACTATCTCTTTGTGTCTAAAGTATCCTATGGTCCCCGTATCCCAGAGACACCACTGACGATGCCACTGACACAGCACACGCTGCCACTCTTCCAATGTAAGAGCTACATCGAATGGCCGCATTGGGACTATCGCCGTGTGAAAGGACTTGGAAAAGTACAACTGAACGACATCGTCGTGTTCAACTATCCTGCTGGTGACACCATCTGCAGTGCTCCGCAATATCAGCCCTACGACTTCTATCAGATGTGTTACTCCATGGGCTATCAGATGTATCCCCAACGTCCGGATCCAGACTCGCTGACTGTTGAGCAGCGTCGTCAGTATTTTGATTTTATTTATCAGGCGGGACGCAGTGAGATTGTGCGCAACCAGGCTGAATACGGACTGATAGACACACGTCCTACCGACCGCAGGGAGAACTACGTGAAGCGCTGTGTAGGACTCCCCGGGCAGACCTTGCAGATCAAGGACCGCATCATCTACATCGATGGCAAGCAGAACAAAGAGCCGGACAATGTGCAGTACACCTATAAGGTGAAACTCAGTCAACGCCTTGATGATGACACGATGAAAGAGCTGGGTATCACCATGGAAGACCTCACCTCACTGAATACCGCCGGTTATATGCCGCTGACCCGTTATGCCGCAGAGCAGCTGAAGAAGCGTGGGGTGGCAGAGAGTGTGGTGCTTAATACCGATGCCAGCGACCTTGACATTTACCCCTTGAATGGTAACATGCACTGGACAAGGGACAACTATGGTCCTATCTGGATTCCCGCCAAGGGAAAGAGCATTGACCTTACGTTGGAGAACCTTCCTGTCTACGAGCGTTGTATCCGCACCTATGAGGATAATAAGCTGGAGGTGAAGGACGGAAAGATATATATCAACGACCAGGTTGCTACTAAATACACCTTCAAGCTGGATTACTATTGGATGATGGGTGACAACCGTCACAACTCTCTCGACTCCCGTTACTGGGGCTTTGTGCCAGAAGACCATATCGTGGGTAAGCCCATCTTCATCTGGTGGAGCAGTGATCCTGACCGTGGCGGCTTCTCTGGTATACGCTGGAACCGTCTGTTCCGCTTCGTCGACAATATCAAGTAGCAGCAGAGATGTCAGACTGGCTGAAGTTCGTGATAGCCCTTGCATCAGCCCTCGTGCTGGTGCTTGCCTTCCGTGCTTTGGCATTTACCGTCTATACTGTTGATGGGAAGGGATTACAACCGCTGTATATCGATGGTGACAGGTTGTTGGTGAACCGGTGGAGTTATGGCTTACGGGTGGACGGTAAAGGGATGTTGCCCTACAGCCGCATGCTCCGTAAACCAGTCAGCAAGGGGGATATTGTCGTATTCGACATACCTAATGACTCCATCAACGGGGAGTTCATCGCACGTTGCAAGGCTGTTCCTGGTGATACTGTCCATACGAAGAAAGGAACCATGATGGTACCGGGGCTAAAGGATTGTGCTGATGCTGACTATTACTGGCTGGAGTCCATTCACCCAAAGAATCCGGTGGACTCACGTAACCTTGGCTTTATCTCTGAGCGGAACATCATCGGAAGGGTAGTTTGTATCCTCTATAGTCACGACGACCAAAAGAACATGTTGGAAGGCTATCGAAAGGAAAGGACACTGCAATGATGACAGCACTACTGCAGACAACTTATTTCGGACCTGTCCAATGGTATCAGAAACTTGCCCGTTATGACCTTTCCATCATCGAGCAATACGACACTTATCAGAAACAGACCTACCGGAACCGTTGCGTGATTGCTACGGCTAACGGAATACAGGCATTGACTGTCCCTGTGGAACACTTATCTGACAAGATGACCGTGAAGGATCTGCGTATCAGTGATCATAACCAGTGGCGGCGTATTCATTGGAACGCATTACAAAGTGCGTATAACGAAAGTCCTTTCTTTGAGTATTATGCAGATGATCTCCGTCCTTTCTTTGAGAAGAAGTATGACTTCCTCATTGACTTTAACGAAGCCATCCGGCAGAAGATATGTGAGTTGATGGATATCCAGCCTAAGGTAGACTACACCTCAGCATATCTGCCACCACTCACTACGGACCTCATTCCCGAGCTCTGCTCGCCTACCCGTAGCCTTTCAACTCTCAGTGATTTCCGGGATATCATTTGTGCCAAGCATCCACTACCCGATGCGGAATTCGAACCAAAAGAATATTGGCAGGTCTTCCAGCAACGACATGGATTCCTGCCAAATCTATCCATCCTTGACCTTTTGTCCTGTATGGGTCCTGAGGCGGTTTTCTATCTTTAAGAGGTATGTGAGAAGAAGAGTGTCCAGCGGTAAAGGTTACAACCGACGAAATTACCCAAGACCTCTGCTACATAGACGATAAGCACCTCTGTCTGCCATAGCTGTGTGAAGGGGGACACGAGGAAATAGAAAGCATCAGCAATACTATGGGCAAAACCACAGAGGATGAATACTGGTACTCCGAATATCAAAGGCAGCATCTTTCCCTTACGGGCAAACTCCACTGCCGTCGTCATGATGAATCCGCATCCTATCGCCAACAGGAAACAGGCAAATGGTCCTTTCGCCAATCTTCCGGCAAGAATCTTTGCTGCGGGTTCGATACAATCAGGTTGGGCATAGCCGATGAGCCATGCGGTAAGCAGGCAACCAATGATATTGCCTATTAATACCATCACCAGCATGGACCAGTCACCCTGCCGGCGGATAAACCCTGCAGTCCCTGTGTAGAGCTTCAGACCATAGTAAACGACGGTCGTCAGTCCGAAAGCAAACAATACGGCACCTGCCACGCCACCTACCCTGAGGTTGACGACACAACCGATGGAGATACAAATTCCTGCTAAGATGGCAAGGGGCAGGATGTCTCTGAACAATTCTATTTTCTTCATGTCAAATCATTTAATATGGCGGCTATTTCCTCTAAGGAATTGGCAACCATTATCTGGGCTCGCCATTCCTTTCTCATGAATCCCTTTCCTTGCAAATCATCCAGTAAACTGACGAGTGTATTCCAGAAGCCCTTCATGTTATAAAGGATGACTTTCTTGCTGTGATAGCCGATGGTAGCCGATGCCACAGTACTGAATATCTCATCAAGTGTTCCGATACCGCCCGGTAAGGCAATAAACACATCGGCATAATCCTGCATCATTTGCTTACGGTCACTCAGGTTGTCACAAAGCATCTCCACGTCCACCTGCTGACTGATTCGACCCGACTTCTCCACAAGAGTAGGAATAACACCGACTACCTGTGCGCCACCCTCATGGGCAGCTTTTGCCACACATTCCATCAACCCTTGGTTGACTCCCCCATACACGATGGAATGGGCATTTTCCGCAGCCCATCGTCCCAACGCTTCTGTCATACGGAAGAAATCAGGGTCTATATCTGCATTGGCAGAACAGTAGATACATATTTTCATGATGGTTTATTTTTTCCAGAAACGACTCGTGATATCCTCAAATTCACCATTCTCTCCCTGACGATAGAGACGCTGGTTAGTGGTGGGTGACTTCAGAGGTCCCAAATGCTTGATAAAAGGACCGATCTTGATATAATCAAAGTCGGTCTTACAGATAGCAGAGGAGATACGGATACGTCCGCTGTACCATGCCACCTTGAATTCCGGATATGTCTCGTGGATATAAATGGCTAATTGATTGACCCCTTGGGGTTCGGCATCTCCCCCCATGAAAGCGATACAGGTAATATCGCTACCGTATTTTCTCACGAAATCGTCAATGGCATCTGTATCCAGGGGAAGCCCGACATCTTCCCAAAGGTAATGGCTATGACAGCCAGGACAAGCACAAGGACAATTAGAGATATTAATCGCCAGTGTCGTCTCGTCGGGTATCTCCTGAAATACAATGCCTGTATTGACGTATTTAAGCATAATTAATTATTAGCATGTGCATAGAAGCGACGTGCAGCCTCTTCCTGACGTGGCTGGGAGAAGTTGCTGACACGCTTCAGGTATCCGATGATACGTGTCATATAGTCCACATTCTTGGAATGGCAGTGAGGACATTCCTTCAAGTAACGCTTGTCGATATGTCCGCAGTCGTTGCATACGGTATTGGGGATATTGAACGTGAAGTAGTTACATCCCTCCTGGGCAGCGACCTTCAGCAGGTGGGCATACTGCTGCTTGCTGAGGTGCTCCTCCAAGTTCATATGCAATGCGGAACCACCAGTGAGGTGCTCGATATAGGGAGCGCCATGCAACTTAAACTTATCGATAATCGTCAGAGAGTCATCCTCTACCACATAGAAATAACTGTTATAGCAGTCACGAGGAACGAAATAGCCATCCTCACGGTCCCACTTGGCATGCTTGACACCCACGTTCTCCGCAGGGATCATCTCGCAGTTGAACATCACATCCTTCGTGCGGTACTGCTTGTTATACTTCTCGATAAGTCCAAGGATACCCTGTACGAAATGCAGATAGTCATCATTTGGCGTGATCTTCAGTCCCATGAACTCAGCAGCCTCTACCAGACCATTGATACCGATGGTGAGGTACTGTCGGCTGATATTGATATAACCAGCGTCGAAGAGTGGCAGCATGCCATGCTCCTGCAACTCCTTCAGGTTCTCGTTGTAAGCCATCTGCACCTTATGGCACAAGTCTATGACACTACCCAGATACTCCAGATAGTCCATCTTGTGGTTAACAGCATACTGGATGCAACGGTTGAGGTTGATGGTCAGCACACTCTTAGAGCCTGTAGACACGCCACCGGCACCCAATGTGTAACTGAAACCATTGTCGGTAATCTCATTGCGCAGACGGCAGCAAGAACTCAGGGAGTCGGCATTGTCACTCATATAAGTGAAGAACGAATGTCCTTCCGCATACATCTCTGCAGTGAAATCGCCCCATTCCTTATCCTTGCACTCACCATTCTCGTCAACGAGCAGTGCCATGGTCTCTACGGGGAAGGTCAACAGGGTCTTGGTACGCTCCTGATTGAACCATTTCATGAAGCGCTTCTGCAACCATGACAGACCCTCCCAGTCTGGCTTAGAACCGTCGGGGAAATAGAACTCACCGAAGATACTCTCGAAATAGTATTTGTCATAGTAAGCAACGTTCCAGAACACTGCCTGATAGTTGCGGGCACCAGTGGGCTGGTTCAGCGTATATACTATCTGCTCAAAATAGTCAGTAATCACCTTGTCGAGCGTACGCTTCTTCAGACTGAGGTCAGCTTGCTCACCTGCATGCTTATAATAATCCTGTCCGTATTCCTTACCCAGGAAGTAGTTCATATACATTAAGAACTCTGGGGTAGCACAAGCGCCACTCAACATACTGGAAACCATGAACACCATATTCACGAACCCACCACAGAAGCTCTTGAGGTTGGTAGGAGCCGTGGAGTTACCACCAATGGAAATGGTACCGCCAATCAGCCAGGGATACATCGTGATAGAGGCACAGTAGTTGGCAAGACTCGTCTCGTCGTTCTTATATATAAAATGGTGTGTCAGCTTGTCGATATACTCGTCAGCGAGTTCTTTACCATACATCTTCTTGATACGGTCAGTCAGCAGACGACGGTTCAGACGGATGAAGTTGGACTTAGGCAACTCACCAATCAAAGTCGCAATGTTTTTGTGCTCCACGTTTGCATTCGCATCATACTTTGAACCCGTTGCAGCATTCACTGAGTCGCAATATTCTGACAAGAACTGTAACTTGGCAAGTGTCTCACGGTCCTCGGAATGAGCCTGACGGTACAGCATGAACGACTTGGCAACCTTGTAGTAGCCCTCACGCATCAAGGCTTCCTCCACTTGGTTCTGGATGTCCTCCACCGTAATGTCGTTATGAATATCCAAACGACTGAGAATCTTAGAGATAGCACCAAGATCTGTAGGTTGTTCCACACTGTCAAATGCCTTTAATATGGCATTCATAATCTTGTCTAATGAGAACTGGTCTTTCGATCCGTCTCGTTTTGTGATGGTAAAGTTCTTAATCTCCATTGTTATATTTTTTATCAAGTTTTTAATGTCTCAGTTGACGGAAAAGTTTTCCGTTTTGGATAACTTTTTTATTTTTTGAATTCAAAAAGTTTCCCATTTTGGAAAACTGAATTCGGTTGCAAAGATAATAAATTTCCTGAATACTGTCAATAGATAATCTCTAAAAAAATATAAATATCTATCATTTTTATATTATTCCACTTTTTATTCGTACCTTTGCCAACAAATAATAAAGGTATTAGATTTGAAGACATTTGAAGAGTTAGGCGTTTGCGAAGAGATTCGACGCGCTATTGAGGAATTGGGTTTTGTACAGCCTATGCCCGTTCAGGAGGAAGTTATCCCTTATTTACTTGGTAATCAGAATGATGTTATCGCCCTTGCCCAGACAGGAACGGGTAAGACGGCTGCATTTGGTATTCCTGTCTTGCAGAAGATAGCCTCCATGCCCCGTCCACAGATGGGAGAGATAGGAAGAGGACTGCCCCACGCTCTCATTCTTGCACCAACCCGTGAGCTGTGTCTGCAGATTGCTGACGACCTGCGCGACTTCTCCAAGTATCTTGAAGGAGTGCATATCGAGGCTGTGTATGGTGGCGCGTCCATTGAGCAGCAGATCCGTGCATTGCGGAAAGGTGTACAGGTAATAGTGGCAACACCGGGCAGACTGATTGACTTGATGAACCGTGGGGTCGCCAAGTTAGATGATGTGAATAACGTGGTACTTGATGAAGCCGATGAGATGTTGAACATGGGTTTCTCCGAGAGTATCGACGCTATTTTAGAAGGAGTGCCCACAGAGCGTAACACACTGCTCTTCTCCGCTACGATGAGTAAGGAGATAGAGCGTATCGCCAAAGGGTATCTGCATGACTATAAGGAGATCGTGGTGGGAAGCCGCAACGAGGGTGCCGAACATGTGAACCATATCTATTATATGGTGAATGCGAAAGACAAGTATTTAGCTTTAAAAAGGCTGGTAGACTTCTACCCCCGCATCTTCGCCATCATTTTCTGCCGTACGAAGCTGGAGACACAGGAGGTTGCCGACAAACTGATTCGCGACGGCTATAATGCCGAGGCACTGCATGGTGACCTGTCACAGCAGCAACGTGACCTGACGATGCAGAAATTCCGCCAGCATACCGTTCAGTTGCTGGTTGCTACTGATGTGGCAGCACGCGGCTTGGACGTTGATGACCTGACTCATGTAATCAACTACGGACTCCCTGATGACATCGAGAACTACACCCACCGCTCTGGCCGTACCGGTCGTGCCGGTAAGAAAGGAACATCTCTCAGCATCGTCCACTCCCGTGAGAAGCATAAGATCCGCAATATCGAGAAAGAGATTGGCAAGGCTTTCGAGGAGGGAAAGATCCCCTCTGCCGAGGAGATTTGCAAGAAACAGCTCTATAAGGTGATGGACCAGATTGTCAAGGCGGATGTCGACGAGGAGCAGATTGCGCCCTTCATGCAGGACATCGACCGTTACTTTGAGTATATCGACAAGGAGGACCTTATCAAGAAGATCGTTTCCATGGAGTTCGGTCGGTTCCTTGCCTACTACGCTGATGCCCCGGAGATAGAACCTGTCGGCAACAAACGGGAACGGGGTGAGAAGCGGGAGCGTGGCAAGCGGGGCGAGAAGCGGGAGCGTGGCAACAGTCCCCGCAAGGCTGAAGCTGGCTATCGCCGATTGTTCATCAACTTAGGCAAGAAAGACGGCTTCTACCCTGGTGAGTTGATGCAGTTCCTGAATAAGAACGTGAAAGGGCATGTTGAGGTCGGACATATCGACCTGTTGACCATGATGTCCTATTTCGAGGTTCCTGAGGAGGATGCCCCTCGTGTGATGAAGTATGTAAATGGTCAGAAATACAAAGGGCGCGACGTTCGCTGCAATGATGCTGAAGAGGGCGGAGCTAAGGGGGCTAGGGAAACTAGGGGGACTAGGGGAACTAGGAATACTAGGGAAACTAGGAACACTAGAGATACTAGGGATACTAGAGAAACCAAGAAGCACTACTCCAAGGACGAATGGATGCAGTTCCTCAATCCCAAGTCAATGAAACTAAAAGGGGAGGTCCCCGACTTCAGCGAGGAGGGATGGGCTATCCGCAAACCAAGGAAAAAGAAATAAACGAAAAAACCAGATACCTGAATCAGGTATCTGGTTTTTTATTATTGTATACCCATTTCTTGCAACAACCTGTCGGCATGTCCCCATTTGTCCATCATATAGAGCATGAAGCGCACGTCAACATTGATAGTACGTGCCAACTGGCGGTCGAAGAAGATATCACTCGACAGACTGTCCCAGTTGCCGTCAAAGGCAAGACCGAGCAGTTCTCCCTTATTATTAAAGATAGGTGAGCCGGAGTTACCACCTGTGATATCATTGTTGGAGAGGAAACAGAGCTGCAGCGTCCCTGTCAGTTTATCAGCATATTTGCCATAGTCCTTGCTGGACAGCAACTCGTGCATCACCGGTTCTGCGAAATACTCAAAGTTCTCATCAGCCTTCTGCATCTTCTCCCACAGACTGCGCGCCGTGGTATAATAACCAGAGGGACGACCGCCAAGGGTATATTCCCCTATCTGTCCGTAGGTCATACGCATGGTGAAGTTGGCATCCGAGTAGTTAGGCAGGTCCTGCTCCATCCGTAACTTGGCGGCACAGAGATACTTCTCCTGCTCAGCGATGTCGTTTGTCAGTTGCTTACGGTCTGCCCCTATCTTACCAAGCAGTTCCGTCAGGTCGAGACCATACTGTACGCCCAGGTCTTTGTTATAGCTCTTCTTATTGAAGTAGAGTGGTTTTCCATTCTTCATCAATACAGACTTTTTATACAACGCATTAACATAGGCGGTATAGTCTCCATGGAACTTCTCATCAACGGTCTTATAGAAGGCAGGCAGGTAGTTGGTATTGGTGATCTGTGCACGGTAGTTCCTCATCAGTGCGGCAAGTATCTCCTTGTCTGTCGCCTCATCCCATTCCTCACTATTATCCTCAAACTCGTAATATTGCTTCTTTGGCTTGTCCTTGGGTCCCTTCACCTCCATGCCCCAGTTGCTCTTCCAAGCACGGGTAGTCAGCTGGTCTTGCAGGAAGAATGTCTCTATGAATAAGGTGCGGATGCGGGTCAGTGCGAGTCGTTTCTGGTAGAGCTCTGCCATCTTGTCGAAGTCAAGCTGTCCTTTCAGATAGCCCGTCTCGTTCTGCCACTGTCTCAGCTTCATCTCAAAATCCTGTTTCTGCTGGATGAGTCCGATGCTATCGATACATTTGTTCATACCCATCGAGTTCTTCCAGTAGTTAGAGCTGTTAGCATATTTAGAGTCGTATTTGATGCGGACAGCCTCATCAGCACGCATATGACGCAGCATAATCTCCTGCTTGACACCACGAACCTGAACACGAGGGGCATTCATCGCGTCACGGCGCTCCTTGATACCATAGCTGCTGAGGTAACGGCTGGTGGAACCGGGGTAACCCATGATCATAGCGAAGTCACCAGGCTTATAACCGTCCATCGACACCTTAGCCCATGACTTCGGGTGGTAGGGCACATTGTCTTTCGAATACTTGGCAGGACCGTTTGTCTTGGGGTCGGCATAGATGCGGAACACACTGTAGTCGCAGGTCTGGCGAGGCCACATCCAGTTATCGGTCTCACCGCCGAACTTACCCATCGACTTGGGAACGGCGAATACCAGACGTACATCCTCGAAGTCACGATAGGTGGTGAGGTAGTACTTGTTGCCCTCATAGAAAGGCAGCACCTCCACACGCAGGGTAGAGTCCTGCTGGCGGATCTCCTTGCTCCATGCGTTCTGGATAGAGTCTACAAAAGCCTCCGTCTTCTCTAACGAGAGGGTATCGATACCCAGGGCTTTCAGACTGTCCGTCACATCTTTCTGCTCGACCATGAAACTCACGAACAAGTCCTCGTTGGGCAGTTCCTCGCTATAGCTTTTGGCAACAAAACCATTCAGCATATAGTCGTGCTCGACAGTAGAGTGTCTGCGGATGCACTCAAAACCGCAATGGTGGTTCGTGAATACCAGTCCGTCAGGTGATACTACTACTCCTGAGCAGTAGCCTCCGAAGTTGATGACGGCGTTCTTCACCGCATTGTCACTCTGGTAGAGCTGATCCTGTGGCAGCTGGAATCCATACTGCTTCATCTGGTCATAGACGGCAGCAGGAAGGTTGTAAAGTGTCCACATACCTTCGTCGGCATGGGCTCCTAAGGAGCAAAGACACATCAGACTAAATAAAAACTTCTTCATATCTTATTTCTTAAAATATTTTCCGATAACAGGAAGACTGCTCAACGGCAGGTCTTGCTTGATGATAAAAGCGACAAAGCTGATGATCCAACCTGTATTGATAAGGACATTCACCCATGTGGAGTCATTATGACTTTTTCCGAAAAACATCATGGCTGTAATGAGAGCAGCAAGGAAAACATAGTTGAGAATGTCCTTCAACGGATAGTCGATGGGATAGTATTTCTGTCCTACGACATACGAGATGACCATGGCGACACCATAACCGGCAAAACCTCCCCATGCACATGCCATGAATCCGTATTGGGGTACGAAAAGGACATTGACTATCAGCAGTACCGCACAGCCGATACCGGAGAAGATGGCTCCCCAGATGGTCTTGTCGATGAGCTTGTACCAGAACGACAGGTTGAAATAGATACCCATCATGATCTCTGCCGCCATGACGATAGGCACAACCTTCAGACCCACCCAGTAGTCTTCGTTGGGTACGACGATTCTTTTCAGGATATCCATATACCCCACCACGATAAGGAAGGCAAGGAGGGTGAAGATGATGAAGTATTTCATTGCCTTGGCATACATCTCATGGGAGTCCTTGTCCTTCACTCCCGCAAAGACGATAGGCTCGTAGGCAAAACGGAACGCTTGGGTGATCATCGCCATGATCATGGCAATCTTCGAACAGGCTCCATAGATACCCAGTTGTGCCTGCATGTCCTCACCTTTATATATATAGGGGAACAGCATCTTGTCGGCGGTCTGGTTGAGGATACCTGCAATACCCAGCACGAGGATGGGCCATGAGTAACTGAGCATGGTGCGCAGCAACTGTTTGTCGAGCTTCCATCGGAAACCGGTATACTCCGTGATCAGACAGACGGCGAGCATGGCGGTGCAGATCAGGTTGATATAGAACACATAGCCTACGTCCTTGCCGTCCATAAAATAGAAATAGATGAGGTTCAGCACAATACTGATCACGATGTTCAACAGTTTCAGTGCCGCAAACTTCACCGCTTTCTTCTGTTGGCGGAGATGGGCAAAGGGGATACACAGGAAAGCATCGATGGCAACGGTGACTGCCATCACACCGACATAATCAGGATGGTCGCCATAGCCCATCACCTGACTGATGGGTGAGAGGAACAGCAATACCAGTATGGCAAACAACAGGGAGATGCTGCCCACACTGATCAAGGTGGTGCCATAGACCGTCTCAGAGTCAGTATGTGTCTTATTGGTGAAACGGAAATAGGTGGTCTCCATACCGAAGGTCAGCAGTACGAGGACCAGTGCCACATAGGCATAGATATTGGTAATGATGCCATACCCACCACTTGCCACTGACAGCTTAGCGGTATAGAGGGGCACCAGCAGGTAGTTCAGGAAGCGTCCTATGATGCTGGAGAGCCCGTAAATGGCTGTGTCTTTAAAAATCGTTGTGAGTTTTCCCATATTTTTTTTATTTATTATAGTTACTATAGTTCCTATAGTTCCTATAGTCCCTATCCAAAGAACAAATAACAAATCGCAATCGCCGCAATGATACCCGCCAGGTCGGCTATCAGGCCACAGGCAACGGCATGGCGGGTCTTGGCAATACCCACTGAGCCGAAATAGACGGCGAGGATATAGAACGTGGTATCGGTAGAGCCTTGGAAGACGCACGACAATCTGCCTACGAAACTGTCAGCTCCGTAGGTCGTCATGGCATCGACCATCATACCTCTCGCACCACTGCCCGACAGGGGCTTCATCAGTGCCGTAGGCATGGCATCTACCCATTGTGCGTTGGCACCTGTCAGCTCGACACACCACCGCATACCACCTATCAGCATATCCATCGCACCGGAGGCACGGAACACACCGATACCCACAAGGATTGCGACGAGGTAAGGGATGATGCGGACTGCTGTCTGGAAACCATCTTTCGCTCCTTCGATGAAGGCATCATAGACATTCACTTTCTTCCGCACTCCTGCGGCGATGAAAGCGACAATGATGGTCATCAGCAGGATATTGGCGACGGTGGTGCTCACCTTGTTCATGGAGTCACTGTCCAACTGGGAGAAACCCCAGATGATACCTGCCACCACAACACAGGCTCCTCCTAAGGTAAGCAGCAGGGTGCGGTTCAGCAGGTTGATATGCTGGAAGAGGGAGGTGACGATGATACCTGCCAGTGTCGAGAAGAAGGTGGCAAGGAGAATGGGAATGAAGATATCGGTAGGCTGTGCTGCCCCCATCTGCACACGGTATACCATGATAGAGACGGGGATGAGAGTCAGTCCACTGGTGTTCAGCACGAGGAACATGATCATCGGATTCCATGCCGTGTCCTTCTTGGGATTCAGTTCCTGCATCTGCTCCATCGCCTTCAGTCCGAGGGGAGTGGCAGCATTATCGAGTCCCAGCATGTTGGCAGCGATATTCATAAAGATAGAACCCGTGACGGGATGCCCTTTGGGAATCTCGGGAAACAGTTTGGTGAACACGGGGGACAGCAGACGGGCAAGGAAATTAACCACTCCTCCTTTCTCTCCCACTTTCATCACACCCAGCCACAGTGCCAGCACTCCGGTAAGACCTAATGAGATCTCAAATGCGGTCTTTGACGACGAGAATGTAGAGTCCATCATGGCGGGGAACACTTCCAAGTCCCCGAAGAATATCAGCTTCACCAATGCTATCACAAAGGCAAGCAGGAAAAAAGCGACCCAAATATAATTCAATACCATTCTGCAAAGGTACGAATAAGTGAGTAAAGAACAAAATAAATTTATTTAATTTTTTTGCGATAAAAAAGAGTGCCTGCATCTCGCAGACACTCCTTAAAAACATTGTTTATGATCGTATTTGATGGGTCATATTAATACAGGTTTCCTGTATTTGAAGCATTCTCATACCAGTTATCAGGAGATGCTGTTGTTGCATAGGTAGCGAAATCAGCATAACCAGAAGTAATAATCTGACGCTCCTTCATCCAACGGGTAGAGGTAGAAACCTCAACCTTCTGAGGCGCCTTACCCTCTGGAGCATCCAGAACTTCGCTACCAACCTTAACAGGAATAAGGTCTGCATTATAATCCTTATTCCAGTCTGTTGCACCAAGATAAACACGGAAGATAACAGGAGCTAAACCATCAACACCACCATTAGCATTGGTGTTAATCATTGTAGTAGTAGGCTGACCAAACAACTCATGTACTTCCTTACCAGCAACAGTCAGAGACTTGGTACCACCAGCTGCCCACAAGGTAATAATAGCATATTTAACATTCTGTTCATTTTCGTAAGCATTAATAAATGCAACATCGAATACGGCATCATTGAAGTCCCAGTCACTCTTATCAATCTGAGAGAGATCATTAGCAATCAAGTCCTCAGCCATTACACGACGAGCACCTTTATAGGAACCTGGAACGATTCTTACAATCCAGTCGCTGTAGTAACCGTCAGCAGCAATCTGCTGGTTAGTCTCTTCGCCTGTTGACTCAAAGTCAAATCCCACAAAGAACATACCTGCTACACTCTTGTCAATAATATCACCAGGAACAAGGATGAACTTGTTATCTTTCTGCTCAGAACTCTCACTCGTGATGTAGCCAAAGCACTCGTTAGTAGTGCTGTTCTGCATCAAGGTAAAGCCATTCCAGTCCTTGTTATTACCATTGTTGAAGTTGTTAATGTGCTCATCTGCAAAACCTACCGTCAACTTATCCATGTGGTCAGATCCAACAATTCCTTCAGAACCATTAGCAGCAGTGTATGCCTCTGGGCAAGCTTCTGTAGGATTTGAACCTCCTTTATAAACTTGCTCAACAAAGAACTCGCTCCAGTTTACGGAAGTAGTTCCCTCGTAGTTAGGATGAGTCTGGAACCAATCACGTACAACAGCCTTCTGATCAGGTGTCAAAGCAGTAGGAACCTCAATGAAATCAGCCCATTGGTTACCATTTACATTAGCAGCACGCATACCTGTAAATTTGCCATCTGCATCAAAGGTAGCCACCTGCTGATTATCAAATCCCCAGTTTACATTGGCATTGATCTTACCGCCAACCAGGTTCTCAAAAGCAGCCTGGTACTTCTGATCCTGAGTCTGTGGGGCAACTTCCTTGTCGCTAACACAGCTAGCGAGTCCGAGGGCTACAAAACCCATCAAAAATAACTTTTTCATCTTACAGTAATTTAAATTGATTATACTAAATATTTTTCGTTCAGATTTTTCTACGCTGCAAAAATACATTATTTATTTAGAATATTCAGCTATGCAGAGTTAAATAATGCTAAAATAAACGGAAACGTTTGCACAAATCAATCTTTTATCTGTAAAATAGTTCAAAGTTCCATCCTTTTTTGTAATTTTACACCCCAAAAGCAATCATGACATGAAAAGAAACGTTTTCTATACCTTATTTATTATAGCAACAGCCACAGTCTTCTGCGGATGTATACGTGACAAGTTTCAATACTATGGCTACGAGGACCAATTAGAGGGATACTTCCCCGTTGACTCCATCGAGAAGGGACATACATGGACACTCACGAACGCTTGCCAGAGTTTCCTCAGCGGTAACGTGCCGGATGCCGCCAAAGTGCAGATCCTGTCTGGAAACCCCTACGAGGATACGGGTGTCGAGGTGCTTGCCGAAGCATATACGACATCTGCCATCAGTAAGCAGATGACGTACATAGTACCCTCCATACTACGTACCGTCTACGCCGTGGTACGTGATGCTGACGACAATATCCTGCGCATCACTTCCGCCCCGACTAACAGCAGTAATATCAGTTTCGGAACGGGAGAACCTACAGGGACTCCCTACACCATATCACCTCAGAGATTTTTCTATTGCTACGAAGCCGACTACCCCAACCCGGGCGACTGGGACTATAACGACATCGTGTTCTCCGTCACCAAGGAACTGACCGACGACGAGAATGTGGTGGCACTGAATGTGACACTCAATGCCGTAGGCTATCTCACACAAATCGCTGCGGCACTACGACTGGTGGGTTATCCGTATGATGATGTGGAGATCACACAGGACGAGAAGACGACTTTCGTCACAGCACCTGACCTCAAGCGGACACTCATCAAGCAGAAGGACCTGAAACTGAAGGCTCTGAACGGCGATGCCGTCATCAACCTCTTCGACGATGCACACCTCGCCATGTTCCACCTCTCTGCCGACGGCTCCGTCTACCGCCGATACTTCAACACGATGGAGAATGGCAGCAGCACCAGTGCTGCCACACAATCGCCAGTGACCGTCACCTACTACATCGAGTTTGCCAACGAGTATGAGGCACGCAACTTCAACCTCGGACAGATAGACCCCTTCATCGTGGTACAATACGGTCAGACGGGAGACCATTTCTGGGAGATACACACCTACCCCTATAAGCTCACGGAGATGCTCTTCAACTATTACGAGGGGGCTGCCGCCAGTTATAACAACGGCTTCTCATGGGCCATTGCCATACCTTACGCTGATTTCCGCTGGCCTTTGGAGGGAGAACCTATCGGCATGCGTAAGAACAGCATCGTATCTGGTGCCTACCAGGAGAGCGGACACAGCTTTGGTGAATGGACACTCGACCATGCCGACGCACAAGACTGGTATGAGTATCCTGCCGAGGGGGCTGTGTATTAACTTTCTTCTGTAGCTTTTCTTCGAACTCACGTTGATTTATTACATAAAGTTTTAAAATTCGGGAAAAAAGTGTCAATCTATCAGAAATCGTTGTAACCGGCTGTATATTAGTCGGTTGCAACTTGACAGATAGGCTGATAGATTGACACTTTTTGTGGTAATATTTTGACTTCATACTTCCATAGATTATGGCTGAAGGGATCTTTGGATATGGCTGAAGGAATCCTTGGATATAGCTGAATGATTGTCCGGATGGCAGAAAACACCGGTTCCATCGTAGGAAACCATTGGTTTCTCCCAAGGAAACCACTGGTTTCCGCCAAGGAATCCGTCGGTTTCCGATATGGAACCCGCCGGGTTCTCATAGGGTTCACCATGAATCAGTATAACCAACAGACAAAAATCGGGGCACCTATTCACATAGATGCCCCGCTCTTACGATATATAAATGTTAAGTATTTGATGCCATTGATTAATTGTTGCTCACCACCTTACCAGATGCCGGGTTGTTATACCAACCGTTCATCGCAGAGGTACGGCTTGCAGCAGGAGTACCTCCCCATGCTCTAAATGAGTTGTTTGGAACTTCCACATTATTAATAGTAACCTTCGATGCGGAAGAAGTGCCAGGATATGCTACCTGTACATTGACACGCTCCTGAGGCCATGCCCAGTCGGTAGGAACCATGACAGCATGTGGATAGAGGTCTGTATTCGGGAACACGTATGTAGTGCTGGTGCTCAGCACCTCGATAGATACTGGCAACTTAGTGAAGTCACCGTTCCATCCTGCGGGAATGCTGATGCCATTCTTCTCCACTGCTGGATTAGCTGTCTGAGGACCGCCTGTGTTCACCATCACACCTGGGTCAACATTCAAAGCGTCGTGAATCTCCTTACCACCGAAGAGATAAGTGTCACCTATCTTCACCTTAATATTAAAGGTAGCACCAGCAGCAACCAACTTCACGTCAAGTTTTGTCTTGTCGTAAATCACCTTACCGGCATTGGCACCAGTACCTTGCTCAGTAACATGATAGTTCACTTTCAGCACCACATCGTTCATATCATAGTCGGTATTTACTGTCTGGTCCTCGAAAGCGTAGGTATAAACTGCGGGATCACCATTGATCTTACCGCCGCCACCGCCAGGATTGTAACCCATACCCGTGCAGTCACCCTTTGGGATAATCAGAGTAGAAGAATTTTCGGATGTATATTTAGTTATTTGGTTATGTATTAACCAATATGCCTCACTATACACATTTGTCTGTCCATCAGTATATTTACCATTGCTCTTATGATATGCTTCATTTGTATCCCAATCAAAATATACATTATTCTGAGTAGTCACATCGCCAGACCTTCCGATAAAGATTTTCCCTGTTTTAACGATAGCATACGAACCCTGAGCTGTAGGCCCTGAGAACGTAGTGCTGGTTACATACAATTCTCCAACATTAATCTCGCTTTGATTGTATAAGGTCTGAGTTGCTTGATTGAACTCAGCACGTCCATCAACATCCAAACGACTGTTATCAAGCAATGTCAGGGTTCCAATACCCGCATTTTCTGTGAAGTGCATATAGCAACCATTGATGATAGTAGAATTATAAGAATCACCAGCACCTGTATTTGTACGGGCAGTAATCTTACCAAAATTAGTAAACTTACCACCAGAAGTGTTACGAAGAACGTCAACTATGATAGTTCCGTTATTATAAAAATCAGAGCCATTCACATTTAGTTCACCATCAAACTCAATAGTTCCTGCATTATAGCATTGTCCGCCATTGTTAACATTATAGGCCACTCCTTCAGCACCAGATATCTTACCACCAGCCATAACTATAATACGACCTGCTTTACTCATATTAGTAGTACCGTCAATAACTAATTCGCCATCAGGTGCAACTACAATCGTTGGACCATTCAAAGTGTTACCATTCAGATGCAATTTACCTTCTACATAAATTACAACATCATTGATAACATTTTCTGTTCCGTTAACTTCAATTTTGCTTGTAATTTCAGTATCAGAAGCAATTCTATAATGCTTACCATCGCTATCACCAGGGAAACTGCTTGTGTTCTTAATATAGTTACCATTTTCATCATAAAGATTATAGTAATAACGATTTGTTAGAGTTGTACCTGTTTGAGCTATATCTGCTTCAGTTATAGCAGTATAAGCCTGCATATCGCTCACTGAAATATTCTTTACTGTAGTATAATTGTTAGGTGCTGCTGGATTAAGATAATTATTCAATGTCTTTACATAGTCAGGATATACGCTAGCATCCTCTACTGCACGACGACCGCTTCGCATCATTGAACCACCGATATTAGCAACAATCTGTCCATTCTCAACATCAACGGTGTTGACAACACTACGGTTCTTACTATCGTACGTGGCCACATAAACCTGATCTAAAGAGGTTGGAAGCGAGAAAGAAGTAGAAAGTGCCTCACCCTCTTTAACAGTTTCCATAACAAAGAATTTTGCACTGCTGTCATACAGGGGATTCTTGTCGTAAATACCAACAGTATATTCTTGGTCAAGACCCAAGTTTACCGAAATGTCTGCTGTCACCTGTGATGCCATCACCCAACTCTGTCCGTCAGGAATGGTGAAACCAAGTTGAAGCTCAGCATTCTCCTTTGCTTTGGAATCAATCTCGCTCTGACTCATCGTCGTCACATCCTTAGTACAACTGCTAACGGAAGCGATGAGAGCCAATGCGGCAAAGCCATTCATCAAATACTTTTTGTTCATCATTTGCGTAGTTATTTAATATTAAACATGTTTATTTCCTTCTTTATCAGCTTATTGCGTGTCCGCAAACATCTTATATATAAGTCAATAGATGTTGCAAAGATAGGAATAATAATTGATAACCGCAAAACTTTTATCGACAAACTTAAAACTTTTAACATTTATAACGAAGAAAGCAGTTACGATTTCCGCAACTGCTTTTACTTGTGGACCAGCCAGGGCTTGAACCTGGGACCTCCAGATTATGAGTCTGTTCTTGACCTATTTCATGAAATTACAAATAATGTTAAAGCACTGAAAATAAATGCGTTAGCCTATCTGTCTGTTTCCAAGAATTTCGTAAATTTGCAGCAGTTTTCGGGCGAAAAGGTCACCTGAAGGTCACCCGAATTGACAACCGACTATAGTCTGCAAGACCGATAAAATAAGGGATTTTTAAAGTGTAATGGTATGGAATCAGAGAAAAATAAGGCAATTAAAAGCCAAATTTCAGCTTCAAACAGCCCATCTAAGGGTAGCCGAGGCGAGAAATGTTTGGCGAAATTCACATCCTCGAATGGAAGTGTTTTTGGTTCATTGATCCTTGATATACGCAAGGCTGGCGATTATAGTCAGCCGCTGCCTGTTGCTGTCAGGATTGCCTATGAGGGTAAGAAGACTTTTCTCAGACTTGGCGAGAAATACTCGATGGAAGAGTGGATTCAACTCTGCGAATATGAGAAGACGGGGCGGAGAATCCAACTGGCAGAACGGAATGAACTGAAAGCGTTGATGGAGAAAATAAAAGACTTGACCAACCAGCTTATCAGCGAAGGTAATTTCTCTATCAAGAGACTTCAAGACCGCTATCAAGGGAAGAAGGATGACACGACGAGTATTTACCAAATCTGGGAGGAATACCTTCAGGAGAAAGTGGATAGTGGCAAGGCCGGTACCGCAAGAGTAGGTAAAGACGTGAGAAACAGGTTCATCAAAGACAATGGTGAGCACGTTGAATTTAGCGACATAGACAGTTCGTTCATACAGAAGTGGACAGAAACGATGAAGAAAGACGAACTGAGCGTGACCTATATTGGTATCGTGCTGCGCACGTTCCGCACCATCGTCAACATTGCCATCAGCAGGAATCTGATCAATGGCAGCACCAAGGATATGTTCAAGGACTCTGGGTATAACAAGAAAACGAGTCGCAAGCATGAATTCCTCGATGTGACTACGATGAGTCAACTCTATGACTTCTGGGAGAAAAACGAGGCAAAGGATGAGAACGGCAAAGAACTATATCCTCCAAAGGCGAAGCATGCTCTTTTTCGTGATCTTGGTTTGTTCCTCTTTATGTATCTCGGCGACGGTCAGAACCTGGCTGATACTTTGCGTCTGGAATATGACGGATGGTACTTTGCCACTCATGGGAAGCAGTTGCGATTCCTCCGTCATAAGACGAGGGAGCGCAATGAGGATGCCAGCGAGGTTATCTTCCCCGTTACACCTGAAATCAAGAAGATACTTGACAAGTATGCCAACGAACCCAAACAGGGACAACGAGTATTCCCCATTATGAGCCAAGGCATCACACCCGATAAGGAAATATGGGTCATTCAGCGGTACAACAAATACATTCGCAAGCATATGGAGATTGTTGCCAAACTGCTTGGATTGGAACAGTTGCCCACACCTACCTGGGCACGTCATAGCTTTGCCACGAACCTGAACAATTCGGGTCGCGTACCTTATAAATATATCAGTGACAGTATGGGTCACAGCAGCAGTGGTGACATCACATCAAACTATATTGGAACCTATCCGCTGGAGAAGATGCTGGAATACAATGCTTACCTGCTGAAGGAAAGCAAACCTGCTGACAATAAAGCCGAACTCCTTGAATTACTGCGGAGCATGAGTGCGAAGGAACGTAAGGCACTGATGAAAGAAGTGGAGAAATAAGTGTTAATTTCGGCTATTTTTTGAGTATAGCGATTATAATATGACAATAAATGTGTAATTTTGCAATCACAAGGCCGTATGGTGCCTATAATATAATTAAGGTATGACAGAAAAAGAGCTAAGGAATAAGATACGCCGAGGCGAGACGAGCCGAGTGCAGTTTAAGCAACAGTTCACTACACAGAAGGAGATAGCGGCAGAAATGGTGGCCTTTGCCAACTGTGAAGGTGGAGACCTGCTGTTTGGAGTAAAAGACAAGACTGGCGAGATCCTTGGCCTCGACTACGATGCCATCCAACAGACAAGCCGTGAGCTGGGCAATACTGCCAATGAACAGGTACGCCCAACCATCTACATCCAGACAGACGTTGTGGACGTAGATGGAAAAATGATTCTGGTGGCAACCGTGCAAAGAGGACATAACAAACCCTACAAAGACCTGGCTGGTCATATCTGGGTGAAGCAAGGTGCCGACAAACGCCGGGTGACTGAGAACAGCGAACTATTAAGCCTCTTTCAAGACTCAGGTGAATATCATGCTGATGAAGCCAGTGTGAAAGATACGTCAGTAAGAGACATAGACACGTTGGCCCTTGACCGCTTCTTTCAGAATGTCTATGGCAAACCCATGACAGAATTTGATGTGCCACAAGATCAGTTGTTGCACAATCTTCATATTACGGATTCGGAAGGAAGGCTTACCACAGCAGGATTGTTGTTCTTTGGTCAACGCCCGCAACAGTTCAAGCCTATGTTTGTTATCAAGGCCGTTTGGTTTTTTGGCAACAGCATCGCAGGAACTGAATACCGTGACAGCCGTGACATAGAAGGTACTATTCCTGAAATGTTCGAACAAGCTATGATGTGGCTGAAATCGTGCCTTCGCCGAACACAGAACGGACAGTCGTTTAACTCTATCGGACAGTTGGAGATTCCTGAGACCGTACTGGAAGAACTGCTCCAGAATGCTCTTGTACATATCGACCTGCTGAAAACGGCCGCTATCCGGCTGATGGTCTTCGATGACAGAGTGGAAATAGTGAATCCAGGCTGCGTGATGGGTGGCCATACGATAGACGAGGTGAAACTGGGCAATTCGTATGCCCGCAACCCTTTGATGGCCAACTTCTGCGCCAAGACGATGCCTTATCGTGGTTTAGGCTCAGGCATCCCTCGCGTATTGGCCGAAGACAGCCATGTAGAGTTTATTGACAGCAAGGAGGGGAACCAGTTTACTGTTCGTGTGAACCGTCCACTTGCTGCCTTAGAGGCAGGGAGTAGCACAGAAAAGGCAGGGATTAACGATAAAAAGGCAGTAAGTAATGATGAAAAAGCAGTAAGTAGCGGCAAAAAGGCAGTAAGTAATGATGAAAAGGCAGTAAGTAGCGACAAAAAGGCAGTAAGTAATGACGAAAAGGCAGTAAGTAAGAAAGAGAAGAATGAGCAAAAGCTCCTTGCTTTCTGCAAAGAGCCAAAGACTTTATCTGAAATTTGCGAGCACCTTGGTATGACCGATAGATATAAAGTCAAGAAAAGGTATATTGATCCACTTCTAAACAAGTCTCTTCGAATGACAGAGCCGGAATCGCCGAAAAGCCCTACTCAGAAGTATGTAGCTATATAATAGAAAAGGAGCAAGCGATATGGAAGCATATGATTTTCTCCATGAGTGGGTGAAACCTATCATCAAGGGCGACTATCAGGACTTCAGCTCAAAGAAAGTCGAGGGTTATTCTCTCTTTGTCTCTGAGTATAAGAAACCGCATGTACAAGCGATGGTCAGGGCAGATATTCTGGAACTACTGCAAAACATAGAATGCAAATACAGAGAACTATCAGGAGTAGAGCCCGATTTGTTCAAGTCTCAAATAAGCCGTTGGTACGTGAACGGATTTACTAATACTTACAATGGCTGTCGAAGAAATGACTTGAAACATCCTCTTGAACATCAGGATTACATGACCTTGGCAAGCAAGTTTAAGTCAGTAGAGGATTTGAATAGTGGTGCCTGGGACAAGGACAAGTTCCGCCAATACACCATAAACCTCGGTCGTCACGAGGGCATTCTGTTCTATATCGCAGAAAGAGAGACTTCACATTCTACAAGTGATAGCCCGAAAGAAAAGGCTAAGGCTCCAATAGACGTAGAGAACAACATTCCAGAAGAAAAAGCAGATCCAAACCCAGCACCAACCGTTGATTTCTCAACAATGTCCAGTTATGAATCAATAAAGGATGATGGCCCAGATTTACAGCGATTATATAGTTTCCTCCGTGGAAGAAAGGTCGTTACCAATGCCGATGAAGATCTATTTAAAAAATATGTCACCCATGCTTTTTTCTCTCCATTATATCTCGAAGGAAGTAGACTTAATATCCTTTATGTCATTAGGAGATTGAAAACCTTTTATACAAAAGACTGGTTAACTGCTGTATGTGATAACTTAAACATCGATCCTAAACGCATTACTAAACGGCAACCGTCTAAAGATTTCATAAACGAATTTCCATCCCTGACCTTCAAAAAGTAGAAATCCACACTCCGCACCACACTTTTTCCACACCTCAAAAGGGTGTGGATTTTCCGTATTACGCTGATATTCAACTGGTTTGTTCTAATTTCCAAATCCACATTCTCCATCGTTTCAATATCAGGAAAAACACCGAAATTTGCAAAAAATTTCACGAAATAATAATTAATGATTGAAACATGGACAACATTGTCGTACTAAACGAACAGCAGTTCGAAGACATCATCTATCGGACTGTCAGCCGGTGCCTCGCAGAGAAGAACATCGGCAACCTTATGGATAGCCCTGTTGAGGAGGGCTACTATGATCGCAGCGAAGTCTGCGGTGAGTTACACATTTCTTATCCCACTCTTTGGCGTATTGAGAAGTCTGGTCTTCTACGCAGTCAGAAGGTGGGACGTAAGAATCTCTATTCTAAGCAAGAGGTCAATGACCTGATTAAGTCTGGTAAGCTGTCTGAATATAAACCAATCAAGAAATGACATACATAGATTATCTTAATCAGTTTTGGAAAGCTCAAGAGGAATACATGCTTCCTGCAACAGCAATAGCACTCTATGCTTACTTGCTCAAAGAATGCAACAGGCGGAGTTGGAAGATGCCGTTCACTTGTTCTACGGTTGTAATCTGCGACAACCTGCATGTATGCAAAACGGCATTGACTACAGCCAGGAAAAAGTTGGCTGATGCCGGACTCATCAAGTTCACCAATGGCCGTGGACGCCGTGTACCGCCCAAATACACCCTATTGGAGTGGTCGGATAAGTTGACGGTTAAGCGGACGGAAGACTTGACGCATTATAATACTAAAGATATAGACAGCAGACAGACCCAAAGAGAGAAGGTCATCCCGACGGTTGCTGATGTCGAGTCTTATATGGCAACATGTGTGATACCCGCTGGATACGTGATGAAGGCAGGACTTCCTCAGCGTTTCCATGATTACTACGAATCAAAGGACTGGATGGTGGGCAATAGCCCTATGGTTGACTGGAAGGCTACAGCCCGTAAATGGACAAAGGATACACAGAACCTCATAAAGAAGAGCAATGGAACAGATAGATGTAACAAAGAATGTGGACGCAATGATAACAGGTCTGAGGCAAGAAATTTTGTCGAAGAGCTCGAACAGCGTACCATTAGAACAGCTAACGGAGAGTGAAATGGTATTCTTGCAGAGATACCCAACCTTGGACAAGTTCTATAAAGCCTTTGGCCCAGATTCTTGGAGATATGCACTGGAGCATGTTGATAAGGCGGTGAATACCGTTGTTCCTTCATTAAACCGACTCAATCTGATCTACAATACCAAGGATGCAGATGTGGCACTCTTTGTAAAGCATTTCTTGGGGTACTACCTGATGGTTGAAAGGAGTGGTAAAGAACTTGGCAAGGATGTCTGCACAAATGTAGCTGCAATATTCCTCGGTCGCAACGGTGCTGAGTGTACACCAGTCAAACTGCTCTGTTACTTCGCTAACTATCCTGAATTCAAGGACACCTTCCGAGAGTTCGACCCTGAAGACATCATTATCCAGTATAACAAGAAGTTCAAGGATTGGTGGGGCAGTCAGGTGGCTAAGTATGGCTACACCACAGAGAAGACTCAGACTGATGACAAGCAACCATGCGGTCTTGCTGCTCTTAAACTCCATGTACGTGAATGGATAGAGCAAGGTGAAGATCCTCGGCAGCATCTCCTTTACAAGGCTTTCCACACCATCACAGACGAGATGATAACTGAGGCGGAAAGGGAAATTGCCTTAGGTGTGTTCTGATGGTGAGAGTAATAGTTGAAATATGTAATGGTAAATAAATGTATAACCCTTAATTTGTTTTGTTATGAAGACAATTGATCGTATTCCGTTTTTATCGAACGTGCTCATCGTGGCATGTACACGAATGAACAACAGTGAAGTAGGTAAACTGGTGAAGGCTGTCGTAGCGTATGCTACCGATGGGACACGCCCTGCAATGGATGACCTTCGCTTGGAAACCTACTTCGACCTGATTGCCCAGGATCTTGATTCCCTACGAACGGCAGCTGAGGAAAAGAGCCGTAAATGCAGTGAGAGTGCAAAGTGCAGAACTGCTAAAACCACTGCCAGACCTGCTAATGTATCGAAGAGAGCTATCGACAATCCTCCTGCTTCTACAGCGAACGATAGTGAGGAGAAGAGTGAAACCGATTTCAATGCTAATGACCCCACCTCGTCTTTTGAGCGAATAAAACAAATCTACGGCAAGACTGGAAATAACGAGTCGCAAGCATTCGATACTTGGAAGCTTTTGACGGCAGATGAACGAACAACAGCGTTCGCTAATGTACAGCGACTGCAAGGTGACCTCGCATCTCGCTCTTACCTGTTCGTCTATCTGCGCGACAAGGAATGGAACAAGACGGGCGTGCCGCAGGGTGGACTACAACAATAGTCCACAACATATTAGGGGTAATAATGTCAATTCTGCCATTTTACCCCAATATGCCAAAGGCTGTCTGCCCTTGGAACCCGACCAGGAGTGACCCTCTCCTGGACCTCCGCTCAGGGACTGCCGCCCCCAAGACCCCCCACATGATCAACGAAAAGTATATGGCTATGCAAATATGTGAGAAACAATACCAGTCGCTCAATATCTCCGCTTCCCCATCCTTTGTTTCAGCACAAGGCAGGGAAAATGAGCGACGTGGATGGACTGAGGAAACTTACGATGCCAAGAATAAAGAGCCAGGAAACCGTTACGACTGGTCGAGGAGGCATCTCAACTTTGAGATTAAGAGAGGTAGGAAGATTGGCAAGATAAATGGGGAAACTGTCTTTGCCCGACCTACCATCATCCCTCTTGGTACGCAGGAAAAGTCATTGAAGGAAAGATACGACGAACGACTGAAAGAACTGAAATTCAAGCCTTGGTCACCTGATGCTCCTAATCAGCCAAACACCTATATCGACTTCGTGCTCAATGGTGATCATGACCGCATGACAGAGATAGCCTTTGGCAAACCAATGGATTTCGATTGGCGCGAGGACAATAGTTCTGTCACTCTGGCTGATGACCCAGATCATCCGGGTCGCAAACAAATTGAGACCTTGGCATTGGATTATTATGACTTCCTTTGCAGGAAGTTCGGTGAGGAGAACGTTCTCGGACTTGAATGTCATTTGGACGAAACCACCCCGCACTTCCACGCATTAGTGGTTCCAGTTGCGGAGCGGATGCCTAAGGGCAGGACGGGTGGCTATGAGCTTGCCTCAGGTGTGAAGTCTGACGGCAAACAACGTCCAAAGCATATCAACACCCGACAATTTCAACGGTTGAGTGAAGACGAGCAGCGTTTTTATAAGCCCGCCGTGAAGAAAAAGGTTCCAACGGTCAGTTATTCCTATTATTTCGGAGAAACCAAGTATCAGGCAAAGAGGTCGTACAAGCAATGGCACACCATGCTCTATGAGGAAGTCAACTGCAAATGGGGATTGGCAAGAGGCGAAGATACATCGCTGATGACACCTGAGGAGCGCCAAGAGCATCGCAAGAAGAGTAAGCGGAAACTGGAACGAGAGAGGTTGGAGGCTCTGAAAAAGGCTGAGGAGGCAGATCTGAAAGCAGAAACAGCAAATGAGAAGTATGCTGTAATCCAGGAAAAACTTCAGCAGGCAGGACGGACACAATCTCTGGTAGAAAATGATATTCGGGAAGGGCGTGAACAAGTGGCTAAGATGGCGACACAGGTGGAAACAGCCCGTAAAGATCTGAATGATGCCAAACAGGAGAAGGACAAAGTCCAAAAGGAGAAAACTGCGCTGGAAGAAAGAGTTGAAGAACTGGTCAATGCCGTTGGCGACCCCAAGGAGGTGGCCAATATGGTGAGTTTCGACAAGATGGTGTTCGCTTATAACCCTGAGGCAAATTGTGTCATTATCGATAATCTGAAGACAAATGGCAAGTTGCATGTCACCATCATGGATGTCCTCACCGCCACTTTTGAAGAGATTGACAAAATCAAGGCTCGAAAGATTGGATTCTTCGATGACCCTAAAGTAGTCAGGAAGAAGCGTGATGCAGACATCAAGTCTGTGATGACCGACATGCAGACCATACTTCGCAGTTTCGCCTCCGTTCACAAAGACGAGTTGACTCGCAGAAGTCGTGCCATTGTCAAACAGGAGTTGCGTCAGAATGCCATAGCCATCAGGAAGATTCACCAATACGACGAGATGACAAAACGAGGCATCACTATTGATTCCTACGAGAGAGCAAAGGCGAAAGCCGATAACTACGATAACATGTCCAGCGTCTTGGAGTCCGTCTGGCCTGGTCTTTGGAATGCCGTTCAGGTCATCATCAATCCCCGACTCGACAAATACGTCATGAATGATAGGGAGAAAGAAATAGTGAGGAAGGCACTCGGCGACAAGCCCAAGGAGCGACTGACCAATGCAGGATGGATGTTGAAAGCTGTTGATGCGATACGCGACATTGCTGTTGGAACGAAATCTGAGGTCTATCAGATAGGAGCCGAGTCTGCTGTACGTTTTCTTGTGGATACAGGCTTGAATCTGGCAGAAGGGATAGCAGAGAATGCGGCAGAGGTTGCCGCCACCACTGCCAGCCTGTTCTTTGGCTATGTTGATGCTGCAACCACTATCTCCCAATCTTGCGGTGGCGGAGGATGCAATAATGAACTTCCTCGTCGGAAAAATAAAGAAGACGACTTAGCCTTTGCCCGCCGCTGCCATCAGACGGCAAAGACAATGATTCAAGGCAGTCATAAACGGGGGCTTCATTTATGACCCGAAATTGAGAAAGCCCATTTTATCTAAAAAACACTATTTTACTATTTTTTACATTCTAAATAAAAGTTTTTTTTATTTGTTGCAGATTTTAGAATAAATTGCCTATCTTTGCTGACAGTTCCACACCGAAGTAGAATCCTTAAAGACGATTCGAATGGGTGGGGCATATAAAAAGAAAGGCGTTAATGTACGCTTTGGCTTTGACGTTCTAAGAATCTCGCAAGTTCGAACGACTAGTCAAAAACAAAGCAACTGTGACGTCCCTGGGATGATTATATCACCCTCTAAACGATTTGTAATCGTAAAGAGGTATATATATCATTCGGTGTGGGGCTCTTCAAGTTGCTCGTTTCGATTAGTCGGGCAATGCGAGAGCCTTTAGAACGTGAAGCGAGCGACAGACTGGCTCCACGCTTTCTATTTAAATTAATATTTAAGGTATAACCAACCGTTAAGGTAGCCGACGGTTATTATTTAACTGCTGGCTAATGAAATTTATTCTAGTCACTGGCGGGTCAAGAGGAATCGGACGATCTATATGTATTAGATTGGCCAAAATGGGCATGCCTATACTCATTAACTTCAATTCGAATATTGAAGCGGCCCAAGAAACAAAAGCTTTAGTGGAACGAGAAGGAGCAATTGCTGAGTTGATGCCTTTCGATGTTTCAGACAAGAATAGAGTAGATGAAGCAATTGATTCTTGGGAGCGGAATCATCCAGATGATTATATTTCGATTTTAGTAAACAATGCTGGAATTAGACGCGATGGACTGATGTTTATGATGTCGGACGAAGACTGGCACCAAGTCATTGATACAACTCTTGATGGATTCTTTTATATTACAAGGCGGTTGTTAAAGCATATGATGCCACGTAAGCGTGGCGGAAGAATAATTAATGTAGCATCACTTTCTGGTGTTAAAGGACTTCCTGGTCAGGTGAATTACAGTGCCGCTAAGGCAGCTCTTATTGGGGCAACAAAGGCTCTGGCCCAAGAAGTTGCGTCTCGAAATATTACAGTTAACGCAATTGCCCCTGGGTTTATAGAGACTGATATGACCAAGGAACTGCCAGAAGAAGAATTAAAAAAACTAATCCCCGTTGGAAGATTTGGCAAACCAGATGAAGTCGCGGCTTTAGTTGCTTTTCTCGTGTCAGATGACGCTTCTTATATTACAGGAGAAACTATCAATGTTAATGGTGGATTGTATACTTAATCAACTGATTTTAGAATGAAAAAATATTTGTTAATCGTGTTTTGTTTGGTTTGCGCCTTTTCATCTGCGCAAACAAGTAATCTGAAAGTCACTCTGAAAAATGGGCCTATCGTTATTGGTAACACCCAGAAACTGCATATGTGAGAATTGCAATTAGTGCGGATGATGTAAAATAAGTTTACTTTAGATAAATGGCAAGAAGAGTTGTAATCACAGGCATGGGAATTTGGTCATGCCTTGGAACAGATATTGAAACAGTAAAAGAATCTTTGTATTATGGCAAATCTGGTATTGGTATTCAACAAGAAAGGCTTGAATATGGATATCGTTCAGGATTGACTGGTATAGTCGAGTCCCCCGTTATTACAAAGCAAATGCTTGACAGACACACTCGTGCTGGCATGTCAGAAGAAGCGCAATATGCTTATATGGCAAGTCGCCAGGCATTTGAACAGGCAGGAATTGACAATCAATATCTACTTGATAATGAAGTTGGTTGCATCTTTGGTAATGATTCATCAGCCAAACCTGTGATAGAATCTTCAAAGATAATGGACGAAAAACATGACTCCGCAATGTTAGGTTATGGTCTCATATTCCAATCGATGAATTCAACGGTGAATATGAATCTCAGTACCATTTTCCATTTGCGTGGCGTTAACTTCACCATCAGTGCGGCCTGCGCTAGTGGAAGCCACTCTATAGGATTGGGTTATATGCTTATAAAGCAGGGGCTCCAAGAAATGGTTCTTTGTGGTGGCGCTCAAGAAACCAACTATTATTCTATGGCCTCATTTGATGCTCTTGGCGCATTCTCCGTAAAAATGGATGAGCCAACAAAAGCCAGTCGCCCCTTTGATAGGGATAGAGACGGTTTAGTTCCAAGTGGTGGAGCGGCTGCCTTGGTGTTGGAAGATTATGACCATGCCGTAAGGCGTGGTGCTACTATTTTAGCAGAAGTAATTGGTTATGGTTTCTCAAGTAATGGCGGAGGTATTTCAGAACCGAGTGATGTTGGTAGCGTCACTGCTATGTCACGGGCTATGAAGGATGCAGGAGTCGGGCTGGATGATATTGATTACATCAACGCACATGCCACATCTACACACCAGGGTGATATGTATGAGGCGATTGCTCTTGACCGACTTTTTCATGGGCAGCGTGCTCTGTACAGTATTATTATGATGAAAAATAATTTTGTGGCTCCCAATATTAATTTTGAAAATCCTGATGAGTATTCAGAAAAGATTAATCTAACGGCAAAAACTGTAGATATGGAAGTGAATACGGTGCTGAGTAATTCCTTTGGATTTGGAGGAACCAATAGCGCTTTGGTAATAAAAAAAATGAAATAGGTATGAATGATATCGTCTAACCAAATAATACAATTATGAGAAGATTATTTTTAATAACATTGGTTACTGTACTCACTAGTATGTATTGTATGGCTGGTGGAGTCAAAGTGAAAATGGGGAATGCTTCGTTTCTCAAAGAGAATGTAAGTGCCATTGTGGAGTTTGATTTCACAAAAACTACATGGGAAGAAGATGAAGATTTTAAAGCATGGTGTGGAGATCAGTATGAAAAGCGTATTACTGCTATGCAGCAGTCGTTTGTTGTTTCGTTTAATGAAAATTCCAAAGGCTTGAAAATACCAGAATCTTCAGATGGCGCTAAATATAAAATTATCATTGAAGCCAAGGATTTGGAGAGACATCAAGCATTTACGGGAACATGGGGACAAGGTAAGTTTAGTACAACTGCATATATCAAAGTCTTAGAAATTGCTTCCAACCAAATTGTATGCGAAATCGATGTAGATGGATTTGGTTCAGGAAAGGATTACGACTACGCAGATGGCTTGGGTAAATGTTACAAGGGCCTAGCCAAACAATTATTTAAACTGAAATAAATGCATCTTTTTCCAGAACTTTCAAAGAAATACTCTTCAGAAACACTTTCGGCTCGTGAGGCACAGCGGTTAGCAGAGTTTATTGCGTGGGGACCTGTCGTTTTCCAAGCCTCCCGTTTGATGCTTAAATTTGGTATACTCGACCTGATTCGCGATTCGAAAGATGGGCTTACCAGAGAAGAGATAGTCTCGCAGACTGGCCTGTCGGATTATGCCGTGAAATGCCTTTTGGAAGCCTCGCTGAGCATTGGACTTGTATTAGTAGATGTTGCCAATGATAAAGACTTCAATCACGATGTGAACTATGAAGGATGGTTTCATCTGGAAGAATCGCTGCTTAATGGAAAGCCAGAAGGTTTAAAACACTTCGGAGATTGGCCTACGGTGTATGAAGGGCTGTCAAGCTTACCGCCACAAGTACAAAAGAGCTGGTTTGGATTTGATCATTTTTATAGTGACAGCTCCTTTCCAGAGGCTCTTAAGATTATTTTCGATGAGCATCATGTTAAGTCGCTATATGATGTCGGTGGTAATACAGGGAAATGGGCTTTGCAGTGTGTCAATTACCAAAAGGATGCAGAAGTGACGATTTTGGATTTGCCTCAACAAATTGCTATGATGCAAGACAACATTCAAGGAAAGGATGGTGCTGACCGCATTAGTGGTTACGGTATCAACTTGTTGGATGAAAGGGTTGCCTTTCCGCATCGTGAAGGTGGTTTGGACGCAATATGGATGAGCCAGTTCTTAGACTGTTTTAGCATGGAACAAATTACAAGTATTTTGAGGCGTGCCAAACAAGTAATGACAGCGCAAACCCGTATATATATTATGGAGACGCTTTGGGACAGACAGCGATTCGAACCAGCAGCATTTTGTCTGACAATGACCAGTCTGTATTTTACGGCTATTGCAAATGGCAATTCTAAGATGTATAATACAGAGGATATGGAACAGTGCATCAATAACGCTGGTCTTGAAATAGAGCAGATACACGACCATCTGGGGCAAGGGCACTCTATATTGGTATGTAAATTATAGTTTTAATGATAAATAACCAGAAAAATGACAAGAACAGAAATTGAAGAGAAAGTAAGAAACTTCCTGATTGAAGACCTCGAAATAGATGAGGAGAAAATCAGTGACGATGCTAAATTGAAGGACGATATGGGCATTGACAGCCTTGACTTCGTAGATATCGTAGTTATCGTGGAAAAGAATTTTGGCTTTAAGATTAAGCCTGAAGAGATGACGGGTGTAACTACTCTGAAAGAGTTTAATGATTATATTGAAAGCAAGGTGAGTTAGGCTGACAATGGGAAAGCAGGAGTGGGATGGTACGACGTATGGCAATAGCTTGATGCATAGATGGCTGATTGCTATATTGAGAAGAATAGATATACGGATTATCTATATCTTTACATACATCTTTGTCATTCCTCCCTGTTTGTTCCGTCCTGGTTTTAAGCACATTTACCGCTATTTTCGTAAGCAATGGGGTTGTAACCCGGTTAAAGCCTTTCTGAAGACATATCAAAACCATTGTATGTTTGCCCAAGTGGTCATTGACCGTTTTGCCATGTATGCAGGACGACATTTTCATGTGGATATAGAAGGGATGGAATATTTCCAGGAGTTGGCTGCGCGTCCAGAGGCTTTCGTACAACTCAGTGCTCATGTCGGCAATTACGAACTGGCAGGATATACCCTTGTATCGGATAAGAAACGCCTCAATGCATTGGTGTTTTTGGGCGAGAAACAAACTGTGATGAATAATCGCAGGATTATGTTTTCTGACACGAACATTCGTATGATACCCATTAAAGGGGATATGAGCCATCTTTTTCTGATAGACCAAGCTCTTGAAAATGGAGAAATCATGAGTATGCCAGCTGACAGGATTATAGGTTCTCAAAAGATTGTCAAGGTGAAATTGCTGAGATCTGAAGTCCAGTTGCCCCTGGGACCATTTAGTGTTCCTACGATGCGGAGTCTGGATGTGTTGGCTGTCAATGTCATGAAGAAATCGGCATTAACTTACCAAATATATGTCACTCCACTCCACTATAACAAGACAGCATCTCGGAGAGAGCAGATTGCACAATTGTCACGGGCTTATGCGGATGAGTTGGAACGCATCTTGAAGATGTATCCTACACAATGGTACAACTATTTTGACTTTTGGAGATTATCCTGATGGACACACTATCATTTAAATGGCCAGTTGAAGAGTTTCTTCGCAGTATTGATATCCATGAAGTGCTGCCTCAACAAGAACCTTTCGTAATGATAGGACGCTTGGTGCAGTTGGACGAAGTGCAGACCATCACAGAGACTGTTATCTGCGTTGACAACATTTTTGTTGAAGATGGATGTTTTTCAGCTTCTGGCATGATAGAAAATATTGCGCAGACATGTGCTGCCCGCATTGGCTTTATCAATAAATATGTTCTAAAGAAGGACGTACAAATAGGATTCATTGGCGCAATCCGCAATTTTGAAGTTTTTGACCTACCAAAGGTGGGACAAACTATTACCACCATAGTTAATGTCAAAGAAGAGGTTTTCGGCATGACATTGGCCTCAGCCCAGGTGAAACGGGGTACACAAATACTTGCTGAAACAGAAATAAAAATAGCTATCAAAGGTGAATAAAAGATGATGGAATTAAAGGCATCAAAGATATTAGACATCAGATTTAGTGAGGTTGACTCCATGAACGTGGTATGGCATGGCTCATATCCGCTTTATTTTGAAGATGCCCGCGAGCTGTTTGGCGAGAAATATGACCTTACTTACATGGGCTTCTTTGATCATGGATATTTTGCCCCGCTAGTGGAACTTAGTTTCCAGTACAAGAAGCCAATTCGTTACGGCACTCATCCTTGCATTGAAATCACATATCGGCCCACTGAGGCAGCTAAGATTATTTTTGACTACAGAATATATGATCCAGAAGACGACTCTCTCATAGCAACAGGTCACAGTGTTCAGGTTTTTATGGATACTAACTACCAATTGGTTTTGTATAGCCCTACCTTTTATGACGAATGGCGAAAGCGTTGGGGAGTTTTGTAAGACGAAAGAAATATGGTATATAAAATAGCTGATAATGTATTGTCGCCACTTGGTGCAACTACGGCAGAGAACTACCAAGCCATAAAGGATGGTCGTTCTTCGCTAAAGCATTATGTCAGTTTCTCTGGTAGGGAAGAGGATAACTTTGTGGCATCAAGATTCAGCGACGAGCAGCGTAAACAACTCATGGTATCAGGGCTGACATGGTTCGAGTCTCTTGTCTATCAAAGTATTAAGCAAGCGCTTTCTGAATGCCCAAGTGGTGTGATAACTGATCGTACCCAGCTAATTTTGAGTACGACAAAGGGCAATATAGACCATCTGGCATCGTCAAACTATGAGAATTTGTTGCCTGCTGAGTCTGCTCTTAGAATTGCCAGGCTCATTGGTGTCACCATGCAACCTTTAGTGGTTAGCGATGCCTGTATCTCTGGTGTGGCAGCAATTATAACAGCTCAACGGCTATTGGATTTACAATGTTGTGATGTGGCTATTGTCACAGGATGCGATATTATCAGCCATTTTGTGGTGTCAGGTTTCCAGTCTCTAAAAGCTCTTTCGCCGGAACCCTGTCGTCCTTTCGATATTGAGCGTATCGGACTCAATTTGGGTGAAGCTGCTGCAACTATGATATTAAGCAATAAAGATACGCAGGGCATACAATGGCAAATTGTTAACGGTGCTCTACGCAATGATGCCTACCACATCAGCAGTCCATCGCCCAAGGGTGAGGGGTGCTGTAGTGCTATACAAGAGGTTATAAAGGATATAGAGGTGGAGTCAATTGCAACAGTCAATGTTCATGGTACAGCAACCATGTATAACGACCAGATGGAATCAAAGGCCATAGAGTCAGCAGGGCTGTCTCATATACCCATCAATACGCTAAAGGGCTATTTAGGTCACACGTTGGGTGCATCGGGAATACTTGAAACCATCATTACGATGCAATCCATTGAGCATGGAGAATTACTCGCCACCAAAGGTTTTAATGATATCGGTGTTTCTGGGCGAGTTAGCATTTCCTCACAGTCCGTTCCTGTCAGTGGACACTCATTCGTCAAGATAATATCTGGTTTCGGGGGAAATAATGCAGCTATTTACTGCAAGTATGGTAATCCTGTGGCTCGCCAAATTGAACTTGTAAACTATGAGGTGCTGCATCGTGTTCAGGTGACGCCGCAAGAAGTCCGTATCGATGGCTCTATATCAAACATCACCCCTCCGATTTCAGACATCTATAAGCGGTATATTGGCTCATATCCAAAATTTTACAAGATGGATCGATTGAGTCAGTTGGGATTTGTGACTAGCGAATTGTTGCTGAATTTAGAACAACCAAGAAAAAGAGCATGTGACGACCGAGCTATTGTACTCTTCAATCATACATCCTCTGGGTGGGTCGATAAAGAATACTCCCAAACCATCCGTCATCGTGATTCTTATTTCCCCAGTCCATCGCTGTTTGTTTATACACTGCCCAATATCGTGTGTGGTGAGGTGGCTCTTCGCCATGGTTATCATGCAGAGACCTCTTTTTACATGATGGACAGTAAAAATGAGGCTATGATGGACGATATACTCCAATCCACTTTCTTAGACCATACTATACATAGTATCATTGCAGGATGGATTGACTATCAAGACGAACAAACATTTGAAGCAGATTTTAAACTATTAAGCAGAATTTGATAATGGAAAAATTAATTTTAGAACTGAAAACAAAAATTATAGAGGTGTTAAACCTGGAAGAGATGACACCTGAAGACATTGACACCGACAGTCCCCTGTTTGGAGCTGGTCTCGGTTTAGACTCTATTGATGCACTTGAACTTATTGTGTTATTGGAGAAAAGCTATGGCATCAAATTGGCCAATCCTTCAGAAGGAAAAGCTATCTTCAAGAATATTCGTACAATTGCTGAATATGTAAAGGAACATCGAACCAAGTAAAACGTGAAGATGAAACAACCTATCGTCATAACAGGAGAAGGCATCATTTCAGCTATAGGATGCAATACTGCTGAAGTTCTCGATTCTTTGAGAAAAAGACGTTCGGGAATTGGCACCATGAAATACCTGCATTCTATTCATCGTGAAATCCCCGTTGGGGAAGTTCCCTTGTCAAACGACGATATGCGTCAACAATTAGGCCTGCAAGACGAGTCTTTACTTAATCGAACTACTCTTATGGGGATGCTGGCAGTTCGCCAGGCTTTGGACGATGCCAACATCAGCAGAGAAAGTGTGCAGCAACAATCTTTACGATTAGTGCTCATTTCCGGAACCACAGTAGCTGGTATGGATGTGACCGAACAGTTGTTCTCGCAACTCGAACAATCTGATGAAGCTCTGCGGTGCTTAAATTATCATAGTGCAGGTAGCTGTACACGAAAAATGGCTGATTATTTCGGCATATTTTCGGAGTACACTACCCTTTCCACAGCATGTTCTTCAGCTGCCAATGCGCTGTTGGTTGGGGCTCGTATGCTTCAAGAAGGAACGGCCGATATAGTTGTGGCTGGGGGATCTGAAGCTCTGTCGGTTTTTCATCTTAACGGTTTTAATTCGCTGATGATTCTTGACCATGAGCCATGTCGTCCTTTCGATGCCACCAGAGCAGGTCTCAATTTGGGCGAAGGCGCTGCATATGTAGTTATGGAAACAGCTGACTTGGCTCTGCGTCGTGGGGTGAAATCGTATGCCTATTTGAGCGGATATGGAAATGCCTGCGATGCGTTCCATCAGACGGCCTCATCTGACGATGGCGAGGGAGCCTATCTTTCCATGACAGAAGCCCTGCGAATGGCTCAACTCGCTCCTTGCGACATTCAGTATGTAAATGCTCATGGTACAGGAACCCCTAATAACGATTTCTCGGAGAGCGTAGCCCTCAAGCGCGTTTTTGGACAACAGTTGCCTTTCGTCAGTTCCACTAAGTCGTTTACAGGTCATACAACTAGTGCTTCAGGCGGTATAGAGTCTGTGATATGTCTTTTGGCATTGGAACATCAATTCATACCTGCTAATCTCGGTTGGAGTCAGGCTATGGACGATGGAATTATTCCAACACAGGGCGAAGATCACTATCCACTTCAGCATGTCGTTTGCAATTCGTTTGGTTTTGGAGGTAACGATACGTCTCTTGTGTTCTCACTTAAGCCAACAACATCGTTGAATTCAGACTCATCATGCGAAAATGATGTTAAGATATTGTCAAAGGTGGAAATGACATCTGATGACGACTTGAAAGAACTCTCACGTTACGTAAAGCCTATAGAGGCTCGTCGCATGAGTAAACTGATGAGGAGTTCTCTTTTAGCCTCTTTAAAAGCCTTGGAAGAAGCAGGAATTGAAACTCCAGAAGCAATCGTTACTGGGACGGCTATGGGATGTTTGGCAAACTCTGAACAACTTCTGGTTAAGATGATAGAAGAGGGCGAAGTTTCCATGAGTCCTACACTCTTTATGCAAAGCACCCACAATACAATTAGTAGCAATATTGCCATCCATCTTGGTTGTCATGGTTATAACACGACTTATACACAAGACGAAGATTCTTTGTCCTGGGCATTGCGTGATGCCAGACAGTTGTTGAAAAGTGGGCGTTGTAAATCTGTGTTGGTGGGTTGTCACGATGAGGCTACCCCAACATATCAGAGAATGCAGGAGAGGCTTGGTGTCAAGGTGCACCCTGCGTTTCATTCTATAGCTTTCGTTTTGACATGTGGAAAATAATACCATACGCAATTGTTCAGAGTATACTGCTCACAGCAGGGCAGGTGTTTCTGAAACTGGCATTGATGAGGATGCCTTCATTTTCGTGGACCAGAGCTTTCTGGTGGAGCCTGATGACCAATTGGCAATTTGCTGCCAGTGGATTGCTATTTGCATTGGCATCACTGCTGTGGATGTATATTGTGAAAGTGTTCCCTTTCAGCAGTGCATATCCGATGATTAGTTTGAGCTATGTTTTGGGTATGTTAGCGGCCATTCTTATTTTTCATGAAGAGGTTTCAGTGGTGAAATGGTTTGGAGTGTGTTTTATAGTGTTAGGTTGTATGTTAATCGCTAAATAGGTATGAAGAAATATGTCGTTATGTGGTGCTTGCTGATTACGGCTACGCTGACTTTGTCGGCTCAGCAGAGTGAGCAGCAAATAAAAAAAGAAATTGGTCAGCTTGCCGCTTCAATGAAGACGTTGCAATGTGATTTTGTACAGACTAAACATCTTAAGATGTTAAACGATAAAATGGTGTCACGAGGGAAGATGTATTACAGTCAAAGTAATCGCTTGCGATGGGAATATGTTACCCCCTATACTTACACCTTTATTTTAAACAATGATAAGGTGTTGCTGAAGAATAAAAAGCGTAGTGACGTCATAGATGTAAGACAGAATAAGGTTTTCCGCGAGATAGCACGTATGATGATGAACAGCGTAGTAGGCGATTGCCTGAACGACTCCAAAAGTTTCAAAAACAGCATATCTGATAGAGGTGGAGAATGGATAGCCACTTTAGTGCCTTTGCGCAAAGAGATGAAGCAACTTTTCCAAACAATCTTTCTGCATTTTAATAAAAAACAGGGTGTTGTGACCTCTGTGGAAATGGTGGAGAAGAATGGTGATCGAACAATTATCGAACTCAAGAATATCAAGAAGAATGAGACGATTGCTAACAACATTTTTGATTTTCATTAGCGTGTTTCGTGCCACCACACTTCGTGCGCAGCACACTTTCCCTATTTCCGATGGGGAAAAGGTGAAGTATAATGCCATGATACAGATGCCTAATGCCTATATCAGTGGCGTTTGTGTTCTTCTCAACGACTGTGGTGTGATTAAGGGATGCATGTTCAATGAATTTGGTATTACTATGCTTGATTTCTCTTTCAGTCCAGACGAACAGAAAGTGAAACTGCATCATGTCATTAAGATGATGGATAAGTGGTATATCAAACGTGTACTCCGTAAAGACTTAGTTCTGTTGATGTCCTCACTGCAAAAAGGAGAGTCAGAATATTTTAATGAGCGCCGAAAAATAACCTATCAATTTATTCCTATACCTTATGAAATTGTTGGAAGGACATGTCAGAATTATCCTTCAGTTATGACATTCATTTGGATGCCACTCATTTTATATATCAAGCTCACTTTCCAGGGAACCCCATTACTCCAGGCGTGTGTATTATCCAAATAGCTAAAGAATTGATGGAGGAACACTACCAACAGCAATTTAGAATACAAAAAGTTCTAAATGTGAAATTCTTAAATGTTATATCACCTATAGATACACCTAGCATCGTTTGTAAATATACAAAAATAAGCTCAGACCAAATGGCTCAAACCTGTAAAGCACAGGTTCAGTTTCTTTCAGGAGAAACCTTAATGGGAAAATTATCATTTATACGACAGAGGCATTTGTGTCGTGATACCCACCTACAATAATGGTGGTACTATAGCTGTGGTTGTCCGTGAAACGCTCAAAGAGATAAGTGATGTTATTGTAGTGAATGACGGATCCACTGACGATACGTCAAAGATACTTCATTCTATAGAGGGTATAACGACTGTTGAATATACTAAAAATCAAGGAAAGGGATATGCATTAAGAAAAGGCTTTGAATGCGCTTTAGAAATGGGGTTCTCTTATGCTATCACACTGGATGGAGACGGTCAGCACTATCCGAGTGACATTGCTCTTTTCCTTAAGGAAAATCAAAAACATCCAGGTGCTCTGATTATAGGTTCTCGTCAGTTAATTGGAGTTCAGCGTTCGAAAGGCAGTAGTTTTGCCAATCAGTTCTCTAACTTTTGGTTTTACATACAAACAGGTTCATGGGCTTAGATTGCTTACTTCTCGCTATGAGGCAGAACTCGAACTCATAGTGTTTGCCTCATGGCATGGAGTTGAAATAGTCCCTATAGACATAAGAGTCTATTATCCGCCTCAGGAACAGCGTGTCAGTCATTTCCGCCCAGGAAAAGACTTCGCCAGAATCAGCGTTTTAAATATGGTATTATGTTTTCTGGCCGTTGTGTATGGGCTACCTTTACGTGTTTATCGTGGGATAGCTAACGTCTTGAGAACGGTTTACTCATTGCTGTTTGTCTTGTTGGCCTGTTTCTGTGTGATTACACCTTCCGTATGGCTTTATGTCAAGGTTGGTAGAATGACGGAACGTAAGCGCAGAAATCTTCATAAATTGATTTATCATGCTTCAAGGTTCGTGATGTTACATCATGGAATACCAGGAACGACCTTTAACTATAAGTGCTCCAATAAAGTAAACTTTTCAAAACCTTCTGTAGTCATTTGCAATCACCAGTCCCATTTGGATTTGGCATGTCAACTTAGTCTTACCCCCAATATTGTTTTTTTGACCAACCAATGGGTCTGGAACAATCCACTTTACGGGCTGATGATACGTCATGCAGAATTCTATCCTGTAGCAGAAGGAATCGATGAATTAATGCCTAAATTACAAGCCTTCTATGTGGCAGAGCAATTAGGGCTTGAGATTATCCCGATGTACCTGTATGGCCCTGGCAGGATTCTTCCTAAAAAAACCTACCACTTACGCAAAGGACCAATTTACTTGGAAGTAGGAGATCCCATCAAACGTGAACAGTTAGAGGCTGTCGGTGATGTTAAAGCGCAGGCATCCTCGATGAGAAAGGCATATATTGCTAAGTATGAAACAATAGCCAATCAAAAAGAGAAAGATGTCTAAAAAAGTTATCATCATAGGAAGTGGCCTCGGAGGATTGTCCTGCGGAGTGATACTGGCAAAGAACGGATACGATGTAACTGTTCTTGAACAAGCCTCACAGATAGGTGGCTGTTTGCAATGTTTTACACGTTACGGTGCAAAGTTTGAAACGGGTATGCATTTTGTTGGCAGCGCATCTAAAGGGCAGACATTAGATCGTTTGATGACCTATTTAGAGATAGATAAAGATGTGGAGCTAAGCAAATTGGACGAAACTGGCTATGATGTAGTTTCTTTGTTAGGCCAAAAGTATAAATTTGCCAACGGACGTGAACCGTTTATCGAACAAATGGCAGAATACTTTCCCAAACAGCGTGATCATCTTCTTGCATACTATAATCTTGTAGAGAAAGTAGCTGGAGCTTCATCGCTACATTCGTTAAAATATGCAGAGTCTGATGCCGCTGTCAATATGGAATATCAGTTAAGGTCAATAAACGATGTGGTTGAGGAAGTGATTACGGATCCTCTCTTGGCAAAAGTGTTGGTAGGAAATCTGCCACTTTATGCTGCAGAACGGGACAAAACTCCATTTTCTACACATGCTTTTATTATGGACTTTTATAATCAAAGTGCCTATAGGTTTGTTGGGGGTAGTGATTCTGTAGCCAAATCTATGGTTGCTACCATCGAGAAATATGGAGGGACGGTTAAAAGAAATGTCAAAGTAACCCAAATAGTATGTGATGAGGCACGGGCAATAGGTGTAAACACAGACAAGGACGTTTTCTATTCAGGTGATTATGTCATTTCAGATGCGCATCCTATGAGAACGTTGGAACTCGTGGATTCAAAACTTATTCGCCCTGCGTTCCGTAATAGGATCAATTCTATACCACAAACCATTGGCGGCTTTTCGGTTTATTTGGAGTTTAAGGAGAATACCGTGCCATACATGAACTATAACTATTATGGCTATAACACTGATTCTCCGTGGGGTTGTGAGAATTATGATGAAGAATCATGGCCCAAAGGATTTCTATACATGCATTTTTGCGAATCAAGGACTCCTGCTTATGCGAAGACAGGGGTTATACTTTCTTATATGAGCATGAAGGAGGTCGAAAAATGGAAAGGGAGTCAAATCGGGCATAGAGGAGTAGATTATGAGAATTTTAAAGCTTATAAGACACAAAAACTTCTGGAATCACTGTACAAACATTTTCCAGAGGTCAGTGGATGTGTAAAAAGGACTTATAGTTCAACGCCGCTTACCTATTTCGATTATACAGGTTCAGAAGGTGGCTCCATGTATGGAATAGCAAAGGATATCAATTTAGGGGTGGCATGTCGTGTACCTCATAGAACTAAAATACCAAACGTATTTCAGACGGGGCAGAATATTAATTCGCATGGGATGTTGGGTGTGTTAGTGGGAACTATCGTCACTTGTAGCGAATTGCTGTCAGCACAGAAAATCTATCAACAAATTATTGACTGCAAATGATGGGAAAGACTGTAGTAATAATAGGTGCAGGTTTAGGGGGATTGTTCACAGGAGCAATTCTTGCAAAAGAAGGACTTTTTGTTAAAGTTCTTGAGAAAAACCATACGATTGGGGGAGGTCTTCAGACTTTTAAGCGTTTTGGTGAAGATTTTGATACGGGAATGCATATCTTGGGAGGTATGCAGGAAGGTGGTAATGTCAGACACATCTGTAGGTACTTAGGGATATTTGATCAGATTAAGTTGAAAGATGTTGATGATGATTGTACCGATAAGTTGTATTTTTCCGAAGATAAGACTTTTTATACAATAGGTAAAGGGCGCGAAGGATTTGTTACTTCGCTTTCAAAGAGTTTTCCAGAAGAGAAAGATAATCTGTATAAATATGTTGATGCCTTGTTTAATCTAACGGACAAGGTAGATTTGTTTAATCTTCGACCTTCTCAAGGACAGTTAAGCCTCTATGCTGGCTCCAACGAATTTCTTATTCCTGCCAACGCATTTATTGCGCAATACACAAAGAATAAGAGGTTACAGAGTGTATTAGCATATATGAATCCTCTTTATGGTGGGGTGAAGGACAAAACTCCTGCATACATACATGCTATAATTAGCAGCCTATATATAAAGGGGGCAAGTAGATTTGTTGATGGTAGCAGTCATTTTGCCGACTTGTTAGCCAAAGTAATAACTGATAATGGGGGAGAGATATATGTAAATGATGGAGTTGAAAGAATTGAAATAAAAGACAAGCTTGTTCATTGCATTAAGACCAAGAGTGGGAAAGTTCTGAAAGCTGACTATTATATCTCTGCCATCCATCCCTGCACGATGTTTGGGCTAATGGATACAAAGGCATTTCCCAAAGCGTATGTGAATCGACTCAACTCAATTCCGAATGCTCATTCAGCATTTTCACTATATATCAAGGTTAAAGATCATTCTTTTCCATACATTAATCATTCTGAATATTATATGACCCAATATGATGAGATATGGAATTGCAGTCGAGACGATAGACCTTGGCCATTGGGATTCCTGTTTATGACTCCTCCGGTATCTGATCAAGATGCGTATGCAAGAAAAGTTCTTGTAACAGCCCCCATGCCCTATTCCTTAACGCTCCCGTGGGAAAACACAAAAGTAGGATGCAGGGGGGAAAATTATGAAAAGTGGAAAGAGGAGAGAACACAGGAGCTATTAAAACAAATAGAGGAACTGCATCCGGGATTCTTAAAATGTATAGACAAAATAGAATCATCTTCTCCATTAACGATAAGAGATTATTATGGGGTAAAGCAGGGCAGTATTTGTGGTTTCAGTAAAGACTGTAACAATATTGCATTATCACAGGTGCCTGTCGTGACCAAGATTAAGAATCTGTTTTTGACAGGACAAAATAACAATCTTCATGGTATTTGCGGAGTTCCTCTGACAGCAATAAATACATGCGAAGCAATATTAGGTGCAAACTATGTAATCAACAAGATAAATTTATGCAAAGGTTAGTCAATATCATCCTGTTTGTTCTACTTTCAGCAAGCATACATTCTCAAGTCAATATTTGGGAAGGTACTTCATGCAAAAAGACCGTTCTGCTGTCTCCTTATATTGTAGAAGGTGTGGACAATATTGGGGTCGTGGTGTGTCCGGGTGGTAGCTATTTCTGGCATGACAGCGATACCGAGGGGCATGAGGTTGGACGATGGCTTCAGTCAAAGGGAATATCTGCTTTCGTTTTGAACTATCGGACAGCTTATGTTCCTGCCTTTTTGTTGCATTATCGACTTTTGTTCCGAGGCAATCGTTACCCAGACCCTCAGGATGATTTGCTACAAGCATTGCGCTATATAAGAAATCACAGCACAGAATATGGTGTTGACCCTCATAAGATTGGGGCAATGGGGTTCTCTGCTGGTGGGCACTTGGTAATGTCTTCCGTAGAACTGTTTAGCAAGGAGGACTGGCCTGTTTTTATAGTTCCTGTTTATCCTGTAGTCACCATGGAAGAAGCCTGTGTCCATAAACGTTCAAGAAGGGGACTGTTAGGCGATTCAAGAACAAGAAACAAATATCTTCGTGATTTGTTGTCTTTAGAAAAGCATATCCCGCAAGAATGCCCTCCTGTCTTTTTAGTGAATTGTAAAGACGACCCGATAGTTGATTGTCGTAATTCGGTACTTCTTGATTCTGCCCTTACTGCAAAAGGCATCAGTCATGAATATATACAATACAAGACGGGTGGTCATGGTTTTGGTGTATCTAATCATAAAGGTTCTACAGAGAGCAGAGAATGGAAGAATAAATTTATAGAATGGTTAAATAAATTATTGAAATAATGATGAGGAAGAATCCGAAATTTGATGATATCAGGCCTTATTATAAAGAAGAGATTCCTGCTGCTATGCATCGTTTGGCTAATTGTGAGGCGTTTCCACTTCTTGCATCTTATGTCTATCCAGATGAACCCATCGACGATGTCAGAAAGAATATTGCATCATTTACTACAGTAGAACAATTTCAGTTAGACACCATGCGACGGGTAAATGAGCAGATCATTGCCCGCAGCATCACTGAGTTTACTGGAACTGGCATAGAGCGGCTTGATCCGAATAAGAAATATCTGTACGTGTCAAATCATCGTGACATTATGCTGGATGCTTGTTTGCTGCAATATTACCTTGTAATCAATGGCTTTGACACTACGGAGATAACATTTGGAGCGAACTTGATGATGAATCCTGTTGTTATCGATGTAGGGAAAAGCAATAAGATGTTTCGAGTAGAACGCCCGGGTGGTGATATCAAGGAGTTTTATAAAGCTTCATTGCACTTATCCGAATATATTAGGTATGTGATAACAGAGAAAGGGCAATCCGTGTGGATTGCTCAACGGAATGGAAGGACAAAAGACGGGAATGATGCTACAGACCAAGGCATCATTAAGATGTTTTGCATGAGTGAACCCAAGGACAAGATAAAAGCTTTAGCTGATTTGAATATTGTGCCAGTTTCAGTTTCGTACGAGTGGGAATCGTGTGATGTGTTGAAAGCATTGGAGTTATATGAGTCGCAATATACCAAATATACCAAGAAGCCAGGCGAGGACCTCAATAGTATTCTGACAGGCATTCTTCAGCCGAAAGGGAATGTGCATTTCGAGTTGTGCGAACCTTTGTCAGTGGAAGAGCTTAGAACTTTTGAAGAACAGACGAACAATGAGTATCATAAAAGTGTAGCAAAGTTGATTGACAGGAAAATAAATGCTGCATATAAGTTATACCCCAATAATTATATAGCTCATGATTTGTTGTATGGAAATACGAAATACCGGTCTATGTATACAGACGAGCAGTATGATGCGTTCATCCATCATTTGAGTGTACTTGAGAGGTATGAGACATGTGATATGGACAGACTGAAAGAAATCTTCATTCGTATCTATTCAAACCCTATCGATAACAAATAAAAACATGACGGCAGAAATGATAGGGATATATGAATATATGAAGGGGCATCGAATGGTTTGTTGGCTCTCATTGTCTATTCTTACTTTGGGTCTTGCTCTATTGTTGGCCAGCCTGACTTATAAAGAGGATATCTCTGATTTTTTGCCAGAAAACAATAAATATAGTAAAGCCCTGAAAGTATATCAGGATTTAGTAGGAGCCAATAAGATAATAGTCATTGCGCAAAACGCAGATTCAACGGAAATCGCTCCTGATACGATAGCTCGTGCAGTGGATTTGTTTGTTGAGAAACTTGAAAAGACGGAGAAAGGCGGCCAATTCTCGAATTTGACTTACCAAATGGATCAGAACCAAGTCGCAGAAATGATATCCTACGTGTATCAGAATATTCCGTATTTTCTGACACCGGCAGATTATTTAAGGATTGACAGTCTTCTATGTAAACCGGACTTTATTCCCTCTCAGTTAGCAGCTGACAAGCAATTACTAATGCTGCCGGCTTCCAGTTTGTTGTCAGAAAATATTCAAAGAGATCCGCTGAATTTGTTTACTCCTGTGGTAGCTGGTCTACAATCGAATATGCCTGCGATCTCTTTTGAGAACTATGACGGGTATATTTTTACTCCTGACATGCAGAGAGCCATCATGATGATGGATTCCCCGTTTGGCGCCAGTGAAACTGAGAAGAATGGAACACTGATAGAAACATTTGATAGTATAGCTCGGCAAGTACACATTGCCATACCTTCAGTAAGTTTTCACCTTACAGGCGGTCCGGTTATTGCCGTAGGCAATGCGACACAGATAAAGAAAGACAGCCTTTTGTCGATAACGATTGCAATCATTTTAATTGTTTTATTACTCATTTACGTGTTCCGCAGAGTGTGGAGCATCTTGATGATTGTTGTATCTATAGGGTGGGGATGGCTTTTTGCGATGGGAGGCATGGCTTTATTACATGATAGTGTTTCCGTAATAGTGATAGGCATATCCTCGGTGATATTAGGTATAGCGGTTAATTATCCATTACACTTAATCGCTCACCTGCAGCATACACCAAATATGGAAACGACTCTGAAGGAGATATCCAAGCCTCTCATTATTGGCAATATCACAACCGTTGGCGCATTCCTGGCTTTGGTTCCTCTTAAGTCTGTTGCATTGAGAGATTTAGGCCTTTTTAGTTCCTTATTGTTAATCGGTACTATAATATTTGTGCTCATATTTTTGCCGCATACCTTGAAAATGAAACAGCGGGTGCGTGACATTCAGGTACTTTCTAAAGTTAGTGAATTATCTTTAGACAATAAGCGGTGGCTAGTTGTATGCGTGTTGATATTGACCATCGTTTTTGGATATTTGAGCGGGGATACAGTTTTCGATCCCGATATGAATCATATCAACTATATGAGTAAGGAGCAAAAAGACGATATGTCTTATTTCCAACAGTTGATATCGTCAAGCATGACTGGGCAGACTGTGTACATTTTCAATAGTACTTCTGACATTGACTCTTCTTTGGAAATGAGTCAGACATTGTCTTATACAATTGCTCAATTAGAAAAAGAGGGGTTAGTGAAAGGAAGAAGAAGTTGTAGTCATTTCTTGTGCTCTCAAGCAGAACAGGAGAAACGTATCAGCCGGTGGAAAAAGTTTGTTTCTGAGCATGGAGAAGATATGGAGAGACGGGTGAGGATTTCTGCTAAAAACGAGAATTTCCAAGAATCCTCATTCGATGATTTTTTTGAAATTCTTCATGCGGATTATAATCTTAAACCGATGGAGTATTTCTCTCCACTCACCGAGACTGTTTTTGCCTCAAATATTTCTGTGGATAGTATAGCCCATCAGGTAAATGTCGTTGATATGGTTTATACTAACGAATCGGACGTTGAGGAAGTCATTGCAAAAATAGAAAAGGAACATCCGGAAATGTACGCTTTTGATGTTCAAGGGATGAATTCGTCTATAGCCACACGTCTGTCAGACGACTTCAATTATATTGGTTGGGCTTGCGGGCTTATCGTGTTTGTGTTTTTATGGCTTTCCTTTGGGAGTATAGAACTGGCTATTCTGTCGTTTATACCGATGGCTGTAAGCTGGATATGGATATTGGGCATCATGTCAGTCATGGATATACACTTTAATGTGGTTAACATCATACTTGCGACTTTTATTTTTGGTCAGGGCGACGATTATACTATTTTTATGACAGAGGGCTGTCAATACGAGTATGCTTACAGGCGTAAAGTGTTGTCATCTTACAAAAGCAGTATCATCGTTTCGGCTCTTATCATGTTTATAGGTATAGGTGCTCTGATTTTTGCCAAGCATCCTGCATTACATTCTTTGGCTCAAATAACTATTATCGGAATGTTTTCAGTTGTGATGATGGCTTATCTGTTCCCACCTTTGATTTTTAAATGGTTAGTGTCAGTGAATGGGACATATCGTGTAAGACCGATTAGCATTAGAAGGTTGTTCGTAACAGGATTTAGTGCTGTTGTCTTTTTCATTCAATTAGCCACAGTTTATTTGCTTGGGGGAATACTATTTGGTATATTCCGAGGAAAAAGTCGTTCTAAACGTATTTTCCGTGATTATGTCAGGATGTGCTTCTGGTATGACATGAATCATATCTGGGGCGTGCATTTTAATTACATCAACTCTTCGGATGAAGATTTTGTAAAACCTGCTGTGATTGTATGCAACCATCAGTCTATGCTTGATACTGCTTTCTTGATGGCTGTTTCTTCCAAGATTATCATTGTCGCAAACAGTCATGCCAGTAGCCATTTTGTTACAAAGAAAGTCTTTCAGTGGATGGATTTTTATACGATTCCCGATCAAGAATCTGCAGATATTCCTCATCTTTCTGAATTAGTTAAAGAAGGCTATAGTATTGTCGTTTTCCCTGAGGGAACAAGGAATGAAAAATCGTCCATATTGCGTTTCCATAAAGGGGCATTTTATCTTGCGGAAAAATTGCATTTAGATACTGTTCCCATATATCTTCATGGCGTAAATCATGTTTTCCCACGCAATACCTTATGTACGTATCCAGGGAAAGTGACGCTTGAAATAGGTGATAGGATAAAATATGGTGACAAAGATTATTATGGGCATGATTATAAAGAGTGTACACGCTTGATGCGGAATTTATATAATAAGAAATTTCAATTGATGAAAAAGCAGTATGAAACGATAGAATACTACGTCCCATTTGTGCTTGATCGATATAGGTATAGGGGAACAGAGATATTTCGCAGTGTCAAGCGAAATCTGAAAAACTATAAACGTCAGGCCGAAAAGTATAACTCCATTGACTCTTCATTCATCATTGTCCTGAATAGCGGGTGGGGAGAGTTGAGCCTGCTCCTGGCGCTGACAAAGCCCGATGCAACCGTCATCTCGGTAGAGAAAGACGAAGAAAAGTTGCTCGTTTCAGGCATTGCAGCAGAGAATGTTGTCAATAACATAACTTATATGACAGAACTTAAAGAGAATGATGAATCAAAAAGTCCGTATATTATTAATTTGTAATGGATATGAAAGAAAAGATTAAGAAAATGCTGGAAGACGCCCTTCCTTTAGTTGATTTTGATTCTGATTTTTTATTCAGTGAATTAGATTCTTTAGGCGTCACTACGATACTGATGATGCTATCAGACGAGTTCAACATCAAGTTAGAAGCTACTGATGCCACGCCAAAGAATCTGAAGACGCTTGATAGTATTGTGGCTATGGTGGAAAAAAAGATAGAAGAGAAATCAATATGATATTAGAGGACTATATAGAACAGCACGCACGTTTACACCCCCATAAAACTGCAATCGTCTGCGGAGAAGAAAAATACTCGTATGCTGAATTGTGGGACAGAGTGTCTCAGCGAATGGAGGAATTGAAGCATATTGATCGTGGACAGATATGTTGTCTTCGAGCTGTTACCTCCATTGATTTCCTTGTCTCTTATTTTGCACTACATCAAGTAGGGGGTGTTGCTGTACCATTGGAGAAGAGACTGCCTGATGAAGCATACAAGACAATATCTGAAAAATTGTGCTTGTATAAAGTACCTGAAGGGACTGCGGATATACTATATACTACAGGAACTACAGGGAGGTCAAAAGGAGTAATGATCAGCCATCGTACCATTTTGGCTGATGCGGAGAACTTGATTGACGGACAGGGTTTCACTCACGACTTGGCTTTTGTGGTCAATGGTCCGTTAAACCATATAGGCAGCCTCTCCAAAATTTATCCAGTCATCATGCTTGGGGGCACTGTTATACTCGTCGATGGGCTAAAAGACATTAATAAATTCTTCGAGGCTTTTAACTATCCTGCTGCCAAAATGGCAACATTTCTCGTACCTGCAAGTATCCGTATGCTGATACAGCTCAGTTCTGAGAAGTTAAAAGCATTGGCAGATAAGATGGAATTTATTGAGACGGGTGCGGCAGCCATATCGCAATCTGACATGCTGGAACTATGCCGACTTCTGCCTCATACTCGACTCTATAATACCTATGCCTCAACGGAGACAGGAATTATTTGTACATATAACTATAATGATGGAAGATGTATCGCCGGGTGTCTGGGAAAACCGATGAAGCACTCTCGTATAACCATATCCGATAAGGGCTTGATTATTTGTTATGGCGAGACACTCATGTCAGGCTATGTTGGCGATCCGGAGATGACGGCCACTATTCTAAGAGATGGAGCTGTTTTTACGTCTGACGTGGGTAGGATAGATGAGAACGGTATGTTGCATTTGATGGGTCGTGAGGACGATGTCATCAATGTAGGAGGTTTTAAGGTGGCTCCGACAGAAGTGGAAGATGCGGCCCTGTCTTTTGCCGGTGTCAAAGATTGTGTTTGTATTCCAGTTGACCATAAAATAACAGGGAAAGCATTAAAACTTTTAGTAGTAATGAAGGAAGGCTGTGAATTGAATAGAAAGGCATTAGCTCTACATTTGAAATCAAGGTTGGAATCTTACAAGATACCGCTATTGTATAGTAAGGCTGATAAAATTGAACGTACCTTTAATGGCAAGATTAATAGAAAATATTATATTAAGTCTGAACATTCTGATAACAATTAACGGATGCTTACTTACTAAGTATCTACAGCCGATATGACAATTTCAAGAATGCTCATGGAATTGCACACTATTTCATAATCCGCTGTAGTGTCACTTTTCGCTCAAAAAGGTCACCTGAAGGTCACTCGAAAAGAAAAAGCACTTGCGAGAAATTCGTAAGTGCTTGATTTTCAATGTGGACCAGCCAGGGCTTGAACCTGGGACCTCCAGATTATGAGTCATATTTACGGATTTTGCATGAAATGCCATGTTAGTGCAATA
>CACYPF010000008.1 GCA_902776195.1 uncultured Prevotellaceae bacterium | reverse complement strand
CTCGTTTGGCAGCGCAGTGGTGTCAAGTCTGAGGAGTTTACTCCTACCTATAATTAATAACGTTAAAAATAGGAAACTATGAAGAAAGTATTAATCATATCAGCACTCGGAGCCATGTTCATGGCTTCGTGTGCCGACGAGTTCGACCAGACATACCAGGTAGGTCGTCCAGACATGACTGCTGAGGGACTTCCATCTGGGTCTGGCTGTTGCGGCTCCTGACTACAATAAACAAGAGCTGGTCTATTCGCTTGCCAACTCCAACTTCACGGAGATCGTTGCCGGTAATGCCATGAAGATGGCGTCTGTCGTTAACGATAAAGGCGAGATGAACTTTGCGACGGTAAGTGAGTTTGTGGACAATGCTACTGATGCCGGCATGTCGGTTTATGGACATACCCTTGCCTGGCACTCACAGCAGCCCGTGAAATGGCTGAACAGTCTGCTTGCCGACAAACCTGCTCCCATCCCTGAGGGTGGTGCAAACGCTTGTATCGTTTACGATTGTGGCGATGCAGGTGCAAATCCTTGGGATAAACAGGCACACTATAAGTTGCCAATTCCTATGGAGAAAGGTAAAACTTATGTTGTAAAAGCCAGAGTTAAGGCTGACAACGGTGGCGATTTTGGTTTGTGGCCTATTTGGGATGCAAGTCCAAATAGAGATCAGTGGGGTGGTTCTGCTGACGTATCTTATCAAGCATCTTATCCCATTACTTCTTCATTCTCTGATTTAGAGTGGACTTTCGAAGCTCCATTCCCAATTGACAAACTTCAGTTTGTCTTTGGAAAAATTGGTGGAAAGGTTTACATCGATGATCTTTCTTGCAAAGAGAAAGGCTCTGATGCTGAAATGGTGAAAAACGGTTCTTTTGATGAAGATTCAATGGACGGTTGGGGTAATAACTGGAACGGACCTTCTTTTTCTATTGAAGGTCAAGCTGCAGGTCCTGCTACCTTCTTTGTCAGCCTGATCAACAATGGTGACATGGAGGGTGATGAAGCCAGCAACTTCGCCAAGAAGGAGAATGCCGGTACTACGGTCTATGAGATTACCGACGGTGTTGGTAAGAACGGCAGCCGTGGTGTGAAGATCGCATCTAACGGTGGGCAGCCTGACGCTTGGGAGAGCCAGTTCTGGATTGTCTCTAACGAGGTGTTGCACATCGGTGATAAGATTCATGTCGCTTTCGACTATCGTGCTGATGGCGGTTGTGCAGGTACTAATGTGGACACGCAGGCTCACTTCGGTCCTGGTGAGTATCAGCACTGGGCGTGTGCAGGTACCGTTTCTTTCAGCAATGAGTGGCAGACCTACGACAAGATATTCACTGTCGACGCATCCATGGCAAAACAAGATGATAAGGGTATGAAGTCTATCGCCTTCAATATGTCACCGAACGCCGCTGACGGTACCTACTATATTGATAATGTAGTATTAGAAATAGAGAAGTCTGGTGATGGTATTCCTTTGACTCCTGAGGAGCGTAAGGACACCCTGACATGGGCTATGGAGAAGTGGATTGCCGGTATGATGGAGGCTTGCGACGAGGGTGTCTATGCTCTGCAGCATGGTACACCAGATAATACTACTGACTTCTTCTGGCAGGATGCCGACAAGCTGGGTGACCTCGACTATGTCCGCACTGCTGTCCGTCTGGCTCGTCAGTATGGTCCTGAGGACATCAAACTCTTCATTAACGACTACAACTTGGAGAGCGACTGGGATCAGAACAACAAGCTGAAGAGTCTGATCGCTTGGATCAAGCGCTGGGAGGCTGATGGTGTGACGAAAATCGACGGTATCGGTTCACAGATGCACATCTCCTGCTATGCTAATCCTACCACACAGGCAAGCAAGAAGGCTGCTATCGAGAATATGTTGAAGTTGATGGCTTCCTCTGGTAAGCTGTGCCGTATCAGTGAGCTCGACATGGGTTATGTGGATGCTGACGGCAACAGTGTGAAGACCGTTGATATGACTGAGGAGATTATCCCTGTTAATCAGCAGTGGGGTATCTGCCAGTGGTGCGCTACCGACGCTCCCGCTGATAGCGGATGGCGTAAGGGAGAACCCGTCGGTCTTTGGGATTCGAATTATTATCGCAAGCATACCTATGCAGGCTTTGCAGATGGTCTTGCTGGTAAATAAGCCATTACCCAATGGGTAATTTTTAGAACTTTACATTGTGTGGAGTCTGGGTCTGTGAAGATCCGGACTCCTTTTTTTAATTTACAATATAAAGCTATAAGGATAACAATCAGCGGAATAGTTGGCGTACTAAAAACCACGCATGCATGACCATCGTGGAAACCTTTCCGTAGTGGTGGCACATCACCTGATAACGCTCTTTCAAGGAGGCTCGATGGTTCTGAGTCGTATTGCCGCCCTCCATGAAGTCAGCGAGGATGGTGTTGGTGTTTACCAGGGGCAGCCGCATCTCTTCGGCTCGTTTCATCACCCGTATGCACCAGTCGACATCCGCGGAATGGCGATACTGCAGGTTGTAGTCCTCCTGTTGCGCGATATCGGTACGTACGTAGAAAGCCTGATGGCAGACGAGCATACCGTGTTTGAATGATCTCCATGTGAGTTGTTTGGGAGGACGGAGACGGCGAAGGTGCAGGAACTTTCCTTCACTGTCTACGATGGCGGTGTCTCCATAGATGACAGCGGGGGCGACCCCCTCTGGTTCCCCCTGTTGAGGGGGAGAAGATGTTGGCATTTTGCCGTTGAGAGTTGAGAGGGTGTCGTTTGCATGGAGGGTGTCTCCTGCATTGAGGAAGACGAGATAGTCACCTGTCGCCTTGTGCAGTCCCTTGTTCATCGCGTCATAGAGTCCATGGTCGGGTTCAGACTGGATGATGACGGGGTAAGGTACCTTCTCCTGATATGCTTTTGCCATCTTGACGGTGTCATCCTTTGAGGCACCGTCGATGATCAGGTGCTCAATGTCCTGACACGTCTGTCTGCTGACACTGTCGAGTGTCCTTTGCAGGACGGCAGCCGCCTGATAGGTGACGGTAATAATCGTTATTCTCATTGCTCGTAAATCTCTATATAACGTTGTGCGACACGCTGCTGGGAGTAGTTATGTGCCACTTTCTTCAGACAGGCACTCCTCACCTCCTCTTTGGGTGCTTCGTCCAATACCCACCGGATACCTTTGGCAAGGTCGGCGGCATCCCGGTAGGCTGCCACATAGCCATTCTCCTGATGGTCAATCTCCTCAGGGATACCCCCGATACGGAACCCCACACAGGGTACCCCGCATGCCATCGACTCCATGATGGTGTTGGGAAGGTTCTCGGAGAGGGAGGGGAGGACGAACACGTCAGCAGCATTATAGACCTTCACAATGCGTTGCTCGTCATTGACGTAGCCCAGGGCATAGCTCTTGAAGGGCAGGGGAGCAGTCACCTCCTCGGCATGTCCTCCTAAGACTACCACCGCCGTGTTCTCTTTCATCTCAGGATATTGGTTGACGAGCCGTTCACATGCCTCTGTCAGGTATTGCATTCCTTTATAGGGGTTGGTGGCTCGTTGGGATACAAACAGGATGAGCCGTTGGTCATGTGGCAGTCCCAGTGCCTGTCGTGCCTCCTGTTGGTCAAGGGGACGGTATAGGTGGGTATCGATAGGATTCGGAATACTGGTGATGGTCTGTCCTTGCAGCAGGGCACTCTTCCGTGCCTCACCGGCAAGCCATTGGCTGCAGGCGACGAAGGTGAGGTGCTGTCCCTCCAGCATCCGCTGCTTCTGTCTCCATACCTTGGCGGCGAGGTCGTTGGTGGAACCACCTCCCGGCAGCAGACGGCATTGTTGGCAATGGGTCTCGAAATTCCTGCAGTCGAGGGCCAGGTGACAGATGGACGTGGCAGGCCAGATGTCATGCATCGTCCATACTACCTTCTTGCCACTCTGCAGTATCTTACGGATGTCCTTCAGGGAGAGCATCCCTTGGTTGACCCAGTGCAGGTGGATGACATCGGCTTCCTGGAACTCCCGCAGACGGGTGATGTCTGTCCCGGCATTGGCGATATCGATGTCAAAGAGGTGCTGACGACGAAATCGCAGATGAAGCCATATACAGCATCGCTCCCATAGGAAATTCCAATGCTGCTTCCATGACGGAGGTAAGGAGACGACCGTCAGTGCACCACTCTGCTTGTCGCGCACCAGCATCTTCGCCTTTGCACCATGGTTGTTAAGTGCCTCCATCAAGCGGTTGGCAGCCACGGCAGCTCCTCCAGCCCGCTCACTCGTGTTGACTATCAGTATACGCATAACGCAAAGGTACAAATAAATACCATAATACGAGTCTTTTTACCCTGTTTTTTCATTGTTTGCGCACACAATTCGTTGATTTAGGTCAAGAAGATACCATTTTTCGCGATTAAAAGCAAAAAAGTCATTGCAGGTTTCGGAAATCGTCGTACCTTTGCATCGTCAAAAGGAACAAGCGGTTCCGGTAAGACATTCGGTTAATGGATTGTTTTAGGTTAGTAGTAATATTTATAGTTTTAGGTTTTTAGTTATTGGTAATAAGAAAGTTTTAAATGTGTTAGGATAACAGTGGTCGCCGTGAGGCGCTCATAACTTTCTTTTTTAAACGAAAGGTTAGTATTAGTTTAGATAACTTGCCGAAAGGCGAGACCTCCAGCCCCCCAAAGGCTGGAATTATTTTAAAAAGGATTTTTAGTTAAACATAGGCTTTGGATGTCGCTGCTCGTGGTGAGTAGCGGCATTTTTTTGTATTCCCTTTTTTAATACGCTCGTACGGTGAGTGTGGGTGGAAAGGTCAGAACAGGTCAGAGTGGGAACCTGTTCGGAGGAACAGTAGCGTCAGTTGCGTGTCGCTTTGCTCCCATGTCATCAGCCAATCGGGCTTGATGTGACACTCCCAGATGCCGTCCAAATTGCCTGACAACTTGTGCGGGTGATACTGGGCAGGCAGTGATCCTGTGGATCTGAGAATGGTGATGGCATCGTAAACAAGCTGTATATTAAGCCCTCGCTTCAGACATAGTTTCAGGTCTTTGTCGAAGCGTTTGGTGGTATCGATGCTATACATTGCTGCTGTGGATTTTTTTGAATTCTTCTTCACCAAGTATATTCCTGAACATGTCGTCCACGGAGTCATAGTGAGTCACTCCGATTCCTTTCCGTGCATCCTCAATGACCTTCATGGTTTTGTCGTTGAGATACTTGCCTGTTTCGGGGTCGAAGAGACGGGGCTTCAACCGTTGTTCCTTCACCTTGGTCACGCCTTTCACCATGCTGATTGCCTTTTTGATGTCCTTCAGCATCGAAATGTCACTGATGCTGACTGTCAATATGCCTTCCTGTGGAAAAGTTGTTGCCATATCTTCGTTAGTTTTACGTTTCTGTCTGCAAAGATAGTGCAAAATTTCGATTAAGCGAAGAGAATACAAATTAAATTGCATCTATTCTATCGATAATCAAGTTTTTTAGCCTTTAAATGTGATTTTTCTTTAAAAATATTTGTCAGTTTAAAATAATTGTTTAAATTTGCACCCGAAACCTGTCCACGAGAGGGCGGGCACAATTAATAACATCGATGGATCGAGACCTCAGGTCATTTGTACGACCAGTCTCGAAAGGACGTTTTCGAAACGTTACCTGTCTGTTCGTTCGAATCTCGCAAATTTGAATCCAAGTACAGCGGTGATGCAACAGAAGCGTCCGCGTGGGTTGATTTTTATATCCGCCTGCGGCTATCATTCCCTTTTATATATATAATAAGGTGTAAACTCTACTTTGGGTTTACTGTCTTTGCGTATATAGCCCTTGGGTGTGGTGCGCCGTAGTGTGAATGTACATAATCGCTCGACGTGGGCAGGCTTGAAGTTGCTTATCCTTACTTGGGGGCAATGCGAGAGCCTGAACGAAGGGATAGGCACGGAGAGGAACATTTCTCCCACGTCTTTTTTTGTATCCATACGTGTTTATTTATTAATTCACTTTTTTATTAATTTAAATGTTAAACGTATGAAGAAAAATTTTCTTTTATTGTTTCTGATGGCTCTCTTGCCACTGGCTGGATGGGCTGCTGCAGAAGAAGGCGCAAACACTGTTCTGCGTTTCAATTATGAGGGTGAAAATGCCGAAATTCTGGGCTTGGTTGATGGTGCTGAGTTGACTGGGGGTGCACTTGAGATTCCTGCAACTGTTACTTTTGCAAAAGCTGGTGAGGAGACTAAGACTTACAAAGTCGTTAAGGTGCTCGCTGACGCTTTCAAGGACAACGTGGACATCACCTCTGTTACGTTCAAAGGCAATCTGACTGAGATTCAGGCTGCTTTCACAGGCTGTAAGAATCTTGCTACTGTAGACTTCAGTGCAGCTACAAAGCTCACAACGATTGCAGAAAATGCTTTCAAGGGAACCAAGATTACGGCTCTTGACCTCAGCAAGACTAAGGTCACTGCTATTGCCAACCTGTTAGGTACAACTGCAGATGTTAAGAACGAATCTCTGACGGAGGTTAAGCTTCCAAAGACTGTGACAAGTATCACTGGAACTGCTTTCCTGAACTGCACAAAGCTGGCTGCTGTCACATTTGCGGATGACACTGAAGCAACAATTGCTGAGGGTGCATTCGCTGGCACAGCTATTACGACTCTTGATCTCAGCAAGACAAAGATTGCTGTTATTAACAGACTCTTTGGCACGACTGCAGATGTTAAGTATGAATCTCTGACGGAGGTTAAGCTTCCAAAGACAGTGACAAATATCGTTGCAAACGCTTTCCTGAACTGCACAAAACTGGCTGCTGTCACATTCGCGGATGAGACTGCTGCAACAATTAATGCCAGTGCATTCGCTGGCACAGCTATTGAGACTCTCGACCTTAGCAAGACTAAGGTTACTGCTATCGAAAACCTGTTCGGCACAACCGCAACTGTTAAGAACGAATCTCTGACAACGGTTAAGCTTCCAAATACAGTGGAAACTATCGCTGAAAATGCTTTCCAGAACTGCACAAAACTGGCTACTGTGACTTTTGCAGATTTGAAGGATGGTGCAAAGAACGTTGAAACTATTGGAGCTGGTGCCTTTGCTAAAACAGCCATCACGACCCTGGATCTGACAAAGACGAAGATCACCACATTGAGCAGACTGTTCGAGGACGTTAATAACACGGTAAAGACTGTGAAGCTTCCAGCAACACTGACTACTATTGAAGAATATGCATTAGCAGGTCTTGGTGGAATGGAAACCGTTGACTTTACTGCTTGTAAGGCAGCTATTACAATCAATGGTAACGCATTTAATACGACAGTGCTCCTTAAATCTATCGAGCTTCCTGCCGGTGTGAAGTTGCTGGTAAATGCTTTTGCAAAAACATATCTTACTACTGTTACTTTCAAGGGTGACTTGGGTGAGGATGCTGTTGCAGCAGGTGCTTTTGTTAAGAACGGCTCTTCTCAGAAACTCACTGTAAACTATACACCTTCTGCGGAGGGTAAGAAAATTTATGAAAGCTTTGTACAGAGTTCATTTGCTCCCGAGAACGCTGATGTATGGGTGACTTTCAATACCTCAACAACTAGAGGAGAGGAAGTTGAGAATTATGCTACTTGGACAAAAGACGAAAAGCTCAATAAAATCTATGGTGTAAAATTGACATTCGTAGCTACTTCAACGGACAAGACAATTAAAGTCGCAAAGAAGGAAGGCGTAGGCTCTTACTACTATGGAACATTTATAACAACTGATCCTATTAAGATTGCCAAGAAGCAGGGCGAGGCTAACGTAATGGTCTATGGCGCATACGTTGACAATGCTGCCGAAACAGCTATCATGATGGATCAGTTGCACCTGATCGGTGGTTACTATTACATTCCTGCTAACGTGAAAATTATTGTTAAGTCAAGCAAGGAAGCTGATGTTGTCTATAGTCCTGGTGATGGTGGAAAAGACAGCCAGAACTACAATGGTGAATCAGAGTCTCAGAACAAGATTGAGGCAGCTGATGCAGAGAGCTTTGCCGCATCTATCAAGGAGGCTAATCCTGGTAAGGTAGTTTACTTCCTGGCTCCTTTTGCAGAGTATGGATTCCTGTGGACTCAGTTCAGGGATGAGCGCATTATTCCTAAAGGTCAGTTCTATCTGATTGCTGAACCTACTGCAGCTCCTGCCCGTGTGGTATGGCTCGATGGTTCTGAGGAGGATCAGGTTACCGGTATTGAGACTGTAGAGACCAAGAAGGCTGTCGTTGACGGTGTTACCTACAACCTCGCTGGTCAGAAGGTTGACGCTAACTACAAGGGTGTAGTCATCAAGAACGGTAAGAAGTTCTTCCAGAAGTAATTCAACAGATAAATAACGATAGCGAGGGAGGGGTATGTGCTCCTCCTCGCTTTAATACTAATATGATTAAAGAAATGGATAAGAAAAATTATTTAGAGCCAGAAATGGATGTGTTCGAGTTCGATATGAAGCAGAACGTACTTACCAGTTCCCCAGGTGTTGATATCGATGAGGAGACTGGTGAGGCTCCTATCGGAACTGGTGAGATCTAAATTCATTCTTTGGTGTCTGGGGGGATCCCTTCCCCCAATCCAAGGAAAACCATGCCACTCTGGGGCGCAGGCTCCGCAACTTGCGGCGAAACTTCGCTTTGCGACGACTTTTCTTGGAAACAAGGAAATGTTTAATTGTTAAACTAAAATGTTAAAAAGCTAACTGCCAGCCCGTGAGGGTCAGCCAGTTTGAATGGAAAACGCCTCCAAAAGGGGAAGGCAATGTATCTGTCGCAAGCCCGAGAGGGTCTGCGACAGTTCTTTATATATAACTCAATTTTTGTAAGTTGTAGGAGTAAAGGAGTTGGGCAAATGCGAAACTTAAATAATTAATCTATTCGTGCATATTTTGCGAATGGCAGGCATCGACCACAGTTATCGTGTCACCCTCAATGGTGTAAGCATAGTACCATTTGTTGGTGTTCGCCATGTAGTAGCCTTCCCATCGGCTGATGGTAGGGCGACGGCGCGGTAATGTTCGCTCGATAGCATAGATGGCAAAGAAAGCATCACGCACATTTCGCTCCATGTCCTCATACGAATAAGTGTGGCAATATTTTTTGCCCACGTTCTTGTAAAAGAATCTGATTTTAGCCGCAGTGCGCTTGGTGTAGAAATATTTATATTGCATCTTTCTTGTCGTAGATAGCCTTAATGTCGTTCATCGTCAGTTCATAGGCTTCCTCTGGCGTATAGAGTTCCTTGTCCATATCGGTGAACTCCTCGTCGAATGGCATATCAGCCAGTGCTTTGGTCTGTATAGGCTTAACGCTATCAATAAGCATTGTGACAAGTTCCAGTTTCTGGCTGTCGTCCATGTCCTTCACTAAGCTCCAATAGTAGCTCATGGGCTGTGTGCTATGTCTTGTTGCTGTTGCCATATTTTTCATTGTTTATACATTACGGGAACAAAGTTACACTTTTTTTGTGATATCCCACATGAAATCCCCAAAGTTTTTTGTCCAATCATTTATAAAATGCGAAACTTCGCTTTGCGACGACTTTTCTTGGAAACAAGGAAATGTTTAATTGTTAAACTAAAATGTTAAAAAGCTAACTGCCAGCCCGTGAGGGTCAGTCAGTTTGAATGGAAAACGCCTCCAAAAGGGGAAGGCAATGTATCTGTCGCAAGCCCGTGAGGGTCTGCGACAGTTCTTTATATATAATATATCAAGCCCATGTAGAAAAATGCCAAAGAATTGATGTCATACCGATAAAATTCATTATCTTTGCAGCAAGAAACTTTTAAACTCCTGATATGAGCAAATATGAAATTCCATTCTTGACTACATGTATAAATGCGTTCGGCAAGCGCTTTTCTTTGAGTAGGCAAGCTGCTTTCCGCTATCTGCATGAGCATAAGGGGCTGGCTTTTCTCATTGAGTTTTACGATGTGGAACATCTGCAATCAATGGATGAAACAATTGATGATTTGCTTATTATCTGCCAAAAGAATGGAGGAACGTTAGCATGACATTGTATCACGGGACAAACGTAGATATCGAGGCTATTGACCTTACTAAAGGCCTGAGGCATAAGGATTTCGGTAAAGGATTTTATCTTACACCTGAAAAGAAAACAGCCATACGTATGGCACAAAAGAAAGCTCGTCTTTTTGGCGGCTCTCCCACCCTGATTACATATGAATTTAATGACGCAGCATTGAATTCCGAACTTAATGTTAAGGTCTTTCCTGAAAAATCGTGTACGGAATGGTTCCTTTTTGTAGATGCGAATCGCGACAAACTGAACGTTACACCTATCCACAATTATGATATCGTTATAGGTCCTATAGCAGATGATGGTGTCGTGCTTCAGTTGACAAATTATCGCGAAGGTATATATTCTTTGGAGCAAGCGGCAAAACTTCTGCAAGATAAATATCTTGACCAGCAATATTATTTCGGGACTGAACGCTCATTGCGTTATCTTTGCAAAACAAATGTAGAAAAGGTATGAATAATCCTACTCATCAACAAATAGCCACGTACCTTACCGATTATGCTCTGAGTGAGTTGGTGAAATATGTGATGGAGGACACAGGTTGTTCTATTGAACAAGCAATGGAACGTGTGTATAATTCTCCTTTAACATCTGCCCTGCAGGATGAAGAAAATGAACTCTACGTACAAAGTCCTGCATATCTTTATGAGCTGATGTCATTGTTCCCTCTCACCAGTTAACGTCAAACTTGGTCAGACGATTACAATTAATAATGCAACATGTTAAAAAACTAACTGCAAGCCCGGGAGGGTCTGCGACAGTTCTTTATATATAACTCAACTTTTGCGAGTTGTAGGAGTAAAGGAGTTGCGGAATTAAATGAGTGCGACATATATTTTCGCATATAGAAATGCTCCGGCTACAAACAGTGCCATGGCGATGGTGAAGAAAGAAACGGCGGCTAAGGGTACACGCCAGATGGTGCTCCAGTAACTGAAACCAGACAGTTGCTTGACGGGAATGATGACCAGTAGCATAGTAAGTATCTCGTAGATGTTTTCAGCATCTTTGCTGAAGCACAGCAATGAGGGAATAATATTATAGATAAGGAGCATATTGCTGATATAGACCATCGCCACAAAGCACTCGGACAGACGTATGTCCGGCAGGGAGGGGCTATGACGGAACAGCATCCAGAGTGGACAGGAAAAGAGCAGCAGACTAATCAGTAGCGCTAAGGAAGCGTGCTGTTCGATCCATTCGGTGCTTGCGTCGATGATCCGGTAGAGCTCTTTTTTCGCCAGTTGTTTCTTTTCCTCTTTTGTGAGTGAACCGCCAGCCTTCCGCACGGTCTTTTTAATTTGCGCCGCGGTCTGCTTTTCTTCCGCGTCATCCGCCTTTGCGGTTGCCTCTGCCTCTACCTTCTCTTCCCCATCTTCCATGCGGTTAATACCCTGGATGTTCAAACCGGAATCTATCAGCAGCGAGAGGGTGAAGAGCAGGAAGTACATCTTGAAAGGAGGGAAATACGCCATCTGCATGCCTTTGAGATAGTCGCGGATCATATAGCCGGGACGTAGCAGGAGGTCGCGAATGGAACGGAACATACCCCGGTTTCCGATGCCCCATACATCAAGGAACAGCAGAAAAGCATTCTTGAAGGAATAACGTCCTATCTTCATCGACTGTCCGCAACGGGGGCAGTAGTTGCCCTTATAGTGCGTACCGCAGGTAGCACATTCGTGCATTTCCTCTGAGAGTGGAGCCACCTGGTGAGGCTGTTTCTCCCACTCCTTGAATTGTCTGTACCTTTCTTTCACTTTTTCAGCTCGTGTTAATATCGTGTTGCAAAGATAGAATTATTATTTTAAATATCAAGTGTTATGATACCAAAAATCAAGATATACCCAGAATTTAAAAATCGGGGAAAAAGTGTCAATCTGTCAAGAAGAGTGGTTAACGCGCTGGTATTCAGCGGGTTGCTGTGCTGACAGATAGTATGATAGATTGACACTTTTTACGGTGATATTAGGATTTCATGGTTCCTTAGGATAAAGCTACGGGGTTGTGCGGATGTTGGAACACATCGGTTTCCACGTGGGAACCCATCGGTTTCCGCTATGGAAACCATTGGTTTCCCCTAAGGAACCCATCAGTTTCCCTGTTGGAACCCAGAGGTTTCCCACAGGGTACCCTATCGTTGCCCTCAAGGGGGTGGGCGAGGAAGTTAATGATTCACTTGCTAATCAATGCGACGGCATAGGCAGAGATGCCTTCCTGACGACCGGTGAAGCCAAGTTTCTCGGTAGTTGTTGCCTTGATGGAGATGGCATCCACATCACATCCGATGACTTGTGCCATACATTCTTGCATGGCTGGGATATGGGGATTCATCTTAGGACGCTCAGCACAGATGGTAGCATCGATATTTACCAGATGGTAACCCTTGGTGGCTATCAGCTCAATGGTCTTCTTGAGGATAATCTTACTGTCGATGCCATCGGTCTCAGCAGCGGTGTCTGGGAAATGATAGCCGATGTCCCTCATGTTTGCTGCCCCTAAGATAGCGTCGCAGATGGCATGTATCAGCACATCTGCATCACTATGTCCGAGAAGTCCTAACTCATGTTCCAACTTGATGCCGCCCATCCACAGTTCCCGACCGGCAACCAGCTGATGGACATCATATCCCATCCCGACTCTGATCATCTCTTAAACAAGTCTTTGATGCCGTCCATATCGAAGGCAAGGGTGAAACGGAGAGTCTGGTCCAATGGGTTGCTCTTTGCTGTGGCGATGACATAACCCACATCCAAAGAGAACACACTCATGCGGAAACCGCCACCGACGGTAAAGTATTTCAAGTTACCTTTATTCTCACTCTGATGGTGATAACCGGCACGGAGGGTAAACTGGTCGTGATAGGTGTACTCAGCACCTACGCTCCATTGAATCTCCTGCAACTCCTCTTTGAATCCGCCTGGGGCATCCCCAAAGCTCTTGAAGATACCAGCGATAGAACCCACATCATTGTATTCCTCTATGACACGCTGCTCGTAATCCTCTTTCGACTCACCGTCATTCTGCTTGGGAATGGTGGGAACCAACAGTTTATTAGCGTCGGCAGCGATGGTGAAGCGGTTGTATTCGTTAATAGGTACCATCAGTGACGCACCAATACGCAGGTTTGCCGGCAGGAAGTTGGAACGGTCATCACCAAAATATTTTATCTTACTACCTACATTGGAGATATTCATACCGAGTCCCAGTTGGCACTCACGTTGCCCGATGTTGATGTAGTTATTGTAATACATGGCAATGTCGGCGGCAAATGCAGAGGCAGGGGAGGAGTCCTCAGAATAGTCGTAACGGAGGTCGCTATACAACCAACGGATAGCTGCGGCAAGAGAGAATTTCTCACTGAGCATCAGCGAGTAGGCGACATCTATCGACATCTCATACGGCTTGACAGTCATGGCGTTATCCTCCATCGATGTCATTACCTCTCCTAAGGAGAAATAACGGAGGGAACCAGATATGGCAGAGTAGTCGCCAATACGGTAGTAACCGGAGACATAGGCAAGACTGATGTCATTGACTAATTGACGCAACCACGGGGTATAGTTAAGAGAGATACCTGCACGGCTGATGCAGAACGGGTACTTTGCCGGATTCCAGTATTGGGAATTGACATCAGGGTCAGTTGCCGCACCCACGTCACCCATACCTGCGGCACGGGCATCAGGAGCTATGGTCTGTGATACCACAGCATGGTCAATAGGGTTGAACTGGCTCTTGGTATCCTGTGCATGTGCCAAGGTGGCGAGCAACAGGATGACAATGGTCGTATATATCTTATTTGTTTTCATCATCTAAGTAAACGCAATATTGGTTTATTTATTGCTTATGATGATGATTTTCTTTGCCTTAGAGCTTTGACTGGAACCACCGCTGCTGATGCGGACTCTGTAAAGATATACACCAGTATGCAGGCGGCGGCCTCCATCGACACAGAGATCCCAGTTTATCAGATAACTGTTGTCGTAAGGGGTTCCGTTCTCATGATGCTGCCACAGATGGTGACCTGCCATATCGAAAATGTCAAGGACGATATCCATGTTGCTTCCCACACGGTCGTGGATGATACGGATACCTGTTGATGTAGAGGCAGGATTCTTTGTGCATTCCACGTCAAAGAAGGTTGGTGAGGCATTCTTGGACACATTGAAATTCAGTACGCTGGTGGTTGAGTTGTTAAGCACATCCCATGCACGGAATTGCAAGTGATGCGATCCTTCACTTAGTTCCGGGATACTGAATCCGATAACTCCCTTGGTATAACTGCCGAAATCGTACTGGAAATAGTCGTTGAGGTTATATGTGCGCGACAGTTCTCCGTCAATAATCAGCTGGAGGTCGTGTCCGATGCCGTTTCCCGTGGTGTTGATGCCACTGGGGTCTTCTATCTCGGCAATAAAATAAGGTGTTGTATTCACGGTACCTCCATCCACAAACGAGCTGCTGTTCAGGTAGCAATATACGGAAGGTCCTTCCTGATCGTCACTCTCACTGCTCTTCCCTCCGAAAGCAATCAGATCCGTATAGCCGTTAGCTTCCTCGTTCTTTTCAGCATTAACAGCATAGACATTGATGAGTCCATTTCCTTCAGAATAGCTTATGTCACGGGGAACGGCAAATGAGAAGTTGAAACGTCCTTGTCTTACGCTGTCGCTGCCTTGGAAGAGCGTCTTGGTGCGGTCGTTATAAACAAAAGCGGTAGTCGCCTCTGAGGTGTCATTAAGACGGCATTCTATCTCTTCTGCCGCATCACGTACGGTAGCAGTCATCTCACCGTTGAAAAGCTCATCGGTCTGTCCTTCGCTGTTATTGATGTGCCCGGCTATTTCCACGGTGGTTCCTGCACTGATCTTCAGAGGTTCTGTCAAGGTGTTGATATCCTTTCCGTTGATCGACTCAATAGTGATGGGGAGCGTGGGCAAAGCCAAGGCTATGGCAGGGTCGCCCAGTAAGGTATATTGCAATTTGTTTGCTGTCTGGTCTCTTCCAGTCTGGATGAGTTCGTTCTTTGCCAGTCGTACAGCCTCGCCGATGGGTGTTTTCTTGGATAATACGTGTTTGACAAATGCGAGGTTCATCTGTCGGTTGTATGATTGATATACCGTCCGGGTAGTACCAAAGAAGGCGATAGCACCTCCCTGGCTGTTCAGCAGGGCGGTCTCACCGATATTCTCCACTTGTCCGTCGAAGGGCATAATGTCACAAGAAGCAGTCACCCAAAGGGGCAGGTGGGATGACACGGTGTTTTGGAAATCTTGTAAAGTCAGTACATATTCATGGGAGAAAGCTGTGGGGCTTCCATGTCCGGAATAGTTCATGATAAGGGCACCACTGTTCATCTGCTGTAATAGCAGACGGGTGACGTCAGGGTATCTGTTACCTGTTGCCGTTGAGGTGCGGGGGAAGGCATCCCACATCACCCGTTTTACCTGTAAGGCGGGTTGTAACTGTTCTGCAAGGGATGCTGCGGCGTTTGCGTCATTCATGTGCTGATTGTTATTGCCATCATCCCCAAGGAAGCAGACCAGATTCTGCCATGCTCCGGCATTGTCGTTGTTGATATAGTGTTCTATCTTGTCTACAGCGACAACAGCCTGGTCGGCACTACGGACAGGAAGTCGTCCCACGGCAACGTCCGCTTTGTCGGTATATAGCATATCACCACCCTCATTGTCGTCGAGCATACAGAAATAGTCGTCGCTGACATAACAGTCCGTATGGCTATAAGAGTTCTCACTCTCATAGCAGAGGAGATAGTCGGCGGGGCTCTCATTAGCCCACGCCGATGATATCATGCGGTTGTCCCATGCGCCATCACCAAAGAGGAGAAGGAATCTGGGCATATCCTCCTCTGACGTGGCACGGTCGTACAGCATTTTCAGATAGCGGCGGTAAGCATTGGCATCAGGTGTCCCGCTGCTGAACTCATTATATAGCTCATCGGCAGGGATGATGCGGATGCGCAGGTTGTCTTTCTCTTCGTGAAGTTCCTTTAAACGCTGTGCCTGTAAGGCGAGTTTCCCGCTTTCCGGTATGATGATGAGCATGTCAATGGCCTCATCGGCATGGTGGTCTTGGTTGGCAATCATCCCTACATACTCTGGGACTGAGAAGCTGCCAGATGACAGATCAGGAGCCTGCACCGGTGACTCGCAATACAGGGAGATGTAGTCCAGACGAGTTTCTGCGCTACTGTTAGAGGATAGTATCCTCACTTTATTGCTTGCTGTGAGGTTGTCGACAGTGAAGGTCTTGCTTGCAACTCGCATGGCATCATAACTGCCACAGGCAGGGATGGTGACAGTGCCGACATTCTCGTCATTGACACTAACGGTAAGGGTCGTCGCCTGGTTTGCTGTGGCAACGACAGTCACGGTACCCTTTGTGGAGTTTCCAGAAGCCTTGAGTGTATAATCATAATTAGTACCTCCTCTCAGTATGGTTGCATCATAGAGGTTGCGTCCTCCTTGATACCAAGCATAGTTATCTACTTCATAAAGGGTGTTATAGTCATCCTCTAAAGGATAACAGGTGGCAAGGAATTCTTCCTGGCTGATGGTCAGGGGCTCGCCGTCACTCTCTGTCAGGAAATAATAGCCATAGTCAGAATAGGGGTTGCGGACACGCTGGTGCCTTTCGTTCCATGTGACGGGACCGATGGCATGGAACAGCCGGCGACCTCCCACATTACAGGTGGGTATTTCTTGAAGGTCGTCAGTCTCCATCAGATAGTCAGCAGTTAATTTCTCTGGTTGCAGACCACCTCCATAGCCGTATATCTTCACTTTGCCGCTATTGGTGAATCCTGCTTTCTGGAGCAGGTCACTGCTGAGTTGGTAGATTCCTGTCTTAGGTACTCGTATCTTTATCCATGTACCATCCTGCAGTACGGAATGGTCGGCATAGCGGTTACCATCGGAAGCACGCCTGCTCTTCACCTTCTTGTTGACAGCCTTGGACTTTACTTTTAACATGAAACTGACCAGTTTCTGGTATTTCTTGTTGCGATAGACCAAAGGAACGAGGGACACTTCCAGAGAGGCTTTCTTCCGGGAGACACTGATCTGCTGACTTACTTTAGGGAGTTTGGGCAGTTCTTCTCTCGTGATTTGCTGATAGTTCCTGATGTCGGAATCGCTCATGGGGATGAACTCCGGATATTCTATACTGATGGAATAGGTGGAGTCCGCATAGTTGTCGTAAAGAGGAATGGCGTAGGAAACCACAGGTAATACAGAGTCCACCTTGACCTGTGGTGCCGTCAAGTTAAAGAAACGTTGTGCTCCTATCGTCAGACAGCAGCATATCAGATAAAAACTCAGTATTGCTTTCCTCATTTACTTACAATTGAATTCCAATACTTTTCTTTCTTCCAGCCAACCTTCCAGGTGGTCATCAATATGGACAGGTCCCACACCGACTGGTGTTCCTGTATAGAGCAGGTCACCCGTCTTCAGGGTAAAGAACTGGGAGATATAAGCTATCAGCTCGTCAACCTTATAAAGCATATCGCTCGAACAGCCCTCTTGCACTGTCTTTCCGTTGATGTCGAGGTGGAAATGTATCGCCTGTATATCGCGAAATTTCCCGATGTCCACCCAGTCGCCAATGACGGCAGAGCCGTCGAAGCCCTTGCAGATTTCCCAGGGGTGTCCCTGCTGGCGTGCCTGCTGCTGCCAGTCGCGTGCCGTGAAGTCGATACCTACCGTCACTGCGTCATAATAACGATGGGCAAAGCGTTCGGGAATGCTCTTGCCCAATCGGCAGATACGAACCACCAGCTCCGTCTCATAGTCTATCCGCTCACTCCAGTCAGGGATGAAGAAGGGCTTGTGATCCTTCAGCAAGGCAGAGTCTGCCTTCGTGAAGATGACAGGTCTCTCTGGCTTATATAACGCTCCATCCAGCTCTTTATTGTGCTGGATATAGTTCATACCTACTGCAAAAATCTTCATATCTCTTTCTTTTTTGTGGCAAAGATAAGGATTTTTTTCTTAAAATGATTATCTTTGCAACAAGTATGATGAAAAAGTTACTTACTTTTTGCCTGATGCTTTTCGGGTTTATGAGTGTTCAGGCGCAGACTGACACCCGTTGTATGGACTTTATGGGTATTCCTCTTGAGGGACCGGTAGACTCCTTTGTCGTGGCAATGAAGGAGAGGGGTTTCACGGAGTGGGGTACCTCCGATGACCGTGAGGATCTATATTTCCGTGGGGATTATTATGGTATCCGGGCGAAGGTAATGGTCAATATCCAACTCACCACCCGGTTCGTACAGTCTGTCTATGTGACGGTTGGACCTTACCGTACCACGGGTATGCTGGAACGTAACCATACTTATTTCCTGAATAAGCTGGAAAAGGAGTATGGGGAATACAACAGCAGGGGCGGTGCAGAGTATTTCTTTGGTGCCTATGGGGATATCAAAGTGTCGGAAACCCTGAATGATAATGGGTCAAGGGACCTGAATTTCTTCTATATGCCCAATACGCCCTATTATAAAGATGCGATGATTCTCGGTTTGAAGGGGCATGTGCAGGAGGTCTTGACAGAGAATGCCGTGGCAGAGAATCCCATGGAGCGTTTTGCGAAGAATGGGAAAATGGAGAATCCTGATATTATGGATAGGGTATATGACAGGTATGGTTATCTGAAACAAGGAAAGATGATAGAGCGTTCGGGTATGAGCGTCATTGACTATGAGTATGATAAGACTAACCGGCTTGTGAAGCGTACGCTGACGAATAAGGCTGCCAATATCACTTATATTAATGAGTATATCTATAATGATAAGGATGAGATATTGAATCAGAGCCAGAAAGTGTATGATGAGAAGAATGAGTGTGTGATGTCTGTCAATATGCGGAATAACTACGAGGCGCATGACGATGTCGGAAACTGGACACGCAATGCTTTGAATATCGTCTATTGGGAGAAAGATGCGCCCAGTCAGACAACGAATGTCATACAAACCCGTAAGATAAGGTATTGGGAAGAGTAAATAAAAAAGTGCTGACTCTACATAAGAGCCAGCACTTTTTGTATAATAGATTAGATATTACTCTGCAACAAGAGTGAAACGCTTGAAGTCTACAATCTTCAGCTCCTTGTCCTGCTGGGCAAGCCACTGAGATACGGTAGCCTTGTCGCCGTCACCAAACTGGAACTCCTGGTCAACGAGGCAGTTCTCCTTCAGGAACTTCTGGACACGACCCTTGGCAATACCCTCAATCATAGGCATCTTCAACTGAGCCTCACCCTCTGCCTTAGCAGTCTCGATGAGCTTGCGGGCCTCGTCAGCCTGCTCCTGTGTGAGCCAGCCCTTAGCCATGTTGCTCTCGATATGATCCTCAGAGTCAACGAGGTTAGGATTGATGCCAGCCTTCTTCAGCTTGTTGTCAACAAACTTCTGTACCTGCTCCAGCTTAGACTTCTCAACAGCGGTCTTGTACTCCTCGTCAAGAATCTTCTGGTCAACATTCTCAGCAGTCAGGGCAACTGGTTTCATGGCAGCAACCTGCATGGCAAGCTTATGACCAATCTCAGCAGCAGCCTTGTTCAGCTGGATCATGGTGCACAGGGTGTGCTTGCCCATGTGGTCATAAACCTCAATGTTCTCACCTTCGAGGACGTTATAGCCATCGAGCTCCATCTTCTCACCAGTGATACCAGAGCGCTGGGTTACAGCGTCCTGTACTTTCTGACCATCAGCGAGAGTCAGCTCCTTAACAGCCTCAATGTCCTTCGCCTTAGCAGCGATGGCTGCATCGAGGATGTTCTGGGTCAGTGCGATGAAGTCTGCACCATTGGCAACGAAGTCGGTCTCACACTTCAAGGCGATGGTAGCGGCAAAGCCGTCAACAGCCTTCACGAGCACACAACCATTAGATGTCTCACGGTCGCTACGCTTGGCAGCGATGGCAAGTCCACGCTCACGGAGCAGTTCCTTTGCCTTGTCGAAGTCGCCCTCTGCCTCAGTCAGTGCCTTCTTTACGTCAGCAAGACCGGCACCGGTCATAGCGCGAAGCTTCTTAATATCGTCTATAGAAATAGCCATAGTTTTTATCTCTTTTATTTTGTTGTTATTATCTTTATTTCGATATTACTCAGCAGCTGGTGCCTCTTCCTTTGCGGGAGCAGCCTCCTCAGCCTTGGGAGCTTCCTCTTCTGCAACCTCCTTACGGGGCTTGCGGGCAGCACGCTTTGGCTTAGCCTCCTCAGCGTCAGCCTCTGCCTGAGCGTCAGCAGCTTTCTCGTCAGCCTTCTCCACCTTGCGCTCCTCAAGACCCTCGTTGATGGCATTGCAGCATGCAGTGAGGATTGCCTCTACGCTGTCCTTAGCATCATCGTTTGCAGGGATGACAAAGTCGATATTGTTAGGATCAGAGTTGGTATCTACAATACCGAATACAGGGATACCCAGACGGTTAGCTTCGCGAACGGCAATCTGCTCTTTCAGTACGTCAACGACGAAGAGGGCAGAAGGCAGGCGGGTCAGGTCTGCGATAGAACCGAGGTTCTTCTCCAGCTTTGCACGCTGACGGGTAATCTGAAGCAACTCACGCTTAGAGAGGTTGCTGAAAGTACCGTCCTGCATCAGTTTGTCAATGTTCGCCATTTTCTTTACGGCCTTGCGGATAGTCGGGAAGTTAGTTAACATACCACCCGGCCAACGCTCTATAACGTAGGGCATGTTCACGCTGGTAGCTTTGTCAGCGATGATGTCCTTCGTTTGTTTTTTAGTAGCGACGAACAAGATTTTCTTACCACTCTTGGCAATCTGCTTCAAGGCATCTGCAGCCTCGTCGATCTTAACAACAGTCTTATGAAGATCAATGATATGGATACCGTTGCGCTCAGTATAGATATACTGTGCCATTGCGGGGTTCCACTTACGCTTCAGGTGACCGAAATGACAGCCAGCCTGCAATAACTGATCAAAATTAGTTCTAGCCATTTTGCTTTTCTTTTTTAATTGTTTACTTTCTTTTTAATTCTTTTAGTCGCTACGCTTGGTAAAAGCGCTAAAGCGATTACTTGTTAGAATCAGCCAGTGGGTAATCTATCCAGAGTCCCACCAGTTTAGATACTAAACGTAGTCCAGTATTAACGCTTACTGAACTGGAAGCGACGACGTGCCTTTGGCTGACCTGGCTTCTTACGCTCAACCTCACGAGAGTCGCGGGTGAGGAAACCTTGTACCTTCAGGGCTTTCTTGTCCTCGGCATTAACCTTAACCAATGCGCGGGCAATGGCGAGGCGGAGTGCCTGACTCTGACCGGTGAAACCACCACCGTCCAGGTTTGCCTTAATGTCATATTTCTCAGCCACCTCGAGCAGGTTCAGCGGCTGCTTAACGGTAAACGCGAGCTACAGAGCTCTTGCGACGACCGATTGCATTAATTACTTCCATCTTCTATCTTATTATTTATACTGGTTAATATCAATTGCTTTTGGTTTCTGAGCCTCGTGCTTGTGCTCAGTTCCCTCATAAATATAGAGGTTGTTCAGCAGGCTGCGTCCCAGAGGACCTTTGGGGAGCATGCCCTTGACAGCGTGCTTCAGGAAACGCTCAACACCGTATGTAGTCTTACGGAGCTCAGCAGGAGTGCTGAAGCGCTGACCACCAGGATAACCAGTATAACGGGTGTATACCTTGTCAGTCTCTTTCTTGCCAGTGAATTTCACCTTAGCGGCATTGATGATGATTACATTGTCTCCACAGTCCTGGTTAGGAGTGAAGTTTGGCTTGTACTTTCCGCGAATCAGTTTCGCAACCTTTGAGGCAAGGCGGCCTACTACCTGGTCGGTAGCGTCAATAACCACCCATTCCTTCTGCTCACGGGCAGCTTCCTTTGATACGGAAATGGTCTTGTAACTTAAAGTGTCCATTTTAACTTTTAATTTTACTACTAAAAAACATTGATTCTTTTTCTCTTATGCACAAACAACACCACGGCAGAGAGTCTAACGCTCCGCAGCAGTCTAACGTCTGTGCCTCTCGGCTGAACCATGATTCACAAACCGCAATGCCCGGCCAAAGACACCACTATTTACACACGGCTCACGGGGATTCTAAGCCTCTCCCCAATAATCGGACTGCAAAGGTACGGCTTTTCTCTTGAATCATGAAAACAAGAAACTGGATAAGTTAAAGATTTAATATTATTTAACTTATCCAGTCCCTCCTATACCTTATTATAATATATAGGAACTATAAATAACCTAACCATCGGAGTATATCATTAAGGTTGGCAACAACCATCAACAGGATGAGGATGCCGAATCCGACATATTCCGCACGGATCATAAACTCCTCCGAAGGTTTACGGCGAGTAATCATCTCGTAAAGCAAGAAGAGTACATGACCACCATCGAGGGCAGGAATCGGCAGGATATTCATGAAAGCGAGTATGATGCTGAGAAAGGCGGTCATCTTCCAGAACATATACCAATCCCACATGGGTGGGAAAAGACTGCCTATCGCTCCGAATCCACCCAGCGACTTAGCACCATCGGCGGTAAATACGTATTTAAGGTCATCGACATAAGACGCCAGTACATTCCAACCATATTTAATGCCCGCGGGGATACTTTCTAAGAATCCATACTCTATGGTGACGGGTTTGTAGAGTCCTGCGATACTGCTGACCACAAAGCCAAGTTTCAAGTCAGGAGTAAGCTGTACCGTAGCAGTGTCCGTCCTGGCCTCATTGCCAAAGACAATGGTGACGGTACGCGCCTTTAGACTGTCTGCTGGTGATGTCGCGGTATCCAGTAAGTCTTGGCGGCGGCCCAGCAGGTCGATGAACTCATTATAGGAGTCAACGGGGCTGCCGTTCATAGAAAGAATCTTGTCTCCGGCTTTCATGCCGATTTTCTCAGCAGGAGTGCCAGGAACGACACTGTCAACCTTGGCGGGGATAAACGGACGGACAAAGGATGGGTCTGCTTTCAGCATTCCTAACAAGTTGAGATCACCAGGGAGATTGATACTCATCTTCTTCCCATCACGGATAATATCCACACGTTTTGCCTCGGCGATGTCACGATAGAGATCAGCGGAGAAATCTTTGAATGCTTTCTCCTCGGTGCCGATCAGGATATCACCGTCTTTAAAACCATACGACTTTGCCTCTTGGTTAAACTTCATACCCAATGTCATGTCCTTCACAGGAATATAGGTGTCGCCCCAGTAGAACAGAATCATCGAGTAGATGAACAGCGCAAGAAGGAAATTCACCAGTACACCGCCTATCATAATGAGTAGGCGCTGCCATGCCGGTTTGGTGCGGAACTCCCATGGCTGGGCAGGCTGCTTCATCTGCTCCGTATCAAAACTCTCGTCAATCATACCGGCTATCTTGCAATAGCCTCCTAACGGTAACCAGCCGACACCATATTCCGTATCGCTATTCTTGGGTTTGAACTTAAACAGACTGAATTTCCAATCGAAAAAGATATAGAATTTCTCCACTCTCACACCGAAGAGTTTAGCAAAGAAGAAATGCCCTCCCTCATGCAATAATACCAGCAGTGAGATGGCAAGGATAAATTGTAATACTCTGATTAAAAATACTTCCATTATTAATAATTATTTATTGTTCGATATGCCGTTATTCTGTTATAACGTTATTTCGAATTGTTTATTAACTCCATGGCAATCCTCCGTGCCTCTGCGTCCGTAGCGACATAGGTGTCGTAGGTTGGGTTTGCATCGTAGGTACATTTGATCATGGTCTCTGCGATGATATCACTCATTTGCAGGAAAGAACACTTGTCCTCTAAGAAGCCGCGGTTCACAATTTCATTAGCTGCATTCACGATGCAGGGCATGTTGCCACCTTTCCGGATAGCTTCAAAAGCAAGGGCAAGGCAGCGGAACTTCTGCAGGTCGGGCTCGAAGAACTCCAGTTTTTGAGTGGCAAAGAGGTCAAGACGTTCTCCAGAGAGGGTGAGGCGTTTAGGATAGGAGAACGCATACTGGATAGGCAGTCGCATGTCAGGAACACCTAATTGTGCCTTGACAGCACCATCTTGGAACTGGACGGCACTATGCACGATGCTCTGCGGGTGTACCAATACCTGTATCTGTGATGCTTTCACGCCAAAGAGCCATTTTGCCTCTATGACTTCAAAGCCCTTGTTCATCATCGAGGCAGAGTCGATGGTGATCTTTGCTCCCATATCCCATGTGGGATGGCGGAGGGCATCGTCCTTCGTTACCTTGGCGATCTGCTCCATTGACATGTTGCGGAAAGGACCTCCACTTGCCGTAAGCAGGATTTTCTCAATGGGATTATGGTCCTCTCCGACCAGACTTTGGAATATCGCAGAGTGTTCACTGTCCACCGGTAAAATGGGGGCGTGGTATTGTGTGGCAAGATCTTGAATCAACTCGCCTGCAACGACAAGTGTTTCTTTGTTGGCAAGAGCTATTGCCTTCCGTGCCTTGATGGCGTGAATCGTCGGCGAGAGTCCGGCGAACCCAACCATTGCCGTCAGTACCATGTCGATAGGTCCTGCCTCGACGATTTCGTCAAGTGCTTTTTGTCCGGCATATACCTTCACATCAGGCAGGTCGTCCATCAGTCGCTTCAGCTCCTCATAGCGAGCCTCATTGGCAATGACGATGGCGGCGGGCTTGAACTGATGAGCCTGTTGGGCAAGCAACTCCACCTTGTTATTAGCCGTCAGACAATAAACCTCATAGAGGTCTGAGTGCTCCTCAATGACTTGTAATGCCTGTGTGCCGATAGACCCTGTAGATCCGAGAATGGCTATTTGTTTTTTCTTCATAATTCTAATAATCCCTCAGGAATTTCCATTGTTATTGTTCTTTTCTTGGTATTGATATCCGTGATGAGGTCGTCAGTGGCAGGAATGAGTCGGCCGTCTTCCAGTTCGAAGAGGATGTTGGCGGTCGTGTCGTCTATCATGGCAATGGTGCCGATTCTCGCATTCCCTTTCGCTTCAACTAAGTCGAAGCCTACGAGAGCGGCGAGCGATGGCATCTCCTCTTCATTCTCCGCCAAGGCACGGGGGAAGTAGACATTGCTTCCCGTCAGTTCAGAGGCACGCTCCTGTGTGTCCACATCACAGAACTTGACAAGGGCAAGAGAGTCAGAGCGGAAGCGGTATTCTTCCATGAAGAAGGGTACGAGAATGCCATCTATGTCTAATATAAGGTATTCGGCATCAGTACGGTCAAAGACATCATCATCAAATTGAAAAGTCACCTCTCCCTTGACACCATGAGCCTTCCCGAGTCTTCCTATCTTATATACCTCCTCTTGTCTGATCATACTCTCTTAATACATGCTCCTAAGGCATTTAGACGATCCTCGATATGTTCGTAACCGCGATCGATCTGCTCGATATTACTGATAGTGCTTGTACCATTGGCGCTCATGGCTGCAATGAGCAGCGCGATACCTGCACGGATATCAGGACTTGACATTCTGCTGGCACGTAACGTCAGTTTGCGGTCATGTCCTACGACAACGGCACGATGGGGGTCGCAGAGTATAATCTGTGCGCCCATATCGATGAGTCGGTCTACAAAGAACAGACGGCTCTCAAACATCTTCTGATGAAACAGGACGGAGCCGCGAGCCTGCGATGCCACCACGATGAGGACACTGAGCAGGTCGGGGGTCAGCCCCGGCCATGGCGCGTCGGCTATAGTCATGATCGTACCGTCGATGAACGAGTCAACTACATAATGCTTCTGCCGGGGGATATAAAGGTCGTCACCGTCCGCCTCTACTTTCACGCCCAGTCGGCGGAAAGCATCCGGTATGATGCCAAGGTTCTTCAGTGAGACATCCTTGATGCGGATACCGTCACCCACCATCGCTGCCATGCCGATGAACGAGCCCACCTCAATCATGTCGGGTAACAGACGGTGTTCTGCCCCATGCAACTCCTTCACACCGATTATCGTCAGCAGATTACTGCCTATACCACTGATATTGGCACCCATGCGGTTCAGCAAATGACAGAGTTGTTGGATATAGGGCTCACAAGCCGCATTGTAGATGGTAGTCGTACCCTCAGCGAAGACTGCCGCCATGATGATATTCGCCGTACCGGTAACGGAGGCCTCGTCAAGCAGCATATAAGTACCTTTCAGTCTCTTGGCACCTATCTCGTACACATTACGGTCAGGGATATGATGGAACTTGGCACCTAACTTCTCAAAACCGAGGAAGTGGGTGTCAAGTCGGCGACGTCCGATTTTGTCACCACCAGGCTTGGCGATGACTGCTTTGCCCATACGAGCCAGCAGCGGACCTATCATCAGGACGGAACCGCGAAGTTGTGAACACTTATTTACAAACTCGTCACTCTCCAGATAATTTAGGTCAAGTTCATCGGCCTGGAAGGTAAAACTGTTTGCTGTAGGTTGTCCGCTTTCCGTCTTTTTAACCTTTACACCAATATCTTTGAGCAATTGGATAAGGTTATTGACATCACGGATATCAGGAATGTTATGGATGGTCACCTCCTCGCAAGTCAGCAAAGTGGCACAGACAACCTGTAAAGCTTCGTTCTTCGCACCTTGTGGGGTGATAGTACCGCTGAGTAGATGTCCACCCTCTATCTTGAATGATGTCATTTATTTTTCTTTTTGCCGTTATTTTTGCTATTACCCATTGGTATCGTGTTCTCGAAATGGAAACTGGAGAGGTCGAGCTGTATTTTCCCGTCAGTAAACCGGGCAAGGTCATCAGCCACCTTTTCATCATCCATGGATCCGTGTCCCCATGCCGCAAGGTTACGTTTCATCTGGTTCGCGGTCAGACGCACCAGTTCGTCTCGCTCATCACCTTCGGGCATAGTCTTCAGTTTCTCGAACAACTCCTCTATCAGTCTGCCGTAATGTCGCATGCGGGCACCACCGGTAGGGTGTGCCATCGGCTGAGGCTTTGACAGGATCTTCTCCGCCTCACTAACGTCGAAGGGCCAGTCGATATCCAGTTGCTTCTGACTCATCAGGTAGAGATGGTCCCAAAGTGCCTGCTCGGCATTCACACTTTCCTGCACCTGCGGGTTCTTGTTTTCCATCAGCCGGATGATGGTCTCTGCGCAAAGCTGTCTCTCCTCCTTGGTGGGAAGACTAACGGCATGGTCGACCATTTTTTGGATCTCACGCCCATATTCAGGCATCAGCAACTTCTCCCGTTGCGTGTTATAGTCTAATCCTTTTATATTCATAATAATTTCTTGGGTTTCAAAGCTACGAAATCTTTCAGGTAGAATGGCACGAAATAAGCGACATCCTCTGTCTGTCCGTTCAGCAACCGCTTCTCGGCGAGGGGTTGCATCCACTTGGCGACAGGCTCGATGCCGTCAATATAGTGGGCATTGGGGTGGCTGATCGTCTCCATGCATTTCTTCGCGCCATTGCCGAAAAAGTAAACAGGACGCTCGTCAAGCCATTCCCTATAGGTATCTGCCGTCACCACATCGGCACCTACGGGGCGTATCTCCTTCAGGGCACGGTCGTAAAGGGCAGCATACACCTCCATTCGTCGTGCGTCAAGCATCGGGCAAAGCAGGGCGTCCTCCTCGATTTCCTCATGTCCCAACAAGACAGGGACGCAGAGCAGTTCGAGGGTCGGCACCCCTATCAGTTTCAGATTGCGACCATAGCAGACACCCTTTGCCATCGACACACCGATACGCAAGCCCGTATATGAACCTGGACCGCAACTCACGGCGACAGCGTCGAAAGGTATCGCATGACTGTCGGTAAATGATAATGCCTCGTCAACCATCGACCCCAGTCGCTCCGCATGGTTCGGACCGCTATGGTCCTCGTCATGGTAGATGCAGTGGCTGTCCTCCGATACGGCGACGGAGCATACAGATGTACTGGTCTCTATATGTAAAATGCAAGCCATTCTTTCTTTTTTTATTTTATAAGGTGCAAAGGTACGAATAAGTGAGCAAAATGCAAAAGGAAAATTTATTTTTCTTTTCATTTTCGAACGAAAGTACCTTCGACCGTAGGTCAAAGGTAGTGCAAATCGGGCAAAGAACAAAATAAATTAATTTATTTTTTCTATCGAGATGCAGCCTACTTTATCCATAAGTAAGCGAAAATGTAGATTTTATTTGGCTTTTTGCTCACTAAATCGTACCTTTGCACCCATAATAAAAGAAAAGTGATATTATGATACAATCAATGACGGGCTATGGCAAAGCTGTTGTAGCCTACAAAGGAAAAAAAATCAATGTAGAAATCAAGTCGCTCAACTCCAAGCAGTTGGACTTGACTACGCGTATTGCTCCACTCTATCGTGAGAAAGAGATGGAGATCCGACAGATGATAGCCGAACGCGTCATCCGTGGCAAGGTGGAAATGAGTGTGTGGATTGAGAAAGACGCCGCTATGGAGGCTGTACCTGTCAATACAGCACTGATGGAGAGCTATTTCCAACAACTGAAGGGTTTTGCGGAGAGTCACGGTATCTCTACGAATCTGGATTGGATGCAGACGCTGACCCGTATGCCTGATGTGCTGACCAAGACAGAGGTGGAAGTTCTGGAAGAAGAGGAATGGAAGGTTGCCCAGGCAGGCGTTGAGGAGGCATTGCAGCACCTCGTGGATTTCCGTACGCAGGAAGGAGCAGCCCTTGAAAAGAAGTTTGGCGAGAAGATTGACAATATAGAACAGTTGCTCGCAAGTATCGAGCCCTATGAGAAAAGCAGGGTAGAGAAGATACGCAGTCGTATTGTTGATGGTCTGAAACAGATTCCTGAGGCAGAATACGACAAGAACCGCTTGGAGCAGGAACTCATCTATTATATCGAGAAACTGGATATCAGTGAGGAGAAGCAACGTCTGACCAACCATTTGAAATATTTCCGTGAGACAATGGCGGATCAGCCAGGACAGGGAAAGAAACTTGGTTTCATCGCTCAGGAGATGGGTCGTGAGATTAACACTACTGGCTCGAAGTCGAACCAGGCGGAGATGCAGAACATCGTGGTGAAGATGAAAGACGAGTTGGAGCAGATTAAGGAACAAGTGCTGAATGCTTTATAGTTCATAGTTATGAAAGGAAAGATGATTATCGTCTCTGCCCCCTCAGGCAGTGGGAAATCGACCATCGTTAACTGGTTGATGAAGGAGCACCCGGAATTACAACTTTATTTCTCCATCTCTTGTACCAGCCGTGCCCCACGTGGTGAGGAGAAAGACGGTGTAGAGTATTTCTTCCTGACTCCTGATGCTTTCAAGGAGAAAATTGCCAACAATGAGTTTCTGGAATACGAGGAGGTGTACGAGAACCGCTTCTATGGAACGCTGAAGGCACAGGTGGAACGTCAGCGTGAAGCAGGACAGAATGTCGTGTTTGATGTGGATGTCAAAGGTGGTGTCAATATCAAGAATCACTATGGTGATGAGGCTTTGAGCTTATTTATACAACCCCCTTCTGTAGAGGAACTGCGTCGCCGGCTGGAACATCGTGGGACGGATACCCCGGAGGCTATCGAGCAGCGGCTTGCCAAAGCTGGATACGAGATGACCTTCGCCCCTCAGTTCGACCATGTCATTGTGAATGATGACTTGGAAAAGGCAAAGCAAGAGACATTACGTGTAGTCAGTGATTTCCTGAAATGAAGCGTACAGGCATCTTCGGCGGCTCGTTCAACCCTATCCACTGCGGACATATCGCACTGGCAAAGGAGATTCTCCGACAGACAACGTTGGACGAGATTTGGCTGATGGTGTCACCACAAAACCCCTTGAAACGGGAGGCTTCCGACTTGCTGGACGATGATTTGCGTTTCCAGTTAGCGCAGAAAGCATTAGCTGACGTGGAGGGTGTCATAGCCAGCGACTATGAGTTTCACCTTCCCATACCATCTTATACGTGGACAACCCTGCAGCATCTCCGTAAAGATTATCCTGACCATGAGTTTACGCTGTTAATCGGCGGTGATAACTGGGAGCGTTTCACCCGGTGGTATCATTGGAAAGACATCCTGAGGGAGTTCGACGTGGTGGTATATCCCCGTGACGGACAGGTGGGAACGATACAAGCAGAACTTTTACCTATATCGAGTACGGAAATCCGGGCGCGCGTCAGACGGGGAGAACCGGTAGAGGGCTTAGTTCCTGCTATCATCATAGACGACGTGAAAAGACTATATGCTAAATAGATGAAGAGATTGTTGCGGATATTGGGAATCTTCTGGCGTCCAGTGTCGGTGAATGCGGCATTCTTCGTCTTCATGTTCGTCTTAGGGTACTTCTGTACCCAGACGGAGATCCGGCTACATCTGAAAGGGGCAAAACCTTACGAATTATCTGCCACCGAACTATTCTTCGACCTCTATCTGCTCTGTGCTGTCCTCGCACTGTTACCCCAGAAGATACGGAAGTGGATACGCCTGTTGCTTGCCATCCTCTTATACATTGTCGCACTGATAGATATGTTCTGCTATGTGCGTTTCGAGTCGACACTGACCCCCACCATGCTCATGCTGTTCTTCGAGACTACAGGGCAGGAGACGAAGGAGTTTCTGAACTCGTATGTGGGATGGGACCTGCTGACCTCCAAGACAGGATGGATCATCCTCATAGCATTCTTGCATATCCTGTGGAGTATCTTTAGCACCTGGTGGAAGAGGCGCAACCAAAGGATGGGACTGCGACTATCCCCATCTGTGGTATTATACTCGCAATCCATCATGGGAGTTGTCGCTTTAGGACTGTTTGTTTATTGCGCGACAGAGTGCTTCCCCAATAAGCAGGCGATGGGTCGGTTGATGTCGAAATCGAACTTAGGGGAAGTGGAGCACGAGCTGACAACCAAGGGGTGTGCCAACCTCTATCTGCCCATCCACCGTATGGTGTTCAGCCTTTATGCCAATCGCCTTGCCTCCCAGCAGATCACCCAGTTGATGGCGGCAACGGAAAAGGTCCAGGTGGACAGTTGTAGCTTCCGCAGTCCGCAGATAGTACTGATTATCGGCGAGAGTTTCAATAAATACCGCTCCCAGCTCTATGGTTACGACAAACCCACGACACCCCGCCAGCTAAAAAGGATGCAGGACAGTACGCTGATAGCCTTTACCGATGTGGTGGCACCCTGGAACCTGACGAGTTTTGTATTTAAGCATGTGTTCTCTCTTCATGCCATCGGTGACGGGGGTGACTGGTGTGACGTGCCCATGTTCCCGGAAGTGTTCCGCAAGGCAGGGTATCATGTGACCTTTATCACTAACCAGTTCCTGCCCAAGGCAGGTGAGGCAGTCTATGACTTCAGTGGCGGTTTCTTCCTGAATCATCCTCAGCTGAGCGAGCAGCTGTTTGACACCCGTAATAGCCGGCTGCACCGTTATGACGAAGGGGTGTTGCAAGACTATGATGCCATGAAAGAACACGATGCACACCAATTGACCATTTTCCATCTGATGGGACAGCATGTGGACTATAGGGGACGTTTCCCTGTGAAGACCAGAAGGAAATTCACTCCCGCTGACTATCCTGACAAGAAACTGGCACCTAAACGGTTGCAGATCAATGCCGACTATGACAATGCCGTGCTTTATAACGACTCTATTGTTGACGAGATTATCCGTCGATTTGAGCATCAGAACGCCATCGTCATCTATATGCCTGACCATGGGGAGGAATGTTTCAATAGTATGGATTATTTCGGACGTAACCACTCAGCGACCATTGACTACCGTCTTGCCCGTGAGGAGTTTGAGATACCGTTCTGGATATGGGCATCAGAGAAATACCGGCAGACACATCCCTACGGATGGGAGGCTGTCAAGCGTTACAGTCACCGTCCTTACATGACAGACTTGTTGCCTCATACCCTGATGTTTTTGGGAGGTATTCATACGAAAGACTACCGGAAGGAGTATGATGTGTTGAACAGTGCGTATAACGAGAAACGTCCAAGGCTTTTGAAGAATCAAGTCGATTATAACAAACTGAAGCATGAAAAATGAACTGCTGACACGCGATGAATGTTCGGCGATGAGGGGAATAGCTATTCTCGCCATCATGCTGCACAACTACTGCCACTTCATAGGCAGAATTGTGCAGGAGAATGAATATCAGTTCTTTGCGTCCAACAACGATAAGTTGTGGCAGGTACTTTCGAATCCCGATGCCCTCCTGCCCGTCCATCTGCTATCGTACTTTGGTCATTACGGTGTGCCTGTGTTCTTGTTTTTGAGTGGTTATGGATTGGTGATGAAATATGAGAAGAGCCTCACCCCCAACCCCTCTCCTATAGGCGAGGGGGGCTATGGAGTGTTTCGGTTTGTGCGTTATCATTATTTGAAACTGTTGCGGATGTTGATAGTGGGCTTCACCCTCTTTGTCATCGTCGACATCATGACACCCGGGCGTTTCCAGTTCCATTGGGACAATGTGATCGCTCAGTTACTGATGTATATTAATGTGCTGCCTACTCCCGACAAGATTATATGGCCCGGCATCTATTGGTTCTTCGGACTGATGATAGAGCTCTATATTGTCTATCGCCTGCTGCTGTATCGCCAGAAATCATGGATAGTCATTGCCTTGATAGCGGTATGTTGGCTGCTGCAGGTGTTCTGCGACCCAGAGGGAGAGACGCTGAACCGCCTGCGTTACAATTTCATCGGTGGGATGCTGCCTTTTGGAGTGGGCATATTGGCAGGACGCTATGTCGAGCATCTCAATCTCCATCTCTCTCGTTGGGCATGGGGTATTGTCTTGCTGGGGACAACCATCCTGATTGTCATCATGGGCTTCCACTACCAGTCGTGGTTGTGGATTCCATTATTAATCATCATTGGGACCATTGCTTTAGTGAAGGTGCTTCCTCAACAGTTGCTGACACTGGTGACATGGTTCGGAACTATCTCTGCCGCTATGTTTGTGGTCCATCCTATTGCCCGCAAACTCTTTATTACCGTTGCCTGGCGACAAGACATCTACGACGGTTTGATACTCTATGTCATTGTAGCGATTGCCTTGTCGTGGGCAGTCAAGAAAGTGATTGACCAAATACCCAGTCCAAAGCTATGAGAGAGATAACGTGGAAAGACCTGAGTCGCTATCGTGGGGAGTTGATGGGAGCAGCCATCATCTTCATCGTTCTGTTTCATGCCCCACTGGCACGTGCGGATGCCTTCTTCGGACTGCGTCGCTGTGGGAATATTGGCGTGGATATGTTCTTGTTCCTCAGTGGCATCGGATTATGGTACTCTTGGGTGAAAACACCCTCCTTTAAGCAGTTCTACAAGCGTCGCCTGTTACGTATCTTCCCCGCATGGCTCATCATGTCATCACTCTATTATATTCCCCGTTTCAACGGACAGACGGGGAGTGTCGTCGACCTGATAGGGGACATTACCATCAACTGGGATTTCTGGTTGCATGACGAGGGCACCTTCTGGTATATCCCAGCTATTATGATGCTTTACCTGTGGGCACCTCTTTATATGTTGCTGATACAAAGGAGTCCCTCTTTCAGATGGCTGCCTGTCTTGATGATCGTTTGGTGCGTCTGTGTGCAGTGGGTGGTTCCTATTCATCAGGCGGTAGGGCATATTGAGATATTCTGGAGTCGTGTACCCATATTCTTTTTGGGTATCAATATAGGAGAGTGGGTGCGTCAGGAGCACCGCATGGAGAAGGGCGCCATCTGGTTGATACTGTTGACTTTTGTGGCTACGGCGAGTGCTTGCATCTATCTGGAGCAGGTGCGTCATGGTCGTTTCCCTTTGTTTGCTGAGCGTATGATTTACATCCCTCTGACCGTCTCCCTGCTATTATTATTGTCAGCACTCTTTCGCAAGACTCCGCAGTGGTTGAACCGCAGCTGTACCTTCTTGGGTACCATCAGTCTTGAACTCTATCTGATACATCATCATTTCGTCATGACGTATATCACGCCCTATCATCTGGGCTACTGGCCTACTGTCGGACTGACACTCCTTATCGCCGTCCCATTGGCATGGCTGTTACATTATCTGATTCAAAAAGTGATGCCCGTATGAAGAAGATTGTTGCCTGTGACTTTGACGGAACACTCACCACACGAGATACGTTCGTCGCCTTTATCCGTGACGTTTTTGGGGATAGAAAGTTTTGGTGGGGTTTCCTCCGTCATACTCTTCTTTTGGTTAAGATGTTCATAGGTCTCTGTCCAGGCGGTGAAGTGAAGGAGCGGATATTCGCATATTTCTTCAAAGGGATGTCCCAGGACGAGTTTGACAGCCATTGTCAGCAGTTTGCCGCAAGTCATCGCAGCCTGTTGCGCCCCTTGGGTATTGCCGCCATCGCACAGGCACAGCAAGAGGGTGCCGAGATGGTGATTATCAGTGCGTCAATAGATAACTGGGTACAGCCTTTCTTCCCTTCCGTCAAGGTGTTAGGAACACAGGTGGAGGTGAGAGATGGTAGGTTGACGGGACGTTTCCTGTCCAGCAACTGCTTCGGGCAGGAGAAGGTCAACCGCCTTTTAACTGTTTATCCGCAACGTAGTGATTATCACCTGACGGCATACGGAGACAGCAAGGGGGACCGTGAGTTACTTGCGTTTGCCGACGAGTCATATTATAAACCTTTTCGCCGATGAGACTGAGACGTGAGGAATGGATTTTGGGAGCGGGTATCCTGCTCTTGCTCATCATCCTGAATGGGATGTTGATAGCCAAGTACGACGCCTTGTTTTCTGTGGTCTGTGAAGACTACGGCAAACTGCTCTCCTACAATTATCATGTGTCAGGCTTTGATGCCACCACCTATTCCGTACTGACGGAGTGGGGGATGAAATATGATGTGTTACGTCATCCCCTGTTACCTTATCTGATGTGGCTGCCCTATGGAATTAATCAGATTCTCATCTCTTTGACAGGTGTTAACGGAGCTTTGTATATTGCGGCTGCCATCATCCTTTTCTTTGCTTTCTGCACTACGATAGTCCTCTATCGTATCCTGCGTGAGCTGATAGGAATTGGCAGGTGGGACGCTGCCTTGTTGACGGTATTCTTCTTCAGTCTTGCCTATATCATCGTCACGTATATCGTCACCGACCATTTTGGTATCTCCCTGTTCTTGATATTATGGTCTGTCTATCTGATTGGTAAGGCAGATCAGGAGGGGCGTGTCCTGAAGACGTGGCAGTCTGCTCTGTTGGTAGCCATCACGGCAGGCGTGACATTGACGAATGGTGCCAAGGTATTGGCAGCAGAACTGATAGCACGGGGCAAGGGCTTCTTCCATTGGCGTTATCTTCTGTTGGCTGTTGGCACTTTGCTGTTGGTCGTTGGTCTGGGACTGTGGGAGGAGCGTGTCTATGTCTATCCTAAAGAGCAGGCAGAGAAAAAGTATTTCCAGGAGCACAAGGCAGAGATGATGCAGAAGGCACGTGAGAACCATGAGCGGTATAAGCATGCACCATGGGTCATCCATAAAGGTAAACCCCTTGGTAAGGGTAGTCTGTTGAAATGGACAGATCGTACCACACCGCGTTCCGAGACACTTGTTGAGAATGTCTTTGGCGAGTCGTTGATACTGCATGAGCAGCATGTGTTGGAAGATGTGCTGACCAGTTATCGTCCTGTCTTGCTGAAATATCGCTCGTCGTGGAATTACGTCGTCGAGTGCCTGCTGGTGTTCTTACTTCTGGCAGGTATCTGTTGCGGTTATAAGGAACACCTGCTGTGGATGTGTCTGTTGGGCATCCTGCCCGATGCCCTGATGCACTTGGGGTTAGGCTTTGCCATCAATGAGATATACATCATGTCGGCGCATTGGGTCTATATCTTCCCCATTGCTATTGCTTACCTTTTTAAAGTTCATAGTTCAAAGTCCATCATTCATCGTCTGCTGCGTCTGACAGTGGCTGCCTTGACATTGTACCTGCTGGTACATAACGTCAGTCTGATAGTCGGTTGGATGCAGCAACCCCCTGTCTCAATAGCATTCTGGTATGAGTAAGATGTTAGGTATATTTAAAATCCGTAGAGAGGAGCGCCTGCAGGCATTGATAGCATTGCTGTGTATCGTGGTGCTCAATGGTCTGCTGATTCATCGTCTCTCCCCTTTCTTTATGCAAGAAGGTTTCGGACCCTATCTGAAACAGTTCATGCGTGAGTTCCATCTCTCGGGCTACGACCCCCTTACTTATTATGCCGTAACAGACTGGGGGACGTTCTATAATGTTTACCGCCATCCGTTGCTTGCCTTCATGGTCTATCCGTTATATTTGTTGAACTGGTGCCTGAGTTCACTCTTGGGTGTCAATTGCGTGCAGTATGTCGTAGCCATACCCTTGATAGTCTGTTCCTTCTATTCCTATATCTTCACCTATCGTATTCATCGCGAGATCATCGGGATTGATCACAGGGATGCCACCCTGATGACGGTGTTCTATTTCTCGATGGCTTATATCATGCTCTCCGTCATGGTACCCGACCACTTTACCATCTCGATGTTCCTGTTGCTGTTGACATTCTATGTGGCAGGCAAGTGCATGATGCAAAGACGGCAGCTGGAATGGTGGCAGAGTACCCTGATGTTCTTCCTGACGGCTGGTGTGACGCTGAGTAATGGTGTCAAGACGTTCTTGGCAGGACTCTTCGTCAATGGTCGTCATTTCTTTCATTGGCGCTACCTCCTGTTGGGAGTCCTGTTGCCTGCCGCCTTGATGTGGAGTTTCTGTCAATGGGAATATCGTTATTGTGTATTACCCGGTGAGCAGCTGCGTGCTAAGGTCAAAAAGCAGGAGGAGGCAAGACGTGAGAAGGAGATATCGATGATGAGCGAACAGGAACAGAAAGAGGTACGTCTGAAACAACAGAAGCGCAAGAAAATATTGGCACGACAAGCTGCCAAGACGGGAAAACCTGTGAAGAATGTGGGATTCTGGAAATGGACGGATATCACTACCTCGCGTCTGAAGACCAGTTATGAGAATCTCTTTGGCGAGTCCATCCAGTTTCATCAGCAGCATTTCCTGGAGGATACCTTGGTGTTCCGTCCCGTCTTTGTGCGCTACGATTGGTCCGTAAGTTATGTCGTTGAGGCTGTCATCGTCCTATTGTTCCTGATAGGGATATGGGTAGGTTGCAAGAGCCGGTTCCTCTGGATGGTCCTCTCATGTTTCGGATTCGATATGTTTATCCACCTGATACTGGGTTTTGGTATCAACGAGATCTTTATCATGGCTCCCCATTGGCTCTTCGTGGTCCCATTTGCCATTGCCTGTCTGTTGAGGTTTCAGGTTTCAGGTTTCAGGATTCAGGTTTTGGCACGTCTGAGTGTTGCCCTCCTCACCCTCTACCTGCTGGTGTATAACGGTTATCTGCTTGTCAATTTCCTGCTGTCACCTATCAGTGAGACGCTTTAAATTTCCCTGTCCTTACCGAACCACTTACGGATGCGACGGACAAATGATTTCTTGATTTGTCCGAAGTTGCCATCACGCAGGTTCAACCATAGTTCTTCTAACGAGCGTCCGACCTTGATCCAAGGGTGTCCCCAGGCGTTATAACGATACATCCGTTCTTTATAGGTAACATCTTCGATGATGTATTTGGGATGGCGCAAAGGGAAGTTAAGGTCGTAACTGCGCATGGTAAACTGCCGACGGATGCCTTTGGGTAGTGTCTTGAAGGCAGCATAATGGGCTGACTCATTGGTGGCGCCTACATTACTGATCATATTCTTGGCAGGCATCACTGCCAAGCCAGAATTAAACAACATCGATGACCAGAAGATACTCTCAAACTGGGGGACACCTGAGTCCCTGTGGAGTTGGCATGTCCTGATGAAGTCACTCTTGATGCCTCGTGCCTTGATGAGGTTCTGGAGTTGTTGCATGTTATAGGTATCATCAAGGAAAGAATATTGTTCGTCCCACTGGTTTACCACACGGCTCCATGATGCCCAACCCCAGATGGAGAAGGCAGAGGTGAAGAAATAGTCGTAGGGAATACCTTGGGTCTCTTCATCCATATTATACCCTGCAATCATTGTGATACGCTCGTCGTGCTCATAACGGTCGAGCATCTCTTTACAGAAAGGGAAGAACGAGAGCGACGGCACCACATCGTCTTCCAATACGATGCACTTGTCGGCGAGTGAGAATGCCCAGCGATGAGAGGTATATCCTGCCGTCATACAACCTAAGTTCCTCTCTTGGTAGTTGCGATGCACCTCACATTCCCAATCGATGTCATCCACTACATTCCTACAGGCTTCTATTGCCGCCTTGTCGCCTTCGTTACGGGCACCATCCTGAAAAAGAAAAAGTCTTGACGGACGGGCTTTCTTTACCTGTTCGAATACCATACTTAACCGGTCAGGACGGTTGAAGAACAGCATTAGTACGGCTATATCTGTTTTTGGGGGGTACTTCTTCATAGGTTATGTTGTTTGATTTGGATAATCTTGCGATAGAGTTGGATGAGCGGGCGACCCAGTGTGGGTGGCAGCATCCATACCAGCCGGTCGTAGAGGGGCACCCCAATCCCATCCCCTCCCGGGAGGAGGGGAGTCTTGATAGCATCATCATAGTAGGCTTCCCGCACTTCATACTGTCCGTCGTGGATGAACTTCTCATACTCCTTCAGCTGGTGGAGGGTGAAGGCTGTCTTCATGTTGTCCCATTTGGGAGCCAGCACCTGACGGAGAATGTCGTCATACAGCATTTCACGTTCCAGTGAGCGTCTCCTCGTATTGGGCAGTCCTAAGGTATAGCGGTAAACGCAGTCGGGAATGAAGTAGACCTTCGGCTGTTTCATCAGTACCTTCACCTGCATCAGTTTGTCCTCACCCTCTATGATGTCGCGGGGCGTGTCCAAGCATCCTTGCAAGATCTCTTTGCGGAAGATCATCGCCCATAGCACGGGGAAACGGTTCTTGCCAGTGATGATCTGACGAATCAGAGTGTCTGCTACCACCTCCCCCTTATAGACCACAGGTGACTGCACTCCCTCTTGTGTGCAGAACGTGCCAACCACTTCGTCGGCATGTGTCTCTTCTATCTTGTCGTAGAGTGTTCGCAGGGCATGGGGCATCAGTGCGTCGTCACTGTCTACAAATACCACATACCTGCCCTTTGCCTGTTCTACCCCATAGCGGCGGGCAGCCGTCACTCCCTGATTGGTGGTATGGAATACATGGAAACTATTGTACTTCGAGGCAAGGTCGTCGCAGATGGTTCCCGACTGGTCTGTACTGCCGTCGTCCACAGCAATGATCTCAAAGTCGTTGAAATCTTGCTGCAGCAGACTCTCCACGCAGGGACGCAGATAGTCTGCCTTGTTATAGACTGGTATGACAATAGTTATCTTCATTTCTGCTTTTTTCTTTTTAAATACTGTATGCAGTCGTCCATCATTTTTACACGAAGCAGTTTCATGATGGCGGCGTAGGCAATGCCAGCCATCAGGATACGCACTGCCAGCAACAGGTATATATTTGTCATGCCTTGGGTTATCACCCAGATCGCTGACATCAGTGTGGCACTGATCAGGGCGAAGGGCACCGTGTCCTTGCAGACATCCCATAGACGCACGCCAATCAGCCTCTTGGTAAACCACTGCCATGTAATCAGCCACACGATGTTCAAGAGGGTATAGGCACTTACCACTATGATGATTCCATGCCGGTAGGTGAGGAAGATGAGCACCATCTGCAAAATGATTTGCGAGATATTCAGCCACATATTGATATCACTGCGCCCCTGACTGATAATCAGGTTCTTATAGAGCGAGTAGAAGGGCATGAAGGCTCCTCCTATGCAGAGGATGCGCAGCAGGGGTACACATGCCTCCCACTTCGGTCCGATGGTGGACAGGATAAACTCGTCAGCCACTAACGACAACCCGAACATGGCAGGGAAGGCAAGGAAAGCAGTGAACCGCAGCATCTTGCGGAACACACGTATCTCTTGCTCATCTCTTACCTCTGACCTCTCACCTCTTGCCTCTACCAATACCGGCTGTGCCACCTGCTCTATACTCCCGCTGACCAGTTGGTAAGCCATCGTGTTCCATTTGAATGCCTGGAAGAAGTTACCCACCACCTGCGGGGTCCTGGCAAAGAGTTTACCGAAGATAAAGGTGAGGATGTTATTGTTGAGGGTGTTGATGACCATCGTCACTAAGATATTCATCGCAAACTTCCATGTCTTGCGGATAGGGGAGAAGTCAATCCTCGTTGTGGGTCGCCAATGTACGTAGAAGAAACGTCCGATGACCAGTATCAACGCATTCACTACCTGCTGCCAGGCAAGACTCCAATACGAGAAACCGTTGAAAGCGAGGATGACAGCGACGCTGCCAGAACATACCAGCGCACAGGTATTGACGACGGTAATCTCCTTGTTCATCATGTTCTTCGTCATGTAAGCGTTGGTGGAAATACCGAATGACGAGATGAAGAAGGCAAGGAAGATGAAACGCGACAGGTCGGTCAGGCAGGGTTGCTCGAAGAACAGGGCTATCCATGGGGCTGCCATGAACAGGAGGAGGTAGATGCAGACACTCATCAAGATATTAAACCAGAACACGGCATTATAGTCGTTATCCGTCGGCTGTTTCATGTTCACGATAGCCGTAGAGAATCCGCTCGACTGCAGGTTGCCGGCAATGGCAGAGAAGATGGCGATCATCCCGATAGGAGCCCATTCCGCAGGGGCTATCATTCGTCCCAGCAGAATACCGATCACCACATTCAGTACCTGTGTGGCACCACTGTTCAAGACTCCCCAAAAGAGTCCCCGTGCCGTCCGTTCCTTCAGATTCTCTTTACTCATTGTTGGGACAAAGGTAGTGCTTTTCTTCGAAAACAAGCACAATTAATCCATTTTTCTGCTATCGCAGGGATTGTCAGGAATAACTCCTACATGTGTAAACTGTTATTTCCCTTGTTGTAAATCAATTTGATTTACTCGGTAATTCAATTTGATTTACTCAGCAAATCAATTTGATTTACTCAGCAAATCAATTTGATTTACTTTGCAAATCAATTTGATTTACAATTGAAGGAGCGCCACTTTACATCTGTCACCATTGCTGGTGACAGATGCAGGTGCGTCCTTTAAAGGTCGTGGATAGGGTGTTTTATTATTGATGGAATATTGCCTAAGCGTCGGGCAATGTATGGAAGCGACGAACGCTGAGGTGATCTATTTTATAATCGCTGGTAGTATAATTGACAGTCTCACTATTGAAATGGAGGATTGATGCTAAATCTTTATTGTAACTCGTTGAACTCCAATAAAAGCCACCAGCGCCGCCATCACTCAATTTATCAGGATCATATACGTTGTCAAAGAAGCCTGCTGCTGGAAGGAAGAGCGTGTTGCCTTGACCGACAGTGAACAAACAGCCATTCACTCCGTTCTGTGTACTCCATGTATAAGGGTTGTCGTCTAAGCCGTCAAGCTCATCTCCTGAGGGAATATACCAGCCAGTCGTTCCTGTAGGTGCGCTGTCGAAAGCGTAGTATCCACCGAAGTCTTCGGGACAGAGCGCATCGTCGTTGATCAAGGCAATGGCTTTCCTCGTTCCCTTGATATTGGCTACGATGGCTGGGAGCCCGTCAATAACACCGATGTCACCGATAGCGGAACTGCTGGTAAGCGCAGGTAGTTTCTGCAACTGTACGGTTGCCGTGTAATTTTTGCCATTACCCAAGTTGGCACTCTTTGTCCCCGTGTACCAGTTGCCGGCATTGTCCTTGATATAGAAGGAATAGGTCTGCTTATTGCTGGAGTTGTTACGCAACGCCACATATACGTCAGCGGATGGGGAAGAGAGGGTGCCGGTGACGGCTCCCACCGTCTCATCACCATTCGTTTCGATATGCTGCACCAGACCCGTGGCGGCAATGCCGAAGGTTTTCACCTTGACAGCAACGGTACCGTCGGTGAATGAGAATTTGGTAATGGACTGTTTACTGGTGAGTGTGACATTGGTGGTTGTAAATGTCAGCGGACTTTTTGAGCTGACGGTGAGCGTCCCTTCTGCATAGTCCTGACTGGCTGAGATGCCATCCAGTGTGCCTTTCTGGTCATCGTAGTCTGCCTCTGCACTGAGATAGCGCAGTGTGACAACCTCGCCGACAGAGAGCGACGACTCATCCAGTGTACCTGATAAGGTGGTACTGGCTCCCGCACTCTGGGCTTGCAGGGCACCGACGATCGTATTACCGTCGGCATCCACTACAACTACCTTGTCATCCTCTGCAAAAGTTGCGGTGAGCGTATTGCCCGTTCCCTCACCCAGGGCACGGTTGGTTGCGCCACCCATCGATGCCGTCAGGGTAACGTCCCACAAATGGCTGTCGTTACCAGTGGCTTCATCATTGTTTGAACACGCGGTGAGTGCCAGCACCGCCAGCACTCCGCATAAACTCTTTATTGTTTTCAATTTCAATGTTTTTTTTAGTTACTTTATTCCCAACCGTTCTCCTCATAGGTGTAGCCCTCACGCTCTGCACCGTTAGGACTGCCTCCAAGCAGTGCATTGCAGGTTTTCATGTCCACTATCTGAATGGTGGGTTTGAAATATAATCTCTTCTTTCTCATTTACTCAAATATACTTTTATCGTATCTGTTCTAATCTGTTTGTCCAGACTTATTTCCTAAGAACCTTCCGTCCGTTCTGGATGACGATGCCACGATAGCTGTCGTTCACCCGCTGTCCGTTCAAGTTGTAAGTGGCTTCGGAGTCTTGAACCTTGAACCTTGAATCTTGAACCGTCTCGATGCCCGTTCCCTCACCGGCACCTGCGGGCAGCACCACCTCGATGCGGTCGTTGACTAATGGCAGGTTCTCGAAGGTCCGTGGGTCGTATGCCGTGAAGCAGTAGCTCATGGGCTGCATGCTGTAGCCGTCGGAAGCTGCCACACGATGGAAGTACTGCTTGTCACCGCCGTCGGCGAATGTCAGTGCACCCAGCTCGTTCAGTGTGTTGTCGTCCTCCGGCATCGGCATCTGCCAAATGTCATAGCGTCCGGTGAAGGTGGCACACCCGTAGTGCGGACCCAGCACCTCCTCGTAGTCTTCAAATCCATATTCGTCACCTGCTTCTATAGCCTCGCCAATCTCTCTCAGCACAGAGTCGATGAGGCGGCCCATCTCTTCGGTCACCAATGGTTCGGCATCGGCATGTTTGGCACGTACCAGCAGCGGCAGAGCCGGTTCGAGAACCATGCCCACCTCTAACGGCTCGTAGAAGACGGTCACTGCGTAGCGGCCTTCATTCTCCGCGTCTGATGCCTCTGCATCATAGACATCATAGAGCGCCAGCATCTCATAGTCGTCGAGCATCTCCTGTGTGATCACCTGTTCTTTGTTGGTGCTCAGGTAGATGGGTTTCCAGCCCTCTGCCTGCAGCTCAGAGAGTGAGGCGCGGCGCGAAGCCTGCTGTGCGCCACCCTGCGATGCATCGCCTCTCTTCTTCTGGCGGCGTGCCCAGTCGGTGCGCTCATACTGTTCGGGATTGCCCCGCATGTCAGTGAACTGCAGATAGTAGCGGAAGGGCTGCAGGCCCTTGTCGCCTGTGCTCAGTACGAAGTCCTCCTTGCTGCTGTCCCAGACATATGCCATCTCCTTCTTCAGGCGGTCGCGGCCGATGGTGTTATAGGTCACCACAATCTTTGCCTCGTCCTTCGTGCTCTTTATCGATGCTCCTACACCACTGCCAATCGGTGTCATGACGGTCATGGGCTGCATCTTTCCATCCTTGACCAGTTTCATCTCGAAGTAGATCTCAAAAGAGTCAGCTGAGCGGAAGGCAAGAGGCTCATTGGCTGCCACCTGATAGGGCTTGTCTTTGCTAATCAGCACGGTCGTGATGTTATTGCTGCTCGTGCTGTCTTTCTCAAAGCGGTAGAACTCCACAGCACCGCCCATCATCATGCTCTCGTCAATCGTATAGTCGAAGGGCAGTACCCAGGGTTCGAAAGCTCCTTTAGTGCCGCGCCGTATGTAGGTAATCTTGTCTACCTTCACCTCCAATGGGCACTGGAAGCGTTGACCGTCTTGGATGGTCAGCGACTCGAGATGCTTGTCGGAAGCGTCAATGACTTCATCGCCCAATAAGAGGGACGGCCTCGCTGCATCGAGGACACCCTTGGCAAATACGGGATACTCTGCCTGCGCATTCATGGCTTCTATTGTATGGGCAGGATTAATCGGACCGGTGGGGTCAACATCGATGCAATGGTCAATAGTCCCTGAACCGCCGCAGAAAGGATACTTGGAGTAATTGGATCTACTCTTAAAGGTAAACGTACCATAAACAGAGCAATGGTCAACTTTGCTGCCCTTATCTCCATTTAGACTTATGGGAGCAATCTTGTTCTTCAGTATAGGTTGGGTGATTGTGATGTTTCCACGGAAGTGACAGTCACTGATAGTGCCCATGTTTTGATAGGCGATACCTCCGATATCAAATCTTGTGACGACATTTGCTTCCACTCGCAGATGCTTTATATAACTGTTATTTGAGACATAAGAAAAGAGACCAAGGCAGCGATCGGAAGCGTGGTATTTGATAGTATGCCCGCCACCGTCAAGTTTACCGAGGAGCCGATAGATGTGGAAGTCCCAGTTACCGAGATCGACGTCCTGCATCAGACAGAAGTAACCCTCTTTATCATGAATGGTAAAAAAATCTTCCTTGGTGTAGATTTCCTTACCCCATTGAGCATACAGCTCGATGTCCTTGTCGGGCTTGATCATATCACGGCGGCTATATCTGGTTCCCTCGCCGTCGGCTTTCTCCGTCCAGAAGACCGGTTGGCTGCCTTTGAGATCTTTAGAACTGCCCTCGTAAGTGAAGTTGGCAAACTCCAGATTGAACGTACGGTCGCTCTCTGCCTCAGATTGCTGGCGGTAGGCAAAGAAGGTATGCTTCTTGCCTGTGCCGTCGTTCTGGTGAAGCGTAATGTTGACCGTTCCAGCCAACTCCTTCGTGTTGGTGTATACTATCTGCAAGGAGTTATTGCTCACGACGCGGTGATAGTACACCACACCGTGACTGCTGTCGAGCACCGGCAGGTTGTCCGTCCCGATGGTCTGCCGCCATACGGTGTTGTCGCTCTTGGAGCCATTCAGCTGATAGCATATCTCGCCGCTGCGGAACGAAGACTCCGTATTGGGTTGGTCGTAGAATACAAGGTTCTGCTTGGCAGAGTCGCTGCTGCGACCTGCCACCGCACCGTGCTGAGCACCGTTCACCTCGTTGCTGTAGGCATAGCTCGACTCGATGCGTGACGTATCGGCAAGCTCACCCACCAAGGCTCCCGCCAAACCACCGGTGCCGGCAGTGATGCTGTTGGCTGTGGCATAGCAGTAGCGCACCTGTCCGCCCTTGCTCAGTCGTCCGGCAATGGTTCCCACACTCGCCCCGGCGGTATTGCCCTTGACGGTGCTGTTCACGATGCCGAGCCGCTCCACGGTGCCACTGACGTTGCGGAAGAGTCCTACGGCAGCACCGTTGTTGTCAGTCACCTTCATGTTCTTGATGACATAGCCGCCACCGTCGTAGTGACCTTCAAAACTCTCCACGCTCGAAGCCAAGGGAGTAAAGTCCTCATTCCCGGCGTCAATGGTGGCCGTCTGCAGGATATAGATGTTGCTGTTACCGGTCTCACGGATATAGTCGTCAACGGCATACAGGTCTTTCACACGCTGCACACGGAATGGTTCTTCCTTGGTGCCCTTACCCAGCTTCTGCAGATTCTTCGGCTGTAATTTTGCCGTAAGGTCCAGTCCCTTGAAACTGTTCTGGTTATCTGTTATAAATTGAAGGGTCATCTCCTCCTGCGTACCGAGGAGCACGCCGATGTCCTCCGTGGCACCGTCGGTGCTGCTGCAATAGATGCCTTTCTTTGTGTCAGTGTTCTTGGCATGCTCATTGGTCAGCCTGTTCTCACTTGTCGCATCGCCGTCCGTCACAATCAGATAATCGCGAGGCTTGTCGTCCTGGTCCGGGGCTTCGGTGGTGACAGTTCCTAAGAGGCATATTACATAGTCTTCGGGAGCCTTTAGCGTCAGTTTCCCGTCGTAGCCATGGCCATAGTCGCCAATGGAGCCTCCGTTGTCGAAAATCTTGATGGGGGTGTTGTCCCTGGTGAGCTTCTCCACTCTCACCGTGCTTTCGTCCATCGTCTCGGCTGGAATCTTCAGGTTCCAGACGGCATAGAGTGTCATGTTCTCGCTGGGCACTATCTCCTTGTCGCGGGCGTAGAAGGTTCCCTTGTTGTCTGCCTGGGTGTTCCAGCCCACAAGCTCTACATTCTGGAGATTGGGGATGTGAGCGTCGAGCTTCAGCGCAGGCACATAGAATCTGTCGTCCGCCTTCAGCACCCGCAGGGTGTTGGCAGCCTCCTGGTCCCGGTTAGGATCGAGCGTCACCGCCACGGTGGCGGGCTCATCGGTTAAGTTGGAGTAGAGCGTCTGCTTGATGGCGGTGGTGTGTGCATATACCGGCAGGGAGTTGCTTGTCTGCTTGTCCGGCTGCTTATAGAGCACGGGCGAGTTGTCGGTGCGGATAGTCTGCCGCCAGATGTCGCTGGCATCCTTCGCACCGGCGAGCACCCAGCACAGTTCACCTGAGTTGAAGGTGTTGTCGGGGATACCCGTGTCAGAGCGTACGATGTTCATAAGACCGCTCTGTTTGTCGGCGCACAGCGAGGGACCGTCGGTGAAGACGAGGCTGTCCTTGGCATCGCTGTCAATATAGCCCACGATATAGCCATAGTGCTTCAGTCCGTCTTCCTGACCTTTCACGGTGTTCTTGTATCCGTAGCAGCTCTCGATGCGTGACTTGCCAGTCTGCTCGCCCACCAAGGCACCTACCACGACACCCGCTCTGTTGTTGAAGTCTATCGTGCTGTTCTTCACATAGCAGTTGCGCAGCTGGGCGCTGCCGCTCATGCGTCCGGCAAAAGCTCCCACACGGTTGATGGTGCCTACTGCCTGGAAGGTGCTGTTCTCGATGCCGAGACGCTCCACCGTGCCGAGAATGTTGTTGAACAGACCCAGGGACTCGCCCTCGTAGTGGTACATCTTCACGTTCCTGATGACATGACCGCCGCCGTCGTAGTGACCCTCAAAGCCTGCGGTAGTGGTACCGAGGGGTGCAATTGTTGAGTCACGCAGGTCGATGTCGGCAGTCTGCAGCACATAGAAGTTGCTGCGCTTCATCTGGGCGATGCCATACATGAGTGCCTTGAAGTCGGCAGGGGTGGCTATCTTGTAAGGATCCTCTTGGGTGCCCCTGCCTAACTTACTGAGGTCTTGACCGTCGTTGGTGTACTTGCCGCCTTTGTTGAACACCATGGCATGGCTGTTCAACAGCACCGGTGTCTTGTCGCGGTCGCTTGCCTGGTCGATGTTCTGGAACCAGATGGGGTCGGGGTTGTCACCGCCGCCATTCAGCTCGAAGCATATCTGACCGCTCTGGAGCGTTGCCTCGCCCAAGGCGGGCAAAGACTTTTCGTCCGAAGAACCACGGGAGGCTGAACTGATCAGCACATCTCCGTCCGTGAAGCATCGTATGATGCTGCCGTGCATGTCACTACAGATGGATCCGGTTCTGGAACCGGTGATTTTACTATTTACTACCAGACTGTTTCTGATGGTGCCCTGATCGAATACATCTGAAACAATACCTCCCGCAACGCCGATACCATTGCAGACGATCGTGCATTCCTTGACAAAACAGTGGGAGATTTCTCCATTTCCATTGATACGTGCGGCGATACCTCCCGCCCGAGCGTGATCATCGCCATTTTGCACACTGGTGACGGTTGTCTTCTCTACGCAGAGATGAGTCACTGTACCTTTGACGACACCAAAGATACCAGCTAAATCAGGAGCTTTTTCTTCTATTTTACCATTGCGGATGGTATGACCGCCACCGTCGTAGTGACCTTCGAAAGCATAGCTGTTACGACTGCCAACAGGTTTCCAATTAGAGCCGTTCAGGTCGATATCTGCTGTCTGGAGGAAGTAGATGCCATTGCTTCTCAGACCACCATTACAAAACGATGCCACTAACTCTAAATCCGCCTTGCCCGTGATGAGGAAGGGCTCTTCGCGCGTTCCCTTTCCAGAGAGTTTGGTGAGCGGACCTAACGCATTGTTGGAGTATTTGTTGTCGTAGTAATAGACAGCACTGCTGGTGTTGTCGAGCACGGGGTAGTCATCGCGGTACCCCTGTCTGTCCACGTCCTGGTACCAGGTCACGCCGTGTGTCGACTTGTCGTTCAGCAGCCAGGTTATCTCACCGCTTGCCATTTGGGTTGAAGAGACACGGGTTCTGCTGTTAGTCGCTTTATTGTAGCCATCTGCTGAAAAAAATGTGCCACCTGTGAAACACTTGTCAACCCTGGCATTACTGTTAATGATGCTGGAGAAACTTGCGGCATGATCGCCACTGATTCTATTATCAAACTCATGACAATAGCTGATGCTGGTATTTGCCTCCATCTCACCGACGAAAGCGCCTCCATAGTTGGCAGACACGAGACTCTTGGCAACATAGCAGTTGGTTATTTTTCCCGCTAACCCATCACGGTTGTCCAACAGCATGCCGGCAATGGTACCGCAGCGGGCATCGGAATTACCGAGAACGATAGATGAGTTCTCCACGCCCAAATTGTGGATAGAGCCCGTCACCCTTCCGAAGATACCCAAGGGGTTAACGTCGTTGAAAGTCTTGATCGCGACATCACGGATAAGGAAACCGCCGCCATCATAGTCGCCCTCGAAGACGTGGAACAGGCTGTTGCCGATGGGCACCCAGTTGCTGCCCCGATTGTTCTTGTTCAGCACGTCAGAAACCCGGATGTCGCCACTCTGCTTGAAATAAACATTCCGCGTGTTGGCACCACTGTTCACATAGTCGGCAAGTTCTAACAGCAGTCCCTCTTTGATGATGAAGGGGCTGCTCTTGGTGCCATAGCCTTCAGGGAAGATATCCTTATAGTTCTTCCAAACGCCATAGATATAATTGTCGTTTGTGTGTATGTTTACCGCATCAAATATCTTGATCTGACTGCCACTAACGTTGCTGTTGCAGTACCATGCGGACACATATTTATCTGTCTGTGTCAGTCCCAATGCGTATGGTGCAGGGATAGTGACATTGACATTACCCGTACTATTAGACTTGTAGGTTATTGTAGCAGTCTTACTGTCCGCGCCTATTACTTTAAAATGCAGACGGAATTCATGAGCGTTATAGTTGCAGGGCCGACTTTCTTGACCAGTAGCACCGCTCGAGCCGCCAGAACCAAAAGTAATATTTCCACTTGGTTTATTTGCATCGTTAACGCCCCAACTACTATTGGAATCCACCCAGCCATTCTCCATTTCTATACGAGATGTCAGACTTTCTGCACCTGTGGCAGCAGAAGTGCCATCAGCATTTTTTCCGCCATGACCGCCAGAGGCTGTTACATCATAGTATCCAGAATATTTGTAATCCCGCGCACCGCCAGCACCGCCGCCGCCACCGCCGCCACCAGGACCACCGGTGCCAATGTTGCTGGCTCTTCCGCCGAAACCGCCGCCGCCACCGCCGCCGCCGCCGGATAAGCTATGGTTTTTACCCTCATCATCTATACGGCCACGACTGCGAGGTCCGCCACTACCGCCGTATGAGCCTTGTGCGCCTCCCGTGGCATTCAAAATGGTGTTGTTATCCACATAGAGAGAACCCATCTCATCAGCTTTAGAACCAGTAGAACCTGAAGAACCATTATCTCCAGAATGCCTCTCCCAATCTGAATACCTACCGCCGGAACCGCCGGAGCCGCCGGCGCCGCCGAAACCGCCTCGGGTGCCGATGCCTGCACCGGCACCACCGCCACCATCACCACCTTTACCACCCGAGCCTACAGATGACCATTTATCATATTCGCCAGTTGCATTACTTCCTTTTTCGCCATTGCTGCCATTGGCTGCGTTGCCACCAGTGGCATTCACCGTGCCCCCGCCCTCCAAGACGAGTGAACTGCTTTGGGGAAGACAGATGCCGGCACCGGCACCGGTCCTTCCAGAAGCATTACCACCTCGGGCAGTGAGCGTGACACCCTTGGGGATATAGAAATGCACAGAAGAACCCGGGGCTATAGAGATACCATCACGACCGGTATTGCTGTTTGAAAAAGTAAGGTCCTTTGGGATATAATAGTGTCCAGACATGAATCTATAGCCACTATTGCTCCCCTCAGTAATTACTTTCCAACTACCATCATCCACAGTATCCATGACGGGTACTGCCTTGCCATTGACAAGATGCCATGTACCGGGTTCCCTGCCGTTCATCAGATTGACAACTTCGCTCTGGTCGGTCTTATTGTATTGATCCACATTAGACCAGCCGTGACGGCTAATGGTGTAGCTGCTACCATTGGAACCCCAAGACGACCAATCTCCTGTATTGGCATTATGATCTATGCAGTAAAACATCCAATGGGCTACTGGAGAGCCGTTGTCATAGACACGATCTAAGGTCCATCTGCCGCCGTCACACCAGCCGATAATCTCACCTGCAAAAGAATTACTCGCATTATTTGTGGCAACCTTGCCGTCAAAGAGGCAGTCGTACATATACACATTTGCAGTCTTTGAATGACCGATGATACCGCCGGCATGGGTACTTGACGAGGTTACTTCTGTCGATACCCACACACGGTCAATAGTGATGGTGGGGGTCCCTCCAGTAGCACAGCCAATCAATCCTCCAGAGTGATTGCCGCCACTGATTTTACCTGTTAGGTGCAAATCCCTGATGGTCACGTCACCTACATTGCAGAAAAGTGCACAAGGATTATTACCATATTTAATGTCAACATTTAGCGTGTGACCATTACCGTTGAAGGTACCACGATAGGGAGCGTCTGAGGTTAATCCTATACCATACTCGGTGGTGATGTCGGCTTCAAGGGTAGCGTCCACCCAATACTGCCCCTTTGCCTTTTTCACTTCCTCGCGGAACGCATTCCAGTCGCTGTTATTACGGATGGTAAAAGAGACAGCCGTCGCTTGCTCAATCCATAACGTGCTGCCAAGGCTGAGTAGCAGCGTCAAAGCAAATAATATCTTTTTCATCGTTTTATATATTTTCGTCCGTTCTTCAGAATGATTCCCTTATATGACGCATTGACACGCTGTCCGTTGAGATTGTACACGGGACTGTCGGCATCGCTCTTTCCGGCGGGCTCGGCGGTGAGGCTGCTGATGCCTGTCGCTTCCTCTTCCAACCCGATAAACTCTACCGTCACCCTGTCGTCTAACAGCGACAAGAGCTCATACGTGTCGGAGTCGATCACTGTGATGCAATAACTCATGGGAGCCGTGGTGCGGGTGTCGGTGCTGTTGGCATAGAAGAACGACTGGTCGTAGTACCTGTCTTCGAACAGCATACAGCCGGTGTCTGCTATGTCGGCATACTGCTCCGGCGAGGGCAGCGGCCAGACATCGACGCGCTTGCCGAAGGAGTTACACCAGTAGTGCGGCATGTCGAAGTCGAGCTCTTCTTCAGACAAATCCTCGTTAATGTCATCTTCTTCGGTGATGACGGAGAGCGTCATGAGCGCATCGATCTCAGCTCCTGTCTCCGCATCAGTCAGCGGTTGGGCATCAGAGCGTTTGGCACGCACCAACAGGGGGATGGCAACCGGCAGCTCCATGCGGTCGTCCACCTTCTGATAGACGAGCGACACCACTGATACGGGCTTGTCGCCATTCGTGTCAATCGCGTCGGTGCGCATGTCTGTCAGATAGGCGACCTCGTAATAGTCGAGCATACGTGCCGTGACACTCTGTGGCTGGCGCGGGTCGAGGAAGATGGGCTGCCAGCCGTCGGCAACTACCGAGGCGGCACGCCGGGGTGCGGCAGCACGCTTGCCGTTGGCTGTTTTTGACCAGTTGGTCTGTCCGTAGGTCACAAACTCCTTATAGGTCTGATTGTAGAATTGTGCATAGAACCGATACGGCTGTATATCGGCAGGAGCGTCTTCTTCCCCGCAGAGGTAGAATTCGCCCTTGTTACCGTCCCATCCATACAGGACATCGGTCTTGCTGGTCGTGGCAGGTATGCTGTCATAGGTGACATAGATGGAGCCTCTGTCTAATGCCGATTCATAGTGCATGATGCGATTGTTGTCCGTGGCTTTGATGGTGATGGGACCGCTGGTGCTGGTCAGCACGTATTCCACGGCATCGCTCTTCACTGCCCACGGCTCATAGGCATGGTAGGAGAGGGAGGAGCCGCTGCCGCTGAGGGTCAGGTTGCCGCCATCCACCAGCTTCGGGCGCTTGTCGTCGCCTTGCTGTGCTTTTTTATATTCGAAGGAGCCATTGGCGGCGATGCGGTTGAAACTGAAGGGGAGCACCCATGGCTCCATACCGTCCGTTGTCGCCTTGCGCTGATAGACCACCTGCCTGACCTTGATGTCGCTGGTGCATCTGAACGGCTCGCCGTCGACAAGGGTCAGTTTATCGAGCGTCTTGCCGTATTCCACGCGTATGGTATCTTGACCCACAATGACGCGGGGGTTGATTCTGTCGAGGATACCCGTTGAATAGACCGGGTATGCCTTGCGTACGGCATCGTTGAGACTCCTCATGGCGGCTGACTGGGCATTGTCGGTGGCTCTTACCCAATAGCTGTTTGTGACCTTGCTCTCCTCCTGTTGTATACTGCATAGTGGCTTGCTGTCGATTTCTTGCTGGCTGCCGGCACATGCCAGCTTGCCCGTGGCAGAGCAGTATTCGAAGCTCGCACCTTTCTTGGTCAGGCAGGCAAGGGCTGCAATGTGGTCCTTCACTTGGGTGGTCGGACTCGCCGTGAGTTTCTTGATGCTGCCGGTGAAGTGGCAGTCGCGCATGGTGCCCTGGTGCTCGTAGACGATACCGCCACAGTCTTCTGTCGTCTCAACGAAGCCGACCACGCGCAGTCTTTCGAGCAAGGAGCCTCTCCTGATCTTCTTGAACAGACCCATGCAGTTGCCCTCGCCGTGGTAGCGGATGGTATGGCCGCGCCCATCGAACTCGCCATTCAAGGTGATCTTCCTTTCCCAGTTGTACAGATCGAGGTCGCGCCCCAGGTAGTACGTACCCTGTACATCGTCGATGGCGACGAACTGCTTGACCGTGTAGATGAAGCGGCCAGCCTCGGTAGCGAACGATATGCGCACATCATAAGCCGGCATGACGAAGGAGAAGGTATAGGTATTGTCGGTATTGTCCTTGAAGGTGCAGCTCTGGGCATTGCTGCCGTCGGCGGCAGAGACGGTGACACTGGCAAGATGGTTGTTGCCGCTGACACTGACAGTGGCGGTGACGACCGTGCCTGCTACTGCCTTGGCTGCCGACAGGTTGACCAGACGTACCGTGTTGGTGGTGGCGACACTGATGGCATAGCCACCGTCGTACCGCCCCTTGATGCTGGCGGCAAAGACGGGATATGCCGACTGCTCGTTGGCGAGCTTGACGAGTTGCTCAGGCTGAGCAGCCGTCACGCCAGGACCCAGTATTGCCTTGGCGTTGCCGCTGTTGACCAGACAGTAATTATACTCAATGGTACTGCCGCCCATGTCGTTGCTAATCATATATGCATCACCGTCACCGGAAAAGCTTCCGGTGAAGACGTTGCCCCGGATGGTAGCGCCCTTCTGCTGCTGGGCGATGCCGTAGGCGGGTTGGGCTTCAAGAGCATCGCAAGCCACATGGCAGAAAGCAATGATGCCCCCACCCATGTCTGACCTGTTGTTGCCGGCAATACCGCCGGTAGTGCCCCCTGTTCGTGTGTTTCTGAAAGATCCTGTCACCTCGCAGTCCTCAATGATGCCGATATTGAGCGCGGTTATTCCACCTATGACATTGCTGGAGGTTGATACGTTGCCCTTAACACGTAGGTGACGAACAGCGCCTTGGCGCGTCACTTGATTGAAGAGGCAGGTAGTGCCAGCATAGGTGATTTGGTGACCCTTACCGTCGAACTCGCCGTAGATATCAATTTCATGTGGATTATCACCATCTTTATCCCATCCGTTGCCCAAGTCAAGGTCGGCAGCCAGCTGGAACTCGCCAAAATTGCGGGAGATACTGTCTAACTGGTTAGCAGAGGTGATGGGGACGATATACTCTGGAATCAGGGTGACGTAGGACGTGGGCATCGTGAAGCTATAGGTGCCGCCACGTGTGGTGGCATCCACCTTGTCTTCGGCAAACGTCACCGCACCGGCAGGTATCGTCCTGATTTGCTTCAGCGTGCAGCCCGCATTGGGCTTGACCGTGACAACCACCTTCTGACCTGCAGCCGGTTTCTCTGCATCGACCTCGATGCGACCTCCGTACTGGTTGTTGATCTTGATTTTCCGCTGGTCTACCTCAGGAGTGAAGGTGATGTCCCCGTCTCCTTCTCTGACGAAATAGTGATAGTAGACTGCACGGTCTTTGACATTGACGCTGTCGGGTTGCATGGCTGCATTCCTCGCATCAATCATATTATAGATGGCATATCCCTCATCGTAGGTTCCCTTGATGTAGATGAGGTCATCCTTCATGATCTTGACCGACTCTCCCTCTTTCTTGGTGTTGTCATTGCGGATGGTCACCTTGGCATGCTCTTTCTGGTTGGCAGTCGCCATGTCCTGCGAGCCGTCCACATTTAAGTTGATGGTCACGTCTTTATTGCCATCTCCACTATCTGTAGTAATGATAAGTACGTCTTCATTCTCGATGGTTGTCCTGTCCGCCACAGGCAGCAGGAGGCAGAGATTGCTGAATTCAGGACCGTCGTAGCTTTTCTTCTTGGTGGGGTCGTCGCTCGCGCCAGAGACGATGAAGCGCATCTTGCTGGTCTTGGTATCGACCAAGCCTGTCTTGAACACGGTTTGCCAACCGTCTTCCTTCTTCTCCAGGTCGGCAAAATCCCAGATGGAAGCGAAACCGTCTGTCACACTCTCGATGCTTGCCTTTACCACGCTGCCATAGCGCGGATTGATGGAGGCAAGGGCAGCAATGCTGAGCATTTTCACTCCGTTAACCTCGGGTTTAGCATGGTCAGGGAAGTTGATGCCGGAGATATCCACTTCCTGCGACATGCTGTTCTTGACGCTGGTGCGCCAGTAGTAGTTGCCGTCGGCGTCGCTGTCTGTCGTCATGTGAAGGCAACCCGTGGTGGCATAGTCGCTGGATTCCTTCCAATAGTTCATGCCCTTTTCAGCGAAACTGTTCTGCAGGGCATTACGGTAGACCACCGGGGTCTGCTTACTGCCCTGAGTGGTATAGGTGGCACTGAATCCTTTAGGCATCTTCAGCAAGACAGGCACCTGCTGGTTCTTCAGTGCCACGTTGGGGAAGTCGGGTATCATTTCAGGAATGATTGCCTCGACACGTCCGGACTTCTGCGTGTCATTGACCTTGATAGTACAGACTTCCTGATTCTCATAGTGGACGGTGATGTCATCATTGTAGCCTACCTTGAAGCGGTAGACCACCTTCCATCCGCCGTCTTCCTGCTGCTCGGGCTTGCCCACACGCCACCATGTTCCGCTGCAGCCCTTTACACTGAAGCCGGCAGGGATATAGCCCGCTTTGGACAATAGGGTGACCGTCACCTCTTCGTTTGCCTTGGGGGTGCTGGTGCTTAGACTGCATTTGACGATATTGGGGTCTCCTTCGATTTTTACTTTATATTTCTCCTTGCCGAAATAGGGGGTCACATGAATGTATGGATCGTTGATGGGCAAGTCGTTGGGCATGGTGATGGTAATGGTTGTGTCAGTACGTGTATAGAACCTCTTGTCTACATTCTTGATGTCTAAATCCGCCAGTTCGTACTTGTCACCATTGATCGTGTCGGGCTCGATTTTCAGTATGAGCTGATGACCGGCGACATTGTAAAGCACCGAGTCGGAGGGACCTCCCTTGTACCCATAGAGCGGCACCAGCGAACCACCGGTCTTATACTTAGGTGGGGTGGTGGTGTTGTCGAGAATTTTCCTGCCGGTGGGATTCTGATGGATGACCAGTTTGAGCACGGGGACGTAAGAGACATACAGCCTCACGTCGGCAGCAGGCATCTTGAATCGGAATGACTGGGTGTTGGCACGGTCTTCCTCGAAGCTACTGGTGTTTTCAGTCTTTTGGTATGCCGAATAGCTGCCATCGGGGTTCTTCTTGGCATAGTAGAGCCCTGCCATTGACAGACCGTAGCCCTCATTTGGTTTGCATGTCACGGATACCCATTGGTTGGCTTGGGATGCCGTTGTGTTCGGAGTGATTTTTCCGTTCTTGACTGAATCGCTGACACTTATCAGGTATTCCGGCTCATCTACTCTGTTTTGTGCAGAAGCACTGATGCTGACAAGCAGCATCAGTGCAATGAATATTCTGGTTATCATCCTATTTATATTTACGGTTTCTATATACGAATTCTCAATTCCTTTTCAGGTACTTATTGCCTTGATAGATGTAAATTCCGCGTGGAAGACCATTGAACGGGTCGGCGGTATCCGTCACTCTGCGAACCATGCGGCCCTGCATGTCGTAGACATTGGGATCCATCCGTTTCTGCATGGATGGTGTCTGGATCGTGGGTACCTTGATAGACGTTGGGAATGTTTGATGCTCCCATTCGCCATAGAAGTTATAGAAAAGATGTGGCTCCATCTCACCTCCCGGCTGGCTGCCGGCAGCAGGACCATAGACCACAGCCTGTTCAGGATAACCGTTTTGATCGGTAATGAAGTATATGCCATTGGTCTTTACCAACTCACAGTCAATCGTCTCCTCCGAGTAGGTTTCCAAAAGATATTCGTTGGTGGGGTCGATGATATAGTGGTCACGTGAGATGATCTTGCCAGTAGCGTTTGTATAGGTGAAGACAGCATGAATGTCCTTGGTCGTGTTGTTCACAGACTCTGAGAAAGATTCCTGAATGTCCTCGCTGTCTGAATCGTTGCCATTGCCGGTATAGGATGCCTTGTACTCCAACAGTTTCTCGCCTGTATCATAGTTGTTTGAATATCCGCTGGTAGACGTGGCATTACCCTCGTCATCATACTCTGTCTCAATGTTCCAAGATGTCTTTAGAATACCGTTAACCATCTGCTGATAGATAATGTTGTACTCGTTCTCGAAAATGACACGTGCGGTCAGCTTGCGAATGTCGCCGTCTATGGTGTATTCGTCTATTCGCTCATTGCCGTCGGCAAAATAGTTGACCAGTTCTTTTGCCGCCTTGACCTTGTCGGATTCGATAATCTCGTATTCTCTTGATATGAGATAGGATGAATCCGACTTATTGATATACGACTCGAAATAATGGAGAGTACCTTCGTTGATCTTCTCGTACATCGGAGAGCCCTCAGGAGCTATGAACGAGAGAATATAGGTGCGGTCGTAGTCGGGATACTCTATAGAGTCTTCACGTATGACTTCCTGAATGGTGCGGTGATACTTGGAGGGCGTGTTCTCGTTCACATAGCCGGTCAATATGGTTACCTCTTTCTTGCCCGGGTCAGAGGGAGGTTCTTCGTCACTCTGGGCTGCGGCAGCTGCACGGCGGGCGAAGGCACTGTGATCCGTGGCGATGGCACGGTTGCTTTTGGCTTGAATAGTACTGTTGGGGATAGGAACAGGATAGTGGTCGGTATCAGACATCTGGAAGACAGGCTTTTCAGGGTCGCTCTCCTCATTGAGCGCCTGCACCATACCGTATGTAGACAGTTCACTCGTGCTGATCGATGCCAGTCCTTCGTCAGTTCCCACATTGGAGAAGCAATGGCGCAACGTGGTGGTGGGCAGCAGGTCGATGATGCCCACCCGGCTGTTGGAGGAGGCTCCATAGCTGTTCAGGATGTGGCCGCCGGGTATGCCGCAAGCCATGGTGTTCCACATGCCGCGAGTGCGGATAGTGGTTACTGACGCACAGTTGATGATGCTCACATAGGGACCGGCATATCCTACAATGCCACCGACATTGTTGGAACCCTCGAGTGAGCCGAACGAGGCGCAGTTGATGATGTCGCACTCCGTCGCCTGACCCGCGATGCCGCCAACACATGCCATACCCCTCAGGCTGTTTTTGCTATCGAAGATGAGGTTGGCAATGACCGCATGCGACAGGAGCGTGCCCTTGGCGACACCCACGAAGCCCAGGCAGTCGGTACCCTGATAGTTGGCGATAATACCGCTTATGCGGTGTCCATTGCCGTTGAGCACACCCTGGAAGGGATGGTCAGGAGTGCCTAAAGGTAGCATGGGAATATCCTTGCTGAACACCAGGTCGTTCCTGATGTCAACACCGATGTTCCCGGGGATACTGCCATTCGACACCAGCTCGGACAGCACACGCATCTCACTGGCATTGTTGATGACGTAAACCTTACCGTCGTCAATGCTTTGAGGCATTTTCAGACCGCACACCGTACACGTGCCATCCTTGAATTTGTGCTCCGAAGGTATATCATTGCCGGTGGAGATGACCATGTAGGGGCAGCGCTGGCACGCCTTCACCGTGTCGCCCATGCTCATGCAACTGTACTTCTGCCTGTTTTCTATCTTCAGATCGTGTTGACCGCCTTGAGACTTGATCGTGAAAGTGGTATCCTTGCCGCAGAACGTGCATTTGGCATAGCTGGAACCATCTTCATCGCAGAGCGGCTCACGAGACACTTTCACGTCGCTGAAGTCGTGGATGTGAATGGACAGGCTGTCGATACTACCTACCGTATTGTAGCCATTTCGGTTGAAAACAGCTCCGATGGTGATCTGGTGGGTGCCGCTGGGGATCGTGACAACATCTGTTGTTTGATAAATATAGTTATTATCGTGATGCGTGATCTTTATTTGTTGATCAACCTTCACGGAAAAGTCAATGTTAGTCTGACCCTCGATGACTCCACCCGTTGTTTTGGGAACCAGTTTCATGAGCACGAAGTATCTGAGCTCAGCCACTTTACCCTGAGGCACGTTGACATTGAAGCTAATCATCGGGTCTCTGTAGTTCTTTTTAACCTGTAAGGTGTTCTTGCCCTTCAATTTCGTGAAACCATCCCATTGCACTTTCCTGACGGTGATGCCGTCTTTAGTCTTGCCTCCATCATAGGGGAACAGCGCATCGGCTGCACGGACGGAGGAAAGGTGGAATAGGTAAAACAGTAAAAAGGTAACGAGGTAATAAAACTTCCTGCCCATATCTCTTTCTAATTTTATATTTCGTTTTTTAATATCTTTTACTCATTTCTTCTCTACTGCTGCGCAGCAAACTCCTGCAGTTGGGAGTCGGATCCGCTGCCGCAGATGGCTTCAAACTGATTATTGGAAAGGGTGCCGCCCACATTGGTGCCACAGATGCCGCCGGCATAATCGCGCACGCCGCCTACCCATACATCTTTATCCGTGATGCAGTTGGAAATGGTGCCCTTGTTCAGTCCGCAGATGCCGCCGAGGTTCTTGCCGGTGCCGATGGTGCTCAAGATAGAGAATGCCACACGGCACTTGTCAATGGTGCCCTCGTTGACACCCGCCACACCACCGATGTGGTCCCATCCTCGTATGTTGCAGGCGGCGAGGATCACGTTCTTCACGGTGCCTTGCTTGCCGATGGCACCGAAGAGTCCGCGATAGCCCGTGCCGGCAACGGGTGCTTCCGTCTGGAGCATGGTGATGACGTGACCGCCGCCGTCGAAGGTGCCCTGATATGCCGCACTGTCAGTAGCCCCAATGGGTCGCCACGCACGTGCTATGATGCTGTCGGCAATGAGGTCGTTGTCAAGACGGACGTTGGTCTTGGAGCGGCGGTTGTTCACATAGTCGGATATCCAGTAGAGATGACCGAAGTTCTTGACCACAAAGATGCTGTCCTTGCCGTCGGCTGTCCGCTCTGTACCGGGCATCTCGTAGGGATGGAGACACCCTTTGCGGGTACACATGCCATACTCGTCGTATAGATGGCCGAGACCATCCATCTCGAAGAGTGCCTGATGGAAGCACTGTTTGCAGGTGTATTCTATGATGGAGTGTTCGCAGTCTTCTTTCTTGATGGTGTGGTCGTCGCTGTAGTTATGACGCAGCTTCTTGATGAATCCACATTTGCAGTAAATCATGTGGTAGTAGTCGTCAATGGGAAGCTTCTGCTTGCCAAAGTCCACATGGTTTTGCTCTATGACATAGTCGCAGACCAGACAGCGTTTGTTGTGCTGTTTCCAATCGGATGTGTAGGTCGCCCACTTATGAGGCTCATAGACGATCTGCTTGCAATCCGAGCATTGCTTATAGTGATAATTCTCTACCAGTGTGTCTTTCTGCGTGCCGGTCTTCTGCACGATCATCCACGTGTCGGAACCTTTGTCATAAAGCTTGGGGAATTTGTGAGGCTCTTTCACCTCTACCCCGCACTGGTCGGTGTCACAATAACGGATGTGTTCCTGAATGTTGCCGTCAGGATTCTTGTCGTTGATGATAGGTCTGAACTTCGCCTTGTGGGTATGCCAGCGGAAGACGAAATAGCGCTTGCCGCCGCCATGACCACCGCTCCAGGTCTGGTCTTCTTTCAGGTTCTCAGGCTTGGTGGTGGTGACGTACACCTCGCGCAGCACCTTCTTGTCGAAATCCAGGTGACCGGTACGGCTGACATAGACATGGGGCTGTTCTGTGTATGCCCCGCCATAGCACCAATAGTTGCGACCGTTAAGACCGCCTTTATAATCCTCTTTATAGTGTTTTTTCGTCTCCTGATAGAAGACGGCTGGCGTGTATTTCTTGCCACCTTCCTCGAAAGGCTGGCCATACCATGCTCCCCTGTCCGCAGTTACTTTGACATCGGTAATGTATTTCGACGTGTCGGGGGCGTTCTTAGAAAGGGCAAACACATAGCCGCCTCCTCGGCCCTTACGGAAGTCCAGATCGGTATTGTCAGCACCGTTATAGCCATTTCGCTGGTCGGCAATTTCTTCCTCATAATTAAGGGCAATGACTTTTATCTCCGTCACCATGCCCTGTGCTCCTGCAGGGCAAATGAGAAAAGAGAATTGAGAAATGAGAAATGCTGCTAAAAGCACACACTTCATTGTCATTCCTGCCTCTCTTCTTGTCAGTTTTCTATAATCGTACATCATTTCTTCAACTATGAACTCTAAACTATGAACTCTAAACTACATGTGCTTAAAATCTTTCTTGCGTATCAGCAATGCCTGACCGATAAGCTTCAGCGGCATCGGAGTGACATGGGTCTTTATATTGGGGTCGAGCCAGAAGATGCGATACTGGTTATCATTGTTGCTAAGCATGATAAAGCGCTTGTTTTTGAAGAACGGGGTTACGTCGTTCTTTGACATCTGGTCAGGTGCAAGCACCTCTCCAGACTTGTACAAAAAGTTCAGTACTTCACTGACTTTCACCGAGTCGGTCACCATGTAACCCACCGGGACATCCTTGAGCAGGGTGCGGATGGTGTTCATTGCCGACTGATCCTCGCTGATGTTTGCCATCACGCCCTGATGCAGGTAGTAGGGACCTATCTTCACATTGGTGATGCAGGTGTCGTTCCACATATACAGTGCCGCCGTATTGACGCTGATGTCGGAGGTGTAGCTCTTGACGCTGTCTTCGGGTGCTATGTCAATGACACCGTTGTTATAATAGATGTTGTCGTCGTAGTTGAGTTTTACGAGCGGCGTGACGAATGCCTTGGCTTCGCTCTCCCTACCCTCGATATACTGCCAGGTGATGGTGAACAGGCTGTCGTCGCTGCATCGGCGGCCAAGACCCTCGCGTGCCATCTTGCCACCTAAAGTGGGGTAGAACACCGTATAGTCTACATTGTGGACCGTCTCGTTGAGCACCTCACCGATGATCTCACGGTCGGCAACGACCTGCTTGGTGACAGAACGGTCGACGAGTTGGAGTGTAGAGGTTGGTATCTTGGCATATACCTTGTTGCGCACACGGGGCATGACAGCGGTCTCGTAGGCAACGTGCTTGCCCACCAATGTATTGTAGAGGGCAGCGACGCTTTCATCGATAATCAGGTCGGCAACAGGAGCCACCTTGATTTCGATGAGTTCCACATTACTGCTGTCTTTCGGCAATGATGGGTCGAACTTGAGCGACTTGAACCATTTATCTATTACTTTACTTTTCTTTGCCATGTCGCTGCTTTCGTGCTGACCAGCCAGGTCTAAGGCGAGGGCACTATTACCGCCAAGAGCCTCGATGTGGGTCTCGCGGTCTTCTTTCGTGTCTACCACCCACTTTTGCTTCTCCGTGCCGTCCTTGGTTCCTATGGCATAGAGAAACGAGACTCCCGCCTGTTGGTCAACGGTGTTGCGCGAGTCTACCACATGGCGGTTCATCGTGGTGGAGAACTTCAGTTTGCCGCCTAACTGGGCATGATAGATGACATGGGTGCCGTAGGTCTGGAACATATTCTGTATAATACGCATCGCCTCGGTGGTGTTGTGATTTCTGAGTGCCTCTGCTGCCAGGTTCTGGTAGCGGAGGAAACCGGGAGAAAGTACCTCAGGATGCTCATGGGCGATATGGTAGAGGTCGTAAGGCTCCATGTGGCGGGATGCCATGGTCAGACCGTCGTAGATGGTGCAGAAGGCGAACTCGTTGCTCACCATGTCAGTCTTGTTGAAGGTGGTGGACACCTCTGCCTGGAAGAGCAGGAGGTCAACCTTCACCGATGACTTTCGCGTGAGCTTCTCACATATCGTGATAGCGTCGGTGCCGCTGTACACATGATGGTAGGACGAGGGAGAGACGTCATCGACAAGCGTTGTGGAGCCGTGCGCCTCGTCGTACTTCTGTATGGCAGACAGGTCGATGATGCGGTCACGCACCTCGTCGTAGTTGCTGTACTTTCCGGTACCGTTATAGCCATAGCCCACTCCGTAGCTGCGGTACAGGTCGCCGATATATGCCTGTCGCTGTGCGGCATGAACCCTCCGCCAGTGTGCCTCATCATAGGTGCCATAGGCATTCTCAGGGTCGTACTTCTCCATGACTGTCTCGATGTCGTCTTCACGGGTACAGGAGGTGTATAGTGGGGACTGGAGGATGAAGAGTGCTGCAAGCAGGACATTCACTGAAAGACCTGTCTTTGCACCTGTCCGTCTTCTTATATTATTGTTCTTATTCATAATTCTCACTCTCAAAACTTGTCAGTAGTAATATATATCGGGAAGAACTTGAAGAAAGCCTGGTCGGAATAGCTGAATGCCTTCACATACTCCGGATATTCAAGCAGGAGGTCGGTCCCTGAACCGCTCAGCCGCAGGATGCGTGTCTGACCCGCATCGTTGGTGATGATGGGTATACCCTGCCCGTCGACCTGTGTATGAACGGTAGCCATCGTCTGCTGGTCGGCATCCCCGATGACCCAATAGCCTCTGGACCAGTCCAGCCCGAGCATGTTGCGACCGTCCGCATAGTAGGGGGCGTAGAAAATGCTCATGCGGTTACCCAGCATCTGTGTGATGCTCTTCGACTGCCACACTACGGGCAGGTAGTCGTTCAGTCCAATGGCCTTCACTGACCGGCTCACGGCATCAATCCACTGTTTGCTGGCATCTTTATCGTCAGTATATTCCGGAGCTCTCTTGATGTTGTCGCCGCCGTCCACGAGACAGAAGTTGTACTTGCCGTTATTGTAGAGCACACCGCTATCGGTGTTGTATCTGTGCTGAGTAAATAGGTTAAACTTTTCGTCAGTATTCCAGTATGTCACGAGATTGTCGGGCTTTAACTTGACCGGACGCACCGACCAGAAGGTGCTCGCCACTTTGGCAAACGAAGTCGACTCGTTAAGTGCTGCCGGTTGTGCGGTGTAGATGTAGGTAGTATATGCCTTAGGTGTTTCGTTCTTCGTGGGACAGGGCTGCGGATGAACGGCATTCCAGTAGAAATACACGTTCTTCAGCGAATGGGTCGAGTGGTCGAAAAGATCATGGATAGCAGCGTTGTCGCTATTCTCGAAGATGCTGTCGGAGGGAACGTAGAACGATGCGCTGCCCTTCCAAGTGACGTAGCCAGGTCGGTGGCTCTCGTCACCGATGAACAGACCAGAGAAAAGGAACGGGCGCACATTGCCGTCCACACCCTTGAGGAGCGGATAGGCAACAATACAGGGCTTGTCGCTACGGATTGAGGGAACATACTCCTGGCAGATGATGCAAGCTTTGTCAGTTCCTGCTGAAGCTACCCGTACCTCGGGACCGTAGTTCCACTGAACGGGCATGACACCGTAGGCAGGCTCATACACCTCAGGCGTGGGTGCCTCTTTCTTCATGTACTTCTTATAGACTTCGCGCATGACGGTACGTGTGGTGGCATCCTCGAACAGTTCGTACAACGGCAGGAAACGGCCGCTGACGAAGGTGGCATTATAGGTTTCGGGCTCCATGCTAATGCGCCCTGCCCAGCCGGTATAGTCGGCATCGCTGATTCTTACAGCTGCTGCCTTCTTCTCGTCGAAGGTCTTGTGCATTTTGTCGATGTCGTCAATCGTACCGCCCTTGACATTGACCTGACCCTTATACTCGACCTTGGTATTGGATGCAATGGGCTTGAGATACATCGGCTCTGAGGTCTTGACCACCTCCTTGCCCAGTATCAGCTGGGTGACTGTCGTCGTGGTGTACTCCTTGCTGACGCAGGAGTCGCGCTTGATTTCCATCTGCAGCTCAATCATACCGCCAAGATTCGAAGACACAACAAGGTGGGTGCCATACTTCTCGGAGAATGTGACGGCATCAGCCGTGTCGACATTTCCCTTTCTGACCAGGTCGGCGACAGCCTTGCGGAAATCTGCCTCAAGCACGCTGTTGGCATTATTCAGGTCGTCTAAGTTCAGACAGCGAAGCAGACCCGCATCGATGGTCTTCGTGCCCATGATGTGCTTGACGAACATGTGCGCCTTGTAGCTGCTGTGCCACGTGGAGGTTGAAAACGTCGAGTTATTGCGGTAAAACTTACCACTGCCAATAGCCTCGCTGTCATCAATGGTGTACTTGGTCTCTGAGTGTCCAAGCTCCTGGATGGTATTGCCGCTGAAGATGTCTACCGACGTGTAGTGGCGGCGCTCGGCACTGATGATCTGACCATACTTGTTTTCTGCTTCCAAGATGCGGTTCATGTTGACAATCGGTGAGGCAGAGAAACTGGCGTCGTCCATCACGTTGCCGGCGGCATTGTAGGCATATCCTAATCGCTGCAACTTGATCTGCTCATTGGAATAACCTCTCATGAACGGATCGTAGCTGGTCACGTCTGCATCATTAAGGTCATCGCTACAGGAAGTAAGGACCAGCGCATGAGCCATTAGGAATGCCATGCACAGCAGTCCCTTTACTGCCATCCTCTGGAAACCTCCTCTTCGACTGATATATTCGTTTGTATTCATATTTTCTGTCGTTATCGTAATTGCTATAGCAGCAAATCATTTTTACTTTTCACTGGTTGTTGAAGTTGCTTAACGATTTCTCCATATAGCTCTTCAGAATATTGCGTGTCTTGGCATCGTAGATGACTTCGTAGATGGGCACTAAGCGGATGTCGATGAGCGCAGCATCCTTAGGCGTAACAGACTTCTGCCACTTCCTCAGAGTCTCCTCGTCTAACGTAGCCTGCTGACCAGTGGTGAATGCCGTGACGAGCGACACATTACCACCACGGGCGGTGATATGGCTCGTAGAGTTGCGGCTGCACTTCTGGGCTGCTTCCTGATAGTCGGAACTGATGGCGGTGCTGATGGTGATGAACTTAATCTGAACTGCCATCTCGAGAGCAACCCTCACGTCGAGCGAATTGGACACAGAGTCCATACTGGTGGTGTTGTAGTAGTCGAGCGAACAGCCTAAGACGGAACGGGTGACGAAGCCTGAGCCTACCTCTTCGATAAATTCACTGCAAATACCGATGGCTTCGGAACCCGTGCGGGTGCCGTGAATCTTGCGGATGAACTTCTGCATCACTTGGGCAAAGCCAGGCGAATAAACCTCACCGAAGCCGGGTGCCACCTTGGCAAGGGAGTCGGCATCCATGCTGGCATAGGTGTTGGCTGCCGGCGAGGCAGCAATGGCATTGGTCGCCTGTTCACGCAGGGTCAGGTAGTTGAGGTCGCGCGAGAAGTAACTTTGCTTCATGCGCTTTAGGGAATAGTAGTTTCTCTGGGTTGAGAAACTCTTCTTGTTGAAGCCCACCTCCACATCTACAGAGAATACACCGGCGGAAAAGCCTAATCCGATGTCGAGCGACAACTGATCCTTCAGGTCTTTGGTGCTCTTGCTGTAGAAGAATTTCTGGTCGGTGACAGGGATGTAGTCGTCGGAGATATAGGAGGTGTTGTACTTCTTCTCCATGTCACGCAGTGTGCGCATGTTGAAGACCTCCATGTCGGTGCCGACACAGTAGGACTCGTTATCCCTGTAGGTGTAGCCTGCACCGCGGATGGCATTGACGGCATCTTCCACTTCCTTCAAAGCCTCGGGGGTAAAAGCATTGGCTATCCACGATACCGCTCCATCGACAGTCTGAGGTGTTTCTGGAACAACAGCCCTGTCGTCGTCACTGCTGCATGATGCTATCGTCATCATGCCCAATGCCATACTTATATATAATAAGGTGTACTTCATTACTAAATCATTCTTTCTCGCCTATTGCGCGTTAGTACGTAAAATATAGTTCACTCGGTCTTGTACCTTGCCTGTGAAGAGGTTGGCTATGGAGGCTATCTTCACGTCAGTGAGTGCACATTTCTTCAGTTGTTCGCTGTCAGGGGTGGGGGGGAAGTTGACGCTCTCCAGCCACTCCCTGATGCCCTGTGGCGATGTGGCGGCACCCGAGAGTACCTCGGTGACTGCCTGCACATTACCGCCGCGCACATGGATGTCCATACTGTAGCGGTCACGTGAAATCTTCTGGAATTGCTCAGTCTTCGTGCTTGCCGAGACATCGGCACCGACGATGATTCCCACACTGGCGTTGATTGCCATCTCAAGGCTTTGGTTCTCGTTGATCACCGACTTGTCAATCTGCAGTGTGTATTCCAGCACACCACCCATGAACGAGCGTGCCACGAAGCCGCGACCCCATTTGTTCACGAAGTTGAGCACATCCTGGTTGCTCACGTCTGCCTGATTGATGTTGGTGCCTTCCAGGTGTTTCCAGTCGGCATAGAAGCCTGGTGAGAATACCATGCTGTCACCTGTGGCTTTGTAGTACATAATGACATTCTTGTACTGGATGTCACGGCTGTATGCCACGCGCTTGGTGCGCTTCATGGCAAACACTGACTTGCTCTCCTCTACGGTGCCCTTGTTGTAATTGCCCGTCACCTTGATGTCGGCAACGATGAAGTTGGCACCGACACTTGCCGACAGTGCCAACTGCTTCGACACGGCGCTACGCGTCTCGCCGGTGATAACCTGTTCCTCAGTATACGGAGTGTAATCATCGCTGACGAGGTTCAGCCCCTTGACATACTGGATGGAGTCCAGATAGTTGAGGTTGAAGATATTGAAGGTTACTCCTTCTAAATATTCAGCCCCCGTGGCATAGCAATAGCCCACCCCACGCTCAAAGCCAGGAGGAGCCAGCAGCCGGGACACATATCCACTTTTCTCATTTGCGTTGGATGCGCCAAGGAGAGCTTTGAGATTTGAGTCTTCCGACGAGTCATCACTGCTGCAAGAAGCCATTCCCAGTACGGTGGCAAGAAGGAGGAAATAGTATAAACGGTTCATCATATATACTTTGATTATTGCGTTTTTACAATCCTAATTTTGTATTAAAGTAATTTGTCAAGACCTCTCGGGCATAGGCGTCTGTGATGAGCGTATAGATGGGCACCAGCGTCATGTCGACCATGACAGCCAAGGCAGGACGACAGCTGTTCTGCCATGCAGAAATGGCAGCATCGCCGTTCTCCATAGCACCACCGTTGGTCAGGATGCTTACCATGCTCACATCACCGCCACGTACCTTGGCGGTGGCTGTTGTCTTTTCCGTCAGTTCTTGAATATCCTTGGTTATTTCCAGACCGACGTTGCCTCCGCCAGAAACCTGCTTTGCCTTTACCGTAGTCTGGAATTTCGCTTCGAGTGCAACCTTGATACCCAGTGTGTCGCGGAGCAATGTGCTGTCGACACTAATCTGATAGTCGAGCACGGAGCCCATGACCGACTTGCTGATGAAGCACGGACCAATCTCACCCAGGAACCTGTCGCAGATGATATACTGGCGGGTGGTGTTACCCTTCGCAGCGGCTATCTCCTTGGCAAACGCCTCCTGAACGGAGAGGAAGCCCGGCGACAGCAATTTCTGCTTCTCTTCGAGCGTGGCATTCTCCAGCAGGGCAAGGATGTTCATGTAGTGAATCTCGCGGGTGAACTGGGTCGTCTTCACACGCTTGAGAGCGTATTTGTTTTTCGACTTCCTCTCACTGCTCTTTCCTACATCGACACCGATGCTTCCACTTCCACTGCCACCATTGCCAGCCTTGCTTTTCACCTTCGAGAAGTCCATGCCTATCGAGGCACCGACCATCAGACCATTTTTGATTTCTTCCTCGCTGTTGGCGGTGACTACCTCCTGAGTGGTCTGCGGGAATATGTCGTCGGAAATCAGCCTGACACCTTTGGCTTTCTGCATGCTGTCGAGTGTGTACAGATTGAACAGCTGTATCATGGCTCCATCGCAATATTCACCGCCGGGCATATAGCTATAGCCCGCACCTTTGTTGGAGGAGAATACCGTCGAGATGGAGTCCAGTGAAGGACTGCTTGCCTGTACGATAGACAAATTCTGCTGGCTTTCACCGTTGGCACGCATCGCTGTCTCCTGAGCAGTAAGCGTCAGCACATTCTCGCGCACCGATCCCCAGTTCTCACCCACCTGGACGATAGCCTTGGCAGGACCTATGCCCGATGACGGATAGACAGATGCCAGTCCCTTTGTCGTGGCGACAGACCACTTGCCCGGCACGTTGATGTAGGCAGTGTATTCGCCATAAGAGGCATCGGTATTCACGACAGTGCCCCCAGAGGTTCCGAGAATGGAAAAAGGAGTATTGCTGCTCTCGCTGCCAGCCAGTTCATTGCCTATCATATCCTCGCTGTTGGAGCATGCTGCCGCTAAAACGGCAGCAGACACCAACAACGTATAAGGTATGTACCTGTTCATAAATTAATATATTAATATTTTGCTATCATAAAATGGGTGAACAAAGTTATCGCTATTTAGTCCTTAACAGTCTGGCTGCTTATTTGCCCAACGGTGCTCTCCTCTATCTTGTAGTTCTTGTCGATATAAGTCTTGAGCCAGTTGTGGGCAGCTTTTTCTTTTTCATTAGCAGTGTCGCTGTCATCGAAGAGCATGTAGATAGGCTGGTTCTGGATTCCTACCATCGTTGCCTTCTCGGGCGCGGTGCCGAGCAGCCACTTAGCAAAATCATCGGCAATCAGTGAACCGCCGGTGTTCAGGATGCTGACAAGCTCAATGTCACCACCGCGAGCCTTGACGCTTGCCTTTGTAGACTCAGAAGCCTTGCGCTCTGAATCGGTCACCTGGACATTTGCCTTGAAGACAAAATTCTTCAGGTTGGCATTCTGTGCCTGAGCCTTCGCCATAGCGGCACTGTCAAGTCCGGTGGTGTCCTTCACCTGCTGTTGCCACTTGAAGTCGAGGGCGGCCTTCACCTCGGTGGCTTTCTTGACCTTCGAAGAGTCTACCGTCATGCGGTAGGCGAACTCGCAGCCTAACATGGCCTTCTCAATGAAGTGCGTTCCTACCACCTTGAAGAACTCTTCAGCTACTTGCTTCTTGTCGGCGTCTTTGGTAGCTGCATTGAGCTGCTCGATGAAGCGCTGCTTGTAATACTTGAAACCATTACTGAGGTAGGTATCGACAAACTTCTTGTTGGCATCAACCATTGCATTGGCCCAGAGCAACTCGCGAGAATAAACCGAACGGTTCAGGGTCTTCTGAATGGTAGTAGAACCAGTGTGCTCGGTTCTGGTCACATCAACGGTTACACCCAGTGAGTCAAGTTTTACGGGACCGAAGTTACCGCCAGGGCTGGCACTGACACCGATAATCTTGTCGAGTGCAGACTCGCTGTGAGCATAAGTGTAGGTCTCCTTTGCCTGCGGAGAAAGGCTGTTGATAACCAGATTTGCATTGCTCTTGAGCGTTGCCATGTTGAAAATCTCAATACCGGTGCAGAGCTCGGGGATGCTGCTCTTGGTGGGATTGTAGCCGTAGCCGACGAAGATGTTTGAGTTGACGATTTCCTTAAAGCCGGCAAGGTTGGTACTTGATTCTTGGTTTACTGTCTGACCACCGTCACCAGCTGCACGCATTTGTCCGTTTTCGTCAATGAACTTCACCTTGTACGAAAGCTGACGAGCCTCTGCCCAGTTGTTACCAATAAGCACTGGAACACGGGCACTGCCGGTGCCAGTCATCTTAGTGGGAGTGAACTCCATGTTGTCTGGGGTCTCGATATACCATACACCGTTGGTTTTGATGTCCAGGTAGTAGGTGCCCATGTCTGCGGACACACTGGAGATCTGCTGACCATTGGCGTTAGTCAGCACAGCTGAATTCATGATGCGAGCGTCAGAAATGGGCTCGATTACAGGGTCATTTTCAGAAAAGTTAGAATCTGAACAAGCAGTAAAGGCTGCTAAAGCCGCTACAACTGCAAAAAATTGCTTTGCCATTTTTTTCATAATCTTTTTATCATTTGATTTGTTTAACTTAATATTTCCAGATAAGATATTCAGATATTATCAGTGTCTGTTCCTAGGTTTAGTTTTAGGATTCACAGAGTGCAAATATAATTAAATTTTTTAAAAAAATGAAGTATTTAATATATAATTCATTAGATTTTGCAGATTTTGAAACACTTTTTGCAGATTTTGAAACTCTAAGGTCCAGTTTTTAAAAAATATAATTAATTTTGCAGACAGATGAAGTAAATAAAAAGATATGAAGAGAAATTGGTTGTTGGTATTCAGCAGTTGGCTGTTGGCAATAGGCTGTGGGGCACATACTCCGCAGACACTGACGGAACCTATGACAGAAACCTGTATTGACTACGAGTGTGAATACACCAAGGAGGACAGTGCCCTTGTAGTGAGACTGCTGAAGGAGGCGAAGACGAACCGGGGTGCGGAAAACCGTATGATGTATTTCGGGAAGAAGTTCTTGGGACTGCCCTACGTGGGACATACCCTGGAACTGGGCGACAAGGAGCATCTGATTGTCAACCTGCGTGAGCTGGACTGTACGACCTATGTCGAGACGGTGCTGGCGCTCTCGCTCTGTGACCTGCAGGACAAACGGACCTTCGCCGACTATTGCAACAACCTGAAGACCGTCCGCTACCGTAACGGGGAGATGAAAGACTATACCTCGCGGCTGCACTATTTCACATGGTGGGGCGATGACAATGTCAGGATGGGGATTGTGAAGGAAATTGGTAAAATGGATCCGCAGGACTTTCCGTTTGATGCCGTGCAGACCATCCATATTGACTATATGTCAAAACACCCCCACCTCTATAAGCAATTGAAGAATCATCCTGAGTTCGTGTCTGTCATCAAACGTTATGAGGATGAGACGAACGGCAAACGATATGCATATATCTCAAAGCGTGATTTGCAGTATCATCAGTCAACGCCATTGGGACAGATCCGTGACGGTGATATCGTCGCCATGCTGACCGACCAGGACGGACTGGACACCCGTCATATCGCCATTGCCTTCTGGCAGAAAGGAAAGCTGCACCTGATGCATGCGTCGAGTCTGTATAAGAAGGTGCTGATGAGCAAGGAGACGTTCTATGAGTATGAGGCGAAGCAACCTAAGCATACGGGTATCAGAGTATGGAGGATGGTGGAGAAGTAAGAGGTAAAAGTAATATGAGGAAAATTACAGATATCAGGGAGTTACGGAGCATCCAGATGGGTATTCTGGATGATGTGCATCGTTTCTGCGAGGAACAGGGGTTGCGCTATTCTCTGTCGAGTGGTACGCTGATTGGTGCTATCCGCCATCAAGGGTATATCCCTTGGGATGATGATATCGATATCTATATGCTTAGAAGTGATTATGAGCGGTTCCTCAAGACCTATCACGACCCGGAGGGTCGCTACCGTGTGCTGAACCCGAAGAAGGAGCCACATTATTATTATACCTTCGCCAAGGTGGTTGACCAGCGTACGAGAATGGTGGAGAAAGAGACGGAAGGCTATGAGATCGGGGTGTATATCGATGTATTCCCTGTCGACTATGTGACGGACGACAAAGAGGAGCGTGAGCGTATCTTCCGACTCAAGAAACTGCTGTATAAGATCCGTCGCTGTAAGATATCACTGTCGAACCCGCTGCACTCCCGCCTTGCCTACCTGTGCTATCGTAACCTACCAATTACTGTAGGGATGCTGAACCGTTGGATAGACCATTTGATTATCCGTCATAAACCCACCGGGATGCTTTGTCACATGACGGAGGCAGGACCTGCAACAGCAAAAGGGTGTTTCCCTGCTGCCGACATGAAAAAGATGATGGATGTGAAGTTTGAGGACCGTACCTATAAGATGATGGTAGGCTACGACGACTATCTGCACCGCACCTATGGTGACTATATGAAACTGCCACCCGAGGAGAAACGGACGACTCATCAGTTTGAGGCGTACGTGATTTAGAATCGAAAGATTAAAGGATTGAAAAATTAAAGTAGGTGCATGCCCCAGTCGTATACCTTATTAATATAAGGGGATGGGATGTGGTGCTCATGCATCAAGCGGTGGATGATGGCGAGTCCATAAGGAAAATCCTCTGTGAAATAACGGCTATGGAAGTCGGGGACGAAACCGTCTCCGACTTTCTTCATGGGGGAGAGGATGCCCTTGAAGGCTTCGATGGAATGTAGTTTCTTCGTCAGTGACGCAGCATCCGTACTCTCGTAATAGTCCAGGACGGAAGGGATGGCACCAGGGGTGACAGGCAGTACGTGGAGCAGACGGAAGAACTCAGCGTCCATGTCTATCAACAGTTGGGATGCCTCGTCCGTCCAGTCACTGTAGAACTGGTTCTGGGTGGGATAGGTCATCCCTTCATGCCAGTCGTGCCACATGCTATACAGTCGTGAGGTATGCAGCAAAGGGTTGCTGTTGGTCAGACTCACCTCATAATGGTTGGCGAGCAGGTGAACGGGTGTGTCGAACATCTCGCTCAAAGAATCTCTTAACCGCTCCTTGTTTAGAGAGGATTTTCTGGTCTCTATGGCTACACTCAAGGAGGATTTATACCCTAACAGGTGTGCGGACTTGCCATACTCCTCCACACGGGCAATAAAAGGTACACGCTGGAAACCAAATAGTGGGGTGGTCTCTGGGAGCAGCTTCATTGCTTCGAAGAAGAACCCTGTACTGCTGACTACGCTGCCTACTGCCGTGTGGGGTTGCAGGTAGGGACGAATAGCTCGCAGTGTATCGGCGATGCCGTAGCCTGGCAGACAAAGAAGAACGATGTCAGCAGTCGGAATTACGTTGACTGGGGAGTCGGAGAACTGTCGGATGGAGCCTTCGAGTGTCTTACCCTCAGGGGTATGAATATAAAGGGTATGGTTCCAACAGGTTGGCTGACGTGTCAGCATACTGACCTCATAGCCTTTGTTGGCAAGATATCCGGTGATGACATGTCCGAGGTTGCCCCCTCCACAGATACAGATATTCATGCGTGAATTTGTTTCAGTCCCTCTACCAGCCGGCAGTTATCCTCATGGTTACGTACAGCGATGCGCATATACTGCTTGCCGGCGGGGAGTCCGGGTTTCTCACTGCAGTCACGGGTCAGGATATTATGCTGCTTCAGCATCCGTATCACGATCTCACTGGCACGATAGGGCGGCAATACCTCACAGAGGAAATAATTCGCCTCGGTGGGCATCACACGGAGGAAGGGGATGGTGCGGAGCTGTTGCTCGAAACACTCACGCTCTTCCACGAATTTAGCACAGGCACGCTGGTAGTCTTTCTCGTATTTGTTGTAGATCTGCATGAAGAACTCCGCAAATGAGTTGAGGTTCCAGATGCTCACCTCTTTCTTGATACGGGCAATGAGTTCCTTGTCGGCAGAGGCAAGGATGCCCAGTCGGAGTCCGGGAACACCATAGCTCTTGGAGATACTTTTCATCACAATCATATGCGGATAGGACTCCAGCAAATGGTCGTTGAGCAGGGAGTTTGTCGCATAGTCGCGGCTGAAGTCTACGAACGACTCGTCGACGACCAGTCGGATGTTACGTTCCTCACACCACTGGGCGAGTCGCTGTACGTCACTCTTGGGGATGAAGTTACCAGAGGGGTTGTCGGGGTTGATGACCATCAGCTGGCGGATGTCCTTATCGGCAAAGAATGCCATCAGGTCATCGGCAGTATAGCGGAAATCGTCATTCTGTGGCACGAAGGTCACCTGCTGGCTTTTGTCGTAGCGATTGGGATATTCCTCAAAAGTAGGACGCACAAAGCCTATCTTACCCTGCGACTCCTCCATCAGTATCTTGATCAGTTCGGCAGCACCATTACCCGGTACGATATAGGGTTCGCTGACCCCAAAGCATTTGCTGGCAATGAGGGTGTTGACCTTCATTCCCGACGGATACTCCGTCAGCAGGGTGTCGAAATTGGCACGCAGCTCGTCTTTCATCCGCTGACTGGGGAAATAGGGGTTCACCAGATAGCAGTAGTCGAGCATCTGGGGGAAACGCCAGAAACCACCATAGCGACCATAGTATTTACGTAGCACGTCCTGCTCGTCGGCAAACAGTGCCTCGGCAATATCCAGGTCTTGTTTGTCGTCTATCTCGTACCATTTCTCATGACCGATGGGCAGTGCCTTCAGCTCATGACCGCTCAGCAGTGAGATGATACGCAACACATTCTCGTAGTATTCGTTTAGTCCTACCGCCTTGGTATAAGCATCGAGGAAAGGCACGTATTTCTCTTTCAGGAACTGCTTACTGAACTTATAGATATTGACAGTCTTGTAATAAGAGGCGACATCGTTATAGTCGAAGGCATCCTTGGAGATGAAGTTGACGATGTTGTTGTCGGCATCGATGCGTACCATCGTGCCGTCCATCCATGTCTCGTATTTGGCGACGAGGGCAAGGTCGGGATAGGGGTTCTCCATCAGCATGCTGAAGAGGCGGTCGCTGAGGATGAGGTCGCTCTCGATGAGCAACGTGTCATCCTCCTGCAGTTGTTCCTTCACCAACGACAAAGAATAGATATTATTTGTCTTGTCGTAGATGGGGTTCTCTGCATATTCTATCTTCAACAGGTCGTCATAACGGTGACCGATATAGTCACGAAGGGCTTTCCCTTGATAGCCGACAACGATGATGACACGATGCAGTGAGAGCTTCGACAACTGTCCCAGCACACGGTCAATCAGTCGCACCCCATTCACAGGAACCATACATTTCGTCTGGTTCTTTGTCCATTCTCCGAGTCTGCGACCCATACCAGCCGCTAAGATGATTGCCTGCATGTCTTACCGTTTTAGAAGATTATCCTACATGACTGTTGTCTTGGGGCTTATCCTTGCCATGGAAACTCTTTACCTTCATGCCGAGCTTGTTAGGGAGACAGGCGTTGAGAACGATACCCACGAGGGCAGAGAGTGCCAGTCCGGAGAAGTGGATGGGACCGATGTTTACATTGTCCTCAGCACCATATTTCACACCAATGGCAATTACCAGGATCAAGGCAGCCACAAACACATTACGTGATGAGCTGAAATCTACGCCTTCCTCAACCAGGTTGCGTACACCGACAGCTGATATCATGCCATAGAGAATGAGACTGACACCGCCAATGGTGGCAGCAGGCATCAGACCTATCAAGCAGGCGAACTTAGGACAGAAGGACAGGAGTATTGCCAAGATGGCTGCCAGTCGGATGACGGCAGGGTCATAGACCTTGGTGAGGTTCAGTACACCAGTATTCTCTCCGTAGGTCGTATTGGCTGGGGCTCCGAAGAGAGATGCCAGTGCGGTGGCAAGACCGTCGCCCATCAAGGTACGGTGCAGACCTGGTTCCTTCAGGAAGTCCTTGCCTACGGTAGACGAGATGGCACACATGTCACCAATGTGTTCCATAATGGTTGCAATGGCTATGGGCATGATGGCAATGATGGTGGATACAAGAAAGGTCGTGTCCATGTGGTCGAAGACGGCGAGTGCTGTCTGTTCTCTGTTGACAGGCAAGCCAATCCATGCTGCTTTGTGTAATGCCGAGAAATCTACTTCACCAGTTACCGCAGCCAGGACATAGCTGACCAGTACACCAAGGAGGATGGGTATAATCTTAATGATGCCCTTGCCCCATACACTGGTGATGATGACAGTCAGGATGGCAACAAGTGCCAGTGTCCAGTTGGTGGTACAGTTGTGTATGGCACTACCCGACAGGACAAGTCCGATGGCAATGATCATAGGCCCTGTCACTACTGGCGGGAAGTAACGTATTATCTTATCGATACCGAAAGTCTTGATCAAACCAGCCATGATAAAATAGCACAACCCGGCAAAGAAAACACCGATGCACGCATAACTCAATGCCAAAGTCTCTGTCATACCTTGCTCGACACCCAGTGTCTTGACAGAGAGATAGCCTCCGATGAATGCGAACGAGGAGCCCAGGAATGCGGGTACCTTCAACTTGGTGATGCAGTGGAAAACCAAGGTCCCGATACCGGCAAACAGTAGGGTCGTCGACACGGAGAGACCTGTGAGTACAGGAACCAGGATGGTGGCGCCAAACATGGCGAAAAGGTGTTGTATGCCTAAGATGGTGTACTTAGGCATACCTAATTGTCTGGCATCTGTGATGCCTTCCTTGGGAGTATTTGTTATCATGTGTTTTTTGCTTATTCTTTATCCTACTTGACTTCCTGGCTTTACGTCTTTCGTCGTGGTCACTACACTGAGACTCTCGTCAAAGTCAACGGCAGAGAGGATCATACCCTGGCTCTCGATACCCATCATTTTGCGAGGCTCGAAGTTTGCCACGAAGAGGATGCGCTTGCCTACCAGTACGGAGGGGTCGTCATAGAAAGCGGCAATACCACTGAGGATGGTGCGGTCGGTACCAGTGCCGTCATCGATGGTAAACTGCAAGAGCTTCTTCGACTTCTTCACCTTCTCACAAGCCTTGATAAGTCCCACACGGATGTCGAGCTTCTCAAAGTCCTCGAAGCTGACGGTATCCTTGACAGGGGCAGCCTGGTAAGTAGCAGCCTCATTTGCCTTCTTGGTTGCCTCCAGTTTGTCGAGCTGTTTCTGGATGACCTCGTCCTCGATCTTCTCGAAGAGCAGGGAGGGCTCACTCAGTTGATGACCTGCTTTCAGCAAGTCGGTGCTGCCCAACTGGTTCCACTCAAAACTCTCCATGTTCAGCATCTCACGCAGCTTCTTACTGCTGAAAGGCAGGAAGGGCTCGAAGGCGATGGCAAGGTTTGCCGTCAGTTGCAGACAGATATTCAGGATGGTCTCACAGCGCTTGGGGTCGGTCTTCCATACCTTCCATGGCTCACACTCGGTGATATAGCGGTTGCCGATACGGGCAAGGTTCATCGCCTCAAACTGGGCATCACGGAACTTAAACTGGTCGAGCAGAGCCTCCACCTTCTGTTTGACATCCTTGAACTCCTCCAGTGCCTGACGGTCAACATCAAGCAGTTCACCACAGGCAGGGACGATGCCGTTCCAGTATTTCTTCGTCAACTGCAGGGCGCGGTTCACGAAATTGCCATAGACGGCTACCAGCTCATTGTTATTACGGTCTTGGAAGTCTTTCCAAGTGAAATTGTTGTCTTTGGTCTCTGGCGCATTGGCTGTCAGCACATAGCGCAGCACATCCTGTTTGCCGGGCATGTCCACGAGGTACTCATGCAACCATACCGCCCAGTTGCGGGAGGTAGAGATCTTGTCGTTCTCCAAGTTCAGGAACTCGTTGGCGGGTACGTTATCCGGCATGATATACTTGCCATGTGCCTTCATCATCACAGGGAAGATGATACAGTGGAACACGATATTGTCCTTGCCGATGAAATGTACCAGACGGGTGTCCTCGTCCTGCCACCACTTCTGCCAAGGTCCCCATTTCTCCGGCTCACGGTCACAGAGTTCCTTGGTATTGCTGACGTAACCGATAGGTGCGTCAAACCATACATAGAGCACTTTGCCGTCAGCTCCCTCAATAGGTACGGGGATTCCCCAGTCAAGGTCGCGGGTCATGGCACGGGGCTGCAAATCCATGTCGAGCCATGACTTACACTGTCCGTAGACATTCGGACGCCATTCCTTATGTTCTTCTAAGATCCACTGTTTCAGCCAGTCCTGATACTCGTTCAGGGGGAGATACCAGTTCTTGGTCTCCTTCAGCACAGGGGTAGAGCCACTGATGGTCGACTTGGGATTGATCAGTTCCGTAGGACTCAGGTCACGTCCGCATTTCTCGCACTGGTCACCATAGGCTCCCTCGTTATGGCAATGGGGACACTCACCTGTCACATAGCGGTCGGCAAGGAACTGCTTCGCTTCCTCGTCATAGAGCTGTGCCGTCGTCTCCTCCACCAGTTTTCCCTCGTCATAGAGCTTGCGGAACCACTCGGCGGCGAACTGGTGATGGGTCTCGCTGGTAGTACGGCTATAGATGTCGAAAGAGATGCCAAACTCCTCGAAAGAGTCCTTGATCATCTTATGGTAGCGATCTACCACATCCTGTGGGGTGATGCCTTCCTTGCGGGCCCTCACCGTGATGGGCACACCATGCTCATCACTGCCACCGATAAACAATACTTCCTCCTTCTTCAGTCTCAGATAGCGTACATAGATATCAGCCGGTACATACACACCTGCCAGATGACCGATATGCACACCACCATTAGCGTATGGGAGTGCAGAGGTCACCGTTGTCCGCTTAAATTTCTTTTCTGCCATTATTTCCTTATTTATTTATATTTGCCTGCAAAGTTACTAAATAATTGTGAACTATGAACTATGAATTATGAACTTTTTTTCTTACCTTTGCACCCATGAGGAAAGAAGAGAATTACCGGTTATTGACCGCTCAGGTCAAGTCCTTGATAGAGGGAGAGACGGATAGTGTCTCTGTCATGGCTAATGTGAGTGCCGCTGTCCATGAGGCGATGGGCTTCTTTTGGACTGGTTTTTATATCGTCCATGGTGACGAGTTGCATTTAGGACCGTTTCAAGGCAGTGTTGCCTGTATGCATATCCCTTTCGGACGGGGAGTATGTGGTACGGCGTGGAAAGAGGCAAAGACCATTGTTGTTCCCGATGTCGAGGAGTTCCCTGGGCATATCGCCTGCAGTAGTCTCTCCCGTTCCGAGATTGTCGTTCCCGTCTTTGATGCAGTAGGTAAAGTCAAAGCCGTCCTGGATATTGACAGCAAGGAACTCAACACCTTCGATGAGATTGACCAGAAGTGGTTGGAAGAGATTGTTCGTTATTTATGAATAATACAAAAAGAGAGACCATTCCAGTCTCTCTTTTTGTGATCCGTTTGGGGCTCGAACCCAAGACCCCAACATTAAAAGTGTTGTGCTCTACCAACTGAGCTAACGGATCAACCTTTTCATGCGATTTCATCGAAATCGGGTGCAAAATTACATATAAAAAATGAATCTGCCAAATTTATCGGGATGTTTTTTATCTTAGTGCTCATGAAGATGCCATACGCTCATCACTTTCCGGCGGATGGCAACGTAGTTGAGCAGTGTCACTAACAGATAGAGTGCCACACCTGTCAGAAGGGCAGGTGAGAGGCTTGCCGCACTATAACTGGGATACAGTTGTCCGAAAAGAGGGAGGTAGTATCCTCGCAACAGTAATACGATGATGATAGACAGGATGAGTACCAGTGTGTTGAGGCTGATGGTCAGCAGGTGATAGGGGCGTGCCACTGCCTGTGGGGAGTAACCGATGAGTAACAGGGTGTCTATCTTCTCCGTGTTCTTCTGCAGCAGCAGGAAGATACTGAGCAGGAGGACATAGAACGCCAGTGCACTGATGATGAGTCCTACAACGAGGACGATAGTGATGATGATACGCAGAAGGTGGGCGGTACGTGCTGCCTCAGCGTCATCCGCCTCCGTCTCGTAACTGTGGTCGTCAAGATAGTTGGCGATCCGCTCGTCGGCGGGGTTGCTGACGGTGACTATCAGTCGTGCTGGCTCTGGTTTCCTTTCTGGTGACAGTGTGGCATTCATCTCGTCCATAAAAGCTTGTGGCACGAGGATGGTATTGAGTTTCTTGGAGAAAGCCACCACTCGTCCCGTCAGATCCTTGCGACCGGCAGAGCCACGCAGGATAAAGCGGATCTTCACCATGGACACCAGACTCTCGGAGAGGGCAGGCAGTCCCTGACTGCTGGCAAAACCGAAGTTGTAGAGGTTCAGGTAGTTACGGGGCAGTACGATGGGTACTTCCTCGTCTCCCTCTTTCCAATGCCAGCGAGAGATATCGACATCCATAAAGGCATCGGGGACCGCCTCGAAGAACATCTCCGTGGAGAACTCCACCCCCAGTTTCTGACTGCCCAGGGTGGCAACGACACTGAAGAGTGAGGGCGTGAAAGTACCCACGTCACTGACAAAAGGCTGATGGCGCACATCGGCAATCTCCTCCGGAGTGAATGTCGGTGCCTTGCCCGTCAGGGTGCGAACAGTACTCACATGCTTCGCCATCACCATCTGTCCCGGTTTCATGAAACTGTCGCTGCCGGTGAACAGTGGAATGATATCGGTGGCAAACTGGACAGCGGCAAGCACGATGGTCATACCACAGAGGTTGGCGAGCACGAAGCCCGCCAACTGTCCTGCGTTAAGATGTCGGCTTAACAGCCGATAGAGCAACCTGTTCACGTATGAATGAATTACATGAATTGTTTCATGAGCAGCTGCATGAAGTACTCCAATGGATCTTTCTCCTTGTCCTTCATGTTCAGTACCAGTTCAACATTGGTGTCGCTGGTGTCATACAGCTCGGCGCTGCTGACATGCTCCCCGACGGCTTTAGCACCCTCGCTTGCCATGTTGTTGACCATACCAGCCAGATTAGACATCAGGTCGATGTCACAGGCCACGTAGAAACGACGACCCTTCGCATTCTGATAAGTCTCCTTCGCCTCCGTGAAGGCAGCACTCTCACCAACAGCGATATAGGTGGCACCGTCTTTAAAGCCGAAGTCCATACCCTTCTCAGGTTTCATGCCAGTCTCCTTAGCAAGGTCGACAATACTCTGGTCCTTAGACTTGATATAGAGAGCAGCATTGGGCATGCCACCCTTGAACTCACCGACACCGAGGGCGATATCACCGTTAATGGATTCGAACACCTTCTTAATCATATCCTTCTGGGCATCAAAACCTGCGTTTTTGAAGACTTCCTTCTTATCCAGGTATTCGTATAATTTCTTGCCGTCGAAGTTGGCAAAGAAAGCGAAAGCACCTTTTTCTATATATTTCAGGTAGTCACCGCTTACCTTTCCGAACATGTCATTACCCTCCTTGATAGACTTCTTCCAAGCGTCAGACTTGGCGAGACACTCGATGCCGAGCTTAGCGACACCCTTGTCGGAAGTGAGGTTCATGATGATACTGAGGTCTTTCAGCTCAGCACCCTCCGGCAGATTCTTCTTGATATCACTGATCTGTCCTTCTGCGATAGCCATGGGGATGAGTACCTTAATGTACCCCTGGGCTGTAGTGAGTTTCGTGAAGTCCTCACTCTCCGCCATGGTATTCTGGGTATCGTCATTCTTGAACTTGGCAACGATATCGTCGATAGTACTTTCAGAGCCATAGAAAGTCGCATCGTCGAAAGCAATGGTGTATTTGTTGCCGTCAGTGCAATACTGGATGCCGTCTTTCTCCTTCACGGCCTCAAAGCCCCCATCTTTGGCAAGGGCATTCAGCAACTGGGCGAAGTCATCTTTGTCGAGGATGGTACCGATGACACCAACCTTCCCTTCGCTGTTTCCGAAGATGTAGATAGGCTCACGCAGGTCAACACCAGCCTTGGCAGGGTCTTCCACGATCTTCTTGATCAGGTCCTTAGCCTCCTGACTCTTGGCATTGCCTTCCATGGTCTCCAGCAATTTCTTCTTTGCCTCCTCGTTGTCTCCCATCTTGCTCTTCTCGAACATCTGCTTCACGTCGAGGCTGACAACGGCGGCATCGGCAGGGATGAACTTGGCGTTCTTGGAAGATTTCGCACACGAACTCAGTACGAATACTGCAATCAGCAGCAGGTACATCAGATTAATTTTCCTCTGTTTCATAATCATCATGTTTTGGTTAAAGATTGATATAATTTTAAATCATGTGGCAAAGATACGAATAAGCGAGAAGAAATCCAAATAAAATTTGAGTTTTCTCAAGCGTGAGTATCTTCGACGATAGTCAAAGATATAAAAATAATCTTAATACTTCTACTATTGTTATTATTTTTTTGTATTTTTGCAGCCGTCATGGGCATATTATATATTGTACCCACCCCTGTGGGAAACATGGAAGATATGACTCTTCGCGCCATCCGTATCCTCAAGGAAGCCGACCTTGTATTGGCGGAGGACACACGGACATCGGGCATCCTGCTGAAGCATTTCCAGATTCAGCAGCATCTCCTTTCCCATCATAAGTTCAATGAGCATGGTACCAGTGCTGCTGTCGTGGAGCGACTGCGGGCAGGTCAGACCATTGCCCTGATCAGTGATGCGGGAACACCAGGTATCTCCGACCCGGGGTTCTTCCTGGTAAGGGAGGCTGTCCGGGCTGGTATTGAGGTGCAGACACTACCCGGTGCCACCGCTTTCGTACCCGCCTTGGTAAGCAGTGGACTGCCCTGCGACCGTTTCTGTTTCGAGGGCTTCCTGCCTCAGAAGAAAGGACGGCAGACGAAGATACAGAGTCTGGCGGACGAGGAGCGTACGATGGTGTTCTATGAGTCACCCTACCGGGTGCTGAAGACCCTCCAGCAGTTTGCCGAGGTGATGGGTCCCGACCGTCAGGTGAGTGTCTGCCGGGAGATCAGTAAGGTACACGAGGAGAGTGTCCGTGGCACCCTGCAAGAGGTGATAGCCCATTTCACGGAGCAGGAACCGCGGGGAGAGTTTGTCATCGTCCTTGCAGGACGAAATGAGAAATGAGTAATGAGAAATTAGAAATGATATGAAAAAGTTATTGATTTTGGCACTTGGTGCCGTAGCAGTGGTAGCCTGCAAGCAGCAGGGACCGAAAACTGAGGAGTTGATGATGGCGCAGCAGGCTGACTCGCTGAACCGTATCATCCAACAGAAAGATAATGAGATTAACGACATGATGGCAACCTTCAACGAGATAGAGGAGGGTTTCCGTGTTATCAATGCCGCACAGGACCGTGTGACGCTTGCCAAGGACGGTGAGGGTGCCAACCGCACCGAGCGTATCCGTGACAATATCGCACAGATCCAGCAGACGATGCAGCACAACCGTGAGTTGATCAATAAGTTGAAGAGCCAGTTGCGCCAGAGCTCTGTCAAGGGTGATGCGTTGCGGAAGACTATCGAGAACCTCGTGCAGCAGATGGAGGAGAAAGACAAGGAGATCAACCAGCTGCGTCTGGACTTGAAGTCTCGTGACATCCGCCTTGCCGAACTGGGTAATGAGGTGGCTGACCTCACTGTGGAGACTTCCCAGCAGAAAGCAGAGATCTCCCAGAAGACAGAGACCATCTCTGCACAGGATAAGGCTCTCAATACCGCATGGTTCGTCTTTGGTACGAAGAAGGAACTGAAAGAGCAGCATATCATCGAGAATGGCAAGGTGCTCCAGTCTAACTTCAACCGCGAGTACTTTACGAAGATTGATATCCGTGTCGACAAGGAGATCAAGCTCTATTCCCGTTCCGCCAAGCTGTTGACGGCTCATCCTGCTTCCAGCTATGTCTTGGAGCGTGATGCCAACAAGCAGTATGTGCTCCGCATTACAAACCCACAGCTTTTCTGGTCTACCAGCAAATACCTGGTTATATTAGTCAGTTAAAAGATGAAAGGGAAAAAACTCCTGCTATTGACAGGACTGGCACTTTGCCTTGTTAATTGCGGAGGAGACGATGCTTCTTCATCGTCTTCCACTGAGAGTATCAGTGTAGTGGCAGGACAAGAGTCTTTCACATGGGGTTCTGATGTCCGCTCGCAGGAGATCCAGTTGACAGGTACTGCCAACTGGCGTGTTTCCTGCGACGCTGACTGCCGGAACTGGTGCTATCCTGTGAAGGAGAGTGGCAACAGTGCTTCCATTCCCTTGTGGGTTAGTCCGAATATCACGAATAAGGCACGCTCCGGGAAGGTAACTGTCACGGTGGGTGGCAGGGCTCATACTATTAATGTGTCCCAGCCAGCCTTCACTGGTGATGTTGACGAGTATGTCTATCACCTGCCCGTCGTCTTCCATGTGCTCTACAAGGATGCCAAGAGCGAGACACAGAATGCTCCAGCCAGTCAGTTCAACAATATCATCACGGAGGTCAACAAGCTCTATGCCGCCAATGGCATGAACATCGTCTTCGAGATGGCACAGTATGACAAGGATGGAGAGAAACTCGCTGAGTCCGGTATTATCCGCCATCAGGTGGATTTCGATGAGTTGGATGCCGGTGACTTCCTTGGGAGCTCTGACAGCAAGTACAAGGAGTTTGCCGACTATCAGTTAAATCTCAAGAAGTATATCAATATCTTTGTGTTCCCCTTTAAGCAGGAGGACAATGAGACAACCTCATTGGGACTGACAGCTCTTCCTCTTGCCACCTCTGAGTATCCGCTGGAAGGACTGCCTCAGGATGATAAGGCAAAAGACTATGCCTATCTGGCACAGACGTGGGCTGTGTGCATCAACAGTGAATATATCAACGAGTGGCAGGACGGGAAATCGGTCAATACGTATTATATCGTCTCCACCTTGGCACATGAGCTGGGACACTACTTAGGACTGCTCCACACTTTCTCCGAGACAGAGTGTGAGGACGATGACTATTGTGATGATACGAATATCAGTGATTATGAGAATTATTCCACCTATATTCTGAACTATATCACGAGAGAGCTTGCAAAGGACAAGAACAGGACGTTCACGATCACAGAGCTTGCCACCCGCAACGACTGTAAGACGGGTGAGGAGTTTGTGGCAAAGAACATCCTTGACTATATGTATACTTTATGTACGGAGTTCACCAAGCAACAGTTCGACCGTACCCGTCACGTGCTGAAATACTCCCCCTTGGTGCCCGGTCCGAAACTCGTCGACTACAATACTACAGGCACCGTGATGCGTGCCGGGTCATTACCCACCGGTTTCGGCAAGCCAAAGCCTTGTCCTAAGGTTCCGGTTAAGAAGTTGCCGACCGTTCAGAGATAAACGACAAAGAAATCGGGCAGGAACATAAATTCCTGCCCGATTTGTCTAAGAATATGGAATAAACAACCTACTATTATTTCATTCCTTGTGTAGCAGGGTATGCCTGCTTAGTTAAAACGTAGTAATATGTAGGATCGTCAACATCAGTAAGCTTAATCATAGTCGGGTTGCGAACATCGTTTGCCTCCATGTTATAAGTACCTGGGAGTGGTAAGATGAAGTAGCGGAAATAGTAAACGCCATCATCTGACCGGCTACTCCAGTAGTAACTTGCATTACCTTGTTGTGTACTTGATCCAGCCCAACCGGTAAGTGTCAATTTGATCTGAGTATCGGACAGAGCCTCAGGAGCCATGTCAAAGCCAGACCAGTAGTTACCACTTCTTACATAAAGATCACCACTTGAGTAATAGGCATAACCAATGGTTTCACCTTCTTTTGCCAGATGTCCAGGAGCAGCAAAGTCCCAATAACCTTTCATGGCATCACACATATTGGCATAACTGATATACCAGTTACCAGTTAGGAACGCCTCGCTCAGTGGCATAACATAGCCTTTCATGATGGCATCGGCATCATTGGTGGTGAACAGATAATCCTCACCGCCCTTATAGGTGAAATCGGTAATAGTCTTACCAAGTATAGTGACAGGCTCGTACAGATGATATCCATCAGGTCTTAGGATGTAGGGAGCGTCAACGGTTACCAATTCGCCATCCTCAGTGGTGTAGGTGAATGTCAGCATGTGATATGAGGCACTGACGTCAGCGACCTCGTCACCGACATTGAAGAAATATGAAGCAAAAGCCATATCAGACTCTGCCTGATTGACTTTAGCAAGGTAAGAATCCCAATCGGTGTCTGCTTTAACTGGAGTCATGACAATCTTGCTACCATGCTTCTTACCTGTCATCACAATGCTGTCAGCCGTGGCAGATATAATGCGGAACTCCAAGTCACCTTCCATGCCCTTACCCTTGTCACCGATTTCTAATATGTTGTCGGGATCAGAGAAGAAATGAAAGACCTCGTTAAACTCGTCAAACGATAGAATTACACCACCGCTTTGCTCCAATTTGTAGTGGGAGGTAGCAGTCTTTCCCGCTCCATATACCTCATTGGCAACCTCTACCATGTCGTTATCGCTAAATTTGACAAACATGTTGTAGCCACCGTAGTCGGTATTGCCATAATATTCCATCAGCCAACCATTAGCAGGAGTTGTCAAGATAGTCTTATAGTTCTTCAGGGCTTCCTGCATACGTAGAGCGGAAGACTTGTCGAATACATCGTCAACTTCGTTGCTACAAGATGTATATACTACTGTAAGAGCCAGTATCATCAAAATATTTAATATCTTTTTCATACGCTTGTAGTGTTATTTAAGGGTTTTCAAATCCAGATTATACACATTCTCTGTACGACGCAGAACCTCATCACGCAGATCATCAAGATTGATGCCCCAACTATCCTTCATATAGTCTCTGACCATGTCCAGTTTCTGGAGAATAATATTATAATAGGTGTCATCGTAGGTATCAATCGTTTCCACCTCATACTCATAGGCGTAATACAACTTGCCGTCAATCACTTGTACGAGACGGTTACCATCCTGATCATACAGATAATCCTTGATAATCCGGTTGCCATCAGCGTCGAGTTTATACACAGGATTACCATCCTTGTCGAGTTTGGTTGTTGAACCTGTCACAATACGCGAAGCATTCAGTATCTGGTTCCATACCTCATCGGTGGAAGTGACGTAAGTTGCGAACACCTCTGCGAAGTCCTCGTTATACTCTCCACTTGCATATCCTGTTACAAAGCCCTGTTTTGGAGCATCGGCATCTTTCACGTTAACCCAATCACTGGTATGGTATTTGCCAGCAGAAATTTCCTGGAAGTCAGTAGGATAGTTCTTCGTCTGAGTCAGGATGTGACAGAATTCATGGTGCATCGTGTGGAAGAACCAGTGATTCAGGTCCATGGGTAGTGCATAGTGATCGCGGAAGGCATCCGTAGTGTTGACATAGATATTGTCCACATCTATCTCATTGACACGGAATAAGGTTATCTTTACACCACTCTCAGCATATCCCAAAACGATGCTCTCATTTGAGTTGAACTCAGGGGAACCCAAAAGTTGATACACCTTAGGTCCGTATTGTTTGATAAACTCCGGTCCAAAAACGGACTCGTAGGCTCCAATCCATAATTCCTTGACCAAAATGGCCAGTGCCTTTGCCTTTTCCGGGTCAGCAGGAACGACATTATAGTCGTTGTCAGTCTCGCTATCTTGGTAGCGGTAGCGGAACTCGATGTTATAAGGTACCGTGAAATTATTGTAGAGCCATGTATCAAACTCATTCTTGGGCTGCTCCTCAGTTTTGAAAATGCTCTCACTGGAAACATCGTCGCTGCTGCATGATGTCACTAAGACAGCCAGTGCCAACATGCTCAGTAGTGATAATATTGTTTTTTTCATAACTATTCTCTTTTTTATTAGATGACTAAATACTGCTATTAGCGAAGAACTTCCCTTGCATTCTGCATCTCATTAGGATCCTGATCGGTAGTCGTTGCGTCCTCATAGACATTGGGGGCGATACCAGCCTCGATGGCATCCTGTGGAATCTGGAAGGCACCACGTGAGTCTCCTGCCTTGAATACGATGGGCTCACCACCACTGACATTATGGCTGAAAGCGATACCGTAGCGCTTCAAATCCTGGAAGCGTAGACCTTGCTGCCATGTCTCTATGCGGCGCATATGTAGTATCAACTGAATGATATTCTCCTGTGTACCACTTTCTACGGTGAATCCTTGTGGTTGTAAGTGTTTCTTCGCTGTACGCTCTTTGGTCGTATTGACAATTTCAGGAGTATAATTTATCTTGCTGATAGCATTGTTGACCGACTCCTCTGTTAATGTCGGGCGCCTTGCCGTTCCGCAAGATTCCTCACAATGGCTCGTAATCCAATAATTCATGTCTTCAAGTGCCTTTGTGTAGTTCTTTTGCAGTGCATAAGCCTCTGCACGGACAAGCAGGGTCTCGTCAGACTTAAACACAACATCAACAATATAAGGTGTACCTGTATTTGCTACTTTGTCGGTCACGGCAAAGAACTCTACCATGAAAGGCATATATGCGGCTTGCGTATTGCCATAGAGAAGTTTTGCTTGGTAGAGTGTGTTATTATCATAACCCTCACCCCAAGGCATACCAACGGCACGTGTCAATTCATTTCTCCATAGGTCAATATGGGTGGCATAACGACGCCAACTGGAAGAATAGAAAGCACGTCCAACCAATGAATTTGCTGGTATCATCAGGAAGTTTGCTGGCTCTGAGGCTGATACATAAGCATTATTCACATCGTCAACACCAGCCAAGTTCAGATACTGTGCGTAGTTACGCAAAACGCCGAGGGGATTGCTTCCAATGGCGGCAGTGGCATACTGGATAGCTTTGTCGTACTTGTGGTAGTATAGGTTAAAACGGGCAGCGAAAGCGTAAGCGGCCTTACTGTTGAAGTGATACTTAGGTGATACCAGATGAGCATCATTCAATAACGGTAGAGCCTCCTCTATGTCTGCGTTGATGTTCTCGTAGAGTTCTTGTAGTGTTCCACGCTCATCCACACTCACACCAGGAGTCGTAGGATAGGGCAGCCCTTGATACTTATCTGCCTTTGTGGGATCATATGCCATACAGAAAACGTTGCTCATACGGAAGATGGCATAGGCACGACACAACAGAGCCTCGGCGCGGCATCCGTTCAGACTTTCAGGATTACCCAGTTCACTGATGCTCGCCAGTGCCTGATTAGCAGCAGCAACTGCCATGTAGTGATAATTCCAAATCCATTGGGTACTCTCCCAACTGGTGGTAAGTACTGGTTCCCAGCGATAGATAAACGTCTGGTAGTCCTGTGCCGTATATTGGGCACCATTGTCCTGTACATTATCTGAGGCAATTTCCATGACGTAATCAGCAGAACGGTTAGGATAGGCGGATACCAGGAATTGCGCTACCTTCTTCTCTGTGTCTATTTCTGCACGGTCATCGGGCAATTTGTCCAGATAGTCGTTGCAGGAAGCAAGTCCCATGCTTAGCGCAATGATTGAAAGTCCTATATATTTCTTCATAATCATTATTTACTTATATCTTGTTTTACCTTTATTCTATTAAAGTCCTACGCGGAGGGTGAAGGTGAACTGCTTAGGCATAGGCACGGCAACACCACCCGTGTTGAAGAACTCAGGATCCTGACCATTTAATTTCTTGTCGGAGTAAATCAGGAAGAGGTTAGTTGCCTGAAGTTTCAGAGAGAGACTGTTCAGACTCAGAGCGGCAATCCACTTCTTGGGGAAGTCATAACTCAGCGAAATCTCCTTCATGCGGATGAAGTCACCCTTTGCCACACGAGCAGAAGACTTATTGTAGGCATTATAAGCATATGCCAGACGTGAGTCGTTTTGCAACATACGCAAATCGGCAATTGCTGGGATATCTGTGAATTTCTCATCACCAGCCATCGTCCAGCGGTTCTTAAACTCTTTCGGCATGGCGTCTAAGTCAGAGTAAGAAGCGGCAAACGACGGGTCAAGGCGAATCACATTACCATACGAATAGGTCGCAAAGATATTCAGCGTGAAACCTTTATACTTGAAAGTGTTACCCAGTGAACCTGTAACGGTCGGATCTGTTGGACCTTCATAAATCAAATAGTCGGTATCATAAGACTGGAAGTCAAGGTCGCTGGTGGTCAGGTCACCATTCGTGTTGATAAAGGTGGGGACACCATTCTCGTTCAGCCCCTTGAAATCCATAGAGAAAAGTGAACGATAAGGATATCCTGGCATGGTGAAGCCTGAATTGCTAATCATACTGATGACTCGCGTATGAGTTTCCAAATCTGTTACCTTGGTTTTCACATGGGCGAAAATGAAGTCTGTGCTCCATTGGAAATCTTTTGTAAGAATATTCTTGGTAGAAATGCTCAACTCTTCACCATGAGAACGCATTGAGGCAACATTGGCATAATCACGAAGCGTACCTGTAGTACCGTTGAGTACACGTGGACCAATGAGGTCATAGTTATTACGCTTGTACCAGTCGAACTGTACATTGATACGGTTATTCAGGAAACCGAGGTCAATACCCAGGTTGAACTCATGCTTCTTCTCATAGGTCAAATCTGGGTTGGCAAAATCATAGATTTCCAGTCCAGACTCCTTGACATTGGTAAACGGACGCCAAGGGTTGTAACTCTGAATGATAACCTGTGCGTTGTTGGTAGCAGGTTTGTCACCAGTCAGAGAGTATGAGGCTTTCAGTGTGGCGTGGGTCAGCACATTCTTGAAAGTCTTTTGGAACCAAGGCTCCTCATGGGCATTCCATGCTCCAGATACGTTCCATGTAGGCAACCAACGAGCACTGGTGGCTTTTCCCAAACGGTTAGAGCCTTCATAACGAACAGTTCCGTTAACAATATAGCGTCCTTTATAAGAATAGGTAGCAGTTCCGAAGAACGATACCTCACGACCATAACTGTTGCTCAGTCCATAGTAATCGGCATTCTGCTCACTGGATTGCTTGAAGTAGCGATAGTCATAGTTGGGAAGGTAACCCATGGCATACTGCATACCTACACCGTCAAAACGACTGCGGCTACGATCAGTATTGTTAATCTCCATACCACCGAAAAAGTTCACGATGTGCATGTCATTATTGAAGGCATCGTTATAACTTCCTGTCAGTCGGAGACTCCAGTTGTTCATCTTATACTTTGTTTCGTTGTAGAAACCACCATTTGGCAGCACACTGATAGGTAATGAGTTGGCATCATCAGGGTCTGTGTATAACCATGGGTTGGCATCACGCATGGTGGCATCGTCCATGGCACGGAATGACATCGCCTGATTAGAGTTCTCCCGAATCTGGTGTGCCTGAGTGGTTCCAGAGTATTTGTAAGATGCCAGAGCGGCTAACTCCACCTGTCGGATGGGCTTGTATTTCAATTCAGCCTGAATTTTCATGTCTACTACATCCAGATCCATATAGTTGTTTGCCAACTCATTATGGATGTTAAATGGCGCATAGTTGCGTATATAGAATGCATTGGGGTCCAGTGTACGTGAACTGTTCAAAGCGTAACTATATGGGTTGATGTCAAAGTCACGACTGGTGGCACCTGTTACCGCATTGCTGCTTTGGCTTGTCGTGCCAGGAGCCTTTTGCTTACGGTAACTGGCATTACCAATCATGTTGATAGTCACCTTCTTTGAGATATTGAAGTTGGCGTTGATATTGGTTGTGAATCGCTCTACCTTTGATGCCTCCGTCCATCCTGGGTCGTTCATGTAACTGAAAGAAGTATAGTACTGAGCCTTGTCAGTACCCGTTGACATAGAGATAGAATGGTTGTGCATGATGGCAGTTGAGAACAACTCATCAAACCAGTCTGTATTACGCATCTCTGCTTCCCTCAAATAAGCATTTCTTGCCTCAGGGGTATTTGCCAAGGCGTAGGTACCTGTAGTAGGATCATAAGTATTCAGCAAGTGATACATCTTACCATAGACACCACTACTTGTGGCACGATAGGTACGACCAAATGATATCAGACCGTTGTTCTCCAGTTCCTGATAGATGCCCATCTGCTCCTGTGAGTTCATGATATTGAAATTGGAATAACTGGGCTTCAGACGCATGGTATACTCACCGGTATAGTTGATGCGGGTCTGTCCCTGCTTTCCTTTTTTAGTAGTAACGACAATCACACCAGCCATGGCACGGGCACCATAGATAGAGGTCGCACTACCGTCTTTCAGAATCTGGAACGACTCGATATCGTCAGAGTTCAAACCTGCGATAGCAGATGAAATCAGTGTCTCTGCATCACCAGACGACAGCGCATCGGCATCAACCTCTGTCACATCCTCCATGATAACTCCGTCAACAACCCACAAAGGTTTAGATGAACCATAGATTGACGTGGCACCACGTACACGGATCTTGGGAGCAGTACCGAAAGTACCACTGACGTTCTGTACTGATACACCTGCTACACGTCCTTCCAGTGAACGGGATATATCGGCAACACCATCCAGTTTCGCCTTCTCCGCATCCACCTTTGATGTGGCACCAGTGAACAGACGCTTGTCCATTTTCTGCATACCTGTTACAACCACCTCTTCAAGGGCTGCACTGGGATACAAAGTAATGGTCATTCCATTCTTTGGAGTCACCGTCTGGGTTTCCAGACCAATATAACTCACTACAATCATCTTACCCGAGGGTACACTGATTGTGAAGTGACCATCGGCATCCGTTACGGTACCAGTAACTTTTGTCTGGGCAAATGCCATTCCTAAACTGAGGAACAGACATGCCATAAACATCGTTAGTCTTTTTTCCATAAACACTCTCTTGTTATTATTTAAACTATTTAATGATTATTCTATCTCATTTTTTGTAGTATATGTATCTACACCTCCCCGCAAGAGGTGGATAATTGATTATTTTTGCCTTTATAATCGTTTCATTTAAAACAACAAGAAAGATGTTTAAGTTTTCAATTAGTCTGAAATTCCGCTTGTATGGCAGTGACAAGCAGAACAAGAAAAAGGGTTGTGTAAGCCCTCAGTTTATTCCTTCGGCAACTCAATTGGTACAGTCACTGACTGGGTTGCGGGCAAAGAGTACCATTAATAATTACCAGACAGCCTTGCGTGTCTTCGGTCATTATGCTGGGACGGAAGTGGTGACGAGTGCTGTCGATGCCCATCTGCTGGAGGGTTTCCAACAGTGGCTGCTGGAGCAGCATGTCTCACCAAACACCATCTCATGCTATATGCGCTCCATCCGCTCCTTACTCTATCAGATGCAGCCGTCCTGCCGTCACCAGGATTTGTTTGACAATATCTATACTGGAAAGATGTGTACCGACAAACGCTCCATCGCTATCGATGAGATTGCCCGGTTGCGCCATATCCTGCTGCCTCCCTCTTCCCCTCTGGCTTTCTCCCGTGACATTTTCCTCTTCAGTTTCTATGCCTTGGGGATGCCCTTCGTGGATGTGGCTTTCTTGCAGAAACAACAGTGCAAAGACGGTTATATCGTGTATGACCGGCATAAGACTGGACAGCGGGTTCGTGTAAGGATAGAGCCTCTTATGCAACAGATCATCGACCGTTACAGCAGAGAAGACAGCATCTATGTATTCCCAATACTGACTGCTTCGGACAGGGATGCCAGGGAAAAGGAGTATGAGTCAGTCCGCTCCCGCTATAACCGGCATCTGAGGAAACTGGGAGAGATGATGGGATTAGGTCGCCGACTGACATCATACGTCGCACGACACTCCTGGGCGAGCATTGCCTATCATGCCAATGTCGACCTCTCAGTCATCTCCAAGGCTTTGGGACATACCTCCCCCAATACGACACTGACTTATATCCGTGAGATTGACGACAACCGTATTGACATGGCGAACAAAGAACTGCTTGATCGCCTGATGCTATAATCCCTACATAAAGTTTTTTACCCTTGCAACCGTTGTCACCTTGCAACACTGCTTGGAAATCAGGTGTTTACGTGTGGCAACGAGGTGGCAAGGGTGGCAACGATTAGCTTTTTGGGGTTGGAATCACGAGATATTCCGTCCCCACGCGGGTACGTCTGCGCTTGATATTCTCGATATTGGAGAGGAATTGTCCGAAGATGCGTATATTACCGGTGCGTATGGCGGAGCCGCCCTTCTTCTTGACGGCAGCGAAGATGGCGGCAGTGGTCATATACTGTCCTTCTCCCTCATGCTCCGGTATCATAAAGCACTCCTCGAAGAACATCTCCTCGGGGGTGCTGCGCTTGAACTGGCGGTTTGACTCCATGACCTCCAGGGTTTGCCGGTCATCCATCCAATAGGGCTCGTTCTGGTCTATCAGTGCCATAGCCTGCGCATAGAGCTGGTTATAATTGATAGGTTGTGACATGTCGATAGGTCCCGTCAGCTCGATGCCGATGAAGCGGCGGCTCCCCGTGGGGTCGGAGAGGATATCCGTCACGTTTGCCGTGGCGATGAAGGAGGCGAGGCGCGGAAACTCCTCGACATGTTTGCCGTAGGGACGTTTCACCTTCACAGAGGCGAGTTGCACGAGATTCTTCAGGAAGCCCTCCTGCACCTTGGGTGATATCTGGTTGAACTCGTCGAGGTTGATGAGCAGGAACTGACTCATCGCCTGCAGCACCGACTTGCGTTCCGAGAGCACGAGGCTGTCGTTATACCCCCACTGCATGTCCGTGGGAATCAGCGACTTGCAGAATGTCGACTTGTTATAGCCCTGTTTGGAGATGAGCAGGGGCACGATGGAGTTACCATAGCGGCGGCTCTTTCCCAGCCATTGCGCCACCATTCCCAGGAACCAGATGCGGAACCACTCCTCCCAATGCGGATTCCTGGTAGGTACCCGTCTTGCCAGGTCGGCGATATAGTCGTGTCCGTCCCATTTGCGGTAGAGTCCCCAGAGGTACTCCTCCACAGGATTATACGCACGTACTAGGTTAGAATGCAAGTACCGGCTGACATCTTTGTCCCATACGTTCAGTCCCGCCAGCCGTGCCTCCATGGCGAGTCCGTTCTGCACTCGCTCGTCGACCGGTCGCCACCCAAAGTGCCATTTCTCCTTCGGGCGGTATTCCACATAGCCCATCACCATGTTCATGCGGAAGGCATAGCGGCGGTCCAGCAGGGAAATAAGGTCTTTCGTGTTCTGGATGACGGCACCCGAGGCATTCTCCTGTGAGTCGTCGGGTGTCACCTTCCCTTTCTCCTGCATCGAGATACCATCGGGAATCCGCAGGGGAGTAGCCTCCGCATGGTAGTATGGGTGCTGGTCTACCGTCATGCGGAACCCCGTCATCCATAGCGGGAGCCCCTCCCCCCGGACGGCAGGTGCCACTTGCAGAGAGTCCGCTGTCTGCGCCATCGTTACCAACGGCTCGTAGAGTCCGCAGAGGATAGGGTATGCCTGTTTGCAGAACACCTCCATCTCCTCCTCCGTCTGGGGCAGTGAACCGTCTGGGCGGCATGCTCTCACGATGACTTTCAGACTCCTGCCACTACTTCCCAGCAGGGAGAGCATCGTGCAGGGCAGGATGGCGGTCATCTGTTTCACAGCCTCTGCTTCCTCCTCGTCCTTGAGCGGTGAGATGGTTAAGGTGAAGAGTCCGTTAAACTGCTGGGCGACGAGGTTGCCCTCCTGATTCGGTTTCATCACTGCCGACGGGTAGATGACGGCAAGTCTGTGCATCCTTTCAAAGATACTCCACGACTCCGCATACCGCACGAAGGTACGCAGTGCGTCCACATCCTCGAAATAATTGTCTTCCAGTACCCGCTCCATGAAGGTCTCAAGGGGCATCAGGTTTACGTGTTGCTTGTTTCTCTTGTCAGTTTTGATACATGTTAGTTTCATAATCTTCAATAGTTATACTAGGTTGATGAAATGGCTTGTCGGGGTGCTCCGCCCTATCAGAATAGTTTGTTCCCATAGGGGAAACCATCGGTTTCTCCGTAGGAAACCAATGGATTCCCCGTAGGAAACCACTGGTTCCTCCAAGGGAATCCACTGGTCCCACCCAAGGGGTTCTTTGGTTTCCCCCAGGGTACCAACCCGGAAACACCTTTGCTTTCGTTGAAAATAAAGTCGTTCTCTACCATATTGAATAATCAATAATAGGTTTTAGTCTGATTTGAGATATCAATTGCAAAGATACAAAAAAATGAGTGGAAATGCAAGAAAAACACTCCTAAAAAAGCGTAAAAATGCGAATCGTTGTCACCCTTGTCACCTCGTTGCCACATCTAAACGCCTGATTTTCAGGTCGTGTTGCAAGGTGGCAACGGTAACAAGGGTAAAAAACTTTATGTAGAGTCTTCTCGCGCGTACCTTATTATTATAGAGGAGTGTGGCTGAAGAGGTTGTGGTGACCCTTCTTTTTTGCAGTTGCACTTTGGAAACTTTTTGCGTTTTTTTATAATAAAGTGCATCGAAAATGGGGTGGAAAAGTTAAAAAACGGCACCATTAGAAGAATTTTTAATAAAATTATTTGCGAATTGTGAATAATTGTTGTATTTTTGCAGCCCACAGCTAGTATGTTTGCTGATATTAGAGAAAGGTAAAAAGAGATACAACTCAATTATTATATTTATTTTATAGTATTTTTATGGAAAAAAGACTAATGACTTTTCTTGCCTGCCTGTCCCTCAGTATGGGAATGGCACTGGCACAAATGAAAGTTAATGGTACCGTCGTCTCACAAGAGGATAACGAGCCCGTTATCGGTGCTTCTGTTCTTGTGGCTGGAACAACGACAGGTACAGTAACAGACTCTAACGGTAAGTTTTCACTGACCGTTCCCGCTGGTAAGAATACACTTCGCATCACCTATGTGGGTATGGAGCCCATCGAGGTAAGTGCCCGTCCTAACATGCGAATTGTGCTGACAAGTGACCAGAAGGCTCTGGACGAAGTGATTGTCGTAGCTTATGGTACGGCAAAGAAGGCATCCTTCATTGGTTCTGCAGCCAGCATGAAAGACAGGGACATGTCGGCAGAGAAGGGATCTCTGGTAAAATCATTGGAGGGTAAGGTTGCCGGTGTACGTGTAGGTTCCTCTACAGGTGACCCGGGTGCTGACCAGAACATCCTGATCCGTGGTATCGGATCTATCAATGGTTCCACCCAGCCTTTGTATGTCGTTGACGGTGTCCCCGTGCTGGCAAACTCAGACGGTTATATGTCATCGTCTATCCGCTCACAGTCTATTCTGGCATCCCTGAACCCTAACGACATTGAGAGCATGACCATCCTGAAGGATGCCGCCGCTGCCTCTCTGTATGGTTCCCGTGCCGCCAATGGTGTTGTCATCATCACCACCAAGAAAGGTAAGACCGGTAAGACCAATGTTCATTATGACATGCAGATCGGTTGGCAGCAGATTGCTGTGAAGAGTGCGTTGAACACGATGAATGCCGCCCAGTTGAAGGAGTACTATTTCGAGGGTATCAAGAACTTCTTCGGTGAGTACTATGGAGCCACTGGTCAGGATGCCATCGACTTGGCTAACGAGGAGGTACGTAACGGCTGGTTCTGGGGTGACTATGATGGAACAACAGACACTAACTGGTATGACCAGGTATATCGCTCCGCACTGACTCAGGACCACCAGGTATCCATCGACGGAGGTACTGACCGCACGAAGTTCTATGTTGGTCTGGGTTACTCAGACACAGATGGTGTCGTCCGGGGCAGCAACTTCAAGCGTTACAGCGGACGTATTAACTTAGACCATCAGGTGAACAACTGGTTGAAGGTGGGTGTGAAGCAGATGATCTCCTTCGCCGACACCAAGGGTCATCGTGACCAGAGCAGTCAGGAGCAAGGTTTTGCCACCACTACTCCATGGTCTGTACTCTACTCCCTCGACCCAACAGCCGAGAACAAGTTGGAAGACGGCACCTATAACAACGATGTCGCCTTCGGTAAGGTAGGCAACCCCAACAATATGTTTGGTCCTGAGGTTGGTGAGTATGTCGAGTTCGTGAAGTCAAACATCATGCGTAGCATGAGTAACTTCGAGGCTGAGGTGAAACTGCCTTATAACCTCACAGCACGTACCATCTTCGGATATGACTACACGAACAATAAGCTCCAGGAGTTCTGGTCACCCAACAGTGTGAATGGTGAGTCACTGCAGGGTCTGGGACAGCGTTGGGACTTCACCAGCAAGACCCTGACCAGCTCTAACACACTGAGCTATGACAACAAGTTCGGTCTCCACTCTATCAATGCCCTGGTAGGTTATGAGTATGAGAACCGCAAACTCCTCTATATGACAGCTTCCGCTAAAGGATACGGCACCAACAAGCTCCCCGAGCTTGCCAACGGTCAGCCCTACGATGCCAGCAGTGCTACCTATGAGTCTATCCTGAGCTCATGGCTCGGTAAGGTTGACTATAACTACGACAACAAATACTACCTCTCACTGAGCTTCCGTAGTGATGGCTCTTCTCGTCTGGCTTCCGGCAACCGCTGGTCTACCTTCTGGTCTGTATCAGGTGCTTGGCGTCTCTCTGGCGAGAACTTCCTGAAGGACAACGACCTGTTCAGTGACCTGAAGCTGCGTTTGTCTTACGGTACCAATGGTAACCTGCCCACCGACCTCTACGAGTACATGGCAACCTATGCCACTACTGGCGGTTATGGCAACAGCAGCGCCTACTATTATAATAATATCGGTAATAAGAGTCTGAGCTGGGAGAAGTCCAAGAACTTCAACGTGGGTATTGACTGGACATTGTACAACCGCGTCACCTTGACACTCGAGTACTACAACAAGCTCACTGACAACCTGCTCTTCTCAACACCTGTATCCTATGTGACAGGATTCCCCAGTCAGCTCACCAACATCGGTAAGTTGAAGAACAGCGGTCTGGAGTTCACTGTCAGCTCACAGAACATCAAGACCAAGGACTTCAGCTGGAACACAGACTTCAACCTGACATGGCAGAAGATCAAGGTCGACCAGCTTCCTAGCGGTGACGACGTACAGTATGGTGACGGTAATATGTACCTGCTCCGTGAGGGGGAGTCTATGCATACCTTCTACCTGCCTAAGTGGAAAGGCGTTGACCCGGAGACTGGACTCGGTGAGTTCTGGATTGACCCAGAGGACGAGTCCAAGGGAATCACCAACTCCTATGCAGAGGCTGGCAAGACCATCGTCGGCAAGGCTGTACCCGATGTACTGGGTGGTATCACCAATACCTTCCGTTACAAGGACTTCGACCTGTCGTTCATGATCTCCTATCAGTTCGGTGCTGACATGTTCGACTATCCCGGCTACTTCCTGACCTACAGTGACGGTGTGCGCATCGGTTCATTCAACATGCACAGCGACGTGGTAGGAAACTACTGGAAGAAACCAGGTGACGTGGTGGAGTTCCCGAAACCTATCTATGGCAACCCCTACCGTTGGGATAAGTTCTCTTCTCGTGAGATCCGCTCTACTGACAACATCCGTGTCCGTGACATCACCTTCGGTTACAATGTTCCTTTGTTCAAGAAGTATATCAACAACCTGCGTGTCTACTTCCGCACCACCAATCCGTTCATGATTTACTGTGCGTCGAAGAGTGTCGATCCGGATGTCGATGTCAATGGCTATCGTCAGACAGACACACCTCCAACCCGTCAGTTCTTGTTCGGTTTAAACTTGAGTTTCTAATTAATCATAAAGAAAAGACATGAATATGAAAAAGATATATTTAGCATTAGGACTGGTTGCCGGACTGACACTCTCTTCCTGCAGCCTTGACGCAGAGCCCTCTGCATCACTTCCCGTGGATGATGCTATCACAACAGTGTCAGACCTGCAGAATGCGGTAAACGGTATCGGCTATCTGCAGTCGGAAGAGCGTATGACCTACGGCGCTGAGTTTGCTATTTACGCTGACTTGCTGACCAACGAGTTTGCCATTGCGGATGACTACGGTCAGAGCAAGCCTATCTCCAACTATACCATGACGAAGTATGATGAGCTGCCCGACTATGCTTACAGGTACTTCTACCGGGCTATTGCCAACTGTAACAAGGCACTGGCGTTGTCTAAGGATCTTGATGACGAGGATGCTGAAAGTGACATCAGGAATCTCCGTGGACAGCTCTATGCATGGAGAGGTCTCCTGCACTTCGACATCGCCCGTATGTTCGCCCATATCCCTTCAACAGTCGATATGGATGCCGCCAACTCCGGTATCGTCCTCTCAACAGATGTCTATGACGCTGACTATAAAGGCTCACGTGCATCCTTGAAGGAGACTTATACCCAGATCGTGAAAGACCTGACAACGGGTATGGAGATGATGTACGAGGACAATGGCACTGGTTATATGAACTATTATGCCGCCCAGGCACTCCGTGCTCGTGCTTTTCTCTATATGGGTGATTACGACTCAGCCCTCGCTGACGCCAAAGCAGTTATCCAGAGTGGCGCTTACAAGTTGTACACTCGTGACAATTACTTAGAGGTATGGGGTAAGGAAGGTACCTCAGAGTCTATCTTCGAAGTGTTGATTACAGACACGCACAATCCTCAGCGTAACTCTGCAGGTTACTACACGGATGGCAACGGATATCCTGAGTGTGCCTTCAATGAGGATGGTAAACTATATGAATATCTGACAGGTCCTGTCAATGACATCCGTGGAGCGCTCGTCAAGGCGCAGAGTATCTCTGGTATGAGCGGCACCTACTATTTCCCTGCCAAATATCCTGGACGTGGTATGTTGTATGTCAACAACCCCAAGATCATCCGTCTGTCTGAGATGTATCTGATTGCCGCCGAGGCTGAGTTGGTGGGTAATGGTGATGCTGCCGCAGCTGCCACCTATATCAACGAGCTGAGAAAGAACCGTATCGACGGTTATGTTGATGAGCCCTCCGTCACCATCGACGATATCATCTTCGAGTATTCCAAGGAGTTCTTCGCTGAGAACCAGATCGCTTTCGCTTACTGGCGTAACAAGCAGAGCGTGACGAACCAGGTAGGCAACGTGATCAACTACGATAACCCACGTACTATCATGCCTATCCCTCAGAGAGAGATTGACTACGACCCATCTTTGGTACAGAACGCAGGTTACTAATCCTACACCTTATTTATATATGAGCCGGGATACCTCGTCATGAGACATCCCGGCTCATTTTGATTTGTCATTTCGGAACTTTTTGGCATAAAAATGCACCAAAAAGGAAGAAAAGAGAGCCGATTTGTTAAATTTTGGCTTAAAATGACATGATTTTATAAAATTTATTTGCAGATTGTGAATAATTGTTGTAATTTTGCAAAATCATGTGTGCTGACCTCTTGCGGGGAGGTGGATGCAAATTTACCACAAAATAAGGTGAAAGTATAATTAAATAGTATAAATAATAGGAATGGCATTTGCCCAGACAAAAGTTACTGGTACCGTTATCTCTGGCGAGGACAACCAGCCCATCATCGGTGCTACCGTCCTGGTGCAGGGACAGAAGGCTGGTACGGTAACGGATGCCGATGGTCACTTCACAATCAACGTGCCCTCGGGTAAGAAGATTGTAGTGAGTTATATTGGTCTGGAGTCTCAGACAGTGACCCCCAAGAACGGTATGACCATCACGCTGCAGCCCAGTGCAGCCCTTGAGGAAGTGGTTGTCACAGGTATGCAGAAAGTGGACAAGCGACTGTTTACTGGTTCATCCACCAAGATCAGTGCCTCAGACGCCAAGATTGACGGTATGGCAGATATCTCCCGCTCACTGGAAGGACGTGCCGCCGGTGTATCGGTACAGAATGTCAGTGGTACCTTCGGTACAGCTCCGAAGATCCGTGTGCGTGGTGCTACCTCTATCTATGGTAACTCCAAGCCCCTGTGGGTGGTTGACGGTGTCATCATGGAGGATGTGACGGACGTGAGTGCCGACGACTTGTCTTCTGGTGATGCCAATACCCTGATATCCAGTGCTATCGCAGGTCTGAACTCCGACGATATTGAGACCTTCGATATTCTGAAGGACGGTAGTGCCACCTCTATCTACGGTGCCCGTGCCATGGCTGGTGTGATTGTCATCACCACCAAGAAAGGTAAGGCTGGTCAGGCTCGCATCAACTATACCGGTGAGTACACCATGCGTCTGAAACCCTCTTACAGCACCTTCAACATCATGAACTCCCAGGATCAGATGTCTATCTACCAGGAGATGCAGCAGAAGGGTTACCTGAACTATGCGGAGACCTCTAATGCCGCTTCCAGTGGTGTATATGGTAAGATGTACCAGTTAATTGGTGAGTATGACGCTACTAACGGACAATACGGTTTGGCAAATACGTTAGAGGCCCGTGCCGATTATCTGCGCCAGGCTGAGTACCGCAATACTGACTGGTTTGATGAGTTGTTCTCTAATGCTATTCAGCACAACCACTCTATCAGTATCTCTACGGGTACTGAGCGTGCCCAGACCTACGCCTCTGTTTCCGCTATGTTTGACCCGGGATGGACTAAGCAGTCGAAGGTAGAGCGTTACACCGCTAACCTGAATAATACGTTTAAGGTCTCCAACAAGGTTACCTTCAGTATGATTGCCAATGCCAGCTATCGTAAGCAGAAAGCCCCCGGCACCTTGTCTGCCGAGACCGACGTGGTATCAGGACAGGTGAACCGTTCCTTCGATATCAACCCGTATTCATACGCCCTGAACACTTCCCGTGCTCTGGATCCAAATACCTTCTATACCCGTAACTACGCACCTTTCAATATTCTGCATGAGTTGGAAAACAACAATATCGACCTCGATATTTTTGATATTCGTGTACAAGGTGAGTTGAAGTACAAGCCCATCCAGAAGGTGGAACTTGGTGTGTTGGGTGCCTTCAAGTTCAATCAGGCAACACGTAATCACCATATTCTGGACGACTCTAACCAGGCGAATGCTTATCGTGCCATGGGTAATACCAAGATCCGTGATAATAACCAATACCTTTATACCGATCCTGAGAACCCTTATGCACAGCCCATATCCATATTGCCCAATGGTGGTATCATGAATAAGAATACCAATAAGATGAGTGCATGGGACTTCCGTCTCACCGCTGCTTATAATGATGTTTATGCTAACGACCATATTGTCAACCTGTATGGTGGTATGGAGGTGAACAGCATCGACCGTACCGCAGACTGGTTCCGTGGCTGGGGCTTGCAGTACTCATTAGGTGAGATTCCTAACTATGCTTATCAGGTGTTCAAGAAGGGTGCGGAAATGAATACCGACTATTTCACCTTAGACAATACCCATGAGCGTCGTGCCGCTTTCTTCGGAACCGCCACCTATTCTTATAAGGGACGCTATACTATCAACGGTACCATCCGTTATGAGGGTACCAACAAATTAGGAAAATCCACGAAGGCACGCTGGTTGCCTACCTGGAACGTATCTGGTGCATGGAATGCCCATGAGGAGCCTTGGTTCCAGAAGACTTTCAAGAACGTGCTGACCACAGCCACCCTGAAGGCATCTTACTCACTGACAGCTGAGAGCGGTCCCTCATGGGTTACGAACTCTCTGCCGGTTATCCGCAGTTACAATCCCTGGCGTCCCTCTGCCGGTCTGCGTGAGAGCGGATTGGAGGAGTACGAACGTGCCAACGGTGAACTGACCTTCGAGAAGAAGCATGAGTTCAACCTGGGTGTCCAGTTAGGTTTCCTGAACAACCGCATCAACTTCGAGGCTGATGTCTACTGGCGTAACAACTATGACCTGATCGGTATCGTCAATACCCAGATGGGTGGACAGAAATACGGTAACGTAGCCTCCATGAAATCAAGAGGTGTCGAGATGTCTATCTCTGCCACACCGATCAAGACCCCGGACTTCAGTTGGACTACTAACTTCATCTACTCTCACACCCACAACGAGGTGACGGAGCTGGAGAATGTAAAGCGTGTCATCGACCTTGTCTCGGGTACCGGTTTCGCCCTGGAGGGCTATCCCGTACGTGCCCTGTTCTCCATCCCCTTCAAGGGACTGAACAGCGAGGGTCTTCCTACCTTCCTCGATCAGGATGGAAACATCACGACGACAGGTATCTATTTCCAGACACAGGACAAGGAAAAGCTGAAATTCTTGGAGTATAGTGGTAGTGTTGATCCTACCGATGTCGGTTCGTTTGGTAATATCTTCAAATATAAAGGCATTACGCTGAATGTCTTCATTACTTACAGCTTCGGTAACGTCGTTCGCCTCGATCCTGTCTTCAGGAATTCGTACAACGACCTGAACTCCATGCCGAAGGAGTTTGCCAACCGCTGGATGGTGCCCGGTGACGAGGCTGTCACCACCGTTCCGGTGATCGCTTCAAGCCGTCAGAACCAGAACGACTCTGACCTGAGCTATGCTTATAATGCCTATAACTACTCTACAGAGCGTATCGCCAAGGGTGACTTCATCCGCATGAAGGAAATCTCCATCGGTTATGATTTCCCCAAGAAGTGGATCTCTAAGCTGAAGCTGAACAATCTCTCCCTGAAGTTGCAGGCTACCAACCTGTTCCTGATTTATGCCGACAAGAAACTGAACGGTCAGGATCCTGAGTTCTTCAATACTGGTGGTGTTGCCGTGCCTATGCCTAAGCAGTTCACGATGACACTCCGTCTGGGACTGTAATATAATAAGGTAATAAAGAAAAAAGGTAAAAAAGAAAAGAAGATTATGAAGAAATATATTGGATTATCCATCATTGCCTTGGGCATGGGACTGACATCGTGCGGTGACTTCCTTGACAAACTGCCCGATAACCGTACCGAGGCGAATACGGAAGAGAAGATACAGAAACTGTTGGTGGCTGCATATCCATCTCATGAGCACATGGCATTCACGGAATTCGCTTCAGACAACGTGGACGATATGGGTGAGACCAACCCTAACACCGAGCGTTTTCTGGACGAGATCTACAGCTGGACAGATGTTACTGAGACCAACAATGCCGATCCCGAAGGCTACTGGATGGATCTCTATCAGTGTATCGAGACAGCCAATATGGCGCTTGAGGGTATCGAGTCTATGGGTGGTGCTACCACTACTACGCTGAAAGAGGCTCAGGCAGAGGCTTTGCTCTGTCGTGCCTATGCCCACTTCATGCTGGTGAATGTGTTTGCCCAGCACTATAACGCAAACGACCCCGACGCTATTGGCGTGTCTTATGTGACGGAGACGGAAAAAGAACTGAATCCTCAGTATCAGCGTGAGACCGTCCATGAGAATTATGCGCACATCGCTGAGGATCTTGAGGCAGCATTACCCTACGTGGGCGAAAGCTACTATACGGTGCCTAAGTACCATTTCAACAGAAATGCAGCCTATGCGTTTGCTACCCGTTTCTATCTCTATTATGAGAAGTATGAGAAGGCCATCGAGTATGCCAACAAGGTATTAGGAACGAACCCTGAGACCATGCTTCGCGACTGGGCTGTGCTTCAGGGACTGCCCTATGGAACCCGTTATCAGCAGGATAATGTCGCCAACCACTTTGTCGATGCCACGCTCAAGTGCAATCTTCTACTGCTGACTTCTTTTTCTAATGGAGGATTAAGTTTCGGTGGTTTCTCCGTTTGGCACCGTTATTCTCATAATGCCTACCTTGGCACCAATGAGACCGTCAGTGCACTGGCAAGACTGTGGGGTGGAAACTATACCTCATTTGCATATCAGGTAAAGCGATACTCAGGAAGTAACCTTAATGCATGGAGCATGTGGCGTCTGCCGTACTTGTTTGAGGAGACTGATCCAGTGACAGGTAACGGATATCGTAAAACCGTTTACAATGCGTTCACTGGTGATGAGGTGCTGCTGAACCGTGCGGAAGCCTATATTATGTTGAAACAGTATGATAAGGCACTTGCTGACATGAACCTCTGGATACATAATGCCGTGGGAACCAACTATAAATCTTATACTGCTACGTTGGATAAGGTTAAAGCGTTCATGAATGCGCAGGAATATGCTTATGATGATGCCACAGGCATGGGCTCTTCTCTGAAAAAGCACCTGCATCCGAAATTTACGATTGATGCGGAAGGCTCTGAGCAGGAGAGCATGATACAACTCGTTCTTGCCATGCGCCGTTTTGAGACCATGCCAGAGGGTAAGCGTTGGTTTGATATCAAACGCTGGGGTATTGAGATTCCAAGACGTACCATGGACGCATCAGGTGTTCCTCTTAAAATTACAGACTGGCTGAAAGTAGACGATCCCCGTCGTGCCATTCAGATTCCTCAGAAGGTACGCGAGGCTGGTTACGTACCTAATCCACGCCAGACCACAGAGCCCAGCGATGAGGTTGTTGCTACATGTATTAATGAAAAGTAAGACAGAGATATGAAAAAGAATATATTATATTTGTTGCCATTTGTATTGATGGGGCTGGTGCTCACATCCTGTAGCAAGGATGAGATTAAGAGCGAAAGTGTCATCACTGCCGACAGTTATAAGCAGAATCAGTTTGATAAATGGCTGGAGGCTAACTTCCGCAATCCCTATAACATCGACTTCAAGTATCGTTACGAGGAGATTGAGAGTGATATGGACTATTATACTGTTCCTGCAGAATTCTGGCAGTCCGTGAAGATGGCTCATTTGGTGAAATACCTTTGCGTGGAGACCTATAATGAAGTCGCAGGCATTGAGTTTACCCGTGCTCATTTTCCTAAGATGTTCTTCTTGGACGGCACATGGCATTTCCGTAACAATGGTACTTATGAGTTAGGTACCGCTGAGGGAGGAAAGAAAATCTGTCTGATGGGTATCAATTACCTTGATCAGGTGCTTGATGGAAGTTATAATCCCAGATTCGGTCTTGCTGATGGTCTGAATTTCTATTATATTAAGACCATTCATCATGAGTTCACCCACATTCTGAACCAGACACAGGATTTCCCAACGTCTTTCAGAGAGGTGACCCCTTCTTCTTATGTCAGTGACAGCCAGTTCTCTGAACCATACGTTTCTGTGTATCTGCAGCGTGGTTTCATCACTGCCTATGCACAGACAAACTACAATGAGGATTTTGCGGAGATGATGTCAATGTATGTGACGAACACACCAGAATGGTGGGAGGCACAGATGCAGGCAGCCGACACGATGTACGAGGCTGACCAGGATCAGATCCAGACAGGTCGTGCCCTCATCGAGCAGAAGCTGGACATTGTACGTGCCTATATGAGTGACACTTGGGGTGTTGACCTTGATGAACTGCGTGACTGTGTCTTGCGTCGTCAGGGCAATGTTACTAGCGGATTGGTTGATTTAACTGATATTACCGTTGATTAATGCTAAAATGAAAACGACTATGAATAAGAAGAATATATTCATTTATCTCCTGCTGGCACTTCCGTTGTTGCTGACATCGTGCTTGAAAGATCAGGAGGATTTGTTTACGGACTCTGCCTCTGCGCGTTCTGCCAAGTATCTGTCAAATGTAGAAAGAGTATTGACCAGTGCGGAGTACGGATGGGTACTGAACTATTTCCCCGACCGTGAGCAGAGCTATGGAGGATATGCCTATACAATGCAATTCGACGAGGAGAATGTGAAGGTATGCTTTGAGCTGGCAGATGATGTCACCCAGTCTATCACCTCCACCTATTCCTTGACTAATGAGGGTGGACCCGTTCTGGCGTTTGACACCTATAATGACTATATGCACTACTTTGCCACCCCGACAGGTTCATCTGGTGCTGGTGGCTATCAGGCATACGATGGTGACTTTATCTTCATTGTCATGAATATCAGTGAGGATGAGAATACCATAACGCTGAAGGGTAACCGCTCTGGTAATGTGATGTATATGCACAAGCTGACTCAGAGTGTCGAAGACTATCAGTCAGAAATGGAAGAATTCAAGAAGAATCTGGTCTTTGACCAGGCTATTGGTGTCATTGATGGACAGGCATATCATCTGGGTATTGCCGCAGATGACAGATATATGACCATCTCACCGGTTGTCGGTGAAGATGAAGAGGCTGAAGAAGAGTCTATTGAGACTCCCTTCTGTTTTGACATTGATGGTTTCTCTTTCTATGAGCCCGTCACGATAGCTGGTAAAGAGGTCAAGGTGTTCAAATACGATGAGACTGAGGGTACATTCACGGCTCAGGAAGACAATAGTGTCGTATTCAGCGCATTACTGACCACTTCTATCGTCACCAATAATATCGGAGAGAGTATTACTCTCAGTAATAATGCCAAGACCCTTACTTATGAGTTCAACTTGGCTGATAAGTTTACATATACCTCTGACGTTGACTGGATTACCGTTAGTGCATCAGGTAAGGTAGTTACTATCAATGTAGCACAGAATACCGGTGTGGCACGTACTGGTCATGTCACTGCTGAGGTTGACGGTCAGACTGCCGTTATCACCATCAATCAGGTTCCTCTGAGCGGATTGTTTGAGACATTGGAACTTTATGTGGCTTATAGCAATATCAGTGAGGCTGCCCGTCCATACTTTGACGTATGTAAGGCACTGTCTGACAGTGAAAGTGAGAATATTGGTGTGATGGCATTCGTTGATTATAATGCAGAGAATGGTTATGGTCTCTTCTTCACCAGTGGCTCTTACGGTGGTCTGTTAGGTCTTAAAGTGACACCTGTCAGTGGTACGGAGATAAAGTTCACCTACGAGGGAGATCGTAACTACAGTAGTGGTACCTGGTATTATAATCATGGATACTATGTTCTTATAGATTATCTGGAAAGCACGACCTTTATCCTGAGTGCTGACAACGAGGATAATCCGAGCTACATGATCCTGACAGACAGCAAGGATTCAACGAAGTCCTTCAAGTTGACCACTGCTCCTGTTTCTAATCCATTTGATAATTAAACACATCTTAAAGAATTAGATTATGAAAAAGATATTAAGTTTTATCGTATTGCTGGCAGGCGTGACTATGTTCACGTCCTGCGGCGATGACGATGCGACCTATCAGGCAACCCCTAAGCTCGAGATTGCCAGTGCAGATGTGCTGTTCGAGGCTGATGGCGGCGATGGTAGTATCGTTGTGAACGGCAGTGGCACAGTTACTGCCACCACCGATGCCAGTTGGCTTACTCTGAGTGTTCAAGGGAGTCAGGTCATTGTGACTGCCCAGCCGAACCTCACCCTTGATGGACGTTCCGCAGTTATCAAACTCGTTTCTGGCAGCACTGAAGCCCAGGTGACAGCTACCCAGAAGAGCAGTGTCTATGGTGTTCCGTCTTTGGAGTATGAGATTGGCGACTATCAGGCATCCCTTGGCATTGACGTTGTTCATAATCAGACAGTGACCGTTGAGAGTCAGTCAGAATGGCTTACCGCCACTTTTAACGAGGAGACCAGCCAGATTGAGATTGTCGCTGAGGACAATAACGAGGCAGATCCCCGTGTCGGTATTGTTACTGTCACCATGGGTGATTATTCTAACGATATCGTGATTACCCAGCAAGGATTCCTGCTGGAGCCAGAGACGGATAAGATTAAGTCAACGAATGAGGCTGCTGACTTTACTATTGCAGTCAGCCATTCAAGAGCCGTTACCGTGAAGAGTAACGATGAGTGGGTAACCGCTGAATGGAATGCAAGAACCAATGTCCTGAGCTGCTCAGTAACTGCAAATGATACTGGTGCACCTCGTGTGGGAACGGTGACTATCACCTCCGGTCCGGTAGTGAAGACAGTAGCTTTCATCCAGTACGAGTTTAAGGATCTCTTGGGAGATTACGCTCTCTTCTTTACGCAGGAACAAGGTTCGGGGGACTTCTACTATGTGCCTGCCAAACTTTCGACGACCTCTCTTGATTTCGCATTGTACTCTAAGTATCCATGGTCAATACCTTTGGTATGTGACGAGGCGACAGCAACATTTACCATGACTTCCGGCTCTTACGTAGGAGCCTATGGTCCTTACTTTATCTATCTGATTTTTATGGATATGGCTGATGGAGGCTATTGGACTGGTATCGGACAAAGTTTTTCAGAGAATCAGACCATGTCAGCTACTATTGAGGCAGATATTGATGAGGAAGGCAATTTCACTGTAGGTGGAAAGTTCGAAGGCGCACTGTTGGATACCTATCCATTTGATGGTTGGAACTTCCAGGCAATGTCAGAGCAAAGCTTTACTACTGAGGCTAGTCTGGGTTACCTGACCCGCATCTATGACATGGAGCTTGTTCAGATGTCTGCTTCCGCTTCACGTGCTACAGGAAACAGAGCTTCTCGCATCAGCAAATATGCCAATGCCAAACCTCTCGAATTAAACAGACCTGCTACTATCAAGGCAAATTAATTCGGTAGCGTTACAGATAATCAAACTTCGGGCAGGAACTCAAATTCCTGCCCGATTTCTTTGTGTTCTGTCTGATTTATGCTACCTTTGCATCATTAAACTAAAAACTTGGCTTATGAAAATGAGGTTCTATATACACATCATTCTGTTTCTCGTCATCTGTATGTTGTGGCAGCCTTACTCACTTTTGTATGCCCAGCCTGTTGACCAGCAGACCGCCTTGCAGAGGGCACGCCAGTTTATGGGGGCAAAGGGGAGGAGTATCACACAGCAGCGGCGTGCAGCGAATGTCTCTTCTGGAACAAATGCCTATTGTTATGTGTTTAATGCGGACCACCAGAAAGGTTATGTCGTGGTCAGCGGTGACGACCGTACGCCGGCGATACTCGGCTATTGCGAGGATGGTGTGTTTGATGAGGTGGAGATACCTCAGAACCTTCGCTCATGGATTCAGCATTATGCGGACGAGATTGCTGTCATCCAGCAACAGAATATCACAGTACCCCAGCGGGCTGCCGTCTATTTAGGTCCTTCTATTCCCGTGCAGATCACGTGCAAATGGGACCAGAGGAGTCCTTATAACCTGCAATGTCCTATGGTCACCTCCTATAGCGATGAGGAATGTACACAAAAGCTGAGAGATGCCCAACAGGCAGTGACAGGATGTTCCGCAACGGCATTGGCGCAAGTGCTTTATGCCTGGAAGGAGGAGTATCAGGCTGCTGGTGCCAAAGTTGTCAAGGACATCCCGGAGAGAGTAGGTCACAAATGGGAAGACCCGAATGTCAGTCAAGATGGTAAGCGGGCACCTGCCTGGTTGCAGTTCAGTGACGAGGCGATTCCTGCCGGTACAGTGATTGACTGGGGAAATCTGATAGATGACTATGGCAAAGAAGGTGTGACAGACGCACAGAAAGCGGCAGTAGCCCAGTTGATGCATATTTGCGGGGCTGCCATGGAGATGGATTATGGAGTCACCTACGGTTCTGGCTCTTCCTCTTCTGACGCTGGTGGTGGCTTGGGGGCTTTCAATCATTTGGGGTTTGAGAATGTCAGATTCCGTATTCAGCAGCTCCATCCTTATCAGGAGTGGTTGCAGTTGCTCTATGACGAGGTCAAAGTGGCAAGGGCTGTCTTTTTCACTGGTCAGAGTTCCAGTAGCGGGCACGCTTTTGTGATTGACGGTTATGATTCGGATGATTTTTTCCATATTAACTGGGGATGGAGCGGACATGCTGATTCGTACTATCGTATCGGTTCGCTGTTCCCGACAAGCCAAGGGACAGGAGGGTCGCTCTCTCCGGATGGCTTCAGAATGGGACAGGTTTTCTCTACAGGACTCTATCCTAACGCTAAAGAGCCTGCGGATAAGCCTGCAATACATGTGCTGATGCTCCATTCCAGTGATGAGACGGTGGAGGTGGTGGACAAGAGTTGTACACTGTCATTAGACTATAATATTCAGGTTGTGTCATGTCCTCTTGTCAAGAACTGTCAGGTAGGCTTTTGTCTCGAAGGTCAGGGTGAAAAGCAATATTATATCTTGTCTGAGTTTAAAGACATGGTGATGTACGACTTACTGGACACAGAGCAAGATGGTGGGGACTATAAGCTGACATTGACAGGACTGGTGGATGGCGACTATAAACTATACCCCTGTTTCCGTACGACGGACAGTGAGGCGGCATGGGAGCCTTGTGCTGGCTATGAGAACTTCATGGCATTATTAAGTGTTCATGGCGATGAGGCATCCATCAGTTGTAAGACGGATTGTCTTTTGTCAGTCCTGGACAGTGATGCTAAAGCGGAGTATTCCTATAATGAGGATGTGGTGATTACCTACCGGCTGAAGGTTGAGCAGGGCTCCTTACATGACGTTGTCAGTGTCCGTGCTGTCCCGGTCAATGATGATGGTAGCATGGACGATACAAGGCAGGAAACCGAATCTTCTGTAAAAGAGATGTATTATGTGGACGAGGGAGTGGAGTTTGACCTGCCCTGTAAACTCAGTTCTTTGGAGGCTGGCGACTATCTGGTCATTGCACGGAACGGGGTCTCTGAGGTAGAAACGGAATTGGGAATGATCAAAGTGACAGGAGGAACTGACGGTATCCAGATGACAAGCGTATACGGACAATACCCCGTGACAAAGAACTATAATCTTCAGGGTATTCCCGTCACTCCTGCCTATCGTGGACTTGTCATCCGCCGGCAGGGTGATGAGGTGAAGAAAGTGTATGTGAAATAATTGCCTATCAATATTAAAATTATATGTTATCATGAAAAGATTATTTACCTTAACTATGTCGGTTCTGCTTATCACCGCAGGGTGTATGGCAAAATCGAAGACAGAGACACGTAGTAACGGCTATCCTATCACACAGGTGCCATTTACAGCAGTGAAAGTGACACCGAACACCTTCTGGGGCGACCGTATCCATGCGGCTCGTGAGGTGACGATACCGCTTGCTTTCTCCAAGTGTGAGAGTGAGCACCGTTATAAGAATTTTGAGATGGCTGCCTATACGTTGCAACATCCTAACCATCCGGGCTTACAGACCAAGGAGTGGGATGTGTCGAAGTTCATGGGGTTCTCCTTCGACGATACGGATGTCTACAAGACCATCGAGGGGGCGAGCTATGTGCTGCAGACCTATCCTGACGAGAAACTGAAGGCTTATATCGACTCGGTGCTGGACGTGGTGGGTGCAGCCCAGGAACCTGACGGCTACCTGTATACCGCCCGTACCATCAACCCGGCGCATCCACATCATTGGGCAGGCAAGAAACGCTGGGAAGTGGAGGACTTCCTGAGCCATGAGCTGTATAACCTCGGTCACATGGTGGATGCTGCCTGCGCCCACTATCAGGCGACAGGAAGCGAAAAATTCCTGAATATCGCCAAGCGTTATGCTGACTGTGTCATCCGTGAGGTGGGACCGAATGCAGGTCAGGCTTGTGTGGTGCCAGGTCATCAGATCGCGGAGATGGCACTGGCTCGCCTCTATGTGCTGACAGGTGAGAAGAAATATCTTGATGAAGCGAAGTTCCTGTTGGACTACCGTGGCAAGACGGGTCGTCGTGACCTCTATTCTCAGAGTGACAAACCCGTCGTTGAGCAGACGGAGGCATGGGGGCATGCTGTCCGTGCCGGTTATATGTATGCCGGTATGGCTGACGTGGCAGCCCTGACAGGTGACAAGGATTACCTGAAAGCTATTGATGCCATCTATAACAATATCGTATCGAAGAAATACTATATCACTGGTGGAGTGGGAGCCCGCCATGAGGGAGAGGCTTTCGGTGCTGACTATGAGTTGCCCAACCTGACATCGTATAACGAGACATGTGCCGCCATCTCGATGGTGTATCTGTTCCATCGTATGTTCCTGTTGCACGGAGATGCGAAATATATCGACTGTTTGGAGCGCACCTTATATAATGGTGTGATCAGTGGTATGTCGGTGGACGGTGGACGCTTCTTCTATCCTAATCCCTTGTCAAGTGACGGCAAGTATGCCTTCAATGCCGATAACACCGTAGAGCGTCAGCCGTGGTTCGGCTGTGCCTGCTGTCCCTCTAACCTCTGCCGTTTCATCCCTTCTTTCCCAGGGTATATGTATGCGGTGAAGGACCGTCAGCTATACATCAACCTGTTTGCAGGTAATACCGCCACCATGCAGGTGGGAGGTAAGGACGTGGTGCTGGAGCAGCAGACCAGTTATCCATGGGATGGTGACATCACCATCACCGTTAAGAAAAACCAGGCGAAGGCATTCGATATGTTGGTACGCATCCCCGAATGGGTGAATGGCACACCAGTACCCAGTGACCTGTACCAGTTCAATGATGGCGTGAAGGGAAACTATAGTGTGAAGGTCAATGGTCAACCGGTCAGCGGGAAATTAGTAAAAGGCTACCTCGTCATCAACCGTCAGTGGAAGAAAGGTGATGTGGTGAGCATCCATTTCGATATGCCTGTCCGCACCATTACCGCCCATGAGAAGGTGAAGGCAGACCAAGGCAGAATCGCTGTGGAGCGCGGTCCGTTAGTGTATTGTGCGGAGGGCGCTGACAATCAGGGCTTCAGTATCTTTGATTTCCTGATGCCCCGTCAGCCTCAGTTTACGGTTGCTGACCAGCAGATAAACGGTAAGCGTGACGTGCGTTTCTCAGTGAAGGCAATCTCAGTGAAGGGAAAAGCCGTAGAACAAGATGCGCAGGGTAATCCTGTCATCAAGGATGCCACACTGACGATGATTCCGTATTATGCATGGAACCATCGCGGACCTGGACTGATGGAGGTCTGGATGCCTCAAACGGTGGCAGCTTTAGGTAATTATTAGTTAAATATTGGGTCGGAATATGACATAATACAAGAAAAATCAAACGTTTTCTGCAAAATTTAACTAAATTTTATTGCCATTTAAAAAATTTGTGTTATCTTTGCGACAGAGTTAATAAACATTATTCACTAAAAAGAATAGAATTATGAAAAAATTAATGATGATCGCTGCTATGATGATCGCAGCAGTAAGCGCAAACGCACAGAATGAGGTTGGTCAGATTACCTTGCAGCCTAAGGTCGGTATCAACATTGCTAACCTGACCGGTAGTGGTAACAAGGCTAAGGTTGGTGTGGTTGCTGGTGTTGAGGCAGAGTATGGCGTAGCTGAGAATTTCGGTGTTACTGCTGGTATTTTCTACTCTATGGAGGGTTCTAAGAGCGAAAAAATTGATGGTAAAAGTCTGAAGTTTAATACTGACTATATCAATATCCCCATCATGGCTCAGTATTACGTAATTCCTGGCTTGGCTATTAAGGCTGGTGCTCAGTTCGGTTTCAATGTACGTAAGAAATTCTCTTATGACGGAAATTCTATGAACGCCAATGATTTCTTTGATTTAGTTGGTTGGGATACTAAAGTTCAGAGTTTCAACTTCTCTATACCTGTAGGTGCTTCTTATGAGTACAAGAGTTTCGTGCTGGACGCTCGTTACAACATCGGTTTGACTAAGACTCTTAAAAATATGGAGAAGAACAAGACTAGTCTGTTCTCAATCACTCTGGGTTACAAGTTCGCCCTCTAATCTGAGTTAGCAGTTAATCAATAAAGAAATAGGTGCGCTCCTTTAAAGGGGGCGCATTTTTTTTATATAAATTTGGTTTATTGAGTATTTTCTATTAACTTTGCTTTCGTAATGAAGCAAATGGTACGGTTAGTCTGTATGTTTCTTGCCCTTTTGGCAAGCCCTTTGTCAGCACAGAATGTGCTGACGGAGCATTATCAGATGACTACGCTCGACCTCTCGGCAGGTCTTCCGCACAACCACGTTAACCAGTTTTTTGTTGACAGCAAGGGTTTCGTCTGGATCTCCACCTATGGCGGTGGTGCCGTGCGTTACGACGGTTTCTCGTTTATGACCACCGCCTTGGCGAATCCTCATGGGTGGAGCAGTAATTCCTGCAAAAGTATTGCGGAAGATAAACACCGTCGCCTGTGGATCGCATACGACGAGCGAACGGATGTGATAGACATGCGGACCATGAGTCGTACGACACCCAGAAGCAAGGACGGTGACATCAGCAGTATGCTGGGCAGATTGTCTGTCAGGGTCTATAGCGACAGCAAGGATGCGCTCTGGCAGGTAGCGGGTGACACGATCTTCCGCTATACCTTTGATGATAGCGGAGATATTGTGCATATAGGACGTATACACTATATTGGCAATGTGCCTGACATCTGTGTGAAGGATATTGAGGAGAACGGAACGGTATGGGCTTGTGTGGATGGCGGACTCTATCGCCTCGCTGAGAGGGGCGGAAAACTGGTTCGTGAGGATATTGCTCCGGTGATGAGTCAGTTACAAGGACTTTATGTGACAGACATCCTTAAAAGGGGCAGTAAGATATGGATTACCACCAATCAGGGACTTTATGCTTACGATCAGTATACCCGTACTATGCAAGTGTATCGTCATACTGCCGATGCCACATCCATAGCCCATGATTTCACGACCTCGTTGGCGGAGGCCCCTGATGGCAGACTGATGATAGGCAGCCTGCGTGGAGTCAATATCCTTGATGAGCGGCAGGGTACGTTTATCCATTGGGACAATTCCACACCTGTCACCCCCTTGCCCAGTGATTTCGTGCACTGCCTGATGGTCCGTGACGGACAGATATGGATAGGAACCGAGACGGCAGGTATCGTCAAATTGTCCCCTCGTCCGCTGTTGCTTCGTAACAATGCCCATAATCCGGCTGATGCAGGCTCTCTTTCACCCCGTCCTGTGAATGCGATGTATGTGGAGCCTGACGGTACCTTATGGGCTGGAACGGTAGAGGGTGGGCTGAACCGCCGGGGAGCAGGAGACAGGGACTTCGTCCACTGGACAACGCAGAACTCTGGCTTGTCGCATAACTCTATTTCCGTGTTAAAGGCTGATGCCCATGGACAATTATGGATAGGTACCTGGGGTGGCGGACTGAATAAGATTACGCTTGGCGATCACCAGAGGGTCACTCATGTCGATATGCCTGCCGATATGGTGGCACAGACAAACTATATAGGCTCACTTGCCTATGACAAGTATAATGATGCCTTGTGGATAGGCTCGAACGATGGTGTCTTCTACTATGACTTAAAGACGGGCAGACTGGAGAATCCCTTTGAGGATAACCGTAATGTCCGGGGATGTATAGGTACCATCATAGACAGGCAGGGCATGTTGTGGATGGGATGTATGACGGGAGTCAGAATCATAGACCTGCGTTCTCGTCAAGCAGGAGGGGGCAAGTTCCGTGTCAGGAGCCTTTATACGAAGCTTGATCATCCAGAGTCAGGTGTAGTCGATAAGATCAGTTGTTTTTATGAGACTAAAGACGGCACTTTATGGTTGGGTTCCAATGGTTATGGACTTTATCAGCGTGTGGTGGATAACAAGGGAAAAGAGACCTTCCATGCACTGACCACCGATGACGGTCTTGCTAATAATTCAGTGAAAGATATTGTGGAGGATGCCCGGGGGCGTTTGTGGATTACTACCGCTAACGGTCTGTCAGTCTATGATCCTCGCGCGCGTACCTTTATTAATTATGGAGAGCGGGACGGACTTCTTTGCCAGCGGTTTTATTGGAACTCGGCAGAGAAAGGAGCTGACGGCACTATCTATTTAGGTAGCATGAAAGGTCTGATAGAGGTGGTGGACGAAAACAAGGAGGCTGTTTATCCTGTCCATCTTACTTTCACCCGTCTGATGGTCGACAATCAAGTGGTTACTCCTTCCAACAACAGCGACTTTATCGATGAGGATATCTCATGTACAGATGTCATCCATCTTCATGAGTCAACGAAGTCCTTTGCCATTGAGTTCTCTGCCTTGACCTATGCCAGCGAGACGGCAGGGCATTATAGTTATCGGCTGAAAGGCTTTGAGGACGAGTGGATCAGTCTGAAACCCGGTGAGCATTCCGTGCGTTACACCAGTTTGAAGCCTGGTAACTATACCTTTGAGGTGAAATATAGTACCCATCTGAATGGTGATGATGAGCATAAGATAGAAGTGAAAGTGCAGGTTACTCCCTATTTCTGGAAGAGCTGGTGGTTTAACTTATTACTCTTTTTTATTTTAGTAAGTCTTGGTGTGTGGTTCTATCGCTACAAGGAACAGGAGTGGAAACGTCAGGAAGCGGAGAAGCTGCTGACTCCCATCCGTAAGGTGTTAGAGGAGGCGGAGGAGCCCCAGCAGTTGCAGTCGCGTATTCAGAATATCCTCGATAACCATGAGAAACTCAAACAGAGTTATCATAAGAGTGTGGAGGCAGACAAGCAGGAGGTAATGTCGCATAACATACCTTTCATGGATCATGCGACGGAGATCCTTGAGCAACACTACTCTCAGAGTGATTTCGGTGTGACGGAATTCGCAGAGGCGATGGGTATGAGTAAACCGTTATTGTCTAAACGTCTGAATGCCGAGGCTGGTGTGAGCACCGGTCAGTTTATCCGCAACTATCGTCTGACCATTGCCAAACGGCTGTTGCTTGAAAACCATGCGAACCGTAACATTACTGAGATTGCTTATAAGGTAGGCTTCAATGACCCCAAGTACTTCACCCGATGCTTCACCCATCAGTATGGGTGCAGCCCCAGTAATTATGTTGGTGAAGACCAATAAAAAGCCAATGAGGTGTAAAATGCGCTAATACGCTGTTTTGTCCACCTTAATTTTTGTTTTGTCCACCTCCGATGCGCATATTATTGCTAATTTTGCGGGTAGATAATTTTTATTACTAACAAAATTCTAACCTAAAAACAATTAGCAATGAGAAAAGAAGTGTTATTCTCTTTGATGCTGACTTTGGGGATGACGGGTGGACTAACGGTCTGTCCTGTTTCTGCCAATGCAGCTGTGACTCAGCAGACCATCAAGGTCAAGGGTCAGGTTGTTGACCAGGATGGGGAACCCCTCATTGGTGCAACAGTTAGAGTGAAAGGTGCTACGACAGGTAGCGTTACCGACATAGACGGTAACTTTACCATCGACGCAGCATCGAATGCCACTCTGTTAATCAGTTATGTTGGCTACAAGGACCGCGAGGTTGCCGTCCGTGGACGTGCCGTCATCGAGTCTATCCAGATGGAAGCCGATTCACATGTGTTGGATCAGGTGGTTGTCGTGGGTTATGGTACGCAGAAGAAGGCAGACCTGACCGGTTCTGTGTCTATCGTTAATGCCGATGAGCTGAAACGTGTCTCACATTCCAACATCTCTTCGATGCTTGAAGGTAAGGTTGCCGGTGTGCAGATTACCTCTGACGGACAGCCGGGTGCCGACCCAGCAGTGAAGATTCGTGGTTTGGGTACTTTTGGAAGCACTGCACCTCTGTATGTGATTGACGGTGTGCCCATGGGTACCTCTATCCGTGACTTCTCTCCTAACGACATCGAGACCATTCAGGTGTTGAAGGACGCATCTGCAGGTGCCATCTACGGATCACGTGCCGCCAATGGTGTGGTTATCATCACAACAAAAAATGGTAAGAAGGACCAACCTCTGAAGGTAGACTATAAGGGTTATTTCGGCGTAGACTGGATTCCTACTGGTGAGTATAAGATGATGAATGCCGATCAGTATAGTCAATACTTGGGAAAGGCTTTTGCCAACACTAGCCAGGTATCAGGTGTCCAGAGAGCTCTGCCTGGTGGTTACAGCTATAATGCTGAGACTGGCAGATACGCATTCCAGGATAACACAAACACTGATTGGGTAAATGAGGCATTTAAGACAGGAGTCCGTCAGAACCATAACATTAATCTCAGTGGTGGTGGCGCACATAACACATATAGTGTGGGTCTTGACTATTTCCAGCAGAAAGGAACCTTAAAAGGTGCAGGTCCTAATTACCAGCGTTTCACTGCACGTGTGAACAATACGATGGAGACCAAGTTCATCAACTTCCATACCAGCCTTGTTTACTCTCATTCCAACCAGGATGGTATTGGTATTGGTAACGACCAGGAGTATATCCAAGGTCTTTATGGTATGGACGGCGCCAACGTGTTAAGCAACTCTTTGCTGATGCCACCTACCATCAAGGCATATGACGAGTCAACATGGTATCTGGATGATGCTGTTTCTGCTGCTAAGAATTACAGTTATGATAGTTATGGCTATGGCACCTATTACGAGTCGGTACATGGACCTATCATGCGTGCCAACCCTCTGCTGGTCAACAACTTGATAACACGTAATACTTTGGTTGACCGTGTACTTGCTACAGGTTCTGCTGACGTAAACCTGCTGAAGATGATTGGCATCGACAGTAAGACTCACAAATTGAACTATAAGCTCAACCTCTCATACAGCAAGACCTATGCGTCGTATAAGAACTGGACATCTGCATGGATCCAAAGTGGTAAAGTCTATTTGGATAAGAGTAATGAGAAATTAAGCAAGGAGACACGTCATTGGTCTGACTTCCTTGTGGAAAATACTATCACCTATGACGGAACATTCGGATTACACCATGTTAATTTATTAGGTGGTATCACCTATGAGGAGGAGAACTATAACTCTCTATGGGGTGAGGGAAAGAACTTCCCAGAGCCTTATTTCCTCCAATTGGGTAATGCAAACGACAGAAATTCCAGCTCCTATGAAAGCAAGCATGCTTTGACCTCTTTCATCGGTCGTCTGATTTATGATTATGACAGTAAGTACCTTTTCTCTTTTGTTATCCGTCGTGATGGTAGTTCCCGTCTGAGCAAGAATATCCGTTGGGGAACGTTCCCGTCAGTCTCTATTGGTTGGCGTTTCGATAAGGAAAAGTTCTTCCCTATTGATCGCAATATTGTAAACATGTTCAAGGTTCGCGCCAGCTATGGTGAGCTTGGTAATGAGAATATCGGTGAATATAAGTATCAGGCAACAATGCGTTATGGATACCTTCTCTATAGTTTTGGTAACAATATAGTTTCAGGTTCTGCTATTGAGAGATATGTGAATGAGAATATTACATGGGAGAAGAAAAAGACAACCAATATCGGTATTGACCTCGCCATGTTCAACAATCGCTTAGAGTTTACAGCAGAGTGGTATAAGAACAAGTCGTCTGAGTTGCTGTACAGCGTTCCTGTTCCCTCAACGGCAGGCGCAGGTTCTTTGAATGACCCTGCCTATAAGGTGACAATGAATGCAGCTACTATGGAGAACAGTGGTTTCGAATTTTCTGCTACCTATCGAAACAACGACCATCCTTTTAAATGGCAGGTGAGTGCCAACCTAAGCACTCTGAAGAACAAAGTGACCTCGCTCGGTTTTACTGACGAGCCATACTTGGAAGGCGACTGTATCACAAAGGTAGGTGAGGAAGTTGGTCAGTTCTACGGCTATATCTATGAGGGTATTGCCCGTACACAGGCAGATTTGGACGATCACGCTACACAGGTGGGTGCTAACGTCGGTGACTGTCTTTACAAGGACATCAGTGGTCCTGACGGTACACCTGATGGTGTAATTGATACCTATGATCGCACGACTATCGGAAGCGGTATGCCTAAGGTGAACTTTGGTATCAGCGCACGTTTCGAGTATAAGAATTTCGACTTGGCTATCTCTACTTACGGTGCTTTGAATTATCATGTTACAGATGGCCTGTACAACATATTGACCTCCTCCTATGGCTATCTCAACAAGGAGGTTTCTGTATTAGGATCCAATCGATGGTCTGATGATGGTCTGACATATATTTCCAGTGTTCCTCGTACTTATATAGAAAACACTGCGTCTCAGCCATGGAACGACTTGTTCAGCGATCGTAGGATTCAAAATGCTGCTTATTGGAAGATTGCCAATATCGAGTTAGGATATAACTTCCCCGACAAGTGGTTTAAGGGAGTGGTTTCAGGTGCCCGTGTCTATATTTCGGCTCAGAACCTCCATACCTTTACAAAGTATAAGGGATACAATGTGGACTTTGCCGGTGCTTCTTTCCAGCCTGGTAACAACTGGTGCTCTTACCCAAGTGCACGCACTTTTATGGCTGGTGTTCTCTTCTCGTTCTAAAGAATTGAATGATTTAAAAACTAAAAAATTGAAGTTTGGTTATGAAACTATATAAAATTTCACTTGCCCTGATATTGGGCATCGGTTTGCTGACTTCGTGCAGCGAAAAACTGGACTTGTCAAACCCTAACGAACCGTCTTCGGCAACCTTCGGTAACACAGTAGATGACTTGGAGGAGGCTGTAATTGCATGTTACCATCACATGCGTATGGAAGGTACCTATGCTCGTGTCGGTTATGCTCATGATGCTGTTCGTGGTGATGAGATGTGGAACCCACAACATGCATGGTATTTAGGTATTGACCATTTCAATGCGGCTGCTACCTATGACGTTGCTGCAGACTGGATTTGGCGTGACCAGTATTTTGCCATTAACGTTTGTAATTTTATCATCACCAAATGTGGTGAGGATGATACGGCACTGACGGAGACGATGAAGCGTATTAAGGGGCAGGCATTGTTCCTTCGTGGTGTCGCTTACTTTAATCTTGCCAACTATTACCAGAATCCTGCACTTATTACCAGTTACAACGACTATTCCACCATGGCAGGTCTGTATGCTTATAACTGGCAGGAGGGCGATGAGGACGAGTTTGACCAGTACGACCGTGTTATGGATCAGGTGGAGAAAGACTTTGAAGAGGCACTTGAATTACTACCTACTAAGGAATTAGGCGGTGAGTGGGCGAAAGGACGTGCCAACAAGGGTGCCACCGCAGGTTTCTATGCACGTGCACTGATGCAGCGTCATAAGTACAGTGAGGCTCTTGCTGTGCTGAAAGCCATTATTGCCGGCACATATGGCAAATATGAGTTAGTGAAGGATTATGGGGATAACTTCCGTGAAGGTTCCGCTTATGAGAACAATGCAGAGAGCCTCTTTGAGATTCAGTTCATGGATTATGGTACCCAACAGGGCTCAGACGATGAATGGACTCAGGTGAATGTTACTAAGAACTCCGCCCAAGGGCATGCTTTAGAAGCTAACTTCGCTGGTGAATATGCAAGTGGTTGGGCAGACCTGTCTGCTTCTCCTTGGCTCTACCATCTTTACAAAAGCCAGAGAACTAAGAATAACTCTCTTGACCCACGCCTTTATTGGACTATTGCTACTTATGAGCCAGAGTGGGACAACTATGCGTTTGGTAACTCATACTATACAGAGACGCTGACAGAAGAGGATTATATTTATGTGAAACCTAAGCCTGGAGAGAAGCCCAAACCGGTGAAGTCAGTCACACGCCCAAGTGACAATGGTGGTTTGCCTATTGCCAAGTGGACTAACTTGCGCACAAACCTTTATTCCTCTGCTATCACTGGTCTGAGATGTGGTATCAACTTGCGAATAATCCGCTATGCTGACATCCTGCTCCGTGCCGCTGAGTGCGAAAATGAAGTGAACGGTCCTACACAGCAGGCTATCGACTGGATTAATGAGGTGCGTCGTCGCGCCAATTTGGAAGACCTGCAGTTGTCTGACTATAATACCGCCGACCGACTATTTGAGCAGATTGCCAACGTGGAGCGTCCGACGGAATTCGGTTGTGAGCACGGTCGCGGCTTCGACCTGCTTCGCTGGGGATTCTTCCATACCGCAGATCGTTTGAAGCAGATGAAAGAGCATTCTGCATACATCCTGACTCCTGACTGTTCAAAGGTGAAGGATGAAGTAAAATATGGCGATACTGGTGTTATCAGTTCCTTTGACGACTATGTCCCTGGGCACGAGTTCCTTCCTATCTATCAGTCAACATTGAACAACAATGCTAACCTGAGAGGAAATTCTGCTAACCTTAATAGAGACAACTCTGGCTATTTCGCAAAGAAGGGATGGAAGATTCACCCTGTTGTAGATTTAACAAAGTAAACGTATAAAAAATAAGATTATGAAATATATCAATAAATTAGCATCAGTCTTCTTATTTGCAACTCTGGGAGTGTTTGCACTTACGAGTTGTGAAGGCAGTGATCTTTACAAGGTGGGTGCTCCTGACTGGCTTGCCGGAATGGGAGGCGAAGAAGAGGAAGAAGGTGGCGACGAGGAGGATTTGTCTGGTCAGATGGAGGATGTGTATACCATAGGTGCTACAGACTTCAGTACTGGCTGGTGGCAGCAGTTCTCTAAGTACTATGTGATTCCTGAGGCAACGAAATGGATTGCTCAGTTTACGCTGAACATCAACCCCAGTGCTTCTAATACTTATAAGAACTTTGCGATGATTATCTGTAATGATGAGGATCGCGGTGCAACTAATTATAAAGAGTATGGCGCTATCCGCTTCGATAATCAGCCCAGTGGTAACTCTGAGTGGGGTGATTATATTGATCGTGATCTGGTTGAGAGTAATCTTACATTCTCGACCGATACTGATGCTGGTGTTGAAAAACTGGGTGGTAAGGTGACTTTGACTTTAGACCGTACGGAAGGTGGTATGATTGTTAAGATGACCAATGGTACTGTGACAAAGACTTACAAACAGACTTCGGCTCTTGCCAATCTGAATGCAGACCAGTCTAACACCAATATTCGTGTGTTCCTTGTTCCTGAGGGCAGCTATATCGACTGGATCTCTACAAACTTAGAACCTATTGGCGGATGCACTTCTGCTGAGGACAAGCAGCCACTTTCTATGGAGTTGACAGGTGTTCCAAGCGAGGTTCTCGTAGGAACAGAATTGAATGAGGCGATGGCAAATGTAACTGCTGTTGTTACTTTCGAGCAGGGTGTTACTGCTAATGTGACTGCAGAAGATTTACAGTTTGAGGCTATTCCTAATATGACAGACTTAGGTCAGAAGACCCTCGTTGTGCTTTATAACAAGACCTTCAAGGGTGTGAATGCCGACAAGCCCATCATGGCAAGCAAGACCTTCAGCGTAGTGAAGGAGCTCTCCGCATTCACTCAGACCGTGGTTGTTCCTACGCCACTCATGATTGGTGCAGAAGATAACTCTACTGGATTCTGGGGTGCTCATACTGATAATATTAAGATTGCACCTAAGGAGACTAAGGTGACAACCTTCACTAATTACAGTTCTTGCGCAAATAACTGGAATAACTTCTGTGTTGTTCTTTGCCGTGCTGACAACTCTGAATATGCTGTAGTTCGTGCAGACAACTACGGTTGGGGTGACTGCTACGCTACCTGCACTCCAGTCATGGAGGACGGTCGTGACTGGGAGGTTTGGCGTCCTGCTATGGATGGCGCTAAGGTAACTACCTATGTTACTAATAATGGCGACGGCTCTCTTGATGTCAAGGCTGTGATGGTAGGTAATGATGGTGTTACCTATACTCAAGAGTATAAGGGTATGAAGAATATCGATCCTGATAACTTGTATTTCCGCTTCACAGTTGATGGTTGCCACTTGGTATTCGACAATACTGTTGGTGCAGAGGATAACTCTACTGGATTCTGGGGTGCTCACTCTCCCAATATTCAGGTTATTGGTCATCAGGTAAGTACTATTACCTTCACCAACTATAGCTCATGTGCTAACAACTGGAATAACTTCGTCATCGTGCTTTGCTCTGCTGACGGAAGCAAAGAGTATGCTGTAGTTCGTGCAGACAACTTTGGATGGGGTGATGGTTATGCTGCTTGTACTCCTGCAATGGAGGCTGATAGAAACTGGGATGAGTGGCGTCCTGCAATGGATGGTGCCAAGTGTACTGCCAAGATTGTCAACAACGGTGACGGCACTGCTGACATCTCTGTTGAGATGGTAGGTACTAATGGTAAGACCTATACCCAGACCTATACGGGTATTAATACTGTTGACCCAGACAACTTCTACTTCAATTTCACCGTTGACGGAAGTCACTTGGTATTTGAATAATCTTAAATAATGAATCGTATTATGAAATATATATCTAAACTATTAGCGCTGTTTGCCATCGGAATGATGGCAACAGCCTGTAGCAACGACGTCTGTGAGGTGAATTATCCATTGACGGTTACTACTCCGGCAGTGACTTCTGTTTCTGGTAACTCTGCCATTGTCACCTTGACGGCTACGGGTTCTCACATCACCCATCGTGGTGTCTGTTATTCCACATCGCCTAATCCTACGTTTGATGGTGATAAGGTACTTGGCACCAGTAAGGATATGGTACTGACTATCGGTGGTCTCTCCAAGAGTACAACCTACTATGTTCGTGGTTTTGCAAAAACCAATACTGATGTGAAATACTCTGAGGAGGTGTCTTTCACGACATCTGCAACAGAGTCCGTAGAGGATGATCCTCAGACAGAGGGTCCGTCAGCACTGAAGCGTGTCAGTGTCCATGATCCAAGTATTGTTTGGGATCAGGCGACCAGTACGTATTATATCTTCGGTTCACACCGGGCTGCCGCTAAGTGTAACAACATGATGTCATGGGAGGCATTTACTGCTCCTTGGGCTACAGCTACCAGCAAAGATGCTGCTAATGCTGATGCGTTTACCACTCCTGAGGTGACGAAGGTGACGAAGGGTGGCAAGGAGTATGACCTCAACTTCAATGCCTTTGCTTGGTCTGCACGTGGTAGTGAATCATATAGTGTGGATGGTATGATGTGGGCACCTGATGTGATCTACAACAAGAAATTGGGTAAATACTGTATGTATCTCAGCATCAACGGTGACGGATGGTACTCAAGCATCATCATGCTGACAGCTGATAACATCACTGGTCCTTACCGCTATCAGGCTCCTGTCGTGATGAGTGGTTTCCGCTCTGGTGACTCCTATAAGTCTACCGACTTGGAGATTGTATTGGGTGAGCAGGCTTCTCTGCCTGAGCGTTATGCTCCAACAGACAACTATGGTAACCACTGGCCTAACGCTATTGACCCCTGTGTCTTCTATGACGAGGATGGTAACCTGTTGATGTCTTACGGCTCATGGAGCGGTGGTATCTTCATGCTGCAGCTTGACGAGGAGACTGGTCTGCGTGACTATGATGTGGACTACGAGCTCAGTGCTACTTCTGATCCTTACTTCGGTAAGAAGATTGCCGGTGGCTCCTACGTCTCTGGTGAGGCTTCCTATATCGAGTATATCGGCGGCTACTACTTCCTGTTCATGACCTATGGTGGTCTGGAGGCTGCTGGTGGTTATCAGATGCGTGTGTTCCGCTCACTGAATCCTGACGGACCATACGTTGACAGCAAGGGCTCTTCAGCACTCTATGACAGCTATCAGCTGAACTTCGGTGCTGGTGAGAACGATGGTAACCGTGGTGTGAACATCTTCGGTGCTTACTCTAAGTGGGGCAACCTGCTGACTGGTGGTGCTAACGAGGCTTCTGGCGAGCGTGCACAGGGTCACAACAGTATCATTGCCGCTGAGGACGGACGTACCTATCTGGTATACCACACTCGCTTCCAGGATTGGGGTGAGGGTCACCAGGTTCGTGTCCACCAGGTATATCAGAACGAAGAGGGCTGGTTGGTTGCTGCTCCATTCGAGTATACTGGTGAGGGTGTGAAGAGCGCTGGTATCGCTGCTGCCCAGAAGGTTGCAACAGCTGATATCGCTGGTAACTATAAGTTGCTTGCTCACCGTTACGGACTGGATCATGCTGCAAAAGAATATGCTGTTCCTGTTGACATTACAATGAATGCTGACGGAACAATCTCTGGTGATGCTACTGGTACATGGTCTATCAAGACTGGTACTTCTTATATCACGATTAATCTTGGCTCTGACTACAAGGGTGTGATGGTTCCTCAGACTTTGGAGCCTACAGACACTAAGGTTCCTTGCTTCACTGCTCTTGACAGTAAGACAGGTGTTACAATCTGGGGTTACAAGGTTCCTGCAGCAGAGTAAGTAAACCTACCGAATAATGAAACGTTATCTCTCTATAGTAGTGGTGCTCCTGGTGAGCACCACTCTATATTCTCAGTCCCATCATAAAGGACCTCGGAAAGCTTTTGAGACGGAGACACCGATGGTGCACGACCCCGTGATGGCATACGAGGACAGTACCTATTATATATATGCTACGGGATTGGGTATTCAACAGATGACCTCCAAGGATCGTAAGACATGGAAGGTGTTGCCTCAGCCTGTGATGACGGTGATGCCGCAGTGGACTGGTGATTCTGTCCCGGGCTTTACGCATCATGTGTGGGCTCCTGATGTCATTCGTTGGCATAACAAATGGTGGCTTGCCTATAGCTGCTCGACGTTTGGTAAGAACGGCTCTGCTATCGGTTTACTGAGTAGTCCGTCACTGTCATTCCCTATCTGGAAGGACGAGGGTTGTATCGTGACCTCTCGTGCTAAGCGTGACAACTGGAATGCGATAGACCCTAACTTCGTGATAGATGAGAAGGATCAGCCTTGGATGGTATGGGGCTCTTTCTGGGATGGTATTCAACTGGCAAAACTAGACACGACGATGCATATAGCAAAAGGGGAAAAGCCTCGTACTATTGCCCGCCGCTATTCTCCTAAGAATCAGAACCGCATGGCGAATCCCACCAGTAAGTATGCGGGTACGAATGCCATCGAGGCTCCGTTCATCATGAAACATGGTGGTTATTACTATCTCTTCGTATCATGGGACTACTGTTGCATGGGTAGCAAGAGTACCTATCGGGTAGTCGTCGGACGTAGTAAGACGGTGGATGGTCCCTATGTAGACCGTAACGGTACGGATATGCGAGAGGGAGGTGGTACTCCTGTGATTGCAGGCGATAAGAAAACCTTTGAGGCTGTCGGTCACTGTGCTGCCTACCACATGGATGGTGAGGATTTCTATATCAGTCATGGCTATAGCGTTGCCCATCAAGGTGCCGCTGTCTTGGTACAACGTAAGATAAATTGGACGGTTGAAGGATGGCCTCTTTTAAAGTGAAGAGTGAAAAGTGAAGAGTGAAGAATTATAGGGTTTAAATAAAAAATATTGATAGTTATGCGACGTATTCTCATATTATTTCTTACCTCTTACCTCTTACCTCTCACCTCTTATTCGCAGTCTTGGACGGCGGACAATGGGAATGGGACGTATACCAATCCCTTGTTCTATGATGAGTTCTCTGACCCGGATATTCTAAGGGTAGGGGATGACTACTATCTTGCCGGCACCACTATGCACACGGTGCCGGGACTGGTCATCCTTCATTCCAAGGACTTGGTGAACTGGGAGAATATCAGTTACTGCTTCGACCGTTTTGACTTCGGGGATGATGCTTTCTCGTTGAAGAATCATCAGGAGATTTATGGACAGGGCATCTGGGCTCCTTGCATCCGTTATGCCAACGGACAGTTCTATGTCTACTCGAATGTCAATGGTAAGGGATTGCAGTGCTATACCTCCAAGGATATCCGTGGACCATGGAAGCATCATAATATGCAGGGGCGTATCTACGACCTGAGCGTCCTGTTTGATGATGATGGTAAGATTTACGCCATCCATGGTTATGGGGAGGTGAAGTGTACGGAGCTGAAACCGGATATGAGTGGTCCGAAAGAGGAGACGGAACGTACCATTATACCAGAGGGTAATGCCGTGGGGGAAGGTCATCACATGTACAAGATCAATGGGATGTATTACCTGATCTCCACTGATTACAAGCCGAATGGACGTACGCTGTGCTCCCGTGCCAAGAGTATCTGGGGACCTTACGAGACGATTACCATTACTGCTGACGAGACTTTCGGCTATCATGCCGCACCATTGACACAGGTGCCTAATGGCGAGAAATATCGTATCGGGCAGGATGGGACAAAGTTCGGTATCCCTGAGGTGGACAAGGATGCTACGGCATGTACGAACATTCATCAGGGTGGTATCGTGCAGGATCAGAGTGGACAGTGGTGGGCTCTGCTGATGATGGACTTCCATAGCATTGGCAGAACGGTCACCCTTGCTCCCATCACATGGAAGGATGGTTGGCCTATGCTTGGCTTGGAGGGTAACCTCGGCCGTGCTCCGCGTACATGGCTGAAACCTAACGTCACGTCTGTTGCTGTGCCACAGCAACAAAAAGCTCCCCACGCTCCCTATCAGCGTAGCGACGATTTCAATGGCAAGACCCTTGGCAGGGTATGGCAATGGAACCACAACCCGGATGATAAGAAATGGAGTCTGACAAACGGTAGACTGCGTTTGCAGTCCATGCCTGCCGAGCAGTTGATGTGGGCTCGCAACACGCTGACCCAGCGAGTCATCGGTCCGAAGAGTATTGCCACTGTCGAACTGTATGTCGGGGGCATGAAGGAAGGTGACGTTGCCGGACTGGGCAATATCAACGTGCCCTGCTCTTGGATTGGTGTCGAGCAGGGTCACTATGGCTTGCTCCTGCGCTGCTTTGAGCAAGCTACCAACGACACCGTCACTCTGGGCATCGCCTCCTGCGACGCACCGTTGCAGAAGGTATGGCTCCGCATGGTAGGCGACTTCGACAACGACCAGGTCCACTATGAGTTCTCGCTGAACGGCGAGCATTACCGCCCGCTGGGACGCGAGATGCCCCTGTCGTATCAGCTTATCACCTTCCAAGGCTCACGCCATGCCTTGTTCTGTTTTAATCGCGAGGGCAAGAAGGGCGGCTACGCTGAGTTCGATAACTTCACTGTTGAGGAGCCGAAGGCTGACAGAAGCGGGAATATCCCTTATGGTAAGTCATTCCGTATCATCAACCTCGGAACTAAAAAACCGATGGTGGCATTAACGCATGGTATGTTGTATGATGCTGATAGTACGGCATCTGCTTCTCAGACGCATTTCCGCTTGATAGACAAAGGGAAGGGACAGGTCATTCTGCAGTGTAAGGACGGACGTTATGTCTTCTGTGCCGGCTACGGACTGGCTGGTGATGTGCGACTGACAACCGACGCGTCGAAAGCGGAGGTGTTTATGTGGCAGGACTATCTCAACCACGAGTTTATGCTAATGTCCATGCGGACACATAAGTATATCGGCAAGAGTCCGACAACAGGGAGTCCGTATTCCATGGACTTCGCAGGGGCTGATCCGGCACGCCGTAATGGTGCCGTGTTCCGTTGGGAAGAGTGATGTTAGTAGAATAACAGTAATCCCGCGACGGCACAGTAGCAAATCATGCGGATGGGATTGATCTTCATGACTCCAGTACCGAAAGCAGTGGCAAGGAACAGTGCGACACTGATATAGAACTGCCAGGGGTTCTCGGAGGGAGACGAGAAGTTATCACGTGTACATAATAATAAGGTGGCTGCGGCAAGGAGTCCTACGACTGCTGGTCGCAGTCCTTTGAATACAGACTGTACGGGGCGGGAGTTCATATATTTCATGAACATCTTGCTGATCAGTATCATCAGGATCAGCGAGGGCAATACCAGTGCAAAGGTTGCCGTTGCCGAGCCGAGGACGGCAAGCGGTACTCCATAACCAGCGTTCTTGATTGCCGTATAGCCACAATAGGTGGCGGAGTTGATGCCGATAGGTCCTGGCGTCATTTGCGAGATAGCGACAATATCGGTGAACTCACTGCTCGAAAGCCATCCCCAGTGCTCCACCGTCTCATGCTGAATCAGCGACAGCATTCCATAACCGCCACCAAAGCCAAACAGCCCAATCTCAAAAAACGTGATGAATAAATACAGAAATATCATTTCTTCATTCCTTCATTTTCATTTCTCATTTTCCCCCAAAGATACCCGCCAATCCCGGCGAAGATGATAATCCAGATAGGTGACACACCCATCAGCCATATCAGCAGTGCTGACACTATCGGGATCCAGATGGTGAGCCAGTTCAGTTGGGCACGGCGACCCAGGTTGAAGGTGGGTACTGCTATCAGTGCCACCACGGCAGGGCGGATGCCTTTGAACATGGCGGCAATCACCTTGTTGTCCTCAAACTGATGGAAGAAGATGGCGATGGCAAGGATAATCAGGAAAGAGGGAAGTGCTGTCCCTAAGGCAGTGGCAATGGCACCCTGTGTCTTCCTTAGCTTGTAGCCAATGAAGATACTGATATTGATAGCGAACACACCGGGACAACTCTGGGCAATGGCTATCAGGTCGAGCATCTCGTCCTTGCTCACCCATTGGTGGCGGTTGACGACTTCCTCTTCTATCAATGGAATCATGGCATATCCACCCCCGAGGGTGAACATGCCAATCTTAAAGAACGTGCGGAACGATTCCCAATAGAGATTACTCACAACACTCTTCACTTTTCACTCTTCACTTTCGCTTCTACCCACTTTCTCGCATTCACGAAAGCCTCAATCCAAGGAGTGACTTCCTCCATGCGGCGGTCACGTGGATACCAGGCGCACTGCCATGGGAAGATGGCACGCTCCAAGTGGGGCATCATGGCAAGGTGACGACCATCGGCAGAGCAGATACCTGCTACGTCATAGTCGGAACCGTTGGGGTTGGCGGGATAGCCGTGGTAGTTATACTTTGCTATCACGTTATACGCACTCTCTGCCTCAGGCAACGAGAACTTTCCTTCTCCGTGTGCCACCCACAGACCGAGTTTGTTACCACTCAGCGAACCGAACATCACACTGTTGTTCTGGGGAATCGTCAGACTGATGAATTCACTCTCAAACTTATGGGAGTCATTATGCAGCATCTTGGCACCCTTGGCACCTGTCAGTCCCAGTTCTACCATCAGCTGGCATCCGTTACAGATACCAAGAGAGAGGGTGTCCTCACGGGCATAGAACTTGTCAAGTGCCTCTTTTGCCTTCGGGTTATACAGGAAAGCACCTGCCCATCCCTTTGCGGAACCGAGCACGTCGGAGTTAGAGAAACCACCGCAGAACACAATCATATTGATGTCCTCCAAGGTCTCACGCCCACTGATCAGGTCGGTCATCATCACGTCTTTCACGTCGAAACCGGCAAGATAGAGGGAGTAAGCCATCTCACGCTCACCATTGGTACCCTTCTCACGGATGATGGCTGCCTTGATGCCTGTTGACTCACGGCGGTCGGCAGAGATGCCGTATTGTTTCAGCATACCGGTGAAGTCTTTGTTGAACTTCATCTCAATAGGTTGCTGCTTGTAGTTCTCATAACGCTCCTTCGCCTTACCGTTGAAACTCTGTTTACGGTCGAGCAGATAGGAGGTCTTATACCATGTGTCACGAAGGTCGTCAATATCGAAGGTATGCTCCTTGTCGCCTGCCTTTACCACAATGGTACGGCTGTCCTCTACAGGATAGCCGATCTTGGCATAACCTACGCCGAGGTCTTCCATGAACTCCTTGAACTCAAACTTATGCTCGTCGCTGACCTCGATGACGACACCGGGATTCTCTGCGAAGAGGGTCTTCACGATATCACCATCAGCACAGAGGTCATGGAGGTTAATGTGCATACCGCCTTTGGTGTTGGCAAAGCACATCTCCAACAGGGTGGTGATCAGACCACCGGCGGAGATGTCATGACCTGCCATGATCCAGCCCTTCTCAATCATCTGCTGAACAGCCATGAACGCATCAGCGAAATATTCGGCATTCTTGACGGTGGGCACGTCGGAACCTACCTTGCCCAAGCTCTGGGCAAAGGCGGAGCCACCAAGGCGCTGCTCGTCAAACGAGAAGTCGATGTGATAGAGTGAGGCATGCTTGTCGTTGACAAGGACGGGACTGACTACCTTGCGGATGTCGGAGACCTCACCGCCGGCACTGACAATAACGGTACCAGGAGAGATGATCTTCTCGCCATTGGGATATTGCTGACTCAGCGAGAGGGAGTCCTTACCTGTCGGCACGTTGATGTGCAGGTCACAGCAGAAATCACTTAATGCCTTGACGGCAGTATACAGACGGGCATCCTCTCCTTCCTGTGAGCGGCAGGGCCACATCCAGTTGGCGGACAGTGAGAGGGAGTCCATGCCGTCGGCAAGGGGTGCCCAGACAATGTTTGTCAGTGCCTCGGCAACAGAGAGAACACTGCCTGCCTCAGGAGAGGCAAGTCCTGCCTGTGGAGCATGACCGATTGCCGTAGCAATACCTTTGCGACCACGATAGTCGAGGGCGACAACACCACAGTCACTCAGAGGCAACTGTATCTCACCCTGACATTGCTGACGGGCTATCTTACCGGTCACGGAGCGGTCTACCTTATTCGTCAACCAGTCTTTGCAGGCGACAGCCTCCAGCTGGAGGACGCGCTTGACCAGTTTATCTATGTTTTCCAGTTTACCTAAGTCCACATCTTCATATTTCCGCTCAACGGTATTGTCGCGCATGATGGTCTTGGGAGAGTGTCCGAACATCTGTGCCACGTCGAGGTCGAAGGGTTTCACACCGTCACCCTGTTTGAAGGAGAAGTGGGCATCACCTGTCGTCTCACCGACGACATACATCGGGGCACGCTCACGCTCGGCAATCTTCTGGACATGCTCGATATGTTTCTCGTCGATGAGCAAGCCCATACGCTCCTGACTCTCATTGGCGATAATCTCTTTCGAGGAGAGGGTCTTGTCGCCAATAGGCAACTTGGTCATGTCAATCTCACCACCGCACTCCTCTACCAATTCGGAGAGGCAGTTCAGGTGACCGGCTGAGCCGTGGTCGTGGATAGATACAACGGGGTTGGTGTCTTCCTCACAGAGGGCACGGACGAGGTTATAGGCTCGTTTCTGCATCTCTGGGTTGGCACGCTGGATAGCGTTCAGTTCAATACCGTTGCTGTAACGGCCGGTATCTACGGAGGATACACTACCGCCACCCAGTCCGATGCGGTAGTTGTCACCACCGACGACAACAACCTTATTACCCTTCTGGGGTTCTTTCTTCAGACAGTCACGCTTGGTACCGTAACCGACACCTCCGGCAAGCATGATGACTTTGTCATAGGCGTACTTGGTGTCGTTCTTCTCCTGGTGCTCGAAGGTGAGCACAGAACCGCAGATCAACGGCTGTCCGAACTTATTACCGAAGTCGGAGGCACCATTCGATGCCTTGATCAATATCTGCTCAGGAGTCTGGTACAGCCACTTACGAGCAGGCAGGATGTTCTCCCAGTCACGCTCGTCATCTTCTATGCGAGGATATGCTGTCATATAGACGGCTGTTCCGGCAATAGGCCAGGAACCTACACCACCACCCATACGGTCACGGATCTCACCACCTGTTCCTGTGGCGGCACCATTGAAGGGCTCTACCGTGGTGGGGAAGTTGTGGGTCTCTGCCTTCAACGAGATGACGCTCTCGATGTCCTTAATACGGAAATAGTCGCTCGTCGACTGGTCGGCTGGGGCAAACTGCTCTACAATAGGACCTTGTGCGAAGGCGACATTATCTTTATAGGCAGAGAGAATCTTGTTGGGATTCTCCTGCGTGGTCTTCTTGATCATCGCAAAGAGACTCGACTCCATCTCCTTGCCGTCGATGATAAAGGTACCTCCGAATATCTTATGACGGCAGTGCTCGGAGTTGATCTGGGCAAAACCGAATATCTCGGAGTCTGTCAACGGACGACCGTTCTCTTTCTCAATCTTATGCAGGTACTCTATCTCCTCAGGAGAGAGGGCGAGTCCTTCCTGCTCGTTATACTCTTCCAGATTGTCCACATACTTGATGGGCTCCGGTTGGATATTGATGGTGAAAATCTCTTGATCCAGTCCGTTGTACATACGCTGTAGCATGGGGTCGTGCTCAGCATCCTCTGAGGCAACGGGGAAATACTCCTCGATACGCTGGATACCTTTCAGTCCCATGTTCTGGGTAATCTCAACGGCATTGGTCGACCAGGGGGTCACCATCTCACGGCGGGGACCGACGTAGTAGCCTGTCAGTGTCTCGTCATTGAGCAACTCGGCATCACCATAGAGCCAACATAGTTCCTTTACTTCATCTTGGTTGAGCGAGTGGTCTGCCTGCGTGGCAATCACACTCTTCTGGGCGGTCTTGAAAAAGAGAATCATATCTTTATACCTTATTAATTTTAATTTGGATGCAAAGGTAATCATTTTCTCTATAATATCCAAGCGAAGGTCTCCTTTTTTGCTCTTGTTGTAGAACTTCACATGATAAATGGGTGAGTTGAATGGCGGCTGGCAGACATGGAAGTTTTCAGGTAGATATTTTGGAGATATGGAATATTTTTCTTATCTTTGTCACTTGGATTATTTATAAAAAAGGATGGATATGAAGACAGAACTGATAGACGACTGTATGCGACTGGGATTTGGTATGATGCGACTTCCAAGGATAGATGGTACAGGCACGATAGACTTGGAACTCTCCAAGAAAATGGTGGATGCTTTTATGGAGGCTGGGGGTAAGTACTTTGACACCGCTTATATCTACGAGGGCTCAGAGGAGGCAACAAAGGCTGTTCTCTGTGACCGCTATCCTCGTGAGAGTTATTATTTAGCCGACAAACTCAACGCGTCCGTCAGCAAGGATGAACAGGAGGCGAAGCATCAGATTCATGTGAGTCTGGAGCGAACAGGAGCAGGATATTTCGACTTCTATCTGTTGCATGGTATTGACGAGGGAAACCACGACAAGTTTGAGCGTTTCGGTATCTGGGAATATATGAAGCAGTTGAAACAGCAGGGACTCATCCGCCATTATGGCTTCTCTTTCCATTCCTCACCAGAACGGCTTGAGGAGGTGCTCACCAAACATCCGGATGCGGAATTCGTACAGTTGCAAATCAACTATACCGACTGGGAGGACCCCGTCGTCTGTTCGCGGCGTTGCTATGAGATCGCCGCAAGCCATGGCATACCTGTCGTCGTGATGGAGCCGGTGAAAGGTGGAAAACTGGCTGATCCTCCCCAGCAGGCGGTGGATATCATGCGGAAGGCTGCCCCTGATGCGTCGCCAGCCTCGTGGGCACTCCGTTACGTGGCATCACTTCCTAATGTGATGATGGTGCTCAGCGGTATGTCCACTTTCGAGCAGATGGTGGATAACGTGAAGACGATGCGCTACTTTCAGCCACTCAGCAATGAGGAGTGTCGTGTGCTGGAGGAGGTTCGTCAGGTCCTGCGGCAGTTCAATGACATTGCCTGTACCGCCTGCCATTACTGCACCCCGGGGTGCCCTATGGGCATACATATCCCCGAGACCTTTGCCGTGATGAATGTCTATAAGATGTATGGGAATCTCGGTGAGGTCCGTAATGACTATACATGGCGTCCTGGAGGAGAGAAAGCCTCGGCATGTATCCAGTGTGGACAGTGTGAGGAGGCGTGTCCGCAGCATTTGCCCATCATACGATTGCTGGAGGAGGTAGTGGATACATTGGAGAAATAATCACTAAAATTTCATCAGGTAACTTAAAATAATCTAAATCGGAGTCGTCTTCTTGACGATTGTTGCTAAATTCATTATCTTTGCACCATGAATATTGTTTAAATTAAAGAGGAAATTAAAATGAAGAAAACAATTTTTATGATGACATTCGCTGCGGCTGTGATGCTGATGTCCAGCTGCGCGTCAAAGAAGGAACTGGTAGCTTGCCAGGAGGAGAATAAGACTTTACAGGCAAACTATACGGATACCAAGGAGCAATTGGCAGCATCGAAGGCTCGTGTGGCAAGTCTGGAACAGCAGCTGGCACAAGAGGAGAAAGCTAATAAGGCATTGCAAAATGCACTCGACAAGAGTCTCTCGAATGCCAGCCAGAATAATGTGTCTATCGACAAACTGGTTGACCAGATTAATGAGTCGAACAAGTATATCCGCCATCTTGTTGAGGTGAAGTCAAAGAGCGACTCGCTGAACATGGTACTTACCAACAACCTCACCCGCTCCCTCTCCAAAGAGGAGTTGAAGGATGTTGACGTTCAGGTACTGAAAGGTGTGGTCTATATATCACTTGCCGACAATATGCTTTACAAGAGTGGGTCTTATGAGATTAATGACCGTGCATCGGAGACTTTGTCGAAGATTGCTAAGATCATCAAGGACTATAAGGATTATGATGTGTTGATCGAGGGAAATACGGACGATGTACCCATCAAGCGTGAGAATATCCGTAATAACTGGGACCTCTCCTGTCTGCGTGCCTCTTCTGTAGTACAGGCTCTCCAGAATCAATATGGCGTTGATCCTAAGCGTCTCACTGCCGGTGGCCGTGGTGAGTACAATCCACTGCAGCCCAACACCAGCGAGGTCGGCAAACAGCGTAACCGCCGTACCCAAATCATCATCACTCCGAAACTGGATGAGTTTATGGAACTGATTGGTCAGGCTCCTGAGGAGTAATATATAATATAATAAGGTGTATAGGTTGTCGGGGCTTGATTTTCGTCAAGACCCGACATTTTTTTGCTGTTTTTTTAAAAAATATGGGAAAAATATTTGGTAGTTCGAAAAATAGTCGTACCTTTGCATCCGCTTTCGGGGAGACCCGCTGGCGAGTAAGATAAAAGCGATCTTT
>CACYPF010000007.1 GCA_902776195.1 uncultured Prevotellaceae bacterium | reverse complement strand
GTAGTCCTTATAGCCACGGAAGTTGCGGTCGGTACGGTCCTCCTTACCCTCACCCATGTTAACCTGGAAGTTCAGGTTCACCTTCGTCAATGTCTCACCGGCAACACCAGCGGCAACATAGTCGAACGTAACTTCCGTTCCCTCTGCTCTTCGGGAAGTCTGTGTTGCCTGCGTCGCAGCATAGGCGAGAACGCCAATAACTGCCAACGCAAAGAAAGATAGTAGTTTCTTTTTCATACGCTTTTTTGTTTTAGTTTGTTAATAGTGTTTATTATAAATAATGTTTTATCGTTTTCAGTAGCTATGTAGAATCTTCTACCACCTTGCATAGCAAAGTAGATATAATTCGATGCAAAGATAATATAATTTAGAAAAGAATCCTATTCCTTTACAATATTTAACAGAAAGTATCTCGGTGAGAGCTGCTTCATTCACCCCCCATTGGGACTATCACAAACAATTATAGTAATCATGGATGAGTACATTCACGATGAAGGCGGGTCTTTATATAAAATATGTAAACGCGTTTAAAAACTAATATGAAAAGACTTATGATTTCCGCCGTAGCGTTGCTGAGCGTAGCAACGACGGCATTTGCACAGTATCCTGACCTCACCAGTGAGGCTAGTAAGAAAATCGCTGCCTTGAAGAAGCAATGGGCAGAGCACAGTGACTCCGCATGGGAAAAGGCATTCCCCATCGTGATAGAAGAGGCTAAGGCTGGCAGACCTTACGTACCCTGGGCATCACGCCCCTACGACCTGCGCCAGGCAAAGATTCCCGCATTCCCCGGTGCTGAGGGAGGTGGTATGTATACCTTTGGCGGCCGTGGCGGTAAAGTATTGACCGTGACCAACCTCAACGACGACGGTCCCGGCTCTTTCCGCTGGGCTTGTGAGCAGGGCGGTGCCCGTATCGTGGTGTTCAATGTCAGCGGTATCATCCGTCTGAAGTCACCTATCTACGTCCGTGCCCCATACATCACCATCGCAGGACAGACCGCTCCAGGTGACGGTGTGATCATCGCCGGTGAGTCATTCCAGGTAGACACCCATGACGTGATTGTACGCCACATGCGTTTCCGCCGTGGTGAGACACAGGTGACCTACCGTGAGGACTCCTTCGGTGGCAACCCCGTGGGTAATATCATGATCGACCACTGCTCCTGTGAGTGGGGACTCGACGAGAACATCTCGTTCTATCGCCACATGTTCGACATGCACGATGGTAAGCCCAACCGCAAGGAGCCTACCGTCAACGTGACGATTCAGAACACCATCAGTGCCAAGGCACTGGACACATGGAACCACGCTTTCGGCTCCACCATCGGTGGTGAGAACACCACTTTCATGCGCAACCTCTGGGCTGACAACACTGGACGTAACCCCAGTATCGGTTGGGGCGGTGTGTTCAACTACGTGAACAACGTCGTCTACAACTGGGTACACCGCACTGCTGACGGTGGTGAGTTCACAACGATGTCGAATTTCATCAACAACTACTACAAACCCGGTCCACTGACCCCGAAAGACAGTCCCATCGGACACCGTATCGTGAAGTCGGAGAGCCGCTCACAGGGACTGTTCCCCTTCAAGCAGTTCGGACGTGTCTATGCCGTGGGTAATATCATGGAGGGCTATCCCGAGATTACCAAGGACAACTGGAACGGTGGTATCCAGACTGCCGACAAGGACGGTGAGATGGACGAGACGGAGAAAGCACTGATGCGCTCCAACGAGCCCTTCGTCATGCCGCACATCAGCATCATGGAGACACAGCAGGCATTCGACTGGGTACTTGCCAATGCCGGTGCTACCATCCCCTGCCGTGACATCGTCGACCAGCGTATCTGCGAGGAGGTGAAGACGGGTGTCGCCTACTATGTCAAGGACTATGAGAAGAAGGTGAAGGACAATCCCTACGGTGACATGTGGGGACTTAGCGACAAGTCGAAGAACGAGCAAGGCTTCTTCAAATACCGCCGTCTGCCACAGGACTCATATAAGAAAGGTATCATCACCGACCCCCGACAGATGGGCGGCTATCCGGAGTATAACAAGAATTGGAAGCCCTGGAAGGACAGCGACGGTGACGGTATGCCGGACGAGTGGGAGAAGAAGAACGGTCTGAACCCCAACGATGCCAGCGATGCCATCAAGGACTGCAACGGCGACGGCTATACCAATATCGAGAAGTATATCAACGCCATTCCTACCGACAAGAAGGTGGACTGGACGGATATGAAGAATAACCATGATACACTAATCAAACCACTATGAATACAAAAGAATTGACCGTGCTTGCGGAGAAGAACCGCAAGCGTCTGGTGGAGGTCGTCTATCGCGCTAAGGCAGGACATATCGGAGGTGATTTGTCCTGCCTCAACGTCATGACGGCACTCTACTTCCATGTGATGCAGGGACTCAATCCCCAAGACCCCAAAGCCCCGGGTCGCGACCGCTTCGTGCTGTCGAAGGGACACTGTGTGGAGGCGCTCTATGTGACCTTGGAGGCAAAGGGATTCCTCAAACCTGAGATTCTGGACACCTTAGGGCAGTATGGCTCTATCCTCAGCGGACACCCCACCATCGAGGTTCCGGGTATCGAGGTGAACAGCGGTGCCTTAGGACACGGACTCAGCATCGGCATCGGTATGGCGATCGCTGAGAAAATGAACCGTAACGCCTATCTCAACGACACCCCTACCACACCAGTCCCTGCCTACCACACCTATGTTTTGATGGGTGACGGCGAACAAGGTGAGGGATCTATCTACGAGGCCGCCATGGCTGGCAGCAAGTACAAGCTGGACAATCTCGTCGCCATCATTGACCGTAACCACCTGCAGATCAGCGGTGACACGGAGGATGTAATGCCCATCGACTCTATCCGTGAGCGCTGGAGTGCCTTCGGATGGGATGTCATCGATATGAACGGTGACTCGATGGAGGATATCGTCAAGACTTTCGATGCCATCGACTATCAGAACAGGAAGCCCCACCTGATTATCTCCAATACCACCAAGGGCAAGGGTGTCAGCTTCATGGAGGGCATCGCCAAATGGCACCACGGCGTACTCAACGCCGAGCAGTGCGAGGCTGCCGTGAAGGAGATTGAGGAAAGGATTGCAAAACTATAGAAACTATAGTCACTATAGGAACTATAATTAAATAAAACTATTATGATTGCTTGTAGAAAACAGTTTACTGACACGTTGCTGGAACTGGCACGTGAAGACAAAGATATTATCGCCGTGACAACCGATGCCCGCGGCTCGGTGACACTGGGCGACTATGCCACGGCACTCCCTGAGCAGTTCGTGGAGTGCGGTATCGCTGAGCAGGATGCAGTAGGCATCTCTGCAGGTCTCGCCCACTCTGGCAAGAAAGTGTTCTGCTGCGGTCCTGCCTGCTTCTATGTGGCACGCTCACTGGAACAGGTGAAGGTTGACCTCGCATACAGTGAAAATCCTGTCACCATACTGGGAGTATCAGGTGGTGTCGCCTATGGCGCACTGGGTGCCACGCACCACTCACTGCACGACATCGCTGTGCTGCGCACCTTCCCCGGCATGACGGTATGTCTGCCCTCCGACTGGCGCTTTACCAAGAAATTAGTGAAACTCCTTGTTGACTACGACAAGCCCTGCTATGTCCGTGTGGGACGTGCCGCCGTTCCTGATGTCTATGCTGACGACAACTTTGAGGTGACTCCCGGTAAGGCAATCACTGTCCTTGACGGTAATGACATCACCATCGTGGCAGCAGGCGAGACTGTCTACCATGCCTGGCAGGCTGGTCTCCAGCTGAAGGAGAAGGGCATCAGTGCCCGTGTGCTCGACTGCTCATGGATCAAGCCCTTCGACACTGAGGCAATCCTGAAGGCGGCAAAAGAGACGGGACGCTTTGTCACCGTCGAGGAGCACAGCCAGTTTGGCGGACTCGGTGCGATGGTATGCGAGACGATTTCCGAGCATCCCGTACCAGTACGCATCCTGGGTATTCCTGACGAGAATGTCGTGCATGGCACGAATGCTGAGATATTCCACCACTACGGACTCGATGCCGAAGGTATCGTGAAAGCGGTGATTAGCCTATAGGTACTATAGGAACTATAGTCACTATAAAAAAAAGAAAAACTATGACACGCATTGTCGTCCTTGATGACGACCCTACAGGAATACAGACCGTTCACGGTTGTCTGCTCATCACCCAGTGGGATGAGGAGAGTGTGAGACATGCCTTTGACGATGACGTGCCTTTCTTCTATATCCTCACCAATACCCGTGCCATGACACGGGAGGACGCCACTGCCGTGACAAGGGAGGCTATGGAGATGGTATTACGTGTCAACAAGGACTATGGCTACCGACTTGTCGTCATCAGCCGTAGCGACAGTTGTCTGCGCGGACATTTCCCCCTGGAGACGGATGTCATCCGGGAATGTCTGGTAAGCCATGGTTATCAAGTGGCACCAAAGACTCCCTTCTGTCCTGCCTTCATCGAGGCGGGACGTGTCACCATCGACGGTGTCCATTACATGAAAGACGGAGAGCAGCTGATACCCGTCAGTGAGACGGAGTTTGCCCGTGACAATGTCTTTGCGTACCACACTTCTGTATTGAAGGACTATATCCGGGAGAAAGGTGCCAACCCTGATGACTATGACATCGTCAATGCCCAGAGCTACGAGGAGCTGCACCAGTGGTGGGAATCCTCCGAGTATTCGGATTACTCCGAACACTCCGATTACTCCGCCATCGTCATCCGCTCATCGTCCTCACTGCCGAAGGCGATATCGGGAACCCCTGACATCCCTCTCCTCGACCGCAGCATCCTCTCGCCTCTCACCCCTCAAAGGCTACAGGCAGGCGCAACAGCGGGAATCCTCCCTCCACTGTTCATCGTCGGCTCGCACGTCAAGAAGACGACACGACAACTGGAGCATCTGCTGGCGGCTGAGGGTACCTGTGGCTTAGAGGTGGACGTGCAGCGCATCCTCGACGACCCTGCGGCACTGATGCAAGAGACGCAGCAGACCATCCGCCAGATAGTGGATGAGCACCTCACACCGGTGGTCTATACCTCCCGGCAGGAGATCAGGCTGGACGATGCCGACCAGCGCCAGCATCTCGGACAACGGGTCAGCGACTTCCTCGTGGATATCGTACGCCAGCTGTCCTATACCCCCTCCTACCTGGTGGCAAAGGGAGGCATCACGTCACACGACATCCTGACACATGGTCTGGATATCAAGTCAGCACGTGTCTTAGGACAGATTGTGAGCAGTGTGCCCTGTATCATGACGAAAGCGTTTCCTTATATCATCTTCCCCGGTAATGTGGGGAATGAGGAATCACTCAAAGAAGTATATCTCAAGTTAAAGGGTTAGGCGATCGCCTAACCCTTTAACTTTCAACTCTCAACAATCGGCTTCTCCGGATTGATGAAGAAGAAGAGTACCGCACTGATGATGAGCATCACGGCAATCATATACAACGGCAGGTTGTAGTTGCCCGACTGCTGTACCAGTTCTCCAAACAGGATGCCACAGCAGAAGCCACCGATATTACCGGCGGTATTCATCGCACCGCTGATGGTACCGGCATGACGCTTACCCAGATCGATACATAACGCCCAGGCAGAGGGTAACATCAGGTCGAAGATGCCAAAGCACAGTGACAGGAAGACAAAGACTGCCATCTTACCCGGGATGAAAGCTGCCAGGAACATACATACCGCAGAGACGGCAAGTGACGTAGAGCCTAATGCCTTACGCCCTATTTTTATTCCGTAACGCTTCGTCAGGCGGTCGGTCAGGTGTCCTCCCGCGATATTACCCATCATACTCATGATAAACGGTACAGCAACGGCATAGGTCAGCTCTGTCTTGTCAAAGCCGCGTCCTAACTCCATGAAGGTTGGAAACCAGGAGAAGAAGAACCACGAGCCAAAGGCATAGAAGAAATACATGCCACAGATCAGCCAGAACTGGCGGTTGCCAAGGATTGACGACCATGGGAGAGAGCTAGTAGAGCTAATTGAACTAGTATTTCTAGGAGAACTAGCTCTACTAGTTTCCCTAGAATCCCTATAGTACAGCCACCAAACTATCGCCCAGACAACACCTAAGGCTCCCAGCAGATAGAATGCCGCACGCCATCCTACCGTCACCATCACGGGAATGACGACAAACGGAGTGAGGGCACCACCCATACGACTGGCTGCCCAGACATAGCCCTGCGCCTTGCCTACCTCGTCTTTCTCGAACCAACGGCTGATGACTCCCGTACTGCAGGGAGAGGAACCAGCCTCACCGATACCGAACATGAAGCGGATGACCAACAGGGACATCAAACCGCCTGCCATGCCCGTAAAGGCGGTAAAGGCTGACCACCACAGGACAATGGCGGCAAGGATATTACGATGTCCGAAACGGTCGCCCAAGGCTCCCATGGGAATCTGCAGCAGACCATAGGAGAGGATGAAGGCACTCTGCACCCATCCCCATTGGGCAGGAGAGAGATGGAGGTCGTGCATGATGCTCGACCCCGCCACACTGATATTGATGCGATCCAGGAAAGTCACCATGCCCAGGATGACGAGCATGACGAGGATCACGTTCTTCCTTTTCATAGTAATATAGGAACTATAGTTACTATAGGGACTATAGGATTATAGTCCCAGGAATTTACGAAGACCCTTCACGCCAAGGACAGGACTGGAGAGAACGGGCTTGCCGGTCAACTCGCTGAGACGCTGTTCCATACGTGCCATGGAGCCTTGTGCCAGTACGAACATATCAACCTGTGAGGCGATACGCTGGGCTGCCTCGGCAATCAGACGGTCGTGAGTCTCCCCGTCACCACTCTGTCCGGCAGCAAAAGCGCCGTCGGCAAGACCTTCCACCAAGGTCACCTCACGACCTGCCTTCTTTGCCTCGTTACGCAACAGGCGGCAGGTGGGATCGAGGGTGGTGGGCAGTGTGGAGATCACACCGATACGGTTGTAGTTGGCAACCGCCTCGGCAGCCATCGGCTGATCGATGCGGAACACGGGGATGCGGGCATACAGATTACCATAGTCGGCAATATCACCCACACTGGAACAGGTATTGAACACCACATCGGCACCAGCGTCAGCCGCTCCATTATAATAGGACAACAGTCTGCGGCGGACGGCGTTCGTCACCTGATTATTGGCAATCACCTCCTTAATCAGGGAGGAATCGGCAATATGATTTACTGTCACTTCAGGAAGATACTCCAGGAAAATCTTGGTCAACGGCTCCACCAGAGCCATGGCGGTGTGTACACATACTACGTGTTTCATTTTCTTATTCTTTAGAGATTAGTTGGTTTACTGCATGACGCCAGCCCTCATAGAGGTGAGCGTTAAGTGTTGAGCGTTGAGCGTTTGGCTGATAGACATCGGTTACTTTGCGCAGTCCGGTCACCTCATCGAAGGACTTCCACAGCCCACGGGCAAAACCGTTCATGATGACGGCACCGAAGGCGGAGGCATCATCGACCTCCGTACAGACGACAGGGGTGTCCAGCATATCAGCCTGGAACTGCATGAGGAACTTGTTCTTTGTCGGTCCTCCATCAGCACATATCTCATTGAGCTTTCCTCCCGTGGCACGTGCCATCACATCTATCAGGTCCTTGATCTGGTAGGCGATGCTCTCCAGTGCCGCACGAAGGAAATGTGCCTTCGTCGTGGCGAAGGTAAGTCCGAAGACCGCTCCCTTCACGTCACTCTTCCACCAGGGTGCACCTAGTCCTGAGAAAGCAGGAACGATATATACCCCACCGTTGTCCTCGACACTGGTGGCAAGTGCTTCCATCTCAGACGGATGCCCGACCAGTTGCAACTGGTCAGCAATCCATTTCAGGGTGGCACCGGTACTATAGATATTACCCTCGAAACCGTAATAGACCTTACCAAAGGCGGAGAAGCCCACACTGGTCACCAGCCCCTCGGGGGCTGCCTGCGGTTCCTCACCAATATTCACCATCACACTGGAACCAGTACCGTAGGTCACCTTACCGGAGCCCTTGGCGAAACACATCTGTCCTACCAGGGCACCATGACTGTCACCCAGCACACCTGCGATGGGGATGGGCTGTGGGAAGATACCTTCCACCGTCGTCTCTCCATAAACGGCATCACAGGGCATGATGTCCGCCATCATGCTGCGGGGGATATCAAAGAGACGCAACAGGTCGTCGTCCCAGTCCATCGTATGGATATTAAAAAGCATCGTGCGGGACGCATTGGTATGGTCGGTGGCAAAGGTCTTACCCCCCGTGAGTTTCCAGATGAGCCATGTCTCAATGGTTCCCATCAACAGCTCCCCACGGTTGGCAGCATCACGGGCTCCCTCCACGTTATCCAACAGCCATTTCACCCCTGAGGCGGAGAAATTGGGATCGATGAGCAGACCGCTCTTTGCCATCACCTGCCTGGTATATCCCAACTCACGTAACTCACGGCACAGTTCGGCACCACGGGTGTCCTGCCATACCACTGCATGGGCAATGGGCGTACCTGTCTGTTTGTTCCATACCACTGCCGTCTCACGCTGGTTTGTGATTGCCAATGAGAAGTGAGAAGTGAGAGGCGAGAGGTGAGAGGACTCCATCAATTTTCTAATAGCCTCCACCATATTTTGGTATATCTCCTCTGCGTCATGTTCCACCCATCCTGTCTGGGGGTAGTATTGGTGGTGGTCAACATTAGTGCGACCTATCATGTGGCACTGCTCGTCAAAGAGCAATGCCTTGGTAGACGACGTGCTCTGGTCTATTGCAATGATGTATTGTTTCATGATTCTATTCGAGATTTCGGGATTTCGAGATTCCGATGAATGAATTATTTAATATGTTGCATGGCTCTTGCCTCGGCAGGAGTGGCAGGCTCACAACCCATCATACGAATCAATGCCACCAGGCGCTCCACCAGTTCGGCATTAGTATGGGCACGCTTTCCCTCTGCATAATAGAAGCTGTCCTCAAAACCGACACGCACGGCAGAGGCTCCCATGCCGATGGCACAGGCGAGCATCGAGAAGTCACGCATCGAGTCATGGGTGATACCCCAGCTGCTGCCCGGTTCCATCAGGGAACAGAGCATGGCGAGATTACGTCCCGTCGCTGAGAGGTTGGAGGAGTTACCCGGTCCCACACAGAAGTTATAATGCAACGGACGGTGTATCACTCCCTCATCCGCCAGTCGGGTGGCACACTCCACATGACTCAGGTCGAAGAGCTCCATCTCCGGAACGGTATTCGTCTCATCCAGTCGCTTCGCCCAGTAGCGGAGGTCTGGCATCGTGTTGATATACACCGTCTCCCCGAAATTGACACTGCCCATATTCAGGGAAGCGACCTCTACCTCTGGTACATTAAGGGACACACAGCGCTCAGCAAGTGTCAGGGAGGAGAGTCCTCCCGTAGAACCCTGTATAATCATGTCTGTCTCCTGACGAATCAGTCCGATGGTCTGACGGAACACATCCAACTCAAAGGTCGGGTTTCCCTGCAGGTCACGGGTGTGAAGATGTACCTCACAGGCTCCCGCCTTGTAACAGTTAATGGTATCCTCAGCGATCTCCTCTGGTGTCAATGGATTCTTCACATCGGCAGGAATCACCTTACCCACATGGCAGACGGGTGCCACTGTAACAATAATCTTTCTCATGTCTTACTATTTTTTCTTTGTTTTAGTACTCTTAGGTGACAAAGGTACGAAGAAGTAAGTAAAAAAACAAAAGAAAACTACATTTTTTTTGGCTTTTATTCTGATTATTCGTATCTTTGCGAAAGAAAACTACTAAACAAATTCAATAAGACAATGAGAAACGGAAAGACTTGCTTTGGCGTGATTATCGGAACACGCGCCTATTTCAATTCAGAACTTGCCAAGGATGTGCGCAAGCAGTTGTTAAAAACATTAGAAGAAGGTGGCTATGAGTATGTCATCCTGCCAGAGAATGCCACTCCAACGGGCAGCAGCAGTATCGAGACCCGTGAGGACGGACTGAAGGTTTCCAAACAGTTCCGTGAGCACCGTGACGAAATTGACGGTATCATCGTATCGCTTCCTAACTTCGGTTTCGAGATTGGTATCATCAATGCCATCAGTGACGCAGACCTGAACGTACCAGTCCTGGTACAGGCATGTGATGACGAGAACGACAAGGTTGACCTTGACAGCCGGCGTGATGCGTTCTGCGGAAAGATCTCCGTCTGCAACAACCTCTACCAATATGGTATTCCTTTCACGGATACCACCCTGCACACCTATTCTATATATAGTGACCTCCTTGCCAAGGATATCGACAAGTTTGCCGCTATCTGCCGGGTGGTCAACGGACTGCGCCACTGCCGTATCGGACAGATCGGTACACGCCCATTGGGCTTCAACACCTGCCGTGCCAGTGAGAAACTGCTGCAGCGTTACGGCATCACCGTCGTACCTGCTGACCTGAGTGAGATTCTCTTCGCTGCTCAGAAAATCAGCGACGATGACCCGAAGTTCAAAACGATGTGTGAGCGTACCTGTAACTATGCACAGGTTCCTGACAACTACAAGGAGAAACTGGGCATACAGGCGAAGTTCAGTGTTGCCGTAGAGAATTGGATTGAGGCGAACGACGTACAGGCTGTCGCCATCCAGTGCTGGGACTCTCTGGAACAGAACTATGGCTGCGCCCCTTGTGTGACCATGTCCATGCTGGGTGACAAGCTTATCCCTGCTGCCTGTGAGACGGATATCGCCGGTGCTGTGTCGATGTATGCGCTGACCCTTGCCTCCGGAAAGGCTTCCGCCCTGCTCGACTGGAACAACAACTTCGCAGAGGACCGTAACAAGTGTGTATGTACTCACTGCGGTAACTATCCGAAGTCTTTCGTACAGAACGACCTGAAGTTAGGACCTCTCGGTGTACTGGGACGCACGTTGGGTAAGGTGAAGACCTTTGGTGCCGTCTATGCCAAAGTGACGGGCGGTCCGTTCACCTTCTTCCGCATCTCCACCGATGACCCGAAGGGCTGTATCAAGGCATACCTCGGCAAGGGTGAGATTACCGATGATCCATACGGAATGGACGGATGTATCGCTGTCACTAAGGTTGATAACCTGCAAAAACTGATGAAGTATATCTGCAAGAACGGTTTCGAGCATCATGTGGCGATGTGCCGCACCGATGTGGTGGACATCCTCAATGAGGCGATAGAGACTTATCTGGGTTGGAACCTTTATGTACATGAGTAATAGAGGTGAGAGGTAAGAGGTGAGAAGTAAGAACTTTGAGCTATGAACTATAAACTAAAAAAATATCACGGCGTGGTGGTCCCGATGGTGACACCCGTCAAAGAAAATGGTACGCTCGACACACAGGCTGTGGAGCGTATCATTGCGTTTTTTGCCCAGGCAGGTGTTTCCCCACTGCTGATGGGAACGACTGGTGAGGGAAACAGCGTTAGCCAGAAGGACGGACAGTTGTTTGTGGAGACGGCTGTGAAGGCTGCACAAGGACGTATCACCATCTATGCCGGACTGACAGGCAACTGTTTTGCGGAGCAACTGGCACAGGCTGAGGCATACACCCATGCTGGGGCTGATGTCATCGTTGCCACCTTGCCCACCTACTATGCCCTGACGGAAGAGCAGATGGAGAACTACTACCGCACCCTTGCCAGCAGTATCAAGGGGCCGTTGATGCTCTATAACATCCTCGCCACGACCCACATGAGTATTCCCGTGGAGGTCATCCGCCGTCTTGCCGACCATCCCAACATCGTGGGACTGAAAGACTCGGAGCGTGACCTGGAGCGTATGGCACAGTGTATCGAGATTGCCAAAGGGCGTGAGGACTTCTGTTATTTCTGCGGATGGGCAGCACAGTCGGCACACTCCCTTGAACTGGGTGGTGACGGCATCGTACCTTCTACCGGCAACTTCGTCCCGGAGATGTTCCAGCAACTCTACGAGGCTGCCGTCAAGGGTGACATGGCTACCGCCAACCGCTTACAGGACGAGACGAACGAGATAGCTAAGATCTATCAGAAAGACCGCACCTTGGGACAGTCACTCACCGCCTTGAAGGTGATGATGCAGACCAAGGGACTCTGTGAACCGTGGATGCTCATGCCACTGACCCGTCTCTCCGCTGAAGAGGAAAAAGCGATTGCCGCCAAGGCAACATCCATCTCGTAATATCGGAATAAAGAAAAAAAATGCATATCATTGACTACCTCATCGTCCTGCTGTCCATCCTCGCCGCTATCGGTACAGGAGTATGGTTTGCCCATAAGCAGAAGGACACGTCACAGTATTTTGCCGGAGGCGGAAAGATACCCGCCTGGGCGGTAGGCATCTCTATCTTCGCCACACTGATCAGCAGCGTGACTTTTCTCGCCTACCCCGGTGCCGCCTATGCTGGCAACTGGATACTGCTGGTGCAGGGACTGATGGTACCCATCGTCCTGCTGGCACTGGTAGGTGTCATCGTACCGTTGTTCCGCAAGGTGATCCGTCTATCAACCTATGAGTATTTTGAAAGGCGCTTCGGACTCTTCGCCCGTCTCTATAGCTCTTTTGCCTTTACCTTAGGACATTTCTCGAAAGCAGGAACGGTGTTTTTCCTCGTGTCGATGGCACTGGCAACCTTCCTGAATTTCAACATCTATGCTATCGTACTTATCCTGGGTGTCACTATCATCATCCTGACTTTATTCGGAGGTATGGAGGCTATCGTATGGATGGATGTGGCACAGGGATTCCTACTGATAGGTGGTGGTATCATCTGCATCCTGATTCTCCTGTTCGGTATCGAGGGTGGTCCCGTAGAGACGTTCCGTATCGCATCGGAATATAACAAGATATCATTCGGTCCTTACGACTGGGATCTGACGCAGCTGACTTTCATCGTGATGGTGCTAAACGGTATCTTTTATGCCCTGCAGAAATACGGAACCGACCAAACTATCGTACAGCGCTACCTGGCTGCAAAGAATGACAAGGAAGCGAAGAAAGCTGCCTACATCGGAGTGATGATGTCTGTTCCCATCTGGGCATTGTTCATGTTTATCGGTACGGCACTTTTCGCTTACTACCATGCTCAGGGAGCACCGCTATTACCGGAGGGTATCAAAGCGGATGAGGTATTCCCTTACTTCATTGCCCATGAACTGCCCGTCGGTATCCGAGGACTCATCATCGCGGCACTTGCCGCAGCGGCTATCTCCTCTCTCGACTCAGACCTGAACTGCCTGTCTGCCATTGCCGTACAGGACTACTACACACGTTTCCGCAAGAATGCCACCGACAAGGAGCAGCTGACTTTTGGAAAATGGATGGTCGTTCTTGCCGGTATCGGTGCCATTGGTGTCGCTGCCCTTTATATCTCGTGGGGCGGTGAGGGTGTCTTAGGTGCCCTCTTCTCCCTCTATGCCATCTTCTCGGCAGGTATTGTGGGCATCTTCATCCTCGGACTGTTCAGTCGTCGTGCCAATAAGCAAGGACTATATATCGGTATTGCCGCTGCCGTCCTCTTCACGGCATACGCAGTGCTGACCTCCACGAAAGTCGATATCCATGGGACGGGTGTCAAGGAGACATTACTTGACTTAGGTGACTGGAACTTCACTCACCATAAGTATATGTTAGGTGTATACTCCCACCTCATCGTCCTTGTGGTAGGATATCTTGCCAGTTTCCTTTTCAAGACACCACTTGCCGACAAGGAACTCACTATTTACGGTTATTTAGAAGCAAAGAAGAATAAACAATGAAGGCTATCACACTTTTACAGCCCCAGAAGATTGTGTTCGGTACGGGCTGCATCGAGACATTAGTAAATGACTATAAGACATTAGGATTCCAGAAACTGTTTGTACTGACAGCTCCTCCTATCCTCCCACTGATAGAGGAGCCATTAGAGGAGTTGCGCAACGGTGGTGTCCAGATTGAGATATTCCAGAACATCCTTGCTGAGCCTACCGTCAACGACTTCAAGGCTATCTTGGAGAAGGCACGTACTTTCCGTGCTGACAGTGTCGTTGGTATTGGTGGAGGCTCTGTCCTCGACGTGACGAAACTGGTTGCCGCATTCATCAACAGTGACCAACAAGTAGAAGACTGTTTCGGAACAGGGTTCATCAAAGCGAAAGGACTGTGGTTCGCCTGTCTGCCGACTACGGCAGGAACAGGCTCAGAGGTATCACCCAATGCCATTCTGTTGGATGAACGTGACCATCTGAAGAAGGGTATTGTGTCACCTTATCTCATCGCTGATGCCGCCTATGTGGATCCCAAACTGACATGGACCGTTCCCGCCAAGGTGACGGCAGATACGGGAATGGATGCCCTGACACACTGCATAGAGGCATATACCAATAAGTTCGCACATCCTGCCGTCGACATCTATGCACTGCAGGGTATCCGCCTGATTGCCGCCAACCTGCTGAGGGCTGTCAAGGACGGTAAGGACCAGGAGGCTCGTGAGGCTCTCGCCCTCGGTTCCCTCTATGGCGGATTATGCCTTGGTCCCGTCAACACAGCGGCTGTCCATGCACTCTCCTACCCTCTCGGTGGTGAGTTCCATATCCCCCACGGATTATCCAATGCTATCTTGCTGCCCTCCGTCATGAAGTTCAATGCCGAGGCGTGCCCCAAGCGTTATGCCGAGGTGGCAACAGCATTACTGAGTAGTTCGTCTATGGATACTAGTTCGCCTAGTGACACTAGTGATTCCTGTCTTGCTCAGCGTGGCGTGGACTTCATCTACCAGTTAGCCGATGCGGTAGGTATTCCCAAGAAACTCACTGACTTAGGTATTCCACAGAGTGCCGTCGACGGTATGGCGAAAGCTGCCATGGAAGTACAACGTCTGCTAAAGAACAACCCAAGGGAAGTCACCGAGCAGGATGCCCGGGATATTTATAATTCATTATTCTAGATTCTCTAGAGCGTTCTAGAATATTCTAGATTATTCTAAAAAAAAAAAAACAATGAAACCAATATTAGCAATTACCATGGGCGACCCCGCCGGCATCGGTCCGGAGATTACCGTACGCGCCCTGAACAGAAAAGAGACTTACGAGAAGTGTAAACCCATCGTCACGGGGGATGCCGCCATCATGCGACAGGCAGTTCAACTCTTGGGCTTCGATTTAAAGGTGAATGCCGTACAAAGCGTGAAGGACGCTAAGTTTGAGTATGGTACCATCGATGTCTATGACTTGCAATGTATCGACCTCGCCACCTTTGAGTTCGGCAAGGTACAGCCACAGTGTGGCAATGCCGCCTTCCAATATATCAAGAAAGCCATCGACCTCGCCATGGCTGAGGAGGTAGACGGTACGGTGACCGCTCCCCTCAACAAGGAGGCACTGAACCTTGCAGGGCACCATTATGATGGTCATACAGAGATCTATGCCACCTTTACGGGAACGAAGAAGTATGCGATGATGCTGGCGGACGAGAATATCCGTGTCATCCATGTCTCTACCCATGTTCCTTTACGGAAGGCATGTGACCTGGTGAAGAAGGCTCGTGTCATCGAGTGCGTCGAACTGATTGACGATGCCTGCCGACAGTTTGGTATCGAGAAGCCCCATATCGGTGTGGCGGGTCTGAACCCCCACTCCAGTGAGAACGGGATGTTCGGCTATGAGGAGGCACAGGAGATTATCCCTGCCATCGAGGAACTCAAAGCACGAGGCTTTGACGTGGAAGGTCCTGTACCTCCCGACTCTATCTTCGCCAAGGCGAAATGTGGAAAGTATGACGGATGTGTCGCCATGTACCATGACCAGGGACATATTCCCTTGAAGGTATGTGCGTTCAACTGGAACAAGGAGACTGGTAAGATGGAGAGTGCCTCTGGCGTGAATATAACCCTCGGACTACCTATCATCCGTGTCAGCGTAGACCACGGTACTGCCTTCGATGTGGCAGGAAAGGGTATTGCCAACGACAGTGCCATGACCCTTTCTATCGACTATGCTACCCGCATGGCAATATATAAGAGAGGTAAGAAGTAAGAGGTGAGAGGAATGATTGTCATTGCTGATGATATCACTGGTGCTGCGGAGATGGCGGGCATTGCCCACCAACATGGGCTGTCTGTCCGTCTCAGCATTGCGGGTTCTCTCTGCTGCGACAGGGGCGCAGCAGAGAGAACTGACGTGCTGGTGATAGCCACAGACACCCGTTCCATGACAGAGGAAGAAGCAGTCAACGAGACCCTTCGCATTACCTCTCACCTCTCACCTCTCACCTCTCACCTCTTTAAAAAGACCGACTCCGCCCTGCGTGGTCATGTAGTGGCAGAACTATCCGCTTTGATGCAAGCAACAGGTTATCAGCGTGCTGTCTACCTCCCTGCCAATCCCTCTAAAGGAAGGATTATCCGTAATGGTTGTTATCTGATTGACGGGAAACCAATTCACGAGACGGCATTCAGCTACGATCCGGAATTCCCTGCGAAGACCTCTGTTCTGAAAGAGCGTTTCCCCGATGCTGAGGCACATCATATCCTGATGCCTGATGCAGAGACGACAGCGGATATCCAACAAATTGTGACTGCCAATAACAACCCCGATACCCTCATGGCGGGTGCTGCGGATTTATTTGAGGCTGTATTAAAGACTAGGGAAACTAGGAAGACTAGGGGAACTAGGAATACTAGAAATACTAGGGATACTAGAAAATCCACCCTCTTCCTCTGCGGCAGTACACAGAGCAAGCCATTAGACCTTGGATTCCCTGTCACGCCCATGCCTTTAGCCATCTATGACGGCAGCGAGGATATTGCCCCATGGCTAAAAGAAGCAGAGAAACTGTACGAGCAACAAGGTTCCCTGATGATTACCATCCCCCACCATCATCGTACTGGAAAGGAGGTTGCCATCCACTTGCGAGAGACAACAGCAAGGCTCATCCAGCACTTAGTGGCAAAGCGAGCACCCCAACAACTGATTATTGAAGGAGGTGCCAGTGCCTTCGCCACCCTACAGCATCTGGGTTGGAATGAGTTGGAAATGGTCTGCCAGATAGCACCGGGGGTTATCAAAACGAAAGCCCCGAATGGGACTTTCGTCATTATGAAACCAGGCAGTTACCCATGGGGGCATCTCACCTCTTACCTCTAACCTTTTACTTTTTCTCCTCTATCTTCTCACCCATCAGACTATTCAGATATATCTCCAGAGCGGTATATCCTTCCACAGAGGCTATGACATTACGGTCTCCCGGATTGGTGGGATCAAACCCTTTGGCACGTTCCCAATCGTCAGCCATACCATCATGGTCGTTATCCGTAACGGGAGTGGCTGTGGCATATTCCAGCCAGCCCTCCGCATCACTGGGGCCGTCGATAATACCTTGCTTATGAGCAGAAGGACCTTGATACTTTGGTTTTCCTGTCTTGACATCATTGATAAGGCGCTGTTCCACGGCATCCCGTCTGATCGTTCCTACCTTGGCAAGCACCTGCTGATAAGCTTCCTGTGCCGACTCTGCAGGTGTCAGGTATTGCGCATATTCTGGTTTGGTAAGCGGTGCGTCCTTTCTCATCTGCTCCACACTGAATCCTGTCTTGTTACCGATGAGTTGCCAGTTATCCGCTGTTGACTGTCCCTCCATGACATTCCCCGAGATATACCACAGCGAAGGACCAGTCAGTGTCTTTCCCTTACGTGCAGCCGACAGTTCAATGAAATAGTTGTCCGTAGGATGGGCAGGACCGGGCTTATAGTAGTTGCCTATGAAGTTACACTCATGCGAGCTCCCCTCTCCTGCCTCGTTCTCACCCCCATAACAGGAGTTCTTACGTCCCCAGTTGAAGTTCACATTATTAATATACTCCATGAACACGTTCTTATCGACACTGGGATTGGTGGCACCGTTAAGGCGGGCGCTACGACTGTCATTGCTCACAAGCAGGTTATGATGGAACGTGGCAGGTGAACCGCCCCACTGGCATCCATAGCCACGGACTCCCTTCTTATGACCGGCATTATGAAGTCCCTCGTGAACGATACACCACTGTACCGTCGTGAAGTGGTTGTCGTACATGGTCACATTCTCCTCACCGCTCCATCCAAAACAACAGTGGTCGATGATGATGTTAGAGGCATTCTCAATACCGATGGCACCACCTTCGATGAAACACCTCTTTTTATAGGCTGCATCCGTTTCCCCCTCGTTACGCGGCAGATCCAGCGTACCCAGACGAGAGCGGAGGTTACGGATAATGACATTGTCAGAGCCACCGAGGTTCAGTTTTCCGCCACACAGGAGGATACCCTCTCCTGGTGCCGTTTGCCCAGCAATCGTCACATTCTTCAGTTTGGCACGGATAGCCCGCTCTGAGGGACGCTGCGGATTAGGACCGATATGGATGATACCACTGACACGGAACACGATAGTCGCATCCTCTTTACCTGCCTCTGTCAGTGCCCAGCGCAGGGAGCCCTCCCCACTGTCACTCAGTGTCGTCACCTCCACGACCTTACCGCCACGGCCTCCTGACACATACTTTCCAAAGCCCTGAGCAGTAGGGAAAGCAAGTGTTTTCTGATGAGCGGTAATCACTGCCTCCGGGTCAAACTCCTTTGCTGACGGGTAGAGGGTGCGATAGGCTGCGTCAATTTTCTCCCATGTATTCACCTTCTCATAATCGGCATCCTTCAGCTGATGACTCCAGCTGATACGCTTCGATACGTCAGCAAGCGTTTCTCCGTTCTTACTCTTATATTCCGCATAATATGACTTCGTGCCGTCATTACCACCCATGGTCTCCCATCCAGCATCCTTGATGACATTGCTCAACTGGCAGTTCATAAACAGACTGCCACATTTCTCTGCTCCCCAGCAGCGACCGAGGGACACACTCCTGTCACTGACACCACTTGCCTTCGTCACTATACAGTTATTGAACAGGAAACCCAGCCATATCTTAGTACCGTCCGCTGCCGTCGTGTAAATGTTGATATCCTCTGGTGCTGTGATATAGCCTGGTGCGACACTATTCAGCGTGCAACGCTCAAACCAGCAGGTACCACCTGCATAGATATAGTCGACAGCACCCTCTATGACACACTCCTTATAATAACTGCGAGTCCCTTTCTTCGTACGATGGGTATCCTGATAACCTGCTATCTTACAATGGTAGAATGTGGAACGGTCTCCATCCACATGCAGGGCGAGTGCCTGACCAGCAGCCTTACCACCCGTATTCTGGACACACAGATCCTGTGCGTAGAAATCCGGGGCAAAGACAGCCAATGTGGCATAGTCACGCACATCCTTACCGCCGCCGATGGTCTTCTTGCCATTGGCAGCAGTGATGACGGTCTTGCCAATCCCCTCGCCTATCAGGGATATCTTCTTCGTCGAGGCTTTCTGACGGGTACCGATCTTCACCATTCCCTCATAGGTTCCTGCCTTGATTTGAATGACAGCCTCCTCACCTTCCATGACAGCATCAACTGCCGCCTGTATCGTGGCATAGTCTCCACTGCCGTCTTTGGCAACTGTTATAGTCTTCTGTGCGAAAGTGCTCATGGCAATCACACACAGTATCAAAGTCACAACTTGCTTTTTCATCTTGTATTGGTTTTAGTAGTTTCAGTTTGGGTGCAAAGATATAGGTTTTCTCACAGACTTCCAAATATTCAGACAACAAAAAGCGGAACCGCTGTTGAGCAATTCCGCTTTATATTATTAATAAGGTGTAGACTTATTTGTTTACGAACTTTTTACCGTTCTGAATCAGAATACCCTTCTGGTTCTTGTCCACCTTCTGACCTGCGAGGTTGAAGATAGGAGCGTCGGTAAGTGTATTGTTCTTAAGATTCTGGACTTTCTCTATACCAGTAACCATTTCTTCTTTGGATTTTCCTGGAGCAAATGTATATCCCTGGAAGCCAATCTGTGAGTTACCCTGGAACAACCAGTAAGTCTTTCCTGCCTTTGCATCAATGATGACATTACCCCAGAAAGGCTGATTTCCAGCACCAATCACCCAAGGCTTTTCTGTACTTCCAAGAGCTCGAATCTCATCATTTGTCAGCCACTTTTTCTTACCATCAGCATCGTTTTGACCATTTATGTAACCCTCAACAAGATACTGACTTGGCTGTTTGGTGTCACCATCAACGAGGAATGTGGTACGATTACCCTTGTTTGCCCAAATTCCAACTTTCAAAGCACCATCAACTTTGGTTGTAAACTTGTAGTAAAGACCACTCTTAGGCTCACCACCAACAGCAGGATCAAACTCTGTTACTTTCACACGATACTTACCTGTAGCCTTACCATCTGTAATAATTTCCTCAGCTACCATAGACACTGCAGGAGTACCTGTTCCAGCTACATAATCATAACTGATGTCTCCTTGATTCTTCTTTTCCCATTTAATGTCCTTTGTCGAGTTAATTGAAACCAACTCAAAAGTATGTGCATCGGCATCTATCACAGCACCTACTGTAATATCCTGCCCACCTTCTGCCTTATCTGCAGGATCAGCAGAGCCAACAGCTTCCACTTCTACATTTGTTGTACTAAACTTGACAATAGAGTTTCCGTTTGCAACATTAGTAGCTACGTTGTTAGCATCGACAACACTTGCATATTCTGTAGCCAGTGCTCCTCCAGAAACAGCAACATAGGTTTCTTCTTGCGCATTCACACTCATAGCTACAAGAGCCATGCTAATTAGGGTAAAAATCTTTTTCATAAGCGTTTTAGTTTTGTTTGTTATTATTATGTTAATTGTAGTTTCATCTTTGTGTGACCTCCCTAGAGAAGCGTATACACTAAATTACGTAGCAAAATTAATGTTTTTTTCTGAAAGTTCCAAACATTTAGTGTAAAATCTACGCTCACACATATAAAATAAGGTGGAGAAAGCGGTAAGAAGAGGCATCGTATGCGATTATTAGGACGTAGGTTCGCACTTAAAAGAAGTAAGGAAGCCACTTGAAAGCAGCCTCCTTACTTGTTGTTGACTCCAGTCGACAGGGTTGCTGACTCCAGTCGACAAGGTTGTTGACTCCAGTCGACAGAGTTGTTGACTCCATGTCAGCAGGGACGTTTCTTAGGTAGTTTGAATACATCCTGCACCTCTTTCATCTGTTCCTCCGTCATACCATCAGGCTCTGAACCCATGGAGCGGGCACACATATAGATGTTGGCAGCCTTGCAGAGTACATCCGTCTGGTCGAAGGCATCCATGATATCCTGTCCGACAGCAACAGTACCATGTTTCTCCCACATCACCACGTCATGTGTCTTGATCTGCTCCAGCGTAGCCTCAGCAAGTGCTACTGACGAAGGCAGTGCGTAAGGTACGATACCGATTCCCAGTGGTGCAAAGGCAAGCGTCTCAGGAATCATCGACCACAGCACACGGGTCATCTCATCACCCTTGAGGAAACGCTGGATATGACTCATTGCCACCAGTTCGATAGGGTGTGTATGGAGTGTTGCCTTATAGCATGACCCCGTCTCCAACAGGTAGTTCTGCAAGGCAAGGTGGGTAGGAAGCTCTGAAGTGGGAACGACATTGACATCAGCTATCACCACATAGCTGGCACAATCATCGCAGATACGGATGATGCTACCGTTCTGCATCGGTTCACGGGCAAGGTCACGCATCCGTTTTCCTGTTCCCTTGCAATAGAAATACTTGCCCTTCAACTGGGGCAGTGTCAAACCGATCTGCTTCACTTCCGAGATAGCAGGCATTGCCTTACACTCCTCGTCCATAAACTCAGTGACGTTGACGGTGATATTACCACCATTACGCTCTGCCCATCCTTTCTGCCAGAGGTAGCCTGTTACCTCGGCAATCTGATCAATCACCGCTTTCAGTGCGGGGCGGTTTTCTAATATACTTTTCATTTTTTTATTCTTTAGAGGTGAGAGGTAAGAGGTGAGAGGTGAGAGAATAGTTCTTGCCCACCTTTTCCTATTGCCTAACACCTATTTACATACCTTATCTTCAAAAGTCTTTCTCAATCCTATCAACATTTTAGTTGTCTCAGATATAAACAATTCTTGTTCATCAAATTGTTGTTGTGTAATATATCCTAAGAGTAACGAGACCTCTAACTGGCACATAACCTCCATCAAAGATCCGTTAGCAATTTCAAGGAAATGAATACGTTCTTTATTAGAGAAGCGCCCCATCCCCTCAGCAATATTAGAAGGTACAGAGATTACCGCACGTTGTATCTGATTAATCAACCCCATACGTTCAGAAGTAGGAAATGACTCCGTAAGCAGATATACCATTTTAACAAGTTCCAATGACTTGTGGTATACATTGAGCTTTCTATAATAGAAATCGTTCATAACAATGCACCTTTGGACATTCCTCTCACCTCTTACCTCTCACCTCTTACCTCTTAATACTCTTCGCCATAACGCTCCTTCGTGATATCATCAAGGGCACGACCTCTGGTGTGGGGGGCTCCAATGACTCCTACAATCAACGAGATGAGTAACAGTGCTATCATGCAATAGGCGGCAATGGTGAAACCCTCGCCGTTCTCTCCATAGATATACGTGAAGACGAGTCCCCACAGGGCGGATAGTCCACGGACAATGAAGAACATCAGTCCCTGGGCACCGGCACGGAACTTGGCAGGGAACAGCTCGGAACCCCACAGCGCATAGAATATCTGAGGGGACGCACCACCTTGCACACCCCATAGGATGGCAAATGCCCACAGACCTGCGGGACCGTTCACACCGATGGTGACGATGACCAGCCAGGCGCTCAGCGCTGCCACAAGACCAAAGACATAGATACCTTTGTGGGAGGTATGGTCGATGAGTTTCGAGGTGATAAAAGTCACACCTACGATAATCGCCCATTGTATGAAGTTCATCCAGTTAGCCTGCTCGTTAGTGACACCACCTGCCGTCTCATAGATATGCGGCTGGAAGAATCCCATCACCGAGGCAACGAGGTTCCATGTCAGATAGATGGTAGCAAGGAAACAGACTGTCTTCACAGCGATATTGTTAGAGAACAACACCTTGATATTATCCAACAGACCCGGTTTCTTCTCACCACTCTCCTGCCCTTTCGTAAACTCCGCACTCTCCTGCAACTGCCGCTGCAGGTTCCATGCAATGAATGCCACGATGAAGAGCGACAGGAACACCAAGCGGGAACTGAAGGCATTGACAGCCGTCTCCTCCATATCAGCACCACCAATGGCATGAGCTATACTCTCCACCCATCCGAAAAGATAACCACCCGGTGCGAAAAACATTCCCAACAACAGGATGACCATCGGACCGATGCCCCATGACATCTGTGAGATACAGATGTTGCGGCCACGGTTGTTATTCTCCGACGACTCCGAGATATACGTCCAGGAGGCAGGCACTCCCACACCGACAGATATTCCCGTCACCAGGAAACCACACAGCAGCATAGGGAAGTTAGTACTCAGCATAATCAACAGCACTCCTAACATATATACTATAAGGTTATACGTGAAGATGAACTTACGCCCGTATTTGTCTGCAAGGAAGCCGCCGATAATAGCACCTACTGCCGCACCTAAGCAGTTAGCACTGATGAAGTTAAGCCAACCCAGATGCACCTCCGACAGTCCCAGGTAGTTCTGCCACAGCGTCAGTCCACTGGCACCGGCGACGATGGCACCTGCATCGAGATAATTCGTAAGAGACACAGCTATCGTGCTCTTCAAAGATCCATTATTCGCCATAATTGTCAATTATCAACTGTCAATTACCTACAGACTACGTCACACTCAATATTGAAAATCTTTGCCACCTTCAGGATAGTGTCGATATGATGACCTACGGCAGCAGCCATGTGGTGGGTAGGACCAGCCTCACTCCACTTATTCACGAACTCACGGCAAGGCAGTGAGAACTTCGTACGCATATTAGTATCACCAAAGGTGAAGATAGGTCCTTCCTCATTGATACCCTCAGCAACCACAAACTTGAACACACCATTCTTGTCCTGAGTAATTGCGAGGTAAGTGACAGGACCAACAGGGGGATAGAACTGGGTCAGATAACCACCTCCGCTCTTGCCGTGGAACACAGGAACGATCTTCATCGTCGGCTTCTTCGCCTGTGAGATATCATAGTCGCCAGAACCAGAGTGTCCGATGATACAGATATCCTTCGGGAAGTCGATGCTGTACATCTCGGCAAGGGTACCTGTTCCTGAGATGGTCTTCAGGATAGACATCGCCATTGCCACCTTCATGTCACCCTCTACGGCACAAGCGGTATGTTGCTTGATGAGCATGGAGAAGGCTGGAATCAGCATGGAGTCGAGCTTACCGGCAACTCCCTTGGCGAAACCGTCGTAGTGGGAGGCGATGAAACCCAGTTTCTCGTCCTTCACCCATTGCTCGAAGGCAACGACATATTTCGCCATGTCCCATACCTTCTCTATGGTACCGCCACCCTCGATATCAAAGGTGTCAAGGATATCCTGTGCCTTTGCCTTGATGGCAGCCTCATCGGTGATGTCATCGGCAATCGCCCACATCTTCTCCCAGTCAAACTGTTTGGTGTAGAGCCACATACGATGGTACAGGTTCGTCTCGTCAATATACAGGTCCATCATACCGGGATAGGGACGACCAATCTGTGCGATGTTCGTATCACGGAAACGACGGCGTACCTGTGCGGCACGGCACCAGTCCTCAATCTCTGCCTGCACCTGAGGGTCACCACCCTCAACGACACCGGTAATCACTGCCGAGCGTTTGCCAGCACGATTCAGGTCGGCAACCATCTCACCGATGGCGCCACAGGCATATAACTCTCCCAACCAAATGGGGATATCCGTCTTCTCATAATCCGGAGCCAGTTTCTTCTGCACGTTCACGATGACTACAGGCACATCAAGGTCACGCACTGCCGGCAACATATTATAAGAGGTACAATAGGTCAGCATCTGCAAGATGACCAGGTCGACATCAGCGGCACGGAACTTATCACCTGCCACCATCGACTGCTCCTTGGTGGTCACCATACCACCGTCAATCACTTCCACCGTATCGGGGATGGTCTTCTTAAATGCCTCATACTGTGCCTCAAACTCAGGGACAAGCTGAGGAAACTGTGGCAGGTATGCTCCTAAAGCGACGGAGAACACGCCTACCCTTGCTTTTGTCTCTACTAATGGTTTAGCCATAATTTTTGTTTTATTGATTAGTTTTCTTTCGAGATTACGATATTACGATATTTCGAGGTAACGTTTGAAGGCAGCATCCCATGCAGCCTTATCCTTAGTAGGATGATATGCCACCATTTCTATGGAGTCGGCAATGATACGGCGCATCTCCCAGATATCCCTTACGTCACCAGCTGACTTCGCCTGCATCATGATATTACCGATGGCTGTACCTTCCTGCGGTCCGGCAAGCACCTCCACTCCAAGGGCATCGGCAGTAAACTGGTTCAGGTATTTGTTCAAGGAACCGCCTCCTATCACGTGCAGCACATCCAGCTCAAAAGAGGCAAACTCCTTCAGCCATTGGAACACCTGCCGATAACGTAGGGCGAGAGAATCGAAAATACAACGACATATCTCCGCCGGAGTCTCAGGGACCTGCTGACCTGTCTCACGACAATATTGCCGGATAGCCTCAACCATCGAGGGAGGATTGGCAAACAACTGGTTGTCGGGATCGATTATCGAACGGAATGCCTCTACCTGCATGGCAGCCCCCTGCAATTCCGGATGCGACACCTCACTAATCGCCAAGCTCTTACCTTTTACCTCTAACCTCTCACCTCTTGCTATCCATTCCTTACGGCAACGCTCATAGAGCCACATGCCACAGATGTTCTTCAGGAAACGGGTAGTCCCCTCTACCCCACCCTCGTTGGTGAAGTTATAGTCAAAACTCTGGTCATTGATGATTGCCTCTGGAGCCTCTATACCCATCAGGCTCCATGTACCACTGGAGAGATAAGCGAAATTTTTATCCTTCGCCGGGACGGCAGCAACAGCACTGGCAGTGTCATGCCCTGCCACGGCAATGACAGGAACAGGTCCCAGTCCTGTCATCTTCTGCACCTCCTCTGTCAGTACGCCAATCTGTGTGCCTGGCTGTACCAGTCTGCCGAAGTGCTTACGGGTGAGTCCGACACTCTCCAGCAACCGCCCGTCTAAGTCACCAGTCCGTGGATTAAGCATCTGAGAGGTGGAGGCAATGGTATACTCACACACGGTTTCCCCTGTCAGCATCCAACTCAAGGCATCGGGCATAAACAGAATTTTCCTTGCCTGACCGATGGCTGCGTTCCCATCCTGTCGCATGGCATACAACTGGAACAGGGAGTTGAAGTTCATGAACTGGATTCCCGTCAGGTCGTACACCTTCCTGCGGTCAATCACTTGCTCGAAATACTGTTCCATCCGCCCGAAGGTATGGGGGTCACGGTATGCCATCGGATTACGCAGGATAGCATTGTCATCGGCGACAAACACAAAGTCGACACCCCAGGTGTCAATACCGATGGAGGTCAGTTGAAGACCACGGCGTGCCACTTCCTGCAAACCTTTGATCATCTCAAAATAAAGGGCATAGATGTCCCAGTAGAAATGTCCGCCCGTCTCAATGAGGTTATTGGGGAAACGGGTCAGTTCCTCTTGTTCCAGTTTTCCACCGGCAAGCGAGCCCAGAATAGTCCTGCCACTGGTCGCCCCAAGGTCGACGGCAAAGAAATAGTGTTTAGTATTCATATTTTTAGTGCAAAGATAATGTAAAAGGGAATAAGCACAAAAAAAATTAGGTTTTATTTGTATTTCTCAAGGGAGAAAGGAGTACAGTATGTCTAACGGATATTTCATAAAGAGACGCAAGACGTTTCGTCTTCCTGACATCACCTCCTGTAGAATAAAGGATCCCCTGGACTCCACGGGCTTTATTACCTGCGCACTCTCCTCCAGTCCAAAGACCTCCTGCATCACCCACATCACACCTTCTGAGAAACCAAGCAGTCCAAGTTCTTTCAGTACCTTCTCATAATTAATGGTTGATGCCCGCTCATGACCAGCCACACGTTTGAAGGCATAGAAACAGTCCATCAACTCACGCAAGGTGACACCTTTATAAAGAAACAGCCAATAGATACGCACCAACTGATATACCAGACTCATCGAGGCGGATGGTCGCACCATATCACCGTTCTTCACGAACAACGCCTTGTCGTTTTTCTCAAACCAGCGTTCCAGAACCCTGTTCCGGTAAGGATTCTTACCCAAGCCCACCGTACCATGGAGCCGTATCTCTGTGTCATTCCATGTGTCAAGGAGAGCCTGCAACCGGTCCTTGTCACCTCCAATGAGGAGGTCGATACCATCCGACTCACGCAAGAACCGCAACTGTTCACCATAGTCACATGCTGCCCCTTGCCCATCCAGCACACTTGACTTGAAATTCTGGGTGAGAAGCAGTTGCTGAACCTCTATGCACCGCTGGTTCAGTTGCATATTACGCTCTTCAATCTGCTCTGCCTCAGCCATCCAGTCGATAATCAGCTCATGAGGCACTCGCAGTCCAAACTCAAACAGAGCCTGAGCTCCACGATAACAGACGCCCGTCAGCTGATGCTGATGTGCCAGCTGGTATAACTCCCGCCACTCCTCCGGCTCCGCTCCACGACTCAGACAGTCCAACTGTCCCGTAGAGACACGTATCAATTCAAAAAACAACTTTTCCATCGTCTTAGGTTTATTCCTCTCGTCGCAAAGATACACAAAATCTCCATAAATCCATCACTTTGAATAAAGAAATTTGGGAAATACGGAAATTTTATGTACATTTGCCCCCATGAAACAAACACTTCTCATACTGACTGGTTATTTGATGATGGTGCTGACAGCAATGGCAGACAACAAGCAAGTGGAACAACTCTATGACGCTGCAGATGCCGCCTACGCCCAGCAGAACTACAAGGAAGCAGAGCGATTGGCAAAGGAGGCACTGCCTTTGAGTAAAGGGACAGGCATAGAGGCGGACTGTCTTAATCTGCTAGCGATCACCTATATCCGACTCGCCGACTATGACGAGGCTGCCAAGTATGCCAAGGAGTGCTATGCCTTGGATGAGAAAACGGGCGACCCTGACGTGATGTCGTCAAGTCTCAACACCCTTGCTGCCATCTACATGGGTGCCAATCAACCCAAGGAGGCAGAGAAGTATGTATTGAAGGGGCTTGAGATGGCAGAGAAAGCAAACAATCCCTCCCGTATGGCTGTCCTGCAGGCTATGGCTTCTGAGGTGTATCATGCTCAGGGCAACGACGAGAAAGCATTGCCGTATATCGAGAAAGCCTACGAGATTGACAAACAGGCAGGCAATGAGCCTCGCGCCATGGTACGACTTGCCCAGAAAGCATCTATTCTGATTGGACTGCACCAATACCAAGAGGCAGAGAATGTCCTGAAAGAAGTCATTCCTTTCCTTCGCAAGACGCCAGACAAGCAGTCGCTGGGTATTGCCTGCAACAAGATGGGTATGGCACTGCTCTCTCTGAATCGTGAGAAGGAGGCACTGCCCTACTATCAGGAAGCTGCGAACATCTTCATGCAACTGAATGATATTTATAATGAGGTTCATGCGAGAAGAGGTCTCTATGAGACCATGTGGAAGAGCAATCCTGATGAGGCAAAACACCAGCTTGACCGTTTCAACGACCTAAAGGACTCCATCTACAGCAAGACCTCTGCCGAGACGCTGGCACGCTATAACGCCGAGTTTGGTAACGACTGGCTGCAGATTGAGAACCATGAACAGCGACAGGCTAAGATATGGGCGATAGTCCTTGCCATAGTATTGGCGACTGTTGCCTTGTCCATCTGGTTCTTGATGCGTCGCCGCCAACAGCGCCAAACACGTATCAATGCCCAGCTTAGTGAGCATATCCAGGAACTGCGTGAGAAATATGACGTGCTTAACGAGCAGTACGACAATGCTATTGCCACCAGCACGAAAGAGGAACTGACAGAGTTGAATGCCACCGACCGGGACTTTATCGAGAAAACGGTGAACATCATTAATGAGCTGATTCTCTCCGGACAGATTGATGCCAACCATGTAGCAGAACGCTTAGGCATGAGTCTGTTCCAGTTCCGCCAGCGTCTGACAGCCCTTACTGACGAGACACCACAGAACTTTATCCAGAACGTGAGGATGAAGCGGGCACGCCATCTGCTTGATAATCATACAGAACTGAATATCTCAGAAATCGCGACACTCTGTGCCTATAACGACACTCCTAACTTCACCCGTGCTTTCAAGAAGACTTTTGGCGTGACTCCCACGCAATATCTCGACAGAAAGGGGTAAATTAAACGAAATGATAAAATTACTTGACGAAATGATAACAACGTTTCGTCCGGTTTGTCGTACCTTTGTCAACACAAAACTTACCATTAAATGGCAAAGACAAAATACCAAGAGGCAGCAATGAAATATGCCGAGGACTATTTAGAGCGAATCCTCAAGATGGAGGATCTCGTGGGACACAATGTGGAGAAGCGCCTCAACAAGATGGTAGAACAGAAGTTCCAGAAATTCGAGGAGCGCTACAAAAAGAATAATGATGAGTAAACAGAATATAACCAACCATTAAATTGATATATTAATTATGAACAAAAAAAATCTCTTAACACAGCTTGCCCTTGTGGCATTTGCCATCCTGACCAGTTCGGCAGGATGCAGCAGCAGTAGCGATGACAGCAGTGATGACCCCGGCAAGACCACTTATACCGACAAGTGGGCGAATCTGGTGAATGAGACGAAGCACGACCTGAAGGTCAATGGCAACAAGGCGACGTATGGTAGTCACACCTATGAGGTGAAAGGCAGTCTTCCTGATGTGGGTGACGATGTGAATGGTGACGGCATTGCCGACGTGGAGGAGTATCTCGGCACCGTAACAGCCACGGTGTCTTTCTCAAACATCCCCAGTGGATATACTGAGTTTGAGGCTGTCTATAACGGACTGCTCGGCAAAAGTATCGAGGGTACTGCAGCTATGATTCCCATGGCTTTCGAGATTTATGCCCGCAATGCCTCCACTGGTGAGAAATGTCTGAACCTGTTGTGTAACAGCTCGGCAACGGTCAGTGGCATCGTCCGCACCCTGAAGACCAAGATTGTGGCTTCCCAGTATGCTCCAGAGAACGACCTGTATATCCAGCGTTTCCTGCCTGCTGCCTTGTTGAAGGGTGCTACCCCTGACAATGCCTACAGCCCCTCCACCCCTTATACGGTGGAGATGGGTCCGTCTGTCAACAAACCGCAGGAAGTCACTATCAGTGGCAACGGCACTGACTATTTCCTGTATATCTTCGGCAAGGGATGGGACACCGAGCAGCGTGGCGTGGAGATCTTCCTGGAGAAGGGTGCCAGCCTCTATAAGGTATTCAACTGCCCCAGCACCTATACACAGTGTAAGAACATCGTAGGCACATGGCAGGGACTGAAATAAATAACGACCCCGACGGCAAGAAAGTTGCTGCCGAGGCGGAGAGCAAGGCGCGTAAGGACATGCTGAAAAGCATTCCCGGCATGGAGGTCGAAAGTGCGCTGAAGCGTGGACTCAACCATGTGATTACCAAGAGTCTGCCCGACGAGGTGAACGAAATCCGTTGGCGAGGCATCTGGAAAAGCCTTCCCATCATCGGCACCATTGTTGATTGGATGGACAAGACCCATTGGTTGCGCCACTGGTTGGGAATGAACAAAGAGAAGTAAATAAATATAATAAGGTAAAGACAATGAAACAAAATCAGACAATTGTGAAGGCGCTGACCGCACTGGTCATTGCTTTTGGTGTGCAAAACACCGCTTCCGCTCAATTCGGCGGACTGCTGAAGAAGGCGAAGCAGAAAGTAGAGAACAAGGTAAACGACACCAAGAGCAGTGCCGTCAACCAAGCATCCAACTCTGCAAGTGAGACAACAGGGGGCAGCACCAATACTACCAACAGCAATGTGAAATGGCGTTGGGAAGACAAGTCCCTATCATTTTATAATAATGTACACTGGAACGGCAGCAAATCAGAAGAATATAAATATCAATGGGGGCATCTGCTGCTGTTCTACAAAGACGTTTTCTGCAATCCCAAGTTCTTTGGAACAACATCAGTGGCTTCTACACTATGGATTGACATCGACCCTGCCAAGAAAATTGCTGTCCCATACGATGAGCCTTATCGTTATGCTGTAGCAAAACAGATGTTCGACGACCCTCAGTTCACCAGTTTTCTTTTCTTGGCACAACTTCTTCCCTTCCAAAATGTCAATTTCTATTCCCGTTTCCATTACGGCTATGAGGCAGGTGATGGTATTGTCAACAAGGCTGAGGGTTGGCTGAGTCCTTATGGCGACGATAACAAGATGCGTGCCGAACGAAATCAACGCGAAGAGGCTGCTTTCGAATTTGCCATCAACAAATTCCCCCTTGAGCAGTTCTGTAACTATGGTATCTCACTGATTCAGAATGCCGCTAAGGAGTATAATTCCGGTGCCGACATCAAGATTACTACCATGATGAACCTCTACATCATAGAGCCTCTCTATGAGGACATCATCAAGAGACATCCAAAATTCAGCGAGGATGCAGACTGCGTACGTCAGTTCAAACTGGCTATGGCCCAGAACCCTCTGCGTGGCAACAATCTCAACGAGGGACTGCTCTGGGATGCACTCGATATCTACCGCATCTGCAACATGACCCCACAGCCCATGCCTGAGACTGTGAATGCTGACAGTTTCACTAAGGGTAAAGCCATCGAAGCTGGAAAGAAATATGCAGGTAACGATTTCGTGGACGTGCTCATCATCAAGAGCGACTGGATGGCACAGGAGAATCCCCAGAAACTCGCCCAGAAGAAGGGTTACTCCATGCCTGTAGTATTGGTTTACAAGGTTCGTGGACACTATGTGATGCGTGATATGTTCCTTCGCCGTGACAGCCGTGACAGCAATAAGTTCGAACTGCAACTCGCTCCTGGTGTCAACAAGCCGATGCCTATTGACTATAAGTGAGCGTTCCCGTTAAATGGGAAGCGGCTTAAGCCTAAGGGGAACAGATTATGGGCAGAGAATTTGGTTCTTTGCCCATTTTTTCGTATCTTTGCCAATGGTATGAGACCTACCAAGGCAGCAAGTACATGAATCCTGTTCCTCGTAACGACCGATGGAATAGTGGTCCGCTTGACCTGATGAAATAAATTCTTACTACCGGTTGACTTAGAGTCGGCAGGTCGGTTGACTTAGAGTCGACAGACCTGTTGACTGGAGTCGACAGACTTGTTGACTGGAGTCGACAGGTGATTAGGATGCTGCTAACGACTGCTTTGGGCGGCACTTCACGTCGATTACGTAGGCACTTAAGACTGCAAATAATAAAGAAAAGCGAACTTTCCTTTTGTATTTCTCACGTTATTTCGTAACTTTGCCAACGGTATGAGACAAAGGATACTGTTTATCTGCCTTGGGAACATCTGCCGATCTCCTGCCGCAGAGGGGATTTTCCAGCACATAGTCGACGAGCGGGGACTCACCGACCAGTTTATGATTGACTCTGCTGCCATCGGTCCGTGGCACATCGGTGACCTTCCCGACCCCAGGATGCGACGCTGTGGAGCATGTCATGGCTATCACTTCAACTCACGAGCACGTCAGTTCTCGTCAGCAGACTTCGACCACTTCGACCTCATCATCGGTATGGATCAGGAGAACCTGCGTGCCATCCGTGCCAAGGCACGCTCGAAGGAAGACGAGCTGAAGATTCGTCTGATGGCGGACTATCTCCGACATCATCCCAGCCATCCAACCATTCCCGACCCCTACTATGGCAGTGACAGGGATTTTGAACTCGTCATCGAACTCTTAGAGGATGCTTGCGAGGGCTTATTGAAGGATATTTGTTAGTGATTTTACAAAATGATAAGACTATTTGACGAAATGATAACAACATTTCGTCATTTTTCTTCTATATTTGCAGTCGTAAACCTTTCTTCTTGTGGAGAAGAAGACTAAACGTGACACCATTATTAAAAACAAAACGGACATGAAGAAAGCAATGAAGAGAACAACCTGTCTGATTCTCACTTTCCTATGCATGATTGGTAATCTGCACGCCCAGAAGACCAGTCCACAAGGCACGGTGATTAAGTACGATGGAGATCAATATATCCGCGTCACTACAGCCGAACAGTTTCTTAACTCTATCATATCGGGCATCAATATCCTGGTGGCTAAGGACACAGAGATCAACCTTACCCCGATACTTGAGAACAAGAAATGGTGGGATAAGAATTACGCCTATTTCAAATGGCGTGCCGCAGGTAATACGGAAGTAGGTCCTGCCCAAGCTATCATCAGCGAGGCAGTGGATGACGGCAGACAACTTACCATCGCCAACTATAAGAAGATGATCATTCGCGGAGAAGGCAACTCACGTATTGTCGTGGAGCCCCGCTATGCGTTCTGTCTGAACTTCAAGAACTGTGAACAGATCTCCATCATGAACCTGACCATCGGACATACCACAGGTGGACACTGCGAAGGTGGTGTCATAGGTGTAAAGGGTGGGTGGCGCATCAGTCTCAACAAGTGCGACCTCTATGGTTGTGGCACCTATGGTCTGCAGTTGGATGGTACTCGTGATTTCTCCATGTACGGCTCCAACATCCACGACTGCACCTATGGCATCATGACGCTCCAGCATGTAGAATATGCAAAGTTCGAGCGCTGTGACTTCTTCCGCAACAAAGAGTTCACCTTAATAGACAGTCAGAACTCGAATGTAAACTTCTGGGATTGCCGTTTTTACGACAACGGTACATCTCCCCTGTTCAATTTTAACCAAGAGTTCAGTCTTGGCAATTGTATAATCTGCCATCCTACTGAGTTCCTCGGTACTGTTGACAAGGCAGACAAGGAAGGCAGTACCTTTTATGACAGCATGAGTGACACGACAATCAAACCTCGAGGGATAGGTCCTAAATAAATAATACATATAAGAATAAACCAAAATTAACATTAAAAATAAAACAAACATGAAGAAAGCATTATTTTCATTCGCTATCGCAATGGCAGCCACTGCACTGGTAGCATGTGGAGGAAAATCGGCAAACAATGCCGAAGGTGAGGCAACAACGACAGAAGAATCGGCAGCAGCAACATCCGATGAGAGTCCTGCCATGCAGTTGCTGAACAGTGTGCCCTTTACCCCAGAAGGGTTGCAAAGCATGATTAAGACAGAGAAAGACAAGCCACTCACAGACCTTGAATACGAGGCTCTTTGGTTAGGATACTCCAAAATCGATATCGATGAGAAGACGTTGGAACTCAAAAACACCCCAGAATTCAAGGCTATCAAGGAACAATTCCGTGATCACAAGCGCCCATCCAATCAGGATGCCATTATTGAGAAACTGATTAACAGTACGTCACCCCAGGTAAAAGGTATGGCGTTACTCTCCTACACTTCCCTGTTTGGCGTTTCCTCCGATAACGTCACCAAGGTTGCCAATGTCCTTAAAGACGAGAAGAATCCTTTTGTGCTGAAGAAAGGTATCAGGACTTTAATGAATGAGTTGAAGAAGGAGGAAGCCGCTAAGTTTGTACTTGCACAGGTCAAGAACGAGAACAGTCAGGTCAGAAAAGAAGCAGCCATTGCCATTGGCAATCCCTGGAGTCAGGGTGTACCGGGAGTAACAGAAGCCGCCAAGGAACTCCTTTACGACAAGGACGATGACGTTCGCGGGATGATGCTCCATTGCGTTGGAAAGCTATACGACGATTCATTCATTCCTGACTTAGTAAAGGTACTGAACGACGACAGTCAGCCCAAAATGCATGGAGAAGCCATCAGGAGTCTCTATACCATGTGGTATGACTATCCTTTCCATAAGCACACCAGCAAAGCAGCATACGATGCTACCGTCAATTATCTGAAGAAGAAGCCCCGCACGAACAACATCCCGTATTGGACGTCGATTACCGAGACTAAGACAAGAGCTGAGAAAGACTACCCTGCATGGAAAGCAAAGGCTACTTATTTCAAGGAAAATGAATGGGTGAAACTGATGACAGACATTGCCACTGACCCCAACGCCAACTGGCTGGGACGCGGACCTGCTGTTGAGATCATCGCCAAATACGGAACCAAAGCTGACGTAGAGAAGGTAAAGAGTATCATTCAGGCAAACAACAACGACAAGTATCAGTCGCAGATGCTGAGTAATATTGAGAAGGTTCTCAAATAAGCATGACTGAAATGAACGAAAAGGCTCCGCCATACGGGGCCTTTTTCCTTATAAACAGGCTATTTGGAAGATTTTAACAACAATTTGTTAGAAAAAAACAACTAAGATATGTAATAAATTCGTATCTTTGCAGCATCAAACCTATAACGTTAAAGATTTAAAATAGAAAGAATTATGATTTTGAGAGACAATATGAGCATGAAGTATGTACTCTTTTTTGCAGTAGCGATACTGGCTGTTGCCTGTGGTAATAAATCCAAGGCAAATGAGTCGGACACCGACTCACTGAATAAGGAAGTAACTGCCACCGACTCACTTGCCGCACAGGCTGACGGTGTAGAGGCTGCTCCTGATGACCTATGGACGGAGGATGCCGTGAAAGCGGATGTCAAAAAGATGTATGACATGCTGAACTTGATGCACCGTGAGAAACGCATCAACCTCAAAATGATGGATGAGAATTTCTGCACAGGGTATTATATCGCCCTTGCCCATGCCATTGCAGAATATGACAAGAACGCCAAGGGCGACATGCGGTTCTTTGGCGATGAGGAGGGTTACCGCTGGTTGACAGACCTCAGTGCTCCGCTCACCATCGAGAAAATCACAGCCGAGTTGCTGACGGGTAATATGGCACGTGCCCAAGTGAAATTCAAGACAAACGACGAAGATGAGAAAGGTGCCATAACCCTCGACCTCTGGATGGAGAACGGTCAATGGCGTGTCAACAACTTCCTGGAGCCGGAAGTCTTCGGTACAGAGGGTTACATTGGCATGATGGAGAAATATGCGAGTGAACACAACATCCACGTCAAGGACAACGAGCCCACGGAGGGTGCCCCAACGATGTAATCAACTTTAATTATTAAACAATAAACATTAATCTATTAAAAAGAGAAAGTATTATGGCTTACACAGAGACAACAACTACAGGGTATGGCACCCGCGTAGGAAACTCGTTTAAGAGTATTGGTACAGGTTTCGTCTTGCTCGTAGCAGCCACCGCCCTGCTGTGGTGGAACGAGGGACGTGCAGTGAAAACGGCAAAGATGCTGGAGGAGGCAGGAAGCTCTTACGTAGAGATGCCTAACCCCGGCAAGAAAGACGCTTCGCTGGAAGGCGAACTGATTTGCGGTACGGCTCAGGCTACTACCGAAGACTCACTATCGGACGCTCAGTATGGCGTCGGTCAGAAGGGTATCATCGCCCTGAAACGTAAAGTGGAGTACTACCAGTGGGTAGAGCATTCAGAGAGCAAGAGCGAGGATAAACTGGGCGGTAAGAAAGTGACTACCACCACCTACACCTACTCACAGCAGTGGGTCAGCAGCCCCGTTCAATCGAGTCAGTTCAAGGATCCTGCATACCAGAACAAGAACTTCGTGCTGACAACCGTTGAGGACGCTGAGCAGTATGCCGAGAACGTCAGCTTCGGTGCTTACAAACTGAACGAGAGCCTCATCCACAGCATCTCTTCAAGCGAGGGCTTCGACCTTGCCATCAACGAGCAGTTGCTGAAGCAGTTCGACCAGGCTACCCAGACTGCTTACGAGCGTTTCTATGGTGTGCAGCCTAAGACTACCCAGCCACAGGCCACCCCACAGCCTGCAGCACCAGCTGTTCCTGACTCTGTATATGCGTCACTTTCTGACTCTGCCAAGGCTGTCATAGACGCTCAGAAGGCTGCTCAGGACTCTATCAACAATGCTATTGCCAACGCGCAGAACAAGGTTGACCTGCAATATGTTCACCAGGCTGGTAACATATTATATTATGGTAAGGTGCCAGGCTCGCCACAGGTGGGTGATGTTCGCGTAACCTTCGAGAAGATTGTTCCTGCCAAGGTAACCGTGATGGCTGTTGTGAATGGCGACACCTTCAAGCCCTTCAAGGCTAAGAACGGAAAGCGTTTCGAAACCCTCGTGATGGGTCAGAAGACGGGCGACGAGATTATCGAGGACGCACAGGATGCCAACTCCATGTGGACATGGATTCTGCGTATCGTAGGTATTCTGCTCGTTATCTCTGCTTTCAAGAACATCTTCGGCTTCTTGGAGACACTGCTCAAGGTGGTTCCCTTCATTGCCAACATCTTCGGTTTCGGCGTTGGTATTGTTTGCACCATCCTCGGTGTGGTTTGGTCGCTCATCGTGATAGCTCTGGCTTGGCTGTTCTATCGCCCCGTTTTGGCTATCATCCTGCTCGCTATTGCCGGATTCCTGGTATGGGTATTCGCATTCAAAGGCAAAGACAAGTTGAAGGAACTGGCTGCCAATGCTACTGCAAAGAAAGCTCCACAGCCTGCTCCTGTAGCTCCTGCTGAGCCTGCTGCACCAACAACACCAACCGATAATATCGACGCATAATGAGACGTTTCACCTTATTTATTATACTGTGCTTGTGTGCCTATCTGGGCACGCAGGCACAGAATGCCGACAACCAAAGGCAGAAGCACCAGCCTATCCAGATGATTCTGGACTCTGACTTCGGCAGTTCTACCGACGACCTCTTCGCACTGATGATGCTGCATCATTATATCGACGACGGACTGGTAGACCTGAAGGGTATCATCGTCGATCGCGAAGGCGAGAAGAACGCGGGTATCGTGGATATCTTCAATAACTATTACGGCCACCCCGACATTCCTGTAGGACTGGAGCGCAACGGTGTGAAGAACCCGCGTTGCTTCATTCCATATAATGGTATCTGTGACCTGAAGGACGCACAGGGCAATCCCCTCTTCAAGCGTACCTTGGACACTAAGAAACTGCCTGACGGCTATAAGCTCTATCGTAAACTGCTCAGCAAGGCGGAGGATAATTCTATCGTGGTGGTAGCCATCGGTTTTGCCACTACCCTCTCCCAGCTTTTTGAGTCGGGAGGTGACGAATACTCAGGTCTCAGCGGTCTCGAGCTCTTTAAGCAGAAGGTGAAGGCTGTCTATATCCAGTCTGGTCGTTTCGAGGCTGGTGACAGTTTGAGTGGCTATAACATGCGTGCCGCCTCCAAGCAGTCGGCAATCTTCTACAGCAAGTTCCCGGAGAAGGTCGACCTCATCATGTCGCCCAGTAACATCGGTGACAAGATGAACTACCTGCCACAGGACGTATTGGTAGACCTCTCCTACACGGACTGGAATCCCATCAAGTCAGTATACACCAACTATACCTGTGATACTGGTCAGCGTATGTGGGACACCAACTGCCTGGTGAATGCCGTACTGGGTGATAATGAGTATCATCTCTCTCCCCGTGGCTGGGTGACCTTCGTCGACAAGGGGGAGATGTCGGAGATGCTCTTCAAACCGGATCCCAACGGTAATGCCCGCTATCAGATGCCTGGCGACAGTTATTACTTCATGGAGAAGTTAATGGACATCCGTCGCCATAACCGTATCAACAAATATCCTTCCCGCTACTCCATCGAGGCTCCCCAGCCTACCCTGCTCAAGCATGATGCTACGGAATGGGCAAAGCCTCGTACACAGCTGCTCATCGACAAATACCTCGCTACGGCAGGTAACAAGCTCGACCCCGATGAGTTCCGCACCGTCTTCCAGCCTATCGGCTATTATGGTGGTAACGTGACTGACTATCGCGAGGCAGAGAAGTCTGTCGTTGATGAGTTGTATACGGTCATGCTCGACCGTGCGGCACGTGCCGGCAAGAACACCATGACCATCATCACCGGCGCTCCTGCCAGTGGTAAGAGTACGGTAGCACGCAAGTTGAACCTCAAGAACGAGGGACTGGTCTATGACGCGGCACTCTCAGGTGGTACCGACCGTTTGAATAATGTCATCCAGCGTGCCAAGGCGAAAGGACTTAACAAGATTACTGTCGTCGTGGTTTACAACGATATCCTAACTTGCTTCAAGAACTCCATCAACCGAGGAAAGAACAGCAACCGTTTCTGCACCATCGATTATCTGATGCAGTCGTTCGAGGACAGCAAGGGCAAGATTGAGTGGTTACAGAAACAGCATCCTGAGGTGACCATCATCCCAGTAAGCTGTGAGGGAAACAACGGTGGTGTGAAGGTCAGTGTCGACGAAGCGAAGAAATGGAAATACGACATCTCTGAGCAGGAAGTCAACGAGATGCTGACAACAGAACTGGAGGTCGTCAACAGCGGTGAGCTATGGGAACAGCAGCTGCCCTCTCTCGTGGGCAATCTCAATGCCATTCCTAACCTCAGCGCCCGCAACAAGAAACTCGCTGAGGAAATCAATCACCGTGTGGAAGAATTACTACACAATAGGAATTAACGTATGATCATCAAGTTTCAGATAACGAAAGTGGCTGCCATCTTCGTGATGGCAACCACTTTTATGTTTTTCACGGGATGTAAGTCGCAACAGAAAGCGATTACTACAGCGACACCCCAGCCTACCCTCATCAACGAGGAGGCTAAAGACTGGGCAAAGGTGCATACCACCGAACTGATCGGCAAATATATGGCAACGGCGGGGAATAAGATTGACCCTGACGAGATGCGCCTGCTGTTCACCCCTATCGGCTATGATGGTGGCTCTAACACCATCTACTATCGGGATGCGGAGCGTTACCTGGTGGATACTCTCTATAGTGTGATGCTCGAAAGAGCCGTCAAACAAGGAAAGACACAATTTGTCATCTTCACTGGTCCTTCGGCAAGTGGTAAGAGTACGGCAGCCAAGGAGATGGACTTCTCGGAGACCGGACTGGTGTATGACGCTGCCTTCAACTCTTACAAGAAACTCGCTACCGCTATCAAGAAAGCGAAGCGTTACGGGATGAAGGAGATTCGCCTCATCGCTGTCTATAACACCATCCGCAACTGTTTCAAGAACTCTGTAGAGCGTGGTAAGAAAAGTAAGCGTTTCATCCACATCCCTTATATGATTGAGTCGTTCGGCAACAACCAGCATAAGATGGAACTGCTGAAACAGAACTTCCCCGATGTGGAGTTCTTCTGTTTCGACAAGAGCGACAACATTGTCGCCAGGCACGTCACCATCGACGAGGCGACGAAATGGAACTTCCAGGTCTCGCAGGACGACATAACCTATTTGTTTAATGTGTTACGTGATGAAATTGACAAAGGCGACCTTACGCCGCATCAGCTTGCCTATATCAAGGGAGACATATTGTCAATTAAGGGACTGTCAGATACCAATCGAGCACTGGCCCAAGAGATTGATAGCAGAATACGTGCGCTGGCAAGATAAGGTCAGCGAGGAACTGTGGGAGCAATCCCCGCAATTAGGAACAGAAGCTTTATAATAACAATGAAAAAATTAGTATGTATCGCCATCTGCGCGATGGCAGTCATGATAGGTTGCAAGAATAAGGGAGCCGCTGCTGAGGGCTCCGAAACCGATTCTACAAAGGTAGATAGTGTGATGGCGGAACTCAACGACACCACACCCTTGCCCATGTTCCTCTATTACAGCAATCCGCAGGCTATGCAGATAGTCTATTGGAATGATGAGACAGATCCTTGGCAGGACATGGTCCGTCGCAATGCCGCCGGGTATACCAAGATGCTGGTAGACAAGAAATGGGTCGACATCAAGTTCATCGGTGAGACACTGCTCAACCCCGATGGCAAGAAGATGTTTGCGGGCGAACTGCACGGTCGTCCCTCTATCCCATCCCCTGGCTTGAAGTATGCCTTCGCCAACAGCAAGGACATCCCCAAGAAAGATGATGGTATATGGGGGCTCCAACTCGTGATACACCAGGACTACCTGACATCACGCAAGCAGTTGGAGTGTGAGTATACCTATAAGGAGACACCCATGCCACAGGCTATCGTCAAGAAGATGGAACAGCGTTATGGTATGAAGGCGAAACGCTCACAACTCTGCACGAAGATTGGCGGTCGCTATACTCAGGGTACCGTACAGTTTGCCGGAGAGTATAAGAATGCGCCTAAGACAGAGGGCAGCGACTATAAGAAAGCACTGGCACTGAACGTCATTGCCGACGGTGACAGCATCTATGCACTGGAGGTGTTGGGCTATTACGACGAGGAGAGCAAGTCGTGTTCCTGGAATGCTGATGACGAAGGAGAGTACACCCCGACCATTATCTATGGTGCCTTTGAGGGTCCTAAAGGACTGGAACTCGCTTATGCCCATTTTGCCCCTGAGAGCAGTACTATAGGTATGTATTTCCTCCACGACGGCAAAATCCAGGATATAGAGTATGCGTGCTACCATAATATGGTGGATGAACCCGAACCGCTCTGGGACAAGGAGATTGCCGAGATGCAGAAACTATACCTGAAAGAAAGCAATGCCCGTAAGGAATATCCTCTGAAGAAGTTTGACTTCATCGACATCGATAACGACGGCATCAACGAGGTATGGATGCGTGACAAGGACGATAATATCGGAGCCCTGTTCACCTTCAAGGACCGCAAGCCTCAGCTGATTGGTGTGGAGACGGAGAAGATGAAGGCAGTGTTCTATCAGTCGAATGATGGCAAGGGGGCTGTGAAGATCGCAGGTCCCGCCGGTGGTCCCTCCTATGCTACCGAGCTTTATGTGCTGAAGAAAAGTCAGGTGATAGAGCGCTTCGGTATGATGGAACTGGAGGGGGAGATCACGGATGCGGAGCTGAACGGCAAGACACTCACCAAATGGGAGGCTGCTGACTATCTTGACAAGACTCCCTCCAATGACTACAAGCCCTATATCTACTGGCACCAGAAAGAGGAGCAATGATGCTTGATGACAGGAGCCAGTCTCTAAGTATGGCTATCTTACACAGTTTGCGCGGCGGAATACCCATTGCAAGGAGGTATTTCGCCGTCGCATAAAAGTGTAGATAAGGGAATCTCGTCCTCCTCAAATATTGGGGAAAACACTCTGAGCCTATCTGCCTTCTTCGTTTTCCAGTAGTCGGCAATGGTTCTGCCCATTGGATCCATCTTACTGTTCATAGTTCTATCGTTTCTCCTTCTCTATTGATCTCCCAAAAAGGAATGTCCTTTTCATCAGTAAACTCTTTCATGCGCCATGAGGATTCAAACCCACTGGCCACAAAGTGCATGGGAACAAACATGCCAACGTTGAAGCGGTCAATGAACTGTCTGCCACCAAGCGTATAGCCGTTTCCAATACGGCCATCAATCGGGAACATCACCAGGTCAAAGCTATCAGACACCTTGCGAATATCCTTCAGTTCCCCAAGATATTGCTTTTCATGCGCTATCGGGTCAATGTCCTCTTCAAAATCTTCGCTGTAGATTGTCAGTCCTGGCACAGCATCAGGTAAGAAACGAGCATACCAGTTATTCAAATCCCCGGCATGGAAGATTCGTTTGCCCTCTGTCTCTACTATCCATGAGACTCCACTATCCGTACTGCCTAATGCCTTGACTGAGATTCTACCGTCTGACCATGAGCCACCTTTAGCCAACCAAACATCTGCATCTCCTTTGCTTGCCCTCCTGTGCCTGAGTATATCCTTGCTCAGAATGTAGGTGACATGGGGATTCTGTTTCTTCCACTCGAAAATATCCCTAGTGAAGTGATCCTCATGGAAGTGGCTGGAGAATACATAGAGAGGCTTGTCGCTTTTCAATACACCTTCCATCACACCGCTTGGATCCAACCAGTAGTCGAATACCTGGATGGACTGCTCTGTTTCAAGAACAAAGCCACTGTGGAAGATGTAGGTCAACTTCATCAGTTCATCTTTGTCATGTAATAGCCCATTCGGTTCAACTGCATAGCTGCTCCCATTAGGTAGAGTTGATGCAGGCAGGAAACGTAAGCATTGAAAGCCTCTTTGGTTCCTGGCTCTATGTTCTGGTGACGGAGTGCATTATATACACGAGAGGCACATTCACCTACCAGTTTCTCCAACACAGTATAGTCAACGCCTTTCAGCAGCAGTACATCTTCACGGATATATTCATCCATGTTGTCGTAGCCCCTCTTGTCTCTCATGTAGTCATAGAGATCTTCAATCTTCGAGTAGATTTCCCATTCAGCATCCCAGAACTTAGCAACGGCCATGCCAATATACATCATCCAACCGAGGGAAGCGGAGGGAAAGTCATTAAACTCCCTGATGCCGTCGGGAATATATGCTGTGGCTATCTGCTCCCACTTCTCTTCAACATCGGGACACTCAGGCAGACGTTCATCAACCTCCTTCATTGACTGAAGGAACTGGTGCAAGTCCTGGCGTAGTTGCTCTTCAAATTCTTCTATCATCGTTATAGCATATTTTCCAGTATCTCAACAGCCTTGGTGATGTCCTCTTTAAACCTTTTGTGGTCTCTCAGGAAGTCTGCCCTGCCACCAGAAATAGCATCAAGTAGTTCCTGGCTCATTTCATCTGCATACGAGGCAATAGTAATCTCAATATCATCCTTCTGCCAGTCGAGGGAAGAATGAATATAGACGTTCCGCTTCTGATGCAAGAAACTATAGGCTGTCTCTATACTGTCTTTCGTTATCATTCTTTCTTGTCATACCCAATCAGACGGAACTGTTTTTGCTTGTCGCTGTAAACGAATCCATGTCCGTGTAGGTAGTTTTTTATCTCCTTTGGTTCTGTCCCGAAGTTATAGCACAAGGATTCATGCGCGTCAAACTCTTCATCTCTCAGAAGCATGTTGACGCTTGAAACCAGTATTGCAGGGGCTTTCGGCAAGAAATCCATTTCACAAATTCTATTAAAACACACTGCAAAGGTACTCATTTTCCTTTTATTATTCGTATCTTTGCAGCCAACATTACAATACTTTAAGAGAATTATGGCACATAATTGTGAAAACTGCAAATTTCGGGCGCACTACGACAAGAAGCCCAATTCATTATTAGGTAAGTTCTGGCGTTGGCATATCAATTTCTGCCCAGGCTGGAAGGGATATTTCACCAGCCAGAGTGAAGAGAGGAAAGCTGAACTGAGAGCAAAGTATAACTTCCAGAAATACTAATTGGATATGAAAGTAAAGATTCAAACAATGCTTGGCGATATTGTAGTTCGCCTATATGACGAGACTCCTATCCATCGTGACAACTTCCTCAAACTGGCAAAGGAAGGCTATTATGATGGTACTCTGTTCCATCGTGTCATTAAGGACTTTATGATCCAGGGGGGGGATCCAGATTCAAAGGGCGCACCTGCTGGAAAGATGCTTGGTGTGGGAGATCCTGGTTATACACTTGAAGCAGAGATTAAGGACGGTCTTTTCCATAAGCGTGGTGCTTTAGCGGCAGCAAGACAAGGTGACGAGGTGAATCCAGAACGTCGCAGTAGCGGTTCTCAGTTCTATATTGTCTGGGGACAGGTGTATAATGAGGGGCAGCTTCGCCAGTTCTCCAAACAGTTGAGGATGCAGAAGGTTCAGGCAGTATTCAATGAACTTGCAGCAGAACATCGTGCGGAAATCATGCAGATGCGCCGTGACAGGAATCGTGCCGGACTACAGGAATTGCAAGACAAACTGGCTGCCGAAGCTGAGAGCAAGGTGGGAAAGACTGGTTTGACCGATGACCAGTTGAAGATATACTCTACTGTTGGTGGCACTCCCCACCTTGACGGACAATATACTGTGTTCGGAGAGGTAGAGGAAGGGCTTGATGTGGTTGAAATGATACAAGGCACTGCTACTGGACGCGCTGACAGACCTGTTGATAACATTGAAATGAGAATGACTGTCATTAAGTGATATGCTGGAAATAGTTATGTCAAAACTTGGATAATATGGAATTATTGAAATTGATAAAAAGAAGATATAGCTGTAGGAACTATAAGCCTAAGAGTGTTGAGAAAGAAAAGCTGGACTACATTATGGAGTGTGTTCGGTTTGCTCCTTCTGCTGTGAATAAACAGCCGTGGAGGTTCCGTATCATCAGCAGTGAGGAAGATAGGAAGAAAATCTGCCAGTGCTATAACCGCGAATGGTTTGCGACGGCTCCAATAGTTATCGTTGCATCTATACTGCATGATGAGGAATGGGTGAGAGCAGATGGCAAGCATCATGGAGATATAGACATTGCCATTGCCGTTGAGCATCTTTGTCTGGCAGCAACTGAACAGGGACTTGGCACATGCTGGGTATGCAACTTTGATGCCGAACTGTGCAAGAAGTCTTTTGGCTTTGATGAGAATGAGGAAGCAGCTGTCCTGATTCCAATTGGCTATCCTGCTGACGAACTGAAGGAAAAGAATCGTAAGGCTATTGAAGAAATCGTAAAATGATGCAGACAGAGGAACGGAACCAGAAGGACTGTCCAATTGTTAGATACATCAGTATATGTAAGTGGAGCTGGAGGGAGTCGAACCCTCGTCCAAACAGGGAAACCATACGCTTTCTACATGCTTATCTTGGACTTCATTTTCGTGCTGCAACAAGACCCAAGCCACCAATTACAGCCTTATCTCCTAAAATTTCATCAAGGAGTCGGAGCGCCCCCATGACTATTTCCGATTTACCTGCACCGCTATACCTTCCTGATTCGGAACAACATCCAGAAGAGCGATGTCTCGTTCCCTCACCTAGTGGGGGAATTAAGCCAGTAAACTACTGTACTTCGTTTAGGCAGCGAGAGCGTACTTGTTTTCGCCAATTAATTTTCCGACCGAATGGATTATGGAGTATACAGCCGTCACTCCGCATGCTTACGTACCATCTCAGCCCGCTGTCAAATCCAGTCAACCCCAAGATTTTGTACTTTTGCGCTGCAAAGTTACAAAATAAGTGAGAGAAATGCAAAAGAAAACCTGTTTTCTTTTCATTTCCGAACGAAAAGTAAGTTCAGCGAAGCCAAAGATATAAAATAATTCTCAATTCTAATTCCTAATTTCCAATTATTTCTTACCTTTGCAATAAATTTACGTTTTTCTTGTTATTATATATATGGGAAATTATAAGAATATTATCTTGATATCGTTGCTTCTCCTGTGCACGGTCAGCACATGGGGACAGGCAGGAATGTCAGACGAGCAAATATTGGAATATGTCACTCAAGAGCGGGAAAAGGGAACGCCCCAGTCACGAATCGTCACGCACCTCATGCAACAGGGTGTTACCGCCAAACAAATCCGTAAGCTCCGACAGAAATACGGAAACATGAATTCCAATTCCAGTTCTGAGAGATCTATTGGCTCTTATGAGAGTAAAGACCGCATGCGAGTCAACAACAGTGTCTATAGATTGCAGAACGGCAAGGAACTGAAAAGAAAATCCGAACTGGACTATGAGGAGTATGCTGAGCAAGAAGAACAGGCAAGACAATATTCGCAAGGACGCATCGGTGGCTACAACGACCGAAACACTTATGACGAGAACGACCCTGACTATCTGGATATAGAAACAGAATTAGACTCATGGATGCCGCAAGACACCGCCTTGCTGGTAAAACGACTTCAGCTGGAATTAGAGAAATATCAGAAAAGAAACAGGAAAAAGGTTTTCGGTCGTGACATCTTTAACCGCAGCGACCTGTCTTTCGAGCCGGAAATGAATATCGCCACCCCACAAAGTTACGTACTGGGACCGGGTGATGTCGTGAATATTGATATCTGGGGAGCATCCCGTGACAATATCAGTACTACCATTTCCCCTGATGGAACCATCACCGTGGAGAATGGCGGGGTCATTGAACTGAGTGGTCTGACAGTCGCACAGGCAAAACAAAGACTGAGAAGCCGGCTGGGTTCTTTCTATCAGGGTTCCAATATTCAGATGACACTTGGACAGACCCGTACCATCACTATCAATATCCTTGGTGAGGTCAAGAAGCCTGGCAGTTATACACTCTCTGCCTTTGCCTCGGTATTCCATGCCCTCCACATGGCAGGCGGCATCAATGACTTAGGAACACTCCGTAATATCAAAGTGTTCCGCGGAGGCAGACTGCTGAGTGTCGTCGATGTCTATGACTACATGCTGAATGGCAAACTGACGGGTAATGTCCGTCTAGCTGACAATGACATTGTACAGGTAGGTACCTATGATAATCTCGTCAGCGTTAACGGTAAGGTGAAACGCCCTATGTGGTACGAGATGAAGGCGAATGAGTCCCTCTCTACCCTACTCCGCTATGCCGGAGGATTCACGGGTGATGCCTTCACGAAATATACCCGTGTTTATCGCAAGGCGGCAGGGAAATACTCAGTCTTCAACGTGGAGGAGTTCGACACCAACTCTTTCCGTCTTTACGACAACGACTCAGTAGCCGTAGACTCCATCATCCCCCGCTATGACAACATGGTGGAGGTCAAAGGTGCCGTCTTCCGTCCCGGCATGTATCAGATTGGAGAACATACGAATAGTGTACGGACTTTAATACAGGCTGCCTCCGGTGTCACAGAGTTTGCCTTTGCCAAGCACGCTATCATCCACCGCATGAAACCGGATCGTAAGCTGACCACTATCGCTGTGGATATCGAGGGTATCATGAACGAGACATTACCTGATGTCACACTGCAGAATGAGGATGTTCTTTTTGTGCCGACACGAACAGACCAGCAAGAGGAAGAGACACTCAAGATACTGGGAGAGGTACAGTTCCCCGGAACCTATGTCTTTTCTGAGAATACAACTGTCGAAGACTTAATCTTACAGGCTGGAGGACTCAAGAACTCCGCTTCCACCAGCAAGGTGGAGGTTTCACGCCGTATCGTCAATCCCGCACAAGAGACGGTAGACTCTATCATGGCACAAACTTTCACATTTAAGCTCAAAGACGGATTCGTCATTGAGGGAGAACCCAGTTTCGTTCTCCAGCCCTATGATGAGGTATTCGTGCACCAGAGTGCCGGTTACACCGTCCAACAGAATGTGACAGTAGAGGGGCAGGTGATGTTCTCTGGTGTCTATTCCCTTTCTAAGCGGGAGACCCGTCTGAGTGATATCATCAAAATGGCAGGAGGTCCCAACCAATATGCCTATGTCAAAGGGGCTCGTCTGGAGCGAAAGGTCAACGACGAGGAACGCCACAAACTGGAGGAAGCGCTGGATATGGCACGTCGTGAACAACAAAGCAACATGATGGAGACCGCCTTGGGAAGCACCAACGCCATGGCTATCGCCCAGCTGGCGGAGAAACAAGCCAAGACGGAACTGCAGAAATTCCAGATTCCCAACAGTTATACTGTAGGTATTGAGTTAGACAAGGCACTCGCCAATCCTGGTGGAGAAGACGACCTGATTCTCAGGGAAGGCGACCGTATCATTATCCCGCAATATAACGGAACCGTCAGAATCAACGGAGCAGTCCTCCATCCCAATACCGTCGCCTTCAAAAAAGGCAAGAAGATCAGCTACTATATCAATCAGGCTGGAGGATACAGCAAGAAGGCAAGAAATAGGCACACCTATATTATATATATGAATGGTATGACCGCAAGAATCGGTTCGAAGACCAAGGTAGAACCAGGCTGTGAGATCATCGTACCCTCCAAGGCACAAGGAAAGATGACTGTCGCCGAGAAGATGATGATGGCAACCAGTGCCACCAGTATGGGAACCATGGCAGCCACTATTGCTAACCTGTTGAAGTAAAAGAGTATGGAAGAAAACAAAAAGCATCCTAAAGTCATTGACCTGCGGGATATAGCGAAAAAGATATGGACGAGGAAGAAACTTTTCTATAAAGTTTTGCCTATTGTCTTTGTCTTATCGTGTATATTTATAATCAGTTTACCTAGATACTACATCTCTGAGACAAAGTTAGCGCCAGAAATGGAAAACTCTGGAGCGGGAGGTACCTTAGGATCTATTGCCGCATCCTTTGGATTTGATCTTAGCGACATGCAAACCACCGATGCCATCACCCCCCTGCTCTACCCGGATTTAATGGAAGACAATGCCTTTGTAGTCAGCATACTTAACATTAAAGTGGTAAGCATTGATGAAGACATAAAAGCAACCTATCATGATTATTTGAAAAGTTTCCAAAAATATGCATGGTGGAATTATCCTGTCAACTGGCTGAAAAGTCTTCTACCTAAAAAAGAGGACCAAGTTGTCAATAAAGGCAGATTTGACGCTTATCACCTCTCAAAGAAAGAAGATAGAATTTTAAATTTGGCTCGTAAAAACATTACGATATCTATAGATAAGAAAACGGGGGTAGTCACTATTAACACCAAAGCGCAAGACCCACTGATATGCAAAACACTGGCAGACTCTGTCAAGGATAAATTGCAAGTCTTTATTACAGAATACCGCACCAACAAGGCACGTGTTGATTACGAATATTATAAACAGTTGACCGCTGAGGCAAAACAAGATTATGAGCGCACCCGCCAACGCTATGCCGCTTTTGCTGACGGCAATGTTAATATCGCCTTGCAAAGTGTCCGATTGAAAGCGGAGGAAATGGAGAGCGAGATGGAGTTGAAACTCAACAACTATCATACACTTAATAGTCAGATGATTGCAGCGAAAGCAAAAATCCAAGAACGTACCCCTGCTTTTACGGTCATCAAGGGGGCAAGTGTCCCTATTAAGCCAGATGGACCAAAGCGCATGATTTTTGTTGCATTAATGCTCGTATTAACTTGCGTTGTCCTATCATTATATTCCATTAGAGAAATGATATTCAAGGAATGATGAGCATGCAGACGAACCTTCCGCAAGTAGAGAAGACAAGCACCAGGACAAGACATATAGCATCAAATACCCTCGTACTTTTTGTACGTATGTTTGCCATCATGCTCATCAACCTTTATACGGTAAGGGTTGTCTTGCAGGCATTAGGACAAGTGGATTACGGTCTTTTCAACGCCATAGCGGGAGTCGTTTTAACAAGCACTTTTCTTACCACCACTCTTGCCATCTCCATACAAAGATTCTATTCCTATTCCATTGGTATTCACAATGACTCCAGTCTCCCACAGATATTCTCTGTCAGTATGAATATCATTCTATTACTGACAGTGCTCGTCCTTCTTATTTTTGAGACCTTCGGGCTGTGGTTCGTAAATACGCAACTGGATATCCCTGCTGACCGTATGACGGCTGCACATTGGACTTACCAGTTATCGATAGTTGCCTTCCTGCTTTCATTCCTTCAGATACCTTATTCTGCTGCATTCTTCGCCCATGAGAACATGAGCTATTATGCTTTGGTTACAATGTTAGAATGCGTTGGTCGATTATTTGTTGCCCTTCTTATCGGACAACATATCTTATCTGACGGGCTTATATTTTATGCTGTTGGCATTGCTGTTGTTGCATTCCTGACTTATGCGGCCTATGCTATCAGAGGCAGATTACGCTATGCGGAATGCCGCTACACAAAGGTAAAAGACAAAAAACTTTATAAAGACATCCTCTCTTTCTCTGGATGGACAACCTACAGTGCACTTTCTGGAATCTCCATTATCCAAGGAAGTGCCATCTTGCTAAATATCTTTTTCGGGAATATAGCCACTGCCGCCTATGCCATCGCCAATCAAATATACAATGCCATGACTGCCTTAAGCAACAGTATCGCTATTGCTTTCAGACCACCTATGATAAAATCATATGCTGAACAAAACATCGAATACCTCAATCGACTGTTTATTGTCAGCAACAAGTTTATATTATATCTACTAATAGCCATTTCCCTTCCACTCATGATTGAAATACCCATCATCCTGAATTGGTGGTTGGGAACAGTAACAGAACAGATGGTTTTGTTTTCCCGTTTGTATATCATTTTCATGATCATACTTGCCCTGCACAATCCTATTACCACTATTATCCATGCTACAGGGAAGATTAAGCACTACATCCTTTTGGTCGACAGCATCACACTGCTTTGTCTGCCTATAACCTTGATATTGTTTCATTGGGGTTATCCGGATTATACCATTTTCCTATCGATGATAGGTGTATGTGCTATAGCCCATATTATACGATTAGTATGCTTAAAGCACTTCTATCCACCATTTTCACATAGAGCTTATTTCATGAATTTAATATTTCCATGTTTGCTCATTACTTTGATAAGTATACTACTTGCATTGGGAATACACCAATATATTGATTCCGAACTAAAACGTTTCATCACGTTGTTTGTCATCTCACCGCTATTTACCTTCTTTTTAGTCTATGCCATAGGCATTAGCCTTGAAGAAAGAAGAATGCTACACAGATTCATTTTACAATACTTTAAACATTCTAACACATGATTACTGGAATTGTAGTTGTCAGCATATTCTTTCTTACAGCTATTCTTGCACTACTTGAAAGATATTTGGGTAAATTCAAATTCCCCATTTATATTTTTCTGGGATTCATCCTCATTGTATTAGCAGGAACCCGTGAGATAGGTTTAGACCCGGACTCTGAGAATTACGAATACACGTATCTCCATTATAATTCCGCATCTCAACTGACAGAAGCCATCGAATTCTCCTACTTGTGGTTATCTTCCATCTTCAATCAGCTCACACACGATGTCCATGCACTGTTTCTTCTATATGCACTATTAGGATTAGGACTAAAATTCATCGCCTTCCGGCAGTTAACAGAATTTTGGTTCCTTCCCGTTGTTGTCTATCTGAGTTATCACTACGAGCTCCATGAAATGATGCAAATCCGAACGGGAGTCCTCTCTGGGTTGTTTCTGATGGCTGTCAAATATCAAGCGGACAGGCAAAAAGTTATAGCCATTTTTCTAATAGCTCTTGCGACCTTTTTCCACTATTCTGCTCTGGTATTGATTCCTATGTTCTTTATGTCGTCAGACGATATGCCAATGAAGAAACGTATGACGTGGGCAGCTCTCATTCCTATTTCATATCTTATCTATTTTCTTGGTGTTGGCATCACCATGAGTATGGATATTCCGCTCATCGGTGCGAAATTAGCATCCTATCAAGCCGGTACGGAGAAAGGCACAGTTGAGGCTTACGTGAATGTTTTCCGTCCTCTCCATCTGTTTACTATATCCATCTTCTTCTACTTGCTATATTTCTTCGATACGATTAAGGAAAAAAATAAATATTTCCCACTGATGATGAAATTGTTTGTCTGCAGCATCTGCTCTTATACAGTTCTTGCATTTCTTCCTGTATTGGCTCAGCGTGTCTGTCTTTTATACCAAACGATCACCATACCCCTATACGTTAACATTTACTATACTTTACGTCCGAAATGGGCTGCCATATTAATTGTGGTTCTCATCTCGTTTGTCTATCTGAATTATGGCATGCCATTGATTGGTACTCATCTATTTTGGAAAGCAGAATAAAAAGAATTTATATGGGAACATTTATAAGCAGGTTTATACAAATCATTGGCAAGGGATGTGCTATACTTTTCCCTCGGACATTATGCAGCATTGTTCAAAAAATGCTAACCCATTTTTATACAGGATTCTATAGTCAGCGGTTTGCTCACTGGGGACATTCCACCATTACCTATTCAGCCCTTGACATGAAAGGGTTACAATATATATCTGTGGGTGACGCTACCGTCTTTGGTAAAAATGTGCAACTATGTGCTTGGGATTCTTTCTTAGAACAGCATTTCACGCCCAATATTACCATTGGCGACAATTGTCATATCCGAGCCAATTCTCACTTGTCTGCCATAAACAGCATTACGATAGGGAACCATCTGCTGACAGGTACTAATGTGCTGATTACCGACAACTCCCATGGCATGACCATTCGAGAACAGATGAGTTTTCCACCCACTCAACGTCCACTAACGACTAAAGGGCCTGTTGTCATTGGCGACAATGTGTGGTTGGGCAATAATGTCTGCGTCATGCCAGGTGTAACCATCGGTGACGGTGCCATCATCGGTGCCAATGCAGTCGTCACCCATGACATTCCCCCCTATTGTGTTGCGGCAGGCATCCCCGCCAAGGTCATCAAGCAGCTATGACTTTTTCGTTTCAGACTATTGTACAGAACAGAGTAACAAATAAAATGCAGTTTGTTTTGTAGTCTAACAGATTTTGATTATCTTTGCGCTAAAAATGAAGGCAAGAGTAATCGCATATTACCTCCCACAATTCCATCCTATACCCGAGAACGACGAGGCATGGGGACCTGGATTTACCGAATGGACAAACGTGGCTAAAGCGAGACCGCTTTTTCATGGTCATTACCAGCCACGTATTCCAGCCGACTTAGGCTTCTATGACTTACGCCTTCCAGAGATTCGTGAGCAACAGGCACAAATGGCACATGAAGCAGGAATTGAAGGATTTTGCTATTACCATTATTGGATGGGGAATGGCAAGCTATTATTACAGCGCCCATTTGAGGAAGTATTAAAAAGTGGCAAGCCCGACTTTCCATTCTGCCTTTGTTGGGCAAATCATGAATGGACGACCAAGACCTGGCAAAATGGAGGAAAGACTAAAGTGATAGCTCCCATGCTGTATCCTGGCATAGACGATTATATGGCTCATTTCCAATACGTTTTGCCAGCCTTCAAGGACCGACGCTATATAACTGTAGATGACAAGCCCATATTCTCCATCTTCGACCCATATCATTTTGCAGACGTTGCCAGATTTATCAGTTGTTGGCGCGAATTGGCAGAAAGAAACGGACTCCCAGGTATTCATTTCTCTGCTATGATCAACAATACAACAACTATACAACGTGACAAAGAAGGAAGAACGGTACGTGTAATTCCTAATTTGGAAAGTAGTGCTGAGGTATTTAATTCTATCCTGTCGTTAGGTTTTGACAGTATCACGTCCTATGGGAAAGCACGTGGTGAAATGATGGCACTAGGAAAATACAAACGTACCCTTTCCAAATTTGCCCACAAACATATAAGTTTTTTACCTGCATTGAAATATAATTACCCTCAAGTTGTTAAGAACTTTTTCGCACCAGAGGACCGATGGGAAAATGTATTTCCTGTCATTCTCCCACAATGGGACCGTACTCCAAGGGCAGGTATCAGCGAAGGAATATATGTCAATGCTACCCCGGAAAATTTCAGGAAGCATGTGGTAGACGCACTGAAAGTAGTAGCAGGGAAAGAAGATGAGCATAAAATCATCTTTATGAAGTCGTGGAACGAATGGGGAGAAGGCAATTATGTGGAACCAGACCTGCGATACGGACACGGATTCCTTGATGTATTACAAAAAGTCCTCACCTGATGCCTATGAAACCTATTGTATATATTGATCCTCAATCATACAAGAATCTTGCCATCTATGACCATAGTCTGCTCTCCAACCTTGAAGGAAAGATACATTATCTATGCTCTACAAACTATGATTACCTACCTCTTCCACCCGAGGTGGAGCAGCATAAGATTTTCTGTTACAACAACAAGAAAAGCAATCTGGTAAAAGTAATCAGCTACCTGTGGTCGTACTTCCGCATCTTCTTCATGTTACTGAAATGGCAGCCACAGGTGATTCATCTACAATGGCTTCGTTTACCTACATTCGATGTTCTTTTCATGAAACTTACCAAGCGAGTGACAGGATGTAAAATCGTTTTTACCGCCCATAATATACTTCCACATAAAAAAGGGGATTCCACTTTCGATTTCAAAGAGGATTACAGGAAAATGTATCAGTTGGCTGATGCGGTCATTGTCCACACACAGTCAACTAAAACCGAATTGCAGTCTACTTTTAATATTGCCGAAGGAAAAGTTCACGTCATCAATCATGGATTATTAAACATCACTTATGACCCTATCTTACTCAAACAACAAGAAAAACAGTTCAATGACCACTACATGACTGAAAATTGTTTTATTTTCTCTGCTCTCGGTTTCCAATATGACTATAAAGGTGTAGATCTGTTAGTGGAAATGTGGAAGAACACACCTGAATTTCGTGATAACACGCATTACAAACTATTGCTGATAGGCAAGAACAGAGGTGTTGACCTCAGTGCTGCCGATGGGATTGAGAATATTATCGTAGAAGACAGGGAGGTGTCTGATGAAGAGTTTTATTATTTGCTCACACATACCGATGTATATGTTATGCCCTATAAGAGGATATCACAAAGCGGAGCTCTTATGAGTACCATTACCACTGGTACTCCTATGCTTGTGACAGAAACAGGGGGACTGACAGAACCCTTCGAAATAGCTCAAATTGGATGGACAATTCCCGCTAATGACACATCTGCACTTCGTGAGAAAATGCTATGGCTGGTGAAACATCCTGAGGAAATCAATAAAGTTAGGGACAATCATGAAGCATGGGAGAAGGTAAGAAACCATTATTCGTGGGAAAACATAGGTCGGCAGACTCTTCTTCTGTATCATCACTTATAGTCAGCATTTATGGACATGTTACATATCATACCAACAGGTGGCTTATGCAATAGGATGCGCATCATCGCCTCTGGCATCTTTCTTGCACGAAAGTACAACAAGACGACTATTATCCATTGGAATAACACGCCAGGTCTCTCTGCCGATTTCTGCCATCTTTTCAAGACCCAGATGCCTCCCCACACCTCAATTGTTGAAAACAGAAATTGGCTGTACAACATTGACAATACCAGACAATATGTAATCCGTTACCCGCTCCTTCGCTCACGCTGTCGAGTCATCTACAATTACAACCGATATGCAAATGGCAACTTCTCGGAGAAATCATGCTTGCTAACAGGGAAAGACTATATGCTGATAGGGTGCAATTCTGTTGACGAACATTACAACCTCCATGAATTATTCGTCCCTACAGACAACATCCAAAACAGGATCAACCAGATCATCAGTCAATACTCTTCAACGAAGACCATAGGCATACATATCAGAAGAACTGACAACAGCCAGTCTATCAGACGTTCACCCATAGAAGCCTTCATCAAGAAAATAGACGAGGAGATATCACATGACGAGAACGTCAGGTTCTATCTCGCCTCAGACGATGACGAGGTAAAACAAAAATTCACCAGACTTTATCCTGACCATATCATCACCCATACTGACAAATTGGAGAGAAACTCGCTGGAAGGGATGGTCTTCGCCGTCACCGAACTATTCTGTCTTAGTAAAACACAAAAGATTATTGGAAGCGACTATTCTTCTTATTCCAATATAGCGGCTGAGCTGGGAGACATCCCTGTGGAATTCGCCCGTTGATAAACTCTTATCCAGTCGAAACGTGTTTCGTAAGTCTTTTTAGTATCACCATAATTACCATATTCCCCATTGCCAACACTCTGGTTCAGAATTAAGAAGAACGGATAGTCAAAAGTCCACTGTCCCTTTGCCAACAATGTTTTGTCTGTCGTCTTCTTAAAATAAGCGACAGTCTTGCCGTCTATCTGCCACTTCACATCTCTCTCCGTCCAGATGACACCATACACGTGCCACTTGGTGGCATCGACATCTATACTTTTGAAACTATTCCTCTGTCCATGATCTGCATGATTGTAAGTAAGGTGTGAATGGATGGCATGGGTGGCACTTACCCTGTCGCCAAACGATTCCACAATATCAATCTCCCCATACTGGTCGAAATGGTTGTTCTTGGCAAGCCATGCTGCAGGGAAATTGCCTTTTTCACGGTTAGTCTTCATCCGAACCTCCACCTTCCCATACTGAAACTCAAATTTTCCTCGTGTATTTACAGCCCCTGTCAACATTCGGGCCGTATCGCCTGGCAATGTCTTGTTGGGAATAGCCCTACACACTAATGAGCCATTTTTTATATATACCACATCTCTGGAGTCACTGATCCAGCGTGACCATGTTCCAGAATAACGATTGTGCCGACTCCATTTCGTGGAGTCCGGCTGGCTATAGTTCTTCTGGTTAAACTCGTCACTGAACACCAATTTCCAGTCTTTATCCTCCATATTTTGCCCTTTTGCGACAAAAGTATCAGAGGAGAACAGAAGAAGGAATAGCAAAGAACAGACAACTTGTTTCATAATCATCCTCTAATTTGAGACAAAGATACAAAAAGATTCCCATATTACAAAATTAATTCGTACCTTTGCACTCGTTCATAAAAGTCTGTCAGTATATGAGCCAAGATTTAGTATCCGTCATTATGCCTACTTTCAATGCCAGTAAGTATATTTCTGACAGTATTGAGAGTATACTTGCACAGACTTATACAAACCTTGAGTTGCTTATCACTGATGACGGCTCATCGGACGAGACAAAGCGTATCCTACAACAATTTTCACAAAGAGACTCCCGTGTCAAGGTGGAATACCTGAAGGAGAACTATGGTCCTGGTATTGCCCGCAACAAGTCTATCGAGAGGGCAAAAGGACGATATATTGCCTTTTGTGACTGTGATGACCGTTGGATGCCAGAGAAACTGGAGAAACAGATCAAGCATATGACGCGGAAAGACTGTGCCTTGTGCAGCAGTTCCTATCTGATATGTGATGAGAACAACCAGATTACAGGCATTAACATTTCGCCCAAGCATTTGACGTTAGGAATGATGAAACGTGACAATAAGATAGGTTGTCTGACTGCCATCTACGACATCAAGCGGTTAGGTCATAAGTACTATATGCCTGCCATCCGCAAACGCCAGGATTGGGCTTTGTTCCTGAATATCCTGAAAGATTGCCAGATATGTTTTTGCCTGACAGAACCTTTAGCATACTACCGCCTGCACAGCAATTCTGTATCCAGCAATAAATTCTCATTGATAAAATATAATGTGAACGTCTATGAAACGGTGTTCGGATACTCCACCATCATAGCATACTTATACTTTGTCACCAACTTCCTGCCCACCTACTTTATAAAATTATGGAAACGGAAAAGAGACAGTCAACGCTACCTGGCGTCTTTGAAGAAAAACATATAAGGGGTTACCACTCATGCTCCTCCTGCTCTCCATAAATAAGAACATCGGTTTCCACGCAGGAAACCATTGGTTTCCTTCAATGGACTGTTAGGTGTGAACACTGAGAAACTACAGCCCGTTCCGTGAAGAAGAAATGACAAAAATTCTTTAATATAGACAATAATCATATATGATATGCCGTTTAATAGATAAAATAAACTGCTGATGGAACATAACTACCCGTATATTTTTGATGGAATGAATGCTTTTGAACGAGAGGTCAAACGGTGGTTTGACTTTTTCGGTGCCTTGGTATTCCTCATCCTGTCCTCCCCCCTCTTCCTTATCTGCTATATCATGATCAAGCGTGAGGACAAAGACGGACCAGTCATCTATAAGCAGGAGCGCATCGGACGTTTTGGACGACCTTTCACCATCTACAAGTTCCGCAGCATGGTCGTCAATGCAGAAGAGAACGGTCCTGAGCTTTATCAAGCTGGGGAAGACCAACGACTCACGAAAGCGGGCAAGTTCCTGCGCAACCACCATCTCGACGAACTGCCACAACTATGGAACGTGCTGAGAGGTGACATGTCTTTCGTCGGTCCACGTCCTGAGCGGAAATTCTATATTGACCAGATTATGAAACAGGACTGCCGGTATAAGTATCTTTACCAGATCCGTCCGGGAGTCACTTCCTACGCCACCCTCTACAATGGCTATACGGACACCATGGAGAAGATGCTCAAACGACTGGAGATGGACCTTGACTATCTCAAGCGTCGCTCATGGTGGGAGGACATCAAAATCATGTTCCTCACCGTAGTACATGTAGCGGCAGGCAAGAAATTCTAAATCCTGCTTAAGCCTATGACAAATAAATACATTTACCTCGCCCTTGCCCTCCTCGTCCATACGTCAGAGGTAAGCGCACAGGACTCGCTGGGAACTCATATCACTTACGACGTAACGGCAGAGACTGCTGTGGGAACAGGAAACTATACGGCTTACCAGTTAGCAACCAACCACCATCACACATTAAGCACCCGTCCCAACACAGCCTACCTGCGTGGAGCGGTGAACATAGAGCATGTTTTCAACAAAGACTGGAAATTATCTGGAGCTGTCGATGCTATCGGTTCAATGCATGCCGACCATAAGGTCTTTCTGCAGCAGTGTTACGTTAACCTCTCCTGGAAGTCGTTCGTCTTTGAAGTGGGCAGCAGGGAACACCAGCTGGTGGTTCGTGACAACCTCCTCTCAACAGGTTCTTTCGTCAAGGGTACCAACGCCAAGCCCATCCCACAGGTACATTTCGGTACCAATGGTTTCTGGACGGTTCCATTTACCAAAAACTGGTTGCAAATCAATTTCGACTTCGGATATGGCAAGTTTATGGATAGTGGATATCGTGAGGATAGATATCATAAGGCTGAGGATGTCAACAAAGCATATACAACAGGGGCATACTACCATCAGAAACATTTGTACTTCCGCAGTAATCCCGAAAAGCCGATTTTCGTTACCATAGGTATTGAACATGCCGTACAATTTGGAGGAACCAATCATAAGATGGTAAATGGAGAGATGGTCGTCAAAAAGAAACCTACCAATCTGAAAGCATTCTGGAAAGTGATACTCCCTGTAGGAGATAAGAACTATTTTGAGAATGAGGCAGCTGAAGACTGGGTGTATGGCAACCATATCGGAGTGATGACTTATCAGATTGGCTGGAACATCAATCCGGATCACCAGATCCTGGCTTATCTCGATAATCCTTTTGAGGATGGGTCTGGCATCCGAAAGGGTAATGGATGGGATGGTCTCTGGGGACTGCAGTACCACAATAGGACATTAGGCAGACAGTATGTACGAGGGGCAGTTTTTGAATTCTTCCAAACCACCAACCAATGCGGTCCTTTACATTTCGACGGTGGTGACTATCCCGAACCGTTCCGCAGTCAACTCAAAGATAAAGTAACCGGTAATGATAATTATTATAATCACGATTTTTATGACGGCTATTCACATTATGGAATGACTCCAGGCATAGCCCTTATTACCTCACCTATATATAATAAGGATGGATACACCTCCTATCGTGATACCCGTGTCAAAGCTTGGCATTTAGGGGTCAACGGTGAGATAACAGACCACTTGTCGTATCTCGTGAAAGGATCGTACCGTGAAGGATGGGGTACTTACCATCAACCTCTTGCCGAGAAGCACCACTCTTTCGATGCGATGTTCCAAGGCATCTATCAGACAGGTCCCTGGCAATTCTCTGCCGCATACGCTTTCGACAAGGGCAACATCTACGGGGATTGTTCTACGTTTAACTTTAAAATCAAATTCCATGGCAAGATTCTTTAAATACATCATCCTTCTCACTTCATCCATCTTACTTCTCACCTCTTGCCAGGAAGGGAGTGATGCAGGTGACCTTCTCGGTCAATGGCGTATGAACAACACTGACAACCAATACATGAGTTTCTCTGGCGGTATAGTCTGGATAAAAACAGTTCCTGATAAGAACTTTGGTGTCTTCGGCAACTTCCAACACAAGGGCGACAGTCTCTTCATCCAGTGCTTCTCCAAGGAAGAACTGAAATCAGATACTGTTATGGTGGAAGAGTCCTTCGGTTTCAAGCCCTTCAACAATATCCGCGTGAAGATAGAGTCACTCAATGGGGACATCATGGTACTGAGCAAGGACGGGCAGAAGTGGAACTTCTATAAATACTAAGGAACCTCTTACCACTCACCTCTTACCTCTCACCTCCAAAGATATAGGGATTTCCCCCGCACTGTTTAGGGGAAATCCTTTTCTTATGCTTCATTTTCTTCTTACTTTTGCAATGTCAAAAGAAACATATTGTTGAATCGATAAAAACATTAGAGATATGAAGAAGATGATGATCGCCCTGGTAGCAATGCTGTTAGTAGCAGCAACGGGCAAGGCAATGAGCTACGAGCAGGCTCGCAACGAGGCTCTTTTCCTCACGGACAAGATGGCTTACGAGTTGAACCTGACAGAAGAGCAGTATGAGGCTGCTTATGAGATCAATCTCGATTACCTGATGGGTGTCACCAGTTATGACGACGTATACGGAACCTACTGGGAGCGTCGTAACCTCGACCTGAGCTATATCCTGCTCGACTGGCAGCTGAGCGCTTTCCGTGCCGCCACCTATTTCTATCGCCCCCTCTACTGGGCAGACGGCTTCTGGCACTTCGGCATCTACGCCCGCTATCCGCACCGTGACTACTTCTACTACGGTCGTCCGGTATTCTACGCCAGCTATCGTGGAGGACATGCCTGGCATCGTGTAGGTGGGCATGGATGGTATCACAGCCGTCGTCACCACTATATCAATCATCACAACACCCGCCATTTCGGAATGCGTGACGGATGGAACCGCGGAGACTATCGCCACCATCACAACAACGGAATTCGCCACAGCTCAACCCGTACTACTGTGAACAACCGTGAGATTGGCCGCAACAGGGATATTTCACGCGACAGAGATTTTAATCGCAACAGAGATTATTCCCGCAACGGAGATTTCAACCGCAATAACAGCGGTACTCACCACCATAACATGGAGAGAAGGGGCATTGAGAACAACTCATCCAGAACCATCGACCGCTCAAGAAGCTTCGATCATTCAAGAACTATCGACCGTTCAAGCGGCAGCTTCAGCAGAGGATCCTCTTCCTCACACAGCAACAGCGGAAGTTTCAGCAGGGGAGGCTCTTTCTCCCATAGCGGAGGCAGCTTCAGCAGAGGCTCTTCTTCCTCTATGCGCAGCAGCTCTGGCGGTGGATCATTCAGCAGAGGCGGAGGTAGCTTCGGTGGAGGAAGAAGCTCTGGCGGAGGCCACAGCTACGGAGGTCGTCGTTAAGACCCTCACCTCGGCATTCATCATCCGCCGTACCTCTCTCATCGAACACGATGCATAAACGGCTAATATCGCTTTATTGATAATTCCATGACCGACAGCCACCACTCGTTTTCCCTCGTAGGTGGCTGTCATTTTTTGTAGGAACTGCTGGGCTCTATGCAACAAAGCATCCTCTGTCTCGATATCATCGGGCCACACCTCTCCCCGCAGGTCTGGGATGAAACGACCTGTAAAACTACCCCAGTCCCGCTCTCGAAGCAAGGGGGTGGTCACCACTGACAGGTGATGAGGGACCGCAATAATCTCTGCTGTCTGTATGGCACGACGCAGATCACTCGCCACGACAGCGTCAATAGCCTCATTGGCAAGGCGTTGAGCCACCTGGCGGGCCTGTTCCCTACCCTGTTCATTAAGTTCTCCCGGGGTCTGTCCCTGCATGATCTGACGGGCATTATCCACCGTCTCACCATGTCTTACTAAATAAATCGTTGTTGCCATCAATGCAAAATTAATCATAAATTTTCAATTATCAATTTCCTGTTATCAATTATTTTTCCTAATTTTGCAAAAACATAAATAGGAAATAAAAATGAAACTATTACAAAGTTCTATTTTCCGGGCATTATGCTCCATCGTGATAGGTGTCTTACTGTTGAAATATCCCGATAACTCAGTGACATGGCTCACCATGGCAATCGGTATCCTGTTCCTGTTATCGGGTATCATCGCCCTGATTTCATATTGGAATGCCCGTCGGCATGTCGGTGATTATATGATCACTGACGCTGAGGGGAATGTCATCAGCGGTACACAGCCTGCCTTTCCCTTAGTGGGCATAGGCAGTGTCATTCTCGGACTAACCCTCGTGCTGAGTCCTGACATGTTTGTCAAATGGCTGATGTACATCCTGGGCGCCATGCTGATACTGGGCAGCATCAACCAGTTGATCGTACTGGTGGCAGCACGTCGCTATGGCTCCATAGGTGCCTTCTTCTGGATAGCACCCATCCTGATTTTCATCGCCGGCATCATCATCTTCGTCAAACCGATGGAGAGTGCCGAACTGCCAATGATAATCCTCGGCTGGTGTATGCTGCTCTATGGCGTGACAGAAACCATCAACTCTATCATGGTCTATAGCTTACGCCGACGGATCAAACGCCAACAGGAGGAAGCCGCAAAGGGACTGGAAGCAGAGGAAATTGCCACGGAAGTGAAAGAAGAACTGCCCCAACAACCTGTGGAAGAGGTCGTTGAGGAGGTGTCACAAAGTGATATCATTGTGGAGGAAGAATAAAAAGTCAAGGGAAAATTTGGCTGTTTGCGGATTTCTTCGTACCTTTGCACCCGCTTTATGCGATTATAGTAAATAACGAATAATAAGTAACAATTAAAATGAAAAAAGGTATTCATCCAGAAAACTATCGCCCCGTCGTGTTCAAGGACATGTCCAACGGCGATATGTTCCTTTCGCGTTCTACCGCAAAGACTAATGACACCGTAGAATTCGAAGGCGAAACTTACCCAGTGGTTAAAATCGAAATCTCGAGCACCTCTCACCCCTTCTATACCGGTAAGAGCAAGCTCGTGGATACTGCAGGTCGCGTAGACAAGTTCATGAGCCGCTACGGTAAGGCTGCGAAGAAATAAAACGATATTTCCACGTAAGAAGAATAAAGGTGCTGCCTGGGTAGTTGCATATGCCAAGGAGAGCACCTTTTTTAATACTAACCCATAACAAATCACCAACAATGAAAACTGTTTATGATTTCTCTGTCAAAGACAGAAAAGGAAAGGATGTTTCGCTGAAAGAGTATGCGAACGAAGTATTACTGATCGTCAATACTGCAACAAAGTGCGGATTCACTCCCCAGTATGATGAGCTGGAGGCTCTCTATAAGAAATACCACAGCCAGGGCTTTGAGATCCTTGACTTCCCCTGTAACCAGTTCGGACAGCAGGCTCCTGGTACGGATGAGTCTATCCATGAGTTCTGCAAACTGAACTTCGGAACGGATTTCCCTCGCTTCAAGAAAGTTAAGGTGAATGGTGAGGACGCAGAACCGCTCTTCAAGTTCCTGAAGGAACAGAAAGGTTTTGCAGGATGGGATCCTGAGCACAACCTGACAGCTATTCTGGACGATATGCTCTCAAAGGCTGACCCGGACTATAAGCAGAAGCCGGACATCAAATGGAACTTCACAAAATTCCTCATCAACAAGAAGGGACAGGTAGTGGCACGCTTTGAGCCTACGGAGAAGATCGACAATATCGCCAAACAGATTGAAGAGTTACTCTAAACGCTCTTAAATTCCCAACTAAGATGACACATACCAAATGTCTCATTATCGGCAGTGGACCTGCCGGTTATACAGCAGCAATCTATGCCTCACGTGCCAACTTAAACCCAGTGGAGTATTGTGGTATACAACCGGGTGGACAACTGACACAGACTACAGAGGTAGAGAATTTCCCAGGATATCCGCAGGGAGTGGACGGTAATCAGATGATGATGGACCTCCGCGAACAGGCAGAGCGTTTCGGTACAGATATCCGTGACGGGTCTATCAGCAAGGTAGACTTCTCGAAAGCCCCCTACCACTGCTGGGCAGAGGATGGTGAGGAGATTATCGCTGACACTGTGATTATCGCAACAGGTGCTTCTGCAAAATATTTAGGACTGGATGACGAACGGAAATACAACGGACAGGGTGTCTCTGCCTGTGCTACCTGTGACGGTTTCTTCTACCGGAAGAAAACAGTAGCAGTGGTAGGTGGCGGTGATACCGCCTGTGAGGATGCCCTCTATCTGAGTCATCTCGCCAAGAAAGTCTATATGATTGTACGCAAGCCCTTCCTCCGTGCCTCCAAGGTAATGCAGGACCGGGTCATGGCAGCAGAGAACATCGAGATCCTCTTTGAGCATAACACGCTTGGTCTCTTTGGTGAGAATGGTGTAGAGGGTGCCCATCTGGTGAAACGCAAGGGAGAACCCGATGAGGAGCTGGTGGATATCGCCATCGACGGTTTCTTCCTCGCCATTGGCCATAAACCCAATACGGATATCTTCAAGGAGTGGCTGGATACCGATGAGGTAGGTTATTTCAAGAAGATTGACGGTACGCCCCGCACCAAGCTTCCCGGTATTTTCGTAGCAGGTGACTGTGCAGACCCCACCTACCGCCAAGCTATCTCCGCCGCAGGCACTGGCTGCCAGGCAGCCATAGAGGCGGAACGCCACCTTCTATCTAGAACAATCTAGAACAATCTAGAAAACTCTAGAAAATTCTAGAAAATTCTAGAAAATTCTAGAAAAACTAGAAAAACTAGAAAAACTAGAAAAAAAAAGACTCGCTATCACAGCGAGTCTTTTCTTTTTAAAAAACTAAATTAATCAACCATAAACCTTAACCATTAAAAATCTAAACAAAATAATCAATTTCAGAACCTCACGTTCTTACTTTTAACACAGTGTCAGAAAAAATAATCATTTTCTTTCACCGATGCAAAAGTACAACATTTCTATTGAAAGCACGTTGACTTATCATTAATTATGGTTTAAAATACGTGAAAATCGCAAAAAACGAACCATAATTCACTCAAAACAAACTTTTTTGAATGATAAAACTACTTTTTTCCTTGATTTTAATGGGATAGTACAAAAAATAAACTACCTTTGCAGTCTTAAAAACCAAAAAAAAATTGTGAATCTTACAACCATCATCATATTGCTGAGTATCGTAATACTGGTAATACTCTATCTGACAGGAAGAGCATTATACACTCGCAGTGTGCGTATCCGCAACCAGCTACAGATGAGTTATGTATTCACGAACATCACCCATGAGCTGCTAACCCCATTGACCATTGTAGCAGCTTCTGTCGAGCGACTACGTACGACAGCACCAGGCAACAAAAAGGACTATGACTTGATGGAACTGAATATCGCACGTGTCGTACGACTGTTGCAACAGATTCTGGAGACCAGCAAATCACAGGCAGGTGAGCTCAAGCTACGGGTAAGCAACGGAGATGTCATGAATTATATCAGGGAGACAGCCTTATGCATTGAACCCCTGATGGCTAAGAAAGGACTGGATTTCACTGTTCGCTGTAAACCGGAGAGCATGATGGGGTGGATTGACACAGACAAGCTCGATAAGATTATCTTCAACCTCCTCTCTAATGCAGTGAAATATACGGAGAAAGATGGAAAGGTGGTCGTGGATGTGACCACCAACTCCCGCTATGAGAAGGTGATCATCCGGGTAAGCGATAATGGCACTGGTATTCCGCATGAGAAGATGAAACACCTTTTCACACGTTTTTACGATGGGGAATACCGGAAGCATGGCACTTTCGGAACGGGTATCGGTCTTGCCCTCACCCGTGACTTAGTATACCTCCACAAGGGAACTATCGAGTGTCAGAGTTTTGAGGGACAGGGCACTACTTTCATCGTAGAGATACCGATTAAGAAGAATGCGTTCTCTTCCTCACAGATTGACGAGAGCCATCAGATAAACCCTGAGCATCCTAACAGTAACATCATCGACCTGGCAGCGATAGTAAACACGTCAGAGAGCGACACCATTTCCCCACCACCAGCGTCAACAGAAGAAGAGGATGTCTATACCATCCTTGTGGTTGAGGATAACGTGGAGTTGCTGATGCTTATGAAACAGCTGTTACAACAGCAATACCAAGTGCTGACAGCCTCTAATGGCGTAGAGGCATTACAGGTAGTGGGTGCCCATGAGATCGACCTGGTAGTGTCTGACGTAATGATGCCTGAGATGGATGGTAACGAGTTGACCAGTCAGCTGAAACAAAACCCGGACTACAGCCACCTGCCGATCATCCTGCTCACGGCAAAGACGCAGGAGGAGGACCGTAAGGAGTCACTACTGATCGGTGCGGATGACTATATCACCAAACCCTTCCGCATGGGTGACCTGCAATTACGTATCAACAATATCATCGAGAACCGCCGTCGTATCCAGCATTTGTTCCGTCAACAGTCCACAGAGGAGAACATTGAGCAGATTAAAGAGTCGGCACCAGCTGTCGATAACGAGTTCATCGAACGAGCCCTCCAGTGTCTCAGTGAACACCTCTCCGACAGTGACTACGACCGTGATGCCTTTGCCCGTGACATGGGAGCCAGTGCTTCCACCTTATATAATAAGTTACGTGCCATGACAGGTATGAATGTCACCAGTTTCATCCGCAACTACCGCATCAAGGAGGCATGCCGCCTCGCCCAGACCCGTCCGGATCTCCGTGTCAGTGATATCGCCTATCAGGTGGGGTTCAAGGATCCTAAATACTTCGCCACCACGTTCAAGAAGGAAATGGGCATGCAGCCTTCTGAGTATTTTGAGGAGTTGAGGAAATAGTTGATGATCCAGATTTAATGCTAATCGGTTATGGGTTACGGATTACTGGTGATAGGATACTTCTGTTTGTTGTACTGCATCAGCTGGTGGACAGGCAGGAAAGCGACCAATGAGACTTTCTACAGGGGCAACCGGCAGTCACCTTGGTATATGGTGGCTTTCGGTATGATAGGTGCCTCCATCTCGGGTGTCACCTTTGTGAGTGTACCGGGGATGGTGAATGTCATTGACATGACCTATCTCCAGACGTGCCTGGGTTTTATCGTGGGCTATGTCCTGGTGGCATTCCTGTTGCTGCCTTTGTTCTATCGCCTGAATCTCACCACCATCTACTCGTATCTGGGACAACGGTTAGGTCCCCGGTCGTATAAGACGGGAGCCTCGTTTTTCCTGTTGTCGAAGATGACAGGGGCTGCAGTACGTTTCTATGTGGTATGTATCATCCTCCAGCATTTCGTGTTCGATGCCTTGGGGATCCCCTTTGTATTCACCGTACTGGGCATGGTAGTCCTCATCTGGCTCTACACATACCGGGGAGGAATCCGCACCCTGGTATTCACCGATGTTCTCCAGACAGTCTTCCTCTTCACCGCACTCCTGCTGATTATCTGGCAGGTAGTGAGTGACATGGGGATGACATGGGGAGAGGCAGTACAAGCGGTAGCGGCAGACAGCAAGAGCCGCATCTTCGTCTTTGACGACTGGATGTCGAAACAGAATTTCTGGAAACAGTTCCTCTGTGGTGTGTTTATCGTTATTGTGATGACCGGTCTCGACCAGGATATGATGCAGAAGAACCTGACCTGTCGTTCCTTACGGGATGCCCAGAAGGACATGTGTACTTATGGTGTGATGTTCTTTCCTGCCAACCTGTTATTCCTGTCGTTAGGCATTCTCCTGACCCAGTGGTATGCTTCCCATGGCATTACCCTGCCAGCCTCAGGTGACGAACTCCTGCCCACCTTCATCACACTAAGCACTAACCACCTATCACTGATCGCCTACCTCTTCATTATGGGTATCTTAGCAGCTTCATTCTCCAGTGCCGACTCAGCAATGACAGCACTGACAACCAGTTTCTGTGTGGACATCTGTCGTCGTCCCGGTGACGAGATTCTACGTCATCGTGTCCATATACTGGTAGCGATAGTCTTCACGGTCTTTATCCTTTTATTCAAGGCATTGAACTCTACCAGTATCATTGATGCCATCTACATCCTCTGTTCCTACACCTACGGTCCCCTGTTAGGACTCTTCGCCTTCGGATTACTCACCAAGCGACCTGTCAATGACCGTCTGGTTCCTTACATCTGTATCGCTTCCCCCATCCTCTGCTACCTTCTGGACTGGGTCGTAGGGCAATACACCAGTTACCATTTCGGTTACGAACTGCTCATGCTCAATGGTATCATCACCTTCACCGCCCTTTTCTTCACAGGAAAAGAACAGTAAGCGAAAACCTGGAACAACAAAAGAAATAAAAAAACGGAAGGTGTTAGCCTTCCGTTTTATCGTTTAGATGATTTTCTCTAATTGCGAGACATTCTTCTCTATCTCCTCATCAGTGACCGTATAATTCTGTAAGTCACCATTGATAAACAGCTCATACGACGGCATATCAATGAGACCATGTCCCGACAGGTTGAAGAGGATTACCTTCTCCTCTCCCGTCTCCTTACACTTATTCGCCTCACGGATTGTGGCAGCAATGGCATGACAACTCTCAGGAGCCGGGATGATACCCTCCGTACGGGCAAACAACATACCAGCCTCGAAGGTCTCCAACTGTGGAATATCCACACCCTTCATATACCCGTCCTTGATAAGCTGTGACACGATCATACCCGCACCATGGTAGCGCAAGCCACCGGCATGGATATTACTTGGCTTGAACTGATGACCCAGTGTATACATCGGCAACAGCGGTGTATATCCTGCCTCATCACCGAAGTCATACTGGAACTTACCACGAGTCAGTTTCGGACAACTATTCGGCTCCGCTGCGATAAACTCCGTCTTCTTACCTTCCAAGATGTTATGACGCATGAAGGGGAAGGCGATACCACCGAAGTTACTGCCACCGCCGAAGCATGCAATCACCATGTCAGGATACTCCCCCGCCATCTCCATCTGTTTCTCAGCCTCCAGACCGATAATCGACTGGTGCAAAGCCACATGGTTCAGCACAGAGCCCAGCACATATTTACAATGCGGTGTGGTAGTGGCAAGCTCCACAGCCTCCGAGATAGCAGTACCCAAAGACCCTGGATGCGTCGGATCCACCGTCAGGATATCCTTACCAGCACGGGTAGACATTGAGGGAGAACCTGTTACGGCAGCCCCAAACGTACGCATGATACTCGAGCGGTAAGGCTTCTGCTGCATGGTGATCTTCACCTGATATACCGCACAGTCCAATCCGAATATCTTTGCCGCATACGACAAGGCGGCACCCCATTGTCCGGCACCCGTCTCTGTCGTCACATTCGTAGTACCCTCCTGCTTCGCATAGTAGCACTGTGGCAAAGCCGAATTGATCTTATGTGAGCCCAGCGGGTTCGTTGACTCATTCTTGAAATAGATATGTGCAGGAGTCCCTAAAGCCTTCTCCAGCTCATAAGCACGCACCAGAGGTGTAGAGCGGTAGAACTTATATTTCTCCAGCACCTCCTCAGGGATATCTATCCAACGATGCTCCATGTCCAGTTCCTGCTTCGAGCACTCCTCAGGGAAGATATGCGCCAGGTCCTGCCATGTCAATGGTTGTTTGGTAGCAGGATGAATCGGAGGCAGAGGCTTGTTAGGCATATCAGCAAGGATATTATACCACTGCGTAGGAATCTCACTCTCTGGGAGAATAAATTTCTTCTGTTTTGTCATTTTAGTCTGAATATTTAAGTTTTGTAAATTGGTCTCGCAACGCCAACAGGTTATTTGTCAAGTACCTCGTATTCGGAATTGTTACTCTTATACTCTGGTACGATCTCCTTCATCTTCTTCACTGTCTCCATATTATCATAGCGCTTAGAGATCTCCACCAGGTCATTCACCTGTTTACTGATGTCTGCAAAGTCATACTCGCGCACCTCAGCAATACGGATCTTCTCATGGAATGTCGGCTTCGTACCCTCCAGTTCGTTCAGCACCTCCTCATAGAGTTTCTCTCCCGGACGCAGACCCGTATACACAATCTCCACGTCCTTTGCCCCTGAGAGTTTAATCATACGCCGCGCCAGATCCGCAATCTTCACAGGCTGTCCCATATCGAATACGAATATCTCACCGCCGTTACCTTTTGTGCCTGCCTCCAGCACCAGCTTACAAGCCTCAGGTATCAGCATAAAGAAACGTACGATACGCTGGTCTGTCACCGTTACAGGACCACCACGTCTGATCTGCTCCCTAAACAAAGGAATCACAGAGCCGTTAGACCCCAGTACATTTCCAAAGCGTGTCGTCACGAACTGAGTCCTGTACGCCTGTTTCCCTGACTCGCCTTGCTGCTTGTTATTCAGCAGTTGCAAGTATTCCGGTGTTTTCTTATCTTTTATTGCCTGGTCGAGACTCTGCACGTAAATCTCACAGATACGCTTCGAGCATCCCATCACGTTCGTCGGGTTCACTGCCTTGTCCGTCGATATCATCACAAACTTCTTCACCCCGTACTTCACCGAGTAGTCTGCGATAATCTTCGTACCCCATATATTGTTCAGCACTGCCTCAGAGGGATTACCCTCCATCATTGGCACATGCTTATAGGCAGCAGCATGGAACACATAGTCAGGTCTGAACGTACTGAAGATCTCCTCCATGCGCCGCTGCCGGCTGATACTCGTCACCAACACCTCCGCTTCGATGTCCGGGAAATCCCTCTCCATCATCAACTGGATATCATGCTGAGGAGTCTCCGCCTGGTCTATAAGAACCATTTTTGCCGGTTTGAAAGCTGCCACCTGGCGCACCATCTCCGAACCGATGCTACCTGCAGAACCTGTTATCAGCACTTTCGTTCCCTTCAGCAGTTCCTCCATCGACTTCATGTCCACACGGATCTCGTCTCTCGGCAGCAAGTCTTCCACGCTGACCTCCTTCAAGTGGAATTCCTCCTCAGAGACATCCTCCAGTTCACCGTCTTTGACATTCATCTCCTTGGCATTCTGCGACATGAATATCTTCACGCCCGTACTGAGAATCCTGTCCTGAAGTTCCTGCGCTTTACGGAACTCATTAAGTCTTTGTGGGGCAATCAGGATAGCCTCAATCCTGTAGTTCTCTATGATCTTGGGCAGATCGTCAGCAGTACTGAACACCTTCTCACCCATCACTTGCTTATGGCTATATGTCCCCTCACTTGCAATAAATCCCTTGACAATGAAACGTTTTGGATTCTGCGAGCGGACACTCTTAGCCAGTCCAATGCCACCTTCCATTGCACCATAGATAAACACCCTTAAAGCACGAGCATCTGTAGTGGTCATTTCATACAATGTCTTTACCAGCACACGCACTCCCCACATCAGAGCCGTAGCTATCAGATACATCAGGATAATGTGTCTGAAATGCAAAGAATAGAACAAGTCTCTCGGTAAAGAATGAACGAAATGATGCATCGGAAAGGCGATACATAGCGACACCAAATTAGCATACGCCACACGGGTCAGGTCCACAAACGAAGAATAGCGGATGATACCAGAGTAGGTATGGAACATCCTCGCTCCAATGATGCTGGGCAGTGCATACATAAACAGTGTCTGCAGCAGCATTGACTGGTCAAAGCCTATCTTACGGCGATAGATAAATATCCAGTATGTCAATATACCAGCAAACATCAGAATCAAGAAATCCAGAATAAGAATACACCAATATGGCAGTGCCTTCTTACTGAAATACCAGATCATCAGTTTTTTAAATGGATTCACTTTATCTAACACAAACATTTCCTTCCAATTTAAGTTTCTATAGATTTGATGCCGCAAAGGTACGAAATAAAATTGAATATAGCAATAATATTTACATTAAATTCGACTTGGCAGGCTGTTTCAGACACTTACACTCCACCGCTTTCAAATCACCCCATCACCTCCTCATACCTCCCCAACCATCGTTCGTCCTGTGTCACGTTACACAAAAGGATGTCATCCGATGATGTTTTCCTTTATTGTATCAACGATGTACCTTACATCATCATCGCTGACGTATGGTCCGGCAGGCAGACACATTCCGACCTTGAAGAGTGCTTCCGATACTCCGTTCACGTAGGCAGGAGCATCCTTATAACAAGGCTGTTTGTGCATGGGCTTCCATACAGGACGAGCCTCAATCTGTGCCTGATCAAGAGCTACACGCATAGCCTCCACATTGGCATTAGGTTCACAATCCGTATGAGCAGAGGCAGCAGCATGGATGACACCGGCAGCACCACCTACGGCACCTGTCACGATAGTCTTATAGGCATCCTCCTGACCCTTCACCTTCACATCCTCATCAATGGTGATGGTACACAGCCAGTAGTTAGAATCATAATCACCATTGTTAGGCTGAGAGTGTACGTGTATTCCAGGCACATCAGCCAAAAGCTCTTCGTACATCTTCTGTACGTGCTTATGATGAGCAAGGTGGTCATTCACCACTGTCATCTGACCACGACCAATTCCGGCACAGATATTCGACATACGATAGTTATATCCTATCTTCTCATGCTGATAGTATGGATAACTTTCCCGATACTGTGTGGCGTACATCATTATCTCCCGCCATTCATCATCATTTGCAGTAATCAGCGCACCGCCACCAGAGGTTGTAATCATCTTGTTACCGTTAAACGACAGCACCCCATATTTACCAAACGTACCTAACACCTGTCCTTTATACCTAGTACCGAATCCCTCAGCAGCATCCTCCACCACAGGAATCCCATACTTATTAGCAATCTCCATGATACGGTCAGCCTTATACGGCATACCATACAGAGCCACCGGCACAATAGCCGCAGGATACTTACCCGTCTTAGCCTTACGGTCTTTGATTGCCTCCTCCAGCAACTCCGGGTCGATATTCCATGTATCCGGCTCCGAATCCACGAGCACAGGTGTAGCTCCCAAGTATGTCACAGGATGTGTTGATGCACAGAACGTAAAGCTCTGCACAATCACCTCATCCCCCGGCTTCACCCCACAGTTCAACAATCCCAGATGCACTGCAGCAGTACCAGCCGACAAAGCGACCACACGCTTTGTCAGCGGTTCACGGTTCATGGTGCATGATTCATGGTTTTCTCCAACACCGTTCACAAAGTCCTCCAAATCCTTTTCAAACCCATTCACATTAGGTCCCAGTGGTACTACCCAATTAGTATCAAAAGCCTCCTTAACATAACGCTGTTCAGCGCCATCATCGCTCATGTGAGCCAGACAGAGATAAATTCTTTTTCTTTCAGACATTTTTATATCTTATTTTAAATATTATTCTCAAAAAAATTATTATTCCAAACCCGATTAAAGTTCCATGAGCATCCTTCCATTTCCGAGAAGCCTTTCATAAAGCAGAACTGTAGTACCTCTATCACGATAGAGATACTACAGCCTATGAAAGCTACAATCAACCATGAACCCAGATTCTTTCAGCCCAACCTTGTACTCGACCTTTGGTTGATTCCGAGTTTGTAAATTTTGTAAACTAATAATCCTCAATGTATCTCCTCTGGATCGTCAATCTCATCTGTTGGATCTTTAGAATAAGGGATACTATCGGGAGAGCCTACCAGTACCAGAGTAGTTAGTTTCAGTTGAATCACATCAACCTGCGGAATCATATATATCTTCTTCATAATGCCCGATTATTTAATGACCACTTTCTTACCATTACTAATATATACCCCTTTAGCAGGTCTCTGCATCTTGACACCTTGTAGATTATAGAACACCACAGGAGCCCCTTCCTCACGAACACTCACGATTCCAGTTGTCTCCCCATCAATAGTCAGCAATCTTGACATGCCATCTGACAACGTGAGATATGCCCTATGGGCAGGAATCATCAACCCTGTGCTCACAGGATAGAATCCTGTCACACCTTTCTTTGTTGACAGTGCAAAAGTATTTGCTGATGCAGCGGTAGTTGTCAAGGTACCAATTAGCAGGTTACTTGACACATCATCTACCGCATTGTTAGTCTTATACAAGTCATACCATGCACTTCCAGTACCTTTCAGTATAAATCCTGTCTCAGCAGGTATCACACTGACCTCCTGCAACTCAACAGCTGTTTCAGTAATGTTATTAACGATATATGCAGTCACGCCATTAGTCCGACTGATATCCAGTCTGTTCTCCGAACAATATGTTGAATAACCGTCCGCAGCCAACTTAATAGCCTCCGGCAATTCGATGCCCAGTGTCAAGTCATTAGTCTGATCCTCACGATCTGTACCATACTGGCTCTTATCCTGCAACATACTATTCGCCATGTCCTTCAGCGCCTGAGCCTTGTCTGCACCAATCAAAGCCTGCCCCATATTAGCAGCACTCAGCAGTGTTGACAAAGTCGTGGAGGCAGCAGCATTATCAGCCTCATTACCCTCAGCATGAATAATAAACGCCTGTGCAGCAGTTGAAGCTATTAGAGAATAAGCCGTACCCTTTGCGGCTATCTTTTCCTGCATCGCAGACTTCAGCCGTTCTTTGGCTGTTTCTGATGCTATGGCAGTACTATGTCCTGTCATTATCGCCATTCCCGACAGGTCCGCACTCATAGTTACCTCTCTGTAGTCACAAGGGTATGAAATGAGAGACCCCGTATTCACATCATATATTTCCCTTGTCTTGGCAGCATTCCAGTCCTTGGCAATATCCGAAGTATGAAAATGTCCAGTGAACACCACTCGGATGCCTGCATCAGCCAAAGTGTTACGTACCGTCTCATAGTTTCCTACTACAGCTGTACTTACAAAATTATCAACACCTGTAAAGTGAGGTATCAGCGGATGGTGCATCATGGCAATCACTTTCTTTCCACTTGTCCTGGCAGCAGCAGCCTTCTCCACCACCCAATCCAGTGTGGTTTGCGAAACATTACCATCAGTACCCGAGTCTATACCTATCACAACCAACCCTGCAATCGGTTCACAAGCATAGGTCAGTGTTGTACCCTCTCGCTCTGAACCTGCACCATAGCCATAGTTCGCATATTGCGTGGCAAACCACTCATTCGTTGCCACAGCAGCAGCCGTAGTAGTTGCCCCATCATAATACACTGCGTCAGAGTTAGAACCTCTGTCATGATTACCAGGCACCACCAAAGTCTGTATACCAATAGCTCTCAATTCATCCAGTTTTCTTGTCACATACTGATGACTAACCTGTTCTCCATCTTTTGTCAGGTCACCAGAGATAAGCACTAGTCCCGGACGCAAATCCCGTTTGACACGTACAATCATATCATCAAACAGACGCTGGCTAAAATCCACCAACTTACGTTGACCGTTCAAGTACGTCGTCCACGCAGTACCTTCGTTCACCAGTAACTCAGGAGCCATCACATGAGGATCAGACAGTACCACCATTTTCCTCCCATCAACAGGAGCAACCTGACTTGTGGAAAGCAACCATTCATTCAGCATGCTTGCAGCCTGAGGCACCTGTGAAGACTTTATCCATAATTTATTGCTTTGGAAATTACCACTAGGAATTAGCCGTTCTGCATCCGCTACCACGCCACTGATACCCGAACTGGCACTTGACACTATCATCCAGATATTCTTCCCTGCCATGGCTGCTCCATTATGAAACAAGAACGTCTGCATTGGTGCGGCCATTTGACTCCACCACAACGGCGTAGCCACAATGACATCACTATATTGGCTCATGTCCACACTTACATCCTTAATAGCAGGATAACTCGCTGCATCATTTGGGGCTGCTTTAATAGCATTCAACAGTTGCTTTCCTAATTCATAGTTATTGGCAACATAGTCCTGCCCATCCACCGCGGACTGAATCTCAACCACATCCACCTCCTTTTGTGTGGCCAGTTCATTCACGATAGTCCTCACATTATTTGTGTAGCTATAATATGCAACCAGTGTCTTTGCCCTGGTTCCACAGCATATCCCCATCATAAGGATTGCCATCAGTATTATTGCTAAATTCTGGTTGCAAAATTAAATCATTCCCAATTATATCTCACAACCACATTTACAGATAATATTACCGATTTTACCGAACTTCTATCTTAATATACCTCATTTCTCACTATACCACAACCCTCTAATATTCAGGAACAATAAACCTTGAAATCTTTACCAGCATGTATCCCACGAAACATCCCACCGTATTATGCATCACATCATCCACCTCCGAGAAGCCTCTCATAAACCAGAACTGTAGTGCCTCTATGGTGATAGAGATACTACAGCCTATCAAAAGCGCAACTAACCATGAACCCTTAACCCTTAACAGTGAACCAAGTATCATTCCGACAGGAATGAATACAATGACATTCATGATATTTTCCACTAACAAGTCAGGTCTATTATAACTCCAGAAGAGATGAAAATCGTAACGTCTCACCTCGTTTGTAGATCTGAAGATGACTGTCGAGCAGAATAGCAAGAAGATGTATTCTATTAGCAGAAGAATTGACGACCACCTGAAACCAACTTTTAATCCCTTGAATGCGACAAATAAAACTATACCTAAGCAAAATACCGAAAGAAGACCTTCATAAACCTCCTGCGGTACACATTGATACAATAAAATAAAGTATTGTTCAAGCTCTTCTCTCACGTCTTCGCGCTCTTTCGCCTGCAATTCAAAAATCCAATATTATACTTATTCTTGGTATTAGCATATACATGCCTTTTCCGTCGATTAACAAACTATATAAATTCTTCAAGAGGAGCTTTACATATTTTTTCTCAACTACCCCTGTGATCAATTTCGCCACAGCTTTTTCATCATTATCAGCGTATCCCCAGTGAAAATATATTGGCTCATGTCCACACTTACATCCTTAATAGCAGGATAACTCGCTGCATCATTTGGGGCAGCTTTAATAGCATTCAACAGTTGCTTTCCTAATTCTTATTGCTAAATTCTGGTTGCAAAATTAAATCATTCCCAATTATATCTCACAACCACATTTACAGATAATATTACCGATTTTACCGAACTTCTATCTTAGGTTAGCATTCATAGTATCTCCATCAAGTAATCGTTTTTTGCAAACATGCGGCCATATTCGGGTTGGAGCATGGATGCAGATACTTCATCCCCACGCAGCCATTTAATGATAGCCAAGGGTAGATTCACTCCAGCCTCGTATGAAAACGGGAACCCTCCGCCAAAACGAGGATTCAGTTCCAATACGCAATAGTCGCCATTAGCGCGCTGCATAATGTCGACATCAAGATTGCCAATATGTTTTAAATTGCAACCGATTGTGACCCCTATTTCTCGCACTTCAGGAAGGTTTACAGTAATTGCCTTATCCGTTTCGCCAGCACGCATTGCCAACTTCTGCTTAACAGATACTGCCACATTATTGCCTTTAAGGTCATTCATCACGTCCAACCCGAACTCTTTTCCCCCAAGTTTCTCTTGAATCATAATATACTCATCACCCACAGATGCAGTAGCGAGAATAGACTTCTTGATTTTTTTCATCAGAAGATGATAATAAATGTCCAATTCCTGCATATCTTCAATGGTTTCCAAACCAATGGAGCCGCTACCCCAACGCGGTTTCATAAACAGAGGGAATTCTATCTTTCCTTTAGACAAAGCTTCTTTAGCTGATGCCAGGGTTACGTATGTTTTTGGAGCATTCAATCCAAGTGATGTCACCCATTTTACGGTCTTATACTTATCAAATGCAATGTCAATCACTTGAGGATCTGACACTATCACTTTGACACCTATAGCCTCAAAGCGAGCCTTACTCTCAGCAAGAATTGGCAATTCCAAATCATTTAAACATAACAGAGCATCTATCTTCTGCTCTTTACAGATATCCAAAGTTATATCTATATAGTTTGGGTCATACACGGCTGGAACCTGTATTTTCACATCAGCAGCTTGCAATGCAGGTGCGCTCAACTGCATATCAGTAGCCACAATCTTATCTCTCTCAGTGAGGTTCTCTTTAAAATATTTCAGCAAGTATGTTCTACGACCTGCACATGTAAAAAGTATATTCATTATGCAATTCTAATAATTATATATTTGTATAACATCATCTATTGTTTGTCTTCTTCTGACCTCTACATATTCGCCATTTTCTTCCATTAAGATAGGCTCAAGGTAATTGATAAACGTTGGTGTCATACAGATTGTATATGCGCCGACTCCCCGAAACTGGATATAATCACCAGCCTCCATCTTTGGCAATGTCACTTCCTTAAGCATCACATCTTTCTCCATACATGTAGATCCAACCACATCACAAACGTAAGATTCATAATTTGTGCAGGCTCTAAATACTGCATGCGGCAGATTGTTGGAATGCATTGTTGGCTTTACATCAAAAACAGATCCATCTACCATCACAAAATTTACCTTTCCAACCCTTTTATTCTGATAGACTTTTGTGTAGTAAGTAAAAACATTTGATACAACAGAAGAGCCTGGCTCAATCACGATAATAGGTTTTTGTTTCAAAAACCAATTATTCGTTAAGACCTCTCCTAAAATACAATCAGCATAATCTTCATATTTGGGTCTTCCTGTTAAGTCCATACCTTCTGGTGCAGCACCAAAAAAGCCTCCACCAATATCGAAGTATTCCAAATCATTCAATTGATACTTCTCACAGGAGGCTAACATGTGTTGAGTTATTATTTTATAATTCAATACAGCCCTATCAGAGGTTGATGTATGCCCATGCAAGGAAATAATTTTGATTCCTGCATTTTTTAATTTCTCTATACTATTTCCGATTATTTCATCAGGGAAACCGAATCTACCGAACCTCAACCCACACTGAATAGTGCTATTGCCATTTTCGTCAGTCAAGTTAATATTAATTCTCAAACCAACCTTAACGTTCCTTTCAGGATTCTCACGCTTATACTGGCAAACTAATTCAACTTCATATTCGCTATCAAGGTTGATGACCACTCCATCTTCCAGTGCTTGCTTGAGTATTTTCGGACGTTTGATTGGTCCATTAAAAATGATATTCTTAAAACCAATCTTTTGAGCTAATGCATATTCCATTTCAGAAACGACCTCCGCATAACACCCTTCTACTTTAGCAATGCTACACAATGCAGGCACATAATTAGTTTTAAAAGAATAGCCAGCAACAACTTTATTATACTTCCTCTTGAAAGAATTTATAAAGCTATTGATGTTATATCTGTATTTATCTGGATACATAATATAGAAAGGCGTTCCATATATTTCATCCAGATTTTTTAACATTTTGTATGATACTTGTTGCATTACTTAATTCTATCTTCATCATCAATTGGTCCCCACATCAACTCAATCGGATTGGTTTGGCTTTCAGCCTTCATGTCTTTACAGGCTTTCTCCCATGTCCATTGAGGTTCCCAACCAAGTACTTCTTTACTTTTTTTGCCAGAAAGTAAAATCTGAGGAGTATCTGGCATATCTGGTCGATAAGTCTTGATCGCATCTTTTGTCGCGAATGCCGCCATAATACCATCAACCATCTCATCTAAAGTATACGGCTTATAACCTGGTAGATTAAAAATGCCACAAATATGGGTATCTGCTGCACGAACTACCGCTGACGCAAAATCCTTAATGTATAAAAGCTCTTTGAGACGGGAAGCATCACCATAAACATCAATTCCTTTCCCATTTATACAGCGACGTATCATATAACGCCAAGGCAACATTCTTTTCTCTCCATCAAGATAATACCAAGCATCAGGATGCCAACCATATACCATAAAGTGCCGAAATATACAAGGCTCAAAGTCATCTGCAATTTGGCAATGCTCCAAAATGTCGCATGCAGCACGTTTACAAATAGCATAGACAGCATGGTCATTTCCATTCTTAGGAAATGAGCGAGGCGCATCGTCATCAATAGGGTCGGTATTGCCCCAATGCTCTGCAACATCACTCGGAGTTGTATTGAAGACTATCCGTCTTGTTCCATTTTGTTTCATCCAATTGCACAGATTCACAGTACCAACAACAATACTCTGCACGTATGGCATCATATTCCTATCAGCATGAGCAGGCATTGTTCCCGCCATATTCACAACCACATCATATTTTTTTCTAGGCAACAAATCAAATGCTTCCTTCGAAGAGATGTCAAAACCTCCAACAAATTTAATTCCTTTTGTTGCAAAGAAACCATTATCGGATATTCTTCTGCCAACAGCTACAACATCGTAACCACTATCTTTAAGAGCTAAAGCGCTATAACAGCCAAGTTGACCTGTTGCGCCAAATACAACTGCTATTTTCATATTTTGCAAGATATTAATTTTTTTTATTTTTTTCCATTCGACATACATCAAGTGCTTCAACACCTGCAACCTCAACTGATTCTCTGAATAATACTGATTTAATTGTCATCAATATTATATTAATATCTGTTATTAGTGATATATGTTTTACGTACCAGACATCCATAGCCAACTTGTCATCCCAAGTAACACAATTCCTTCCATGACACTGAGCCCATCCACTAATTCCCGGCCGAATGTCATGTCTATGCCGTTCCTCTTCTGTGTACCAAGGTAAATATCTTACAAGTAAAGGTCTTGGCCCTATCAATGCCATATCACCTTTAAGCACATTAATTAACTGAGGCAACTCATCAATCGATGTCGAGCGCACGAAGATTCCGACTTTGGTCAGTCGCTGTTCATCGGGTAGCAGATTCCCCTCTGCATCACGCTCGTCTGTCATTGTTTTGTACTTAATGACTTTAAAAATTTTTTCATTTTTTCCTATACGCTCCTGAAAGAAGAATGCACCAGCTCCTTTATTGGCATAATGGAGCCAGATGGTAACAATCAACAGAATAGGACTAATACAGATAAGCGCAATCAGCGAAATCCAAAAATCAAAGAATCGCTTAAAAAAATGTTTATACATAAGGTTTCAATATTTCATCATAAAAGTCATACAAACATTTTCGGACAAAACTTTGCTCAAATCTATCCGCTATCATCTTTCTTGCATTACCTGCCATATATTCCCTAGCTGTTTTATCTCTCATCATCCGTCCCATGGCATCAAAAAGAGGTTCAGATTTCTGAGGAGGAACTATTAACCCGTTTTCACCATCTCGAATAATCTCACGAGATCCATTGATATCTGTTACTATTGATGGCAGCCCCATCGCTCCTGCTTCAAGCACTGTATTTGGGAATCCCTCACGGTAACTTGGCATAACAAAACAATCTGCGGCAGCATAATAGGATAACAATTCGTCTCCTGTTCTTTTTCCTAAAGCATACACACCATTCTTCTCGTTAATAATCTTACGTGTTTCGGGAGACACGGGGTCTAACGCATCTTCATAGGGTCCAATCAGCCACAGTCTCGTATTGGGATTTTTTTCATGCAAACATTTGAATGCCGCACATAGTTCGTTAATTCCTTTATCCTTCACTATTCGGCCCACAAATAAGAATGTTATCAGACTCGAATCTCTTAATTTTTGTTCCAACAATTTAATCTCTGGTCTGCATGAAAAGCGGGTCATATCTACCCCCATTACATTTCCATAGCCTAACACTTTCAGCGTTTTTTTCGTAATCTTATTATTGAGAAGATCACTTTTAACCCCCTCCCCTTCCGGAATCACATGCGTAGCACATGCGCATGTCAGCCAGTCCGTCGTCATTAGGATTCTGCGTTTCAGTCCCGTTGAAGTAGGGAAAACAAGTCCTGTAAAAGTGTGTACACGAACGGGCACTCTTGTCAGCCATCCTGCCACCATACATAGCAGTCCTGCCTTTGGTGTCATCGAATGTACCATCGTTGGTTTCTCTCTACGGAACACACCTATCATCTTTATCAAAGCCTTAAAGTCTTTTACCAATGATATATGTCGCTCCATTGGGACGGCTATTACCCTAACCCCCTCTCGATTAGCCACCTCCTCAAGTTCTAAACCAGGAGAAGACAATCCTACAACTTCATATCGCTCGGACAACTCCCTTAATATATCTTTGCAAAAATTATTCAAAGACTGAGGTACTGTCGTTGCACGTATAATCTTAACCATATATACTTAAATCTTTTTATTTAACTTTATGCCATCTATCAGATAATGCCACCTACGCCACATAGAAATATATAGTACGCCCAGTGGCGACCACAACACATCTGCGGGATAATAGCGAAAGAGTCTAAAGTTATGCTTCATCCAACCAGCCATTAACAAAATCCTGTTACGATATCTGTTCTGCATAAGCCGTTTGTCATAATGACCAAAATTGCCTGCTTGCATGATTTCGTGCAGGAGGTGCCTACCTGCCTCATCATTTGGTGTAACAACCATTTTATCAGCAGGCAATGCAAACAATTCTTGCATCACCCACATATTGGCAGCAGCAAATTTGTCTAATCCAAAGTACTGCAATAAAGATTGGACTTCATCTTTCCGATAGTCGTTATGCAACAATGTATAGTATAAGTCCATGGTTTGCCTTAGTCCCACTCCTTCATACAATAAATGCCAGAAATTATGATTAAGAACCAATATCAGATTAAACAGTTTACTGGGCATGGGGAAATTTGTTTCAGATTTTGCAATCAACGCAACTCCCTCTTTTCTAATCCATCGTTGCAACCTAGCATTGCGTAACAAGTTTCTACTAAGCGTTGGACGATAATGCAACTCCACCTCTACACTCTGCATTCCAATATAATCTGCATGATGGTAGTCATAATACCAAATGCCACCATTTTCTTGCCCCCAGCGTATGACTTCTTTATGTGATGCCAACATCCATATATCAATATCCCCTGACTGACGTAACATACTTAGCTCGCCTGTATAGAGTGCTGCTAAAGATTGTCCTTTCAACACACAACAATCGAAACCTTCATCGTTAATCTTCTGACAAAGAGAAGCAGACCATCGGTTCATTTTCTCATTCCTTTCTTTAATGAACACAGCCTGCGACAACCACGTCATAAACAAGGATTGAGGTATTTCTATCCCTTGTTCTTTCAGCCGCTTAACTCCTGCAAAACAAACACCTATTAGTGTCTGTTGCATCGCATACTCATACAACTGTTTCCATTGTTCTAATGAAGGCGAAACCGAGAGTTGGCATGCCTGTCCAATAGAAATTCTAACGAGTTCAAAAAAGAGATTATAATTCTCCATCAAAAACGATTTTTGTTATAAGATGCCGCTCACGCTTCTCTAAAGAAAGCTTCTCCTCGAGGAAACACATCTATCATCTTAATCAAGGTCTTAAAGTCTTTAATTAATGATATATGTGTCCTATTGGCACTGCTATTTCTCTGACACTATCTTCCTTAGCTATTATGCCCTGCACTCTTAATAAAGAAACGAGTATAACTTCGTATTTCTGATATAAGTCTGATTGTAATCCTCTGACAAATTCAGAGGATTACATTACCATACATGCCCTAGATTATTTTAATTCTATCACTCACACAAAACCTCAAAATTGACAATTTACATGATAACCTCTTTTTTTTACTTTGGTCAGATTAAGCGGACAATATCACTCATTTAGTTTCTTTTATAATAGAACACATCTGACTTGTGAATTTGTCTGCCCCAAAGGCATTCAAATGGTTGCCATCTATAAACATCAGATCATTATGGACAAAATTCTTATCATTTGAAAAGATATAAAATGGAATTTTAAATTTATTACAAATATCTTGTAATGGTCCAAAAACAGCATCATTAATGCCATACCAAATAGGTGATGCGACAAAGACAATTTTTACCCCACGATTGTTCATATCCTTTACAATATCTTCTAAATAGGTGAGCTTTAGAAAATCATACGAATCAATATGGTCTTTAAAAGAATTCTCTTTGATTTTCATTTTATTCATCTTGCCATTTAATGGTAAATACCCATTCGATGAGATTTCATAAAAAGGGTGAAAATAATCTGTAATGTATTGAAGAAATTTTGAATTATATCGATACATCATAGATTGCATTTTAAATTTTTCAGTCGGATCTATATCTTCAAAGATCCGTTTTACTCTTTCATTGTCATATTCGCTCTTAAGCCAACCTAAATATTTGTAATTATCCCCTTTAAACAAATCAAAATCAGGATTCACATCATAAATAACTAACTTAGGCATATGCCTTTCTTTTATTATTTGCCACCATCCATAAAACAAAATAATACCATTACCATCTTGACCGCAATTATAACAATTCATTCCAAGGCTATCTATCACAATCTGAGGATTATAATGATGAAGAGCTCTTGATGAACCAAAAATCAAGATATCTTCATTCGCCCTTTGTAAAATATAATTATGATGCCCAATATACCCTCCTTTTGCATTTTCCTGCAAATAATTCATTACCATGCCAAACCCCCTGTCTATTGTTAACATAACAAATAAAAAGGCAATAAGTCTAATGACAAATCGTTTCATACACACATTAAAAATTTGCATAAATAAATTGGTCAGACCCTAAGACTCCCGTCAACAAAATTAGGGATAGAACAATAATTTGCCATCCCCATCTTAACAAGACAAAACGTGTTAGATGTTTCTTTTGATTAGGGAAAAACTCTTCCATTGCCTCTTTAAATAATAGAATCGCAAGTCCTATAATCATAAAAAACATCGTAGTTATACTATCAAAGAAAAACGTCATTGGGAGAGAAATATCAAAAATTCTTTTTATCAAACTAAATGCATCAGTCAAAGTTGGCATTCTGAAAAAAATCCACGCAAAATTTATTAACAAGAATGTAATAACAATCTTGATGCTTTTACCTAACCAGTCATATTTACAATTCTGTTGACCCAACAATTTCTCTACAATTTGAAATAAGCCATGACATAAGCCCCAAACAACAAACGTCCAATTTGCGCCATGCCAAATACCACTTACTAAAAACGTTACTAATATATTCCAGTAATTACGCAGCTTTGAGCATCTACTGCCACCCAATGGGATATAAATATAATCTTTAAGCCATGTTGAAAGTGATATATGCCACCTACGCCAGAAATCTGTCACACTTACAGCAAAATAAGGTCTTCGAAAATTCTCTGTTAACTCAAAGCCTAGCATTTTACCAACCCCAATTGCCATTAGCGAATAGCCCGCGAAATCTCCATAGATCTGAATTGAGTAGAATAAACTGGCAGCAAAACATGTCACACCTGTATAGTTCATATAATTAGGCAATACAGTATCAACATACAATCCCATTCTATCTGCAACTACCACTTTCATAAACATACCCCATAAAATCATCCGTAAACCTTCAACTGCTTTTGCGTAATCAAAATAAGGTCTGAGCTTTTTCAATTGTGGAATTACCAGTGAAGCCTTGTTAATTGGTCCAGAAAGTATAGATGGGAAAAAAGAGATAAAAAGTGCGTATGTTAGGAAATCCTGTTCAGCTCTCATTTTCTTATAATACACATCCCAGACATATCCTATAGACTGAAATGTGAAAAAGGAAATCCCAACTGGAACCGCCCAGTTCAAACCCTGTAACTCATATCTCAATCCAACCAATGAAAGCAACTCATACACTTGTTCATTGATGAATATGAAATACTTGAAAAAGAACAATGGCAACAGTCCCAACATCACGCCAACAATCATAATCCACCTTGCATTCATTCTCTTACGCTCTATCTGCAATGCCGATAAATAAGTTGTCAACGTAACTCCAAGCAGAATTAAAACATAGATAGGTTTCCAATTAAGATAAAGAATATAACTTACTACCAATAAGAACATATTCCTCCCTTTCTGATACTTAGCTGGAATAAAATAATATAACAGAAATATCAGAGGAAAGCAGACTAAAAACAAAAAAGAGTTGTAAATCATTTTATAATAACACGAGACTTTGGAAGAACTACCGTCACATTGTCCGGTATATTTTCAACAACAACAGCATTTGCACCAATTTTAATATTATTACCAATAATAACACCTGGCAGTATTTTTGCACCAGCCCCGATCATCGCATTGCCACCAATAAGGACACCTCAATTAGCATTTCATATTACATATAAAACACCGCCCGCCAAACATCAGTTAATCTCATCATATATTTTATTTAAACAAATTTCCGTAGCATGTCCATATTCCGAAACATAATCCTTTCTGAAATTCTCCCAAAGAACCTGATATTTCTCGAATTGTCCTTCTTTTATTGTTTGCAATAATTCATTTTCATCCATATATCCTCCTGGCAGGACTTCTCGCACATTACAATTTAACTCCCTATTCTTTATATACTCCTCAAAATCATATGCATAGCAGAACATTGGTTTTCTTTGTACAGCATATTCAAAAAAAATACCCGAATAATCAGAAATCAGAATATCAGAAACAATCATCAAATCTATATTGTTCGGATAATCGCTAACGTCATACACGAACCCTGTTGATGAATCTATTACAGTTTCATTGGCGACGACAGGATGTGCCCGAAACAGGACTACATATTTATCACCTAATATTTTTTCCCATTTCTTAAAGTCTACAGGGGATTTCATTGACCCAAAATGCTCATCCCGGAAGGTTGGTGCATATAATATAACTATCTTATCTTTATTATAACCGAACTTATTTCTTAATGAAACTCGTTTTGACTCAGAATAATTACAAAGAATATCATTTTTAGGATAACCGGATAAAATAATACAACTTTTATCAAGCCCAGATGAAATCAAAACTTCACTTTCTTTTTCACTTTGAGAACATACACAATCATATTTTGGTTTAATTGTATAAAGATATGGTATACTGGATTTTTCAATCGTCTTCGGAAAGGAAGTATGAGTTGTATATAAATAAAATGTATTTTTCCCTTTAAAATCAAGTCCCCGCTCAATAGCGGAATTCGTTACCCAACATCTAGCTTTCAAGGCAGTTATCAAGTACGAAAAAGAATTAATATTTATCACAGAAGTCTTTAATGAATATTGTTCAGGACGAACAAAAGCCCATACGAGTTTATAATGTTTAAATCTATCGTCAGAAAGCATCGCATCATAAATGCATTTTGGACTATCATTGAAATAGCGTCCACCATAAGATACAAAAAGTATCAAATGGTCATCTGGTTTAACAAATAATTTCAAAAACTTTAAAAAACAAGAAACTATTAAGAAATAAATCCCAAAAAACCATTTATTTTTCTTTATTTGATAAACTAAATCCATTTTTATAAACAAATTATATTATTTCTTTTGTAATAATCTTCAATGACGTTAACTATTGCTTTGGAAATTCCCTGCTGAATATATGAAATTCCTTTTATATTACGAATTTCTTTTAAAAAAGAAACGAGTTCATATCTAATACCCTCTCCATCCAATTGATAAAAATATCTTTTATTCTGCGTTGGATCTTCCCTACGTATCTCGAAATAATCAGTCTTCCACCAAGGTGCTGGCACATAGACGTAACCCGTCGTACCAGATATAACCAACTCGCCCTCTGTTTTCACGCCCTTGCCTACCTTAATAGAAGCGACTGCCTTAGGATAGACAAATGTCACCTTCGTAAATGCATCATAATGCTGACTACCATCTTCAAACAAACTGATAATTTGCTTATTAGTATAATCTGTCCCTAATATCTGAAATATAGGCAACAATGCATTCGGACCCCAAGAGAAGAAACTACCGATTGAGGTTTTTGTTTTCTCCTTTAGACTGCTACATGAAGCATCCACCGAGACCACATCCCCTATTCTACCACTCTTCACCAATAAGAGCATCCGATAATATGCCGTTGAATAGGCTGTACGAATGGCATCCATTAAAACTAGATGCTTTTCCTTTGCCAGCTCTGTGACCTCTTTCCACTCCTCTACGCTCTTAGTCAAAGGGGACTCGCATAAGACATGAACACCATGATTAAGCGCATATCTGATTTGGTTGAAGTGCTCATTTATGTTTGAAATGATATAAACAGCATCAACCAGGCCAATCAACGTTGCAAAATCCGTAGTAACTACGGGCAAATGCCGCAATCTCTCTGGCAATTGCTCTTTGTCAGGATAACATACGCCTTCAACAGATATTCCATTGACGAAATGGCATTCCAGAACAAACTTATCCATTAAGGTCAATTCATTCTCATCGCCAACGACACCTATTTTTATTGGTTGTTCTTTTGATCTAAGTTCAGTACTGGAAACACCTGCCGTCCGCTCTAAATAAACAACCTTGCAATACTCATTGAGATAATCAAACTTTCCTTCCCAATCAGAGCCAATAGCAAAAATATCAACTCCATATCGCAGGATATCATCAATTTTCTGACCTTCATACTCTTCGACTATAACTTCGTCTGCTATACCTGTTGCCTTAACAGCCTCCATACGCTCCATCAAAGACTGCTGAACATTGATTTTGCCACGTGCCATATCAAAGCCATCAGCAGTTACGCCAACAATCAAATAATCGCCTAATGCCTTGGCACGCTCCAACAGACGGATATGTCCATAATGAAGCAAGTCGTAAGTTCCGTATGTAATAACCTTTTTCATCAATTAGATAATACCTTTTGATTGCAAGTCCTTGAAAGCAGCTATAAGTTTGTCATAATCTGCTTTTGTCAAAGCACCAATATGACCTACCCTAAATACGGTATCTTTCATGTTTCCTCCATTCGGACATATCCACATTCCATACTCATCCTTTATTTTCAGGAATATATCGTATGCAGATGCTGTTGTCGGATGTAAAGGAGTTACTGCATTTGACAGAGACTCCGAAATAATCTCAAAAGGTAAGTCTTTAATCTGCTCACGGAAATAATTTGCCAACTCTGCCGTACGGGCGATTTCAGCCTCCACGCCACCATTGGCATCAATCTCTTTCAATCGCACATTGATTTGACGCAATATACCCACAGCAGGTGTCCATGGGGTCTGACCACGTTCTGCATTCTTCAGTGCTATTTGCAAGTCAAGATACTGACATTTACATTTTGTTGATTCCACTCTTGCCAATGCACGAGGCGAAAGAACAAGGACAGATATACCTGGAGGGCATGCCAAAGCTTTCTGCGAGCCAGTAATCATGATGTCGACTCCCAGTTTCTTCATGTCAAACGGGTCTGTAAGGAATGTACTAACACTGTCAACTATCAGGAACAAGTCATTGCGTTTGCAGAAGTCACTAATCATATCAATATCATAGTGAACACCTGTGGATGTTTCATGCTTATTGACAAGGAATGTTGTATAACCTTGTCCATCCAATCCTGCCAGATGCTCAGGCTTCAATGCTTTTCCAGGCTCTAACTTAATCTCAGTAAATGGTATTTCGTGAAGTTGGAGAAGTTCGACAAATCTTTGTCCAAAACTGCCACCATTAACAACTATCGCTTTATCGTTAGGAGTTAACGTATTCATAATGGCAGTTTCCATACCAGCAGAACTTGAACCAGTAATAAATACCACACGCGAATCATCTGATGCCTTAGCGAATTTTTTCATCAACGCTTCATTCTCAAACATCAGCTCTGAGAATTCTGCAGTTCTGAAATATGGAACCTGTTCTGCACCAATAGCCCTAACTGACTCACTTGACATAACAGGTCCTACCGTAAAATTTAACATAATTATTCAATTATTTAAGATTTCCAAAAAAAGCAATTCACATCACGAGAAACTCTTTTCTCGACTGGTGGTAATTTCATAAAATCTCCATATAAACTCGATAAACTAATTTTATAGTCCTCCATTATATAAAAATAGCCATCCTCAAACTTGTGAAGAACCATTTTATCCATTGATTTCTTAGGCTGCCATTCTCTAAAACCATTTTGCATTGTTGTATAATTGGCAAGATAAGAACTCGATTCAAATGGATACTCTTGGCACATTTTAATATACCTATCAATGATATTTGAAGGAATTAGTATAGACAAACATTTCTTGACAATAAGGACAACTTTCATTTTAAAGTTTTTTGCAGAAGACAATGGTATAGGAAGCCTTGCACGAGATATTGATGTCAAATGCCACCAAAAAATCATCTTCTTTATTTTCCTTCTTGCTAATTGCTCGTCATCAGGAGCACCGTCAATTGGCATAATATCAATCCATACTCCAGTCACACCTTTTTGCCATGGAGTCAATCCTGTATTCACGAAAGTACGTTCCATTTCACAAACTCTCGCAAACGCTACACCAACATCCTCACAACCTCTTATTTCTCTTGAAAACAACTTGTATCCTCGTCGAGACTTATAACTATGTATAAATCGTTCATACTCTGGACGTGACATCTGAATGTCAATATCATCATCCCAAGGTATAAAACCATTGTGCCGTATAGAACCTAATAGTGTACCACCACCTAAAGAATACTTTATATCGTTTTGTACACAAAACTCATGGACATCAACCAAGATTTCATATAAAACATGGTGTACATCCTCTAATGTCATCGATCTCATATATCAACATTTATTTAAATTTAGTCTTTCATATATAGAACGAGGCGTAAAAACATTTGATGCAGACTACAATGGGGTTGCCACCCTAATGCCTCAATCTTTTTTGTGTTTAACTTTAATTTTGTCTGAGGTGCATAACCTTGATCCTCTTTGGGACATATTGCAACAGAAATATTTGAGTTTAAATAATCCCTTAACATATTTGCCATATCACGGATAGAGATATACGAATCTTTATTAGCCACATTATATGCTTCTCCTTTTTGCCCCTTTAAAAGCATATATAAAACAGCAGAAACGGCATCTGTCGTATAGCAATATGGCTTAGCAGATAACCCTTCTGTATGAATTTCAATGTCACTTCCTTGAATAACACTTCTTGCAAACTGGGCAAAAACTCTATTCTCCGATTCAGATATGCCTGCACCAAAGACCTGTGTAAAACGTGCCATCATAACAGGTACTCCATATTCCTCTGCGTATGCATGACATAGACACTCTGAGGCTCTTTTTCCCATATTATAAGAACTTCTTGCTTCAACAGGATTCACATATCCCTGAAAATTCTCATCCAGCCATTCATCAGTATCGTTGCTGCCGTAGACTTCAAGTGATGATGCATAGACCATACCCATTATATCTGCATTCTTGGCATATTCCAAAACAGCAGTAGTGCCTTCAAGAGCTGTACGAAGGGTCTCCACAGGATGTTCTACAAAATATTTTGATGCTGTTGGGCTTGCAAGATGAACTATATAATCCACATCAGCACCAATAACCGAAAGTGTAATATCATTTAGATTAAGTTTCCTAAATTCTATCTCCGCGAATTCATCTGCGAATACCGTCTTTGCCTTATCTAAGTCCCTTACAACAGCAATAACTTTTATTCCGAGCACCCATTTCCTATTGAGTGCTAATAGACATTTGACCATCACTGAGCCTATAAGACCCGTAGCTCCCGTTATCAAGAATGTCTTGTTACGTAGCGATTCACTGAATTCAAAAATCTCTGCGAAAGCATTTACATCATCTATTAAGATCTGCTTATTCATCAGAAACCAAAAATTTGTTGATTCTCGTGTACCTCAACCATTGCCTTGAAAACAAAGTAGTCAGTAGGAGTCGTAATCTTAATATTCTCCATAGGACCAATTATCCTACCTAACTTATGCCCATAATAGTGCATCATAGAACAACTATCAATAAAATCATGTTTATCCTCTTTCCTCGCTTGCCGATGAGCAGAGAGTATATCCCTTAAATAAAAACTCTGAGGAGCACGCGCAATCAGAGAATCTGCACGAGTTGGTATTTCCAAACTTCCATCAGATTGCGTAACGATAAAAGTCTCTGTAGCAGGGACACAGGTAATACAACTACCCTCCTTACGTACCATCTCAATATTGTCCGTAATAGTCTGCTCTGTTATCAGCGGACGCACCCCATCGTGGATCAACACAATATCATCCTGCCCATTTGCAATTTCCTCAGCAACCACCAGACCTTTGAAGATAGAGTCCTGTCCTGTTTTCCCTCCTGGGATTATCTTTTTTACTTTGGTGATCTCAAACTTTTTAAGCATCTTTTCTAAGAATGGTATCCATTCCTCCACACACGCCACCACTATCCCATCAATCATTGGATGATTATCAAACAATTCCAATGTGTAAATAATAATTGGCTTCCCCTGATACTCCAAGAACTGTTTAGGACGCGACTTAGTATGCATGCGTCTCCCAGAACCTCCTGCAAAAACAACTGCTATATTCATTTGTACAAATTACCAATTAACAAAATTAATTTTCAAATAAAATCAATATTCATTAACATCCAAATTATAATAAAATAGAAATCCCATATAATACCTTTCCCTATTATCATCTATACTCCTTTCAATTACCGTCGAATATGGATAAAAGTTAGGCTGTATTAATGGCCACGCATATGCAATAGACACAAATAGAGGAAATAAAATCGTTACAGACCTTACATATGACAAAGATTTTTCCAATATCTTACTATTCTTTGAATATTCCATTAAAAAATGAACAAAAAAAAGAATAAAATAGGGAGTAAATGCATATATATATCTATACATCATATTTATATTGAACTGCATCATTTGAAACAATAAAGTAATCATAAGAAACGGTTCCAAACTTAATATATGCGCATTCTTACAATTACGTTTTAAAAAGGCTATAGATAAAATAGAGTAAAAAATGATTGGGAAAACATTAACAATAAAATACTTAATATTAGCATGCTGAGCCATATAGCCACCATCCATATAAGCATCAAGTTTGTTTGACACGCCATCAGCTATTTCAAACAAAGTGAAAACATCACCTAACTTGCTCTGTATAAAAACACCCATGAAATATGAAGCAATAAGCAAAACTATCCCAACTCTATTAAACCTAAGAAAAGTCAAAAAAGGAACTATCATAAACAATAATGACGATTGATGAAATCCAGTAGCCAATAGAACTAAAATAAAACCTTTAACATATTTTTTTTCTAAAAAATAATCATTTGCAAATAATATTATGGAAAGAGCGATTGAAGCTTTCATAATTACCATACTAAACCACTGATATCTCCATAGGAAATATAACGTAGTGCATGCAAAAGGATATATACTATGCTTCTTAAAATATTTCAGCATCAAAGTATTCAAAATCGCAGCATGAATTAACTGAATTATAAAAAATCTACCCCCAAAGGTTTTCACGATAGAATTTAAAAGAAACCATAATGGTGGCTGTTTTCCAGATAAAATTATATCTACATCAAAATCGAGAAGGTCTGGAGTTTCATGATAAAACATGTACAAATAATTTATCGTATCTTCCCCCAATCGAAATCGAAGTCCTGCAATCAATATTAAAATAATCAGTACAGCATTATACCACTGATCACGATATTTCTCCTTTCCGTTAATATCATAACGGACAGTTAATATCAGAAGTAAAAATAGTACTATAAAGTATATCATAACGTTATTTTAATTCCAAATTGAAGAATATCATTCTTAATACAGAAATACAAACGATATAACAAAACAAAAAGACTTGTCAAGAATAATGCAAAAGCAAAACTTGTTGTATTGAATAGTTCAAAGATATATATAAGTAAATATATGAAAGAAAGAAAGAAGGTTGAACAAATCACACTTTCATTAAATGGTTTTGGGAAACCAAATGCGATTAAAGTGCAAGCACCTAAACCTATCGTTATCGTGTCCGAAAAAGTGTAGAGACAAAGCACTCGAAGAATTGTGGTTGCCTCATTAACATTTTCATTAGTAAAAAAATTAATAAGTAATGGTGCAATAAAGAACAAAACTATACTTAACATAAGTCCTAACATTGCACTAAAAAACAGGTATTTTGTTACAAATAGCTTATTCCTGGTCCGGGCAATATGAGGATAGGTGGCTTGGTTAAACATTTCTACCGGAATTAAAACAAACTGAGAAATCTTTTGCGCAATATCAAATGCTGCGACACTCTCCATAGATAAAAATAATCCACTGATCAATTTCGCAAAATTTGCGTTAAACACTACAGATACTCTAGAGAAGAAGAATGGTATAGCATTTTTAAAAACCATAAGAATACGCCCAAATGGTGGAATACTTATCCTTACACCCTCTTTTTTTATCAAAAAATAAAAAGCCACTAAACCAGCTATTACACTACTAAGAGATTGCAATAAAGGGACAAATATATAATCAGTCTGATTGTGTATAAAAACAAAAACAGATAGTGTATACAATAATATTGAAGAGGAGCTTACCAATGTTATATACTTCATTTTCTCTATTCCTTGAAAATACCACACAGGGAAAAACAACTCATAAAAACAGACAAGAAATGAAAACAACATAAGATCCTTATGTTCGGCCATAATTGGTATAAACACTATACAAGAAATCAGGATGACAAAAGACAATAAAAGGAGCATTAACTTTATAACAAGGACTGAAGTAACGAAAACATCAAGTTCTTGTTTATTCTCTTTCAATAAAGCGACCTCTTTTACAGAATAAATATTAAGACCAAAATTGATGAAAATATTAAAATAGTTTATCACCGTATGTGCGAATGCAACCATTCCATATCGCTCCATGCCTATCGTATGAACAATATATGGAAGAGCTACAAATGGAAGGATTAGACGAATGCATTCAATAATCGTAAGGTATCCAGTATTTTGGACAATCTTAATATTATTTCGAATCAAATCTTTTATATTTGAAAAAAATAATAACATCTATTTATTGTATATATGATAAGACAAATGTTGCGTCATCTTCACTCGATAATGTGAACTTCCTGTTACCACTATCAGACCAGATAAAATTAAAAATCCGCTTTATGCCCATATTATACTCCTTATCGATTGGGACAACTCACTTATCTTTTTACTTTGGAAATAATAAATATTACAATGCACCCTTAAATAGAGAAAAAGCGAAATTTGCGAACTCCTTTGTTGCTTTTTTCCATCTACTTGAGGCTAATTCTGCGTCAAGCGCTAATACAGCCTCTCTATGTACACGGGTGGAATTTCTAAATTCAGGATTAATCTCCTTTACTGCTAAAGTTATTGTATCAATATTCTTTTCAATAGAATTATAAACACCCTCTTCCGAATCTCCTGAAATTTTGTAGTTCCGCTGCATCATGACCTGATCTGAGCCAATACCCAACATTATTAACCGTGGATACTCCTCTATTTAAAATGGGGTGACAAAGTCACGGAGCAAGGGGTGCTTGGTGTCTTTGTCACTGAGGATGGCATGGGCAGTGGGGATGTGCCAGTCGATACCCAGGGAGGGCAAAGCCTTTGGAAATAAAGAACTGCCGGTGGTTATCCTCTGTCAGCTCCACTGCGACATGCTGACCGTATGTCGGACTACCCTTACGGATATCCACTGCGACATCGAGGACGGCTCCCTTGACACAGCGCATGAGCTTGCTCTGGGTATATGGGGGACGCTGGAAATGGAGTCCACGCATCACACCATACCGGGACATACTCTCGTTGTCCTGGACAAAGGTTACCGTATGTCCGAGGATGGGGGCTACCTTCTCGTCGAACTCCCGCTGGGAGAAGGACTCGAAGAAATAACCACGGGAATCCTCAAAGACCTTCGGTTCGAGGATCAATACGCCATCAATGGCGGTTTTTATTATGTTCATATTATATTGGTTTCAAGTTTCAAGATTCAGGTTTCAAGTGAAATGGTTTCAAGATTCAAGATTCAAGTTTCAGGTGTTTTAAGCCTGTGATGGAACTTCCTTTGAGGGAAGTGATGAACTTGCTTATTGCTTTGCTCAGATTGAGGCTATCATTGTATAGTTTCTTGGCCGTGTCCTTATCAATGAAACCGACATCAGTGGCTCTGATGATTTGGCTGCGAACTTCGCCACAGGAGCCTTTTGCAATATACAGGAAGTTGATGAATTCCTTGTTGCCATCACGTTCGTAGCCTTCAGCTATATTATCCATAATTGAGCCAGCGGCTGCATGGATTTGCTGAACAAACCTCGTGTCCTTATGGAATTCGCCGTCTTTGGTGATTGCATATACATCCTTACAGAGGTCACGAGCCATCTGGAAGATGGTCAAGTCTTCGAAACGCTGGACTTTGCTCATAATGCGTATTCGCTGGTTTCAGGATTCAGGGCAGCAAAGCTGCGAGGTTCAAGATTCTCAAGACTCGCAAGCTCGAATGAGCGACCAAAGGTCGAGCGCAGGTTTTCAGGTTATAGCACGATTGTGCTGAAATAGTTCAAGATTACGTAGGTCTCGTTCCCTATGCTGATGTTATTTCCGCTTCCTTTGCTTGTCAGAATTGCCCATGGTCGCAATACGTCATGTTGAAACGCTTATGCATTTGTCTCTGCATTATTTGCTCCATTGCTTATTATGCTATTAATGCCGTTACACATTCAGCAGTTTGCCATGCTTGTATGCTTGCATATAACCGTGTTGCTTTGAAATCTTCTTTACTATAGGCTTTAATCATTTGAGCCATCATGTTTTCTACAGAATATCTCTGTACATCTATGAGGGTCAGCGACAATAGATTGAGAAAATCATGGCCACGGCACACATCATAAAGATTCTCTTCCAGCAATTTCTGTGTAGTTATGAATGTCTTAACGTCAGTGGATGTGCAACGACCTTCGGAAAGTTCAACAAACCGGGTCGTACAATCCAGCTCCCAACTATCCTTGATGGTCTGTTGCTGATAATCCCAATATTTGTTCGGAGTCAATTGCTTATGAAATGTCACAGACAAATCAGCGACCTCATTATAAATACGCAGGTATCCAAAATAGCGGCATACTGGAATACACTTGGCAAATGCTTCATCAAAGACCGGTACCCAAACACGTAGCTCCTGTTTCACCGTTTCTGCTTCCAACAGCATCATTTCCAAATCACGACGGTCAGTCAAGAAAATGTTCACTGGCACATTATCGTCTCCTTTGTAACGCGAATAGTCTGCATCTCGAATCCCTATGATATGAGCCACAGGAACCTCTTCCTTTATCTCGCTAACAATGATTTCCACATTAGCATAACCTCTACGACCTGTCTCACTCTCAGAAGTCTTCACTATCGTCGAGTCTTCACACATGAACTTCTCGTAGACTTTAACATCCTCTTCAGCTTCCACTACCACCCAAACAACTCGTAGCCCGGCAGGCGACATCATCGCCTGGAGAATAGATGATTTTGTACCTGAGGGCTCGTGAAAAGCATCTTTTAAAGACTGCAACATCTAATCCTTATTCGAAATTGAAAACAAATCCACACTCTTAGACCACAGGCTATTGAACACCTGAGGTGAATGGGTGGCTACTATACACTGGAAACCACGTAACTGCGAAATTTGTGATAGGTTCTTCAGGTAATTCATCTGCCACATCATATGCAAGGACAATTCAGGTTCATCTATCATAACTAACATACCAGAGTCTGCACGAAATAGCAATTCAAAAACCTGAATAAGAATTTGTTTTTCCCCTGAAGATAGTTGGTCAAGAAACAAAATGGTATGCAGCTTATCAGTAGCCACAAAACGGAACCCGAAACGTTTGTCTATCTCAAGACGCTTGTTAGCGAACTCACACCGAGCAATAATATCACGAAAACAAGTGATACGAGATTCATATTGTTTGCTTAACTCTGGCGATGCAAGAATATCCTTTAATTCTTTAGGATAGGGATTTAATCGCTCTATAGCTCTGGCTTGATCTTCTATTATCAGGCTGTCATCATTTGTCGTTAACTTAATACTTAAAAGACGGTGATCATTAAGATAATAACAAGTTCGCGGCTCAAAAAAAAGTTTGGTGTTCCCAGTGTTACCTTTAATAACGGTTTTACCATCAGTAGAATGAAAGACTGAAAACTCTTCTATTAATGTTTCTTTACCATCATATATACGCAATAAGCGTACTAATAATTTACTACTAAGCGTCTGGACCAAATCCGTATCAACAGCATTTGACTTTTCATCCTCGCGAGTAACTGAATACAAATATTCAACATCGGCAGCAGTCTCGTCATAATATAGGACAAACTGACTGAATGGCACCTCGAATAATATCTCGTATGACTGTTTCATCGAGGCATCTATAAAGTCTAAGATAGTCGTCTTACCATAACCATTTGGTGCTGTAATAAACTTTACAGTAGAACCATCCGCATTTGTCAAATCTATATTGTAGTCATAGACATTAAACAAATTCTTTATTTTAATTCTTGTCAGCATATCCCAAAATATCAACGTTTGTACAATTGTTCCAAAATGATACGAGTAGCTTCATTCACCGTCAGTGATGTCTCTTTGAATATATTCTTATTGCCATCAGAAGTTACTACAGCCATATAGGAAGGATAGTCTAAACTCTTACTCGCATTGTTATTATGCTGCATTGGTCTCAAATTACGTATATCATCTATCAACGAGGTGCTAAATCCCATATCCTCAAGTTTTGACTTTGGAAAAATATGATCAATTTCCCAACCATAAATATTATCTTGGATGCCATATTTATCCCAAACTATCCATGCTCCACATGGGTCTTTGCGGTACATATCAGGATTAAAGCCATCAACAATTTGGGCTTTTTCCCACACTTTCAGTTTCAATTGATTCGTTAATTCCATAAATAAAACTTACGCAATTCTGCCATGTCTGCACGAGCTCCATGACTGATTCGAACCTCATAGATTTGCATAATCCTCGCGCACCTGGTCTATCAGTTCATCGAAGTATTCGTCCACAGACATGGTATTAGCCATTACCCTATTACGAATAGAAGTGGCTTTTGTATTCTGGGACGAACTTTGTGTATGATTTGTAACCGTTGTCATCATAAGCTTATTTACTCGGTGCAAAGATACAAATATTTAAAATGGGGTGATGAAGTCACGGAGCAAGGGGTGCTTGGTGTCTTTGTCACTGAGGATGGCATGGGCAGTGGGGATGTGCCAGTCGATACCCAGGGGGCAAAGCCTTTGGAAATAAAGAACTGCCGGTGGTTATCCTCTGTCAGCTCCACTGCGACATGCTGACCGTATGTCGGACTACCCTTACGGATATCCACAGCAACATCAAGGACGGCTCCTTTGACACAGCACACTAATTTACTCTGGGTAAACGGAGGACGCTGGAAATGCAATCCTCGCATTACTCCGTAGGATGACATACTCTCGTTGTCCTGGACGAAGGTTACCGTATGTCCGAGGATAGGGGCTACCTTCTCGTCAAACTCCCGCTGGGAGAAGGACTCGAAGAAATAACCACGGGAATCCTCAAAGACCTTCGGTTCGAGGATCAATACTCCTTCAATACTTGTTTTTATTACTTCCATTTAAGTTTCGCATGTTTCACATACTCAACGTTTAGAGGTGAGTGGTAAGAGGTGAGAGGTGAGAGAGGGGTGGTGACTTATCCTTTGGATACGTTTTACCCTTCCTTCACTGCCGTTGCTTTTCCATGGCGGTGAAGGGAGGTTAATAGTTCCTAAAAGGATATAGGTCAACGAGTTACCACCTCTACACGAGGGACGTAGTCCCGTAGATTCAATAGGTCCGGTTTCCTATAACGGTGCAAAGGTACGAAATTTAATTGATAATTGACTCATGAAATTTGAAAAATTAATGTTTTAGCGTCAAATCAGCGGAAGTGGGAGGTGAAACGTATAAATTTTGTTAACGGAAGGGTATTATTTTAAAGGCTGTACAACGCTATGGGATTGTACAACGTAGCAGAAAAAACCAACTAATTTTACACCAAGAAAATAGTTGTTATCAACTAAATACGCAATATGAACAAGACAAAAGTAAGAAAAAATGAAGTTGCCACGCTGATGGCAAGATGCCTTCTGGAGCAGATCGGAGGGGAGAGAGAGAAAGGACTACAGTACGGTCTCCGTCAGGAATTCAACATCCACGGAAGCTATTTCTTACGGGAGAGAGCCGACAAGCTGAGTAAGGAACACTATGCTGAGCTGGTCGGTGCCATCGCCATGAGAAAGAGCAAGAAAGAATTCCTGGATTTCTGGACAGGATACGGAGAGAGACTATGGGACGAGATCGACAGAAACGAGGAACTGTTCCTCTGTGAGGAAGCCAGAGAGTAATCTGTTTGTCCGTCAATTTATTTTACTCAATGGTTTCTACTAACTTATGGAAGAGAATGTAAAGTTCAGCGCTTTCGGAAGTCTGAGAGCTACCGAAAGCAAAATCGTGGATGTCGATGAGATCGTCAGACTCATCAAGTATGACGATGGTATTGCCAAGAAGACCGCCCTCTACCGCCAGATGGCTCAGAATGTGAGTCGTGAGACGGCAAAGAAAGAGGTCAAGGAGAAGGCGATGCCTGCCTTCAGCGTCGGTGTTGTCTTCAAGTCCTACGGACGGCAACTGCCCGACGTGGTGTATGCCACGGGATTCGCCCTGTGTGATATTGACATGACCCCCTCTAACTCCTCCTGTTTAGGGAGAGAGCAAGAGCGGGAGGAGATCAGGAGAAAGATCTGTCAGGACCCGCATACGTTCCTATGCTACCAGACGATCAGCGGGCAGGGGTTCCGCATCATCTACCGTTATGAGAGGGAGGGGCACCACCCCGTTAACTGTGAGGCGTATCCTGCCGCCTTCAAGAAAGGCAATGAGTACTATCAGGCACTGACGGGATGCGAGTATGACAGGGCATGTGGCGATGCCGTACGGCTCTCCGGTCTTGCCCATGACGAGGAGGTGTACTACCAGCCCGACAGTAAGTCGTTTGTCATCTCCGACGAGGAGTTCCTGACGGAGAGTATGACGAACAATGCGGAAGAACGGGGAAGACCACGGAAAGATTACGACCCCAACACCCACCATGCCAATGTGGAACAGGCATGGACCGTTATCGAACGGATGCTCAACAACCAGCAGCGGTTCTATGCGGAGCACTACCGCCACGACTTCATCCTGCATGCCACCTACCTCTTCAACCGTTTTGGCACCAGTGAGGAGGAGCTGAAGGAATGGGCGGCACAGCAATGGGGCGACCTGCCCGACAAGGAGCGTAACGATGTCATCCACCACCGCTACAAGAACAAGGCGCTGCATGGTACCTGGAAACTGAATAATGCTCCAGGAAAAGGACGCAAGAACTCCCTGCTGTCGACGACGGAGATCCGCACCTGGCTCAGCGAACGCTGTCAGGTGTGCTATAATGTCGTGACAGACCAGACGATGTATAGACGGTTAAAGGTGAAAGATGAAAGGTTAAAGGTTAATGAGGAATACGAGTTAATCACGGACCGGGTGGTGGAGAGCATGAGATGCCAGATGGAGGCAGACACGGGAAAACGTGTACTGACGAAAGATGTGCTCAGCGTACTGAACAGCGACTTCTCCATCCTCTCCCACCCTGTCCGTGAGTATATCAGCCAACTGGCGGCATGGGACGGGACAGACCGTGTCCATGAACTCGCCTCCCACCTCGTGGCAGAACCCGTCGCAGACCATCAGACAGCGGAAGGGGCACAGCGGGATATCGAGTGGGCACTCCACAAATGGCTCGTCGCCATGGTAGCCACCTGGCTCGACGACAGACTGGCGAATCACCAGGTACTCACCCTGATCGGTGAACAGGGCATCTATAAGTCGACCTTCTTCCGTCACCTGCTGCCGACTCCTCTCCGTGGCTATTTCTGGGAGAATGCCCATAACTCGTTCTCCGCCAAGGACGACAAGCTCGCCATCGCGGAGAACTGTCTGGTGGAGATTGAGGAGATAGAGGCGACAGAGGGACGGCAGATGGCTGAGCTGAAAGCACTGGTGACGGCAGAGAGCATCAACGAGCGGCGACCCTACGCCCTCTTTCGCAAACAGAAAGCACGCCTCGCATCCTTCTGTGCCTCCGGCAACGAGCAGCGCTTCCTGACCGACCTGACAGGTAACCGCCGATGGCTGTGCTTCAAGGTGAGCCATATCGATGACCCGCGACAATGGAACCTGGACTACGATCAGCTCTATGCCCAGTTGCGGGACGAGTACATGCACGGTTTCCAGTTCTGGTTTGACAAGGAAGAGGAGCAGCGGGTGGAACGGCTCAACGAACCCTTCCGGCTCGCCAGCATCGAGGAACAGCTGATCAGTCACCGGCTGCGGAAACCGAAGAACGGTGAGGTTCCGAAAAAGATGAACGCGTCGATGATCTCCGTCTTCCTCGGTGGCGGACATCTGAGCAGCCAGATCTCTGCCCGGAAGATCGCTAACATCATGCGGAAGATGGGATTCAAATGGAAACACCACAGAGACGGCGACTATTATTATGTCGTCGAAATCGGGCTTAACGAGGTGCAACACTATCTATCTGATAATGAACAACTTGAAGCCCCATTCTAAGAAAAGTGTGATTTAGTGATTGTAGTTTTCACAAACCCTATATGTTATCAAAAAATAAATTTAACATTTTTTATTTTATTGCTATATATATATACTTTGCGTATTATAGAATCACTAAATCACATTTTCGACATAACCTGCTGTAAATAAAGGCTTTAAACGGTGTGAAAAGAGGCTCCATTTGAATTAAATAAAGCCCTTATTCAGGTCGGATAAAGCCCTTAACCGGGTAAAAAAAGACCATTTATTATTTTATTTTAACATTGTAGAAAATATGAAGACATTAACAAGAGAAGAGTTAGCATATTATGCCGGAGTATCCACCCATACACTGCGTAAGTGGACAGAGAGGCATCAGGAGGAACTGGAGAGTATGGGTATGGAAAAAGGTTGTTCCCTTCCACCTATTGTCTGTGAGTGGATTGTAAAGAATTACGGCATTAATATCGACAAAAAAAGGGAAAAAATAGGAAAAAATAGGCAAGAATGAGCAAGAAGTGGAAACCAGGGTTACGGAATGTTGTAACTTTGTACTTGATAACGAGAGGAAGCAAGTCGCGCGGTAGCCAACTCTCATCATTAAATGTTAAACTCTAAAAATTAAAAAATTATGCCAGTATTAATCAAAATTCGAGAAAACAAAAACATACGTTCTAATGCCTTCGGCAAACACTTCGGTCGTGTCGTCACCACCAAGACCATGACGTACAGTGAACTGTGCAAACACATGTCAGAGCACAACAGCGTCTATGGTGAGGATGTATGCCTCGGTGTCGCCAACAAGTTGCAGAACTGTATCCTGGAACAACTCATGGAGGGTAAGAAGGTGCAGTTCGGTGAGCTGGGCACGTTCTACCTCGCCATCAAGAGCACTGGTGCCGACAAGGAGGAGGACTACAACCTCGGCACGAACATCAAGGGTCTGTTCCTGCGCTTCCGTCCTAACCGTCAGGACATCAACGACTTGTCGTCGAAGACGCTGAAGAAGCGTGCCGACTTCAAGAATGCGAAGGATCTCATCATCACCAAGACGAAGAAGGAGGAGCCCGAGCAACCTGCTGAGCCTGCCGGCAATTAGTGATTTATTGTCACACAGATCTCACAGATCCCACGAATAAAGGTTTATTATCGCCTGAAACCCTTTATGAAAGCAAGCTTTCAACGGGTTCCCGACAATAACAAACATCATAAAAATATACCACGGATTCATCTCCTCTGACTGTCCCTCTGGGAAACTAGAGGGAAGGGAGGGATACCGTTGGAAAGAACGGAGGAACAAAAAAATCTGTGGGATGGCTGTAGATGGAACAAAAACATGAAATTGTTTTGTGTTGCGATGGAGGCGGGACTGAGGCTAAGCTTGCTTAGACGCAGAACCACATACAGCACAACGAAACTGCGATAGCAGTTACAGCTACAACCATTGAATCTGTGGAATGGCTGCAGATGGAACAAAAGCATGAAATGGTTTTGTGTTGCGATGGAGGTGGGGCTGAGGCTAAGCTTGCTTAGACGCAGAACCGCATACAGCACAACGAAACTGCGGCAGCAGTTACAGCTACAGCCATCAAAATCTGTGAGATCTGTGAGATCTGTGTGACATTTTAAACAACGGTATTTAACAAACAAATTCATGGAGTTTATAATATGAAAAAGAATACGATTAAACAAATTATCCAGATTCTCGTGACAATCCTTACCGCTATCAGTTCTACGTTCTTAGTACAAAGCTGCATATTGCCATGAGACAGATTGATCTGATAGTGATACACTGCAGTGCTACACGCTGCAACAGTGATTTCCCAGTGGAGGCACTGGAGGTGTGCCACAGGGCACGAGGTTTCAACGGTATCGGTTACCACTACTACGTCACCAAGGACGGACAGTTGCATATCACCCGTCCCGAGGCTGTACCGGGAGCCCATGCCCGTCACTACAACAAGAACAGTATCGGGATCTGCTATGAGGGCGGACTGGACGAGAAAGGCAAACCGGCTGACACCCGGACACCAGCCCAGAAGCGTACGCTCCTCGCCCTGCTCTACAGTCTGCGTGCTGACTATCCTGGTGCGGAGATTATCGGTCACCGTGACCTTCCCTGGGTCAAGAAAGCCTGTCCGTGTTTCGATGTTGCGGAATACAAGGACCTCTAACAATCAGGATGCCGATGATACGTATGGTCATCGGCATCTTTCATATGCGATCCCATTAAAAAGTCACACAGATCTCACGGATCTCACAGATCTTATTTTTATGATAAGTCTTTCAGACTTCTTTTTATTCTGACGAATAAAGGTTTATTATCGCCTGAAACCCTTTATGAAAGCAAGCTTTCA